>CAUSAC010000026.1:0-29250 GCA_963529615.1 uncultured Campylobacter sp. | reverse complement strand
TGTATCGTGAGTGCAAATGTTAAAATCTAAATATAAAGATATTCAAAAATCGAAATGCGCATAACAAAAAGCTAAAATTTCAAAAGCATATACATTTTTAAAGCCAATTCGTTCGCCGTTCCGTGCTTCAGATCAAATTTATTTCAAAAGCACATACATCTTAAGAGGACGCAATCTATAGGCACAAGTGATTCTAGTCAAAATTTCAAAAGCACGAATGAGCTTAAAACCCCAACCTACCGCCATACCAACCCCTCGTAAGGCACACCTTCACAGACGTATTTTTTAATCTGATTTGCCTCGCGACGGATAATTTGACGCCAGGTTAAGCTCTGTCCCGCTACGTTCGCGCAAGATGCTAGTTTCTCAATCATTTTTAGCTCGATTTTTTGCACCGCTTCTTTACCGAATCGAATACGCCCCGCATCCGTTTCAAAATCTTTTGCCGTAATCTCGCGTTTATTTAACATTCCAAAAATTAATCTATCTCCTAAAATAGGCTTAAAAATCTCTGCAAGATCAAGATGCAGACTTAGCGCACGGTAGTTTGGCTCGTGCAAAAAGCCGATGCGCGGATCAAGCTCGGTTTTGTAAATTTCGCTGAGGCAGATGTTATAAATGCGCGTATTTACATAGCTAATGAGGGCATTAATTTTATCTGCCGGCGGGCGTTTGGAGCGCGTCGTAAATTTAAAACTGCGCTGATCCTCGATGATTTCGTTCCAGGCCGCGAAATACTGCTTGGCAAAGCCGCCTTCCACCGCCATTACCGCTGCTATGTCGCAGGCGCGCGCTAGAGCATCCAGATGCGGCGCAGTATCGAGCGAGACGCCGTAAGCCTTGCAATTAATGGCTGCATTTAAGATGCGAGCGCGAGTAATCTCGCGAGCGATAAAAAGGCGCTTAGAAAGATCGTCAAAAGCCCGCAGCTGCGCCAAAAGCACAAAGCCGCTTTTATTTACAGAATTTGAAGTGTTTGGGAAAAAACTGCCGCGGAAGCTCTGATAGGCGCTAAAAATATGCAGCAAAATGTTATTATCAGCCAAAAATGCCATAGCATAGGTATCAAGCTCTACCCGCGCCAAAATATAAATTTCATCAATTGCGTTAATCGGCAAAATTTTACTAGTTAGAATTCCTCCCTCGTCGTTAAATTTATCGAAGTATAGATTATTATCTTTGCGGCGCAATCGGCCTGGGCTTAAAATAAAATGCGTGCGATCCGATTTTTGCATACTTTATCCTTAAATTTTAGCTGAATATTGCTTCGTTTTTATCGCGTCCGATGACGAGGCGCTGTGAATATTTTAGCGAATTAAAAGTATAAATTACTACCGAATCAAGCTTGCTGGCGCATTCTTTTTGCAAAATCGCCATTAATTTTTTAAGATCGCTCGCTCTGATTTCACCCTCGAAAACGCTGAATTGCACGCGAGGCAGAAACTTCTCGACCGCCTTTCGGACGCGCGCAGCGTTATTTTTCTCCTTTTCGTCGCTGCTTGAAATATCGTAAAATAAAATAGCGTACATTCTATCTCCTAAATGCAATAATCACGACAAGCGCAACTCTCGCAAATCTTTTGCGGGCTAAATTTAGGCGGCTTTGGCTCGTTTACAAGGGCGGCGATGCTGTTTAGAATTGTTTCGATTTTAGTGAAATTTTCGGCGTTATCCTCAATGGCTATGACGGTTTTGCCGCTAATTAATTTGCCTTTCACCTCTTTTAAATTTAAGCCTGTTTTTAAAAGATAGATATAAAAAAGTAGCTGCATCTTGCCTGCTTCTGGATTTTTTAGGCTCTTTTTATATTCGGTAATAAGATAATGTCCGCGCTGCTTGGAAAGCTTGTCGAATTTCAAATTTGAAAATGCGAATTCCTGCAAGCAGTTCTCTTTGATATCCGCTAGTGCCTTGCCCATCAGCATGTTTACATCTTCCTGATTGGCGTGAATATTGTGTGCGTAAAGCCATGCCTCGCGCTTGCAGGTGATGTAATAATTCACAAGCGTGCCGGTAATTTGGTCTTTGCAAAACATTAGTCGAAAAACTCATTCTTGAGATTTAAGGCGGTATCCTTTTTAATCCCGAAATTATTATTGTATGAAGTATCGCCGAATGGTAAATAATAGACATCTTTTAGCCCATCAATACGCTTTATATTTAAACGCTTTGCATCAAATTCTGTGATATTTACACCAAATCTATTAATTTTCTTAATAGTATTCGTAAATATATCTTTCTTATTAAATTTGTCCATATCAAGCCTATTGATTTCAAAAATTTCATTTTTAAATTCTTTAATATAATCTTCTTTTGTCTCAATTATTACTAAAATTTTAAGCCTATCATCCATCGCCTCGCTAATCTTTTCGTTTATATCGTAAAATCCGAGCTCTCGCATCTGTTCCGCCAAAAATAAGCTCTCTAGGCTTTGCTTTATGGCGCTGAAATACCTAGTGGAAATATCTAAAATTTCGCTTTCGATGATATCTCTTTGCTTTAGAATTTTTACCAAAATAGTATCGCTAATACGTTTTAAATCACCGTAAATGAGATCGGAATAGTCGCAAATATCGTTAAATACGTATAATTCTCCCAGGGCTGCGAAATTTCTATTTATGCGACCGGCAGTTTGGATAATCGAGCTAATGGGCGCTATCTCTCTAAATCCGACATCAAAATCCAAATCCACGCCAGCTTCGATAGACTGTGTAGAAATTAGCAAGATTGGATCACCGTGCCCACTTTTATTTTTTGCAATTGCATCTTTTATATTTTCGATATTTTTTCGTTTGTGATCGTCGCACATATATCCGTTTAGGCAAAAAACTTTAAATTCATCGTAAAATTCCAAAAATAGCTCTTGCGCTTTTTTAATGGTATTTACGACGACTAGTGTATTTTTGCCTTTTGTCGATTGTTTAATCTTATCTTTTAAAGCACTCTCATTGCCATCAAACCACTTTAAAACGTATCTATTTTGGTCTTTGAAATAATCTAAATTTGAAATTTCTTTAAATTTAGTCGTATCAACAATAGGCATCGTGGCGGACATAAAGATAAAAATACAGCCAAATTTCTCCGCCATCATCTCGCAAAGTTTCATAAAATCCGCCCTGAACTTATACGGTACCGCCTGCGCCTCATCGATTATTATTACACTATTTTTTAATCGGTCAAATTTTACGCTATCTTTATTTTTGTTTCCAAAGAGTGCAAATATAAATTGATATAGCGTAGTTACGTTAATATCTCCGCTAAAGGAATCCATCAAAAATTTAACTTTAGAATAGCGATCTTGCGGAGTGCTTTCATCTATCGTAGTTTTGTGATGAATTTTATGAATTAATATATTTTTATCGTCTTTGAAAATCTCTTTTATCTCATCATAAACTTGATCTATGATAGCCGTAAACGGCAGCACGTAAATAATACGTTCTTTATTAAATTTAGCGGCAAAATTTAGCGCAGTCAAAGTCTTGCCGTAGCCCGTAGGCGCAGTTAAAGTAAAAAGATTATGATTTACATCGAAATTATTTAAAACGAATTTTCTAAACTCGCTTCTTTTTGCGTTTGGCTTACGATTTTCCAGGGCTTTGATATATTTTTCGATCGTATTAGGATTAGCCGGTTTAGAAGCAGGAATTCTTTGATTAAAAATAGCTTCATATTTATCGCTATAAATAAGTGACGAAAATATGTCTTTGAAATTTAAAAAGTCATCGTAATCAAACTTCTTTTTCGCAAATTTGAAGTATTCTCTTAAATGTTTAGCTTTAATTAAAAGCTCATTTTTATCGCTTTTAATATCTTTGCAAATTTCTAAACCTAAAGCCTTATCTAAGACTTCGTCCCAAAAGTCTAGCTCTTTCGAGCTCTCAAAATATTTGCCGAAATTTTTATTTTGCGTTGTAAGCTCACAAAAATTTTCTACATTTCCATGGTGTGATACGATGGATAAAAATCCAAAAGCCGTATCTAGCTCATTAAATTCTGAATTTAGTAAAAATATGTAAGAGGATAATAAAGCATGATTTTTATCTACAATTTTTTCAGTAGGATTTTTGATATAAATTTGAAAATTAGTTTTTAGCTTAGCTATATCGTGATAAATTTTAATGCATTGTAAAAGCCTACTATCCGATTCGGCAAGCATATTTATTATATGCTTTCTTAGCGGCTTATTAGGATGCGATAGCGGCTCACTTTGCAAAGTAGACCTTGTAGTCATTTATTTGATAAATATTTCCTCTATTCTTTGCTTTGATTTGACTATTGCCGCTTAGCTTGATAACGAAATCTTTAAAATCCTTAAAAATTCTACCCTCCTCGCATCCGCAAGCCATTCGAGCCGTAGTAAGTCTGATATCAAAGCTTTGTGCATCAAATATAAAATCGTCCATCAAAACGAACGTATCTATAAAACTTTCTTTTTCATGCACCAATTCACAATTTTTTATCTCAATATATTTAAAATCCGCTATACAAAAATTTATACCTAAATATGGCGTAAAGGAGCATCTATGAGCTTTTAAGCTGTCGATTATATTTTCTTTATAAGAAGCGTTTAAAGCACTTAAATCAACGAATACGACATATCTAGGATCTTTTATTAGCTCTTTATAAAACTGCTTTTTCTCACTAGAATCTTGATAGCCTTGTTCGATATGCATACTTGACGATAGAGCAAATTTTATACCGTTAAAAATCATGGTTTTTTTGCGAAATTGCGAACTTAAAATAACGCTATAACCTATATCGTTAAGTTTAAAATAATTCATTTCACCTATAATCGCTCCCAAAAGCCCCATGACGGCAGTCTTTGGTGGCACCGGGTATGTAAGAGACGAGTAGATAGTAGCCGGATGAGAAAAATGCGCGTAATCTCCCGATAGCTCAAAAGCTATTATATCCATTTAAAATCCTATTTTTATCCAATTACTATCAAATTGTGATCTGTTATTTTGCTCGAAGTCAAAATCGCTCATATACTCTATTTTTTCGATCTCTTGCGCGTATCTGGTAAGTTTAGCTTTTAATCTAGAAAAATCAATCGTAAAATCATTTATACTTCTTATCTCTATGTCTTCTTTGCTACTATTTATAGCCACACAGTTATTTAAATCTCCAGCGAAAGTATCATTTTTATATGTAATTACTAGCATAAACCTAGGCATTTGACCCATTTTCGTGCGAGTAATTAAATTTTTAGTTCCGTTCCAGAGCGCGCTTAAAATCACTTTCACATCATCTTCACTTAAATTTGTAATCTTTGCACTATGATTATCCACTATTCCGTAAGTTGCAAAGATTGCATAATTTAAAAAATCTTCTTCCCTAAACGTTTTATTCGCCTTATCACTACCGCTTGCAAACGCGCCGGTGCCTTTTATATGCTCTACCGCAACTCTATGAAGCGATCTGCTCATTCTAAACTGAATGGGTCCAACAAATTGAATTCCTGCCGTTTTTATACCTTCTTTTTTCATCTCGTCTTTATCCGATATTGGCAAAACTCCACCAAATGCGCGAATATCGATAAATTTAGATAAAATTTCTTTTTCAATCTCGATTTTTTCTTGCTTAACGTTAATTACTTCACGTATTGCGCTTTTGCAATCTAAGATATTTTCATCTCTTTTATACTCTTTAATGAAAATCGTACTTTCGTCTTTTTTCATAATTTCATCTCTAATTGTTCGCTTTATACGTACATCAGTAACTTCTGCTATACCCGTCTCATCGTCTATCCTAGGAGCGTTATCTCTTAGCATATCGCCGTTTGGATTAAAATTTTCGCCGTCCCAAAGAAATAGAATTTCCTTCTTTTTCATTACTCGTCTCCTTGAGTGTTATCTTTAATATATTTCGTAAAATCACTTCCGCCCATAGCAAAAGCTAGCGTTACATAAGCGCTCTTAACCCGCTTTTGAGATAAAAACGCACTTGGTAAAATTTCAATCAAAATATTGCGCATGATTTCTATATTAGCACTTCTTTTTCCTCGCGATACATTGGAGAGTTTTTTGTTAGTTTCATCGCACTTGGTCCAAATCCGTTCTAAAAGCTCTTTCGTAATTACTCCGGCATTATTCAGCCATTTTTCGAATGAACTATTTTTGCTAATAGCAAATTGGCGATTTATCAACCCTGCAGACATCATTCCTAGCAAATATGCACTCTGCAATACTTCATTATCTTTTAGAAATTCGCTATTTTTCAAAATCGAGTTTATTAACTCTTTTTTATCACTTAAGCCTTGCAAATTAACCTCCCTTGCAAATGATATTTTTTCATTTAAAGCACCTATTGCATTAAAGAAATTTTGATATTTTTCGATACTTTCTATACTTCTATTTTGATATGTCTTAACGAGATTAAAATAAAATCCCCATTCTATTTTTGACGCATAACTAGAGTTAATATTGCCTTTATAAATCAAAGCAGCATATTTTTCCATCATATCGTCCAAATTCATCCTGTTTTGCGATAATAAAAAATTCATAATGTCGATATTTTTAAGAAATAAATTTTGCATGTAAATAGTATCATCTTGTTGATCTTTACTATCTTTTCGCCTAATCGCCCTAATGTTATATCTACCCATTAAATCGGAAATTTTAGAAATATAAGACGGCAATACATCATCTATTTGCAATAATACATTAACCGCAGCATTGCTTTTTTTATAAAATAAAATTGTATTTAGTACGGGCATATTTGCTTGTGCTTTAGCTACGAATTCCAACTCGTAATTAATACTTTCTTCGATATTTTGTATGCCTTGCAGATCTTTTTTCTTTTCGCTCGGATCTTTTAAAATTTCCACTATTTTTTCTAATAAATTTGTATCATTTACCATTAACGTTGGTAAGACCGCCATTTTATCCCCGTAAAAATTAAAAGATAATTCCTTATCAATTGCCATAAAACCGTTTTTAACCAAATTTGCATTAGCGCCATTTAGAGGTAGTAATCTAACTTTAATGTCTTGTAAAGCAGTCGGTAGCTCATTTACGGAACAAAACGCCAAATTCGCATCTCCGCCGATACCCATACTATTTGTAAGCATATCATAACCATAAATTTTGGCAGTTTTACCATTATCGCTATCGCTTAAATGACTCGTAAAAATATTTTTGAAATACGCTGAAATCGGTCTACCCTCCCAAGATAATGCAAAAAAAGTAGCTACTTTCATGCCCTTTTTCTTAGGATCTTCTTGTAGAGTTGTAATTTCACTTAAAATATCATCAAAAAAGCTCTCGTTTAAGCTAGATAAATCCGTTAATATTTTATCATTTTTGATATCGTCAGGATTGAAGCAAGAGAGCATATTTTTTACGGCTTTTAAAATTCCTTTTATAAATTTAGGAGTATCGTCTTTTACGGCTTTGCTAATGAATTGGACATTAGGGAACAAATTGCCAGAATTCGCGCCTATGCCAAATCTACAAACTATTAAATCGTCTCTTGAAATATTATTATTTACCGATATTTCTTTACTTTTAATATCACAAAGATAAATTTTAATAGCATCGTATTCATAGCTCTTGTTGTTAATTTTAGTTTTTTGTTTGTCGTAAATTTCGCCGATACTAGAAAAAATTTTAACTATATCGCCCAAAATTTATCCTTTCTAAAACATACCTGAATTATAACTAATTTTAATTATATTGTCAATAGTTATTGTGTTTTAATGAAATAATTTGCCTTTTTTAAATTTTTATTATACAATCTGTTTTAAAGCAAGCAATCATCCTTTTTAGGATTTGAAATTTGTGCTTTAATGCAGTCTTGCTTTACAACCTCCAAAACCCCTACTCCGTAGTTCATGCACCCACTTCCAGCGCCCGTGCCAAGGATCAAATTTATTAGTTCAGCCCTAGCTACAATTTTCCATCTTGCTTGCCACGCATATACCGGCTCGCGATTGTTGCCATAATAGAATTTCACAGACTCGCCCGGCTTTTGCCACAATAAATTTAATTCCATTTCGCCATCATATTTTTGCCCCATAATCGTTTCAAATCGCTGTAAAATATTCGTCTTCATCATCTCTAAATGCCTACTATCTTGCGGCTGCAAATAAACCTTATGCCCCAAAAGCCCGCTTACTGCGCACGCCACGTAGCCTTGCACAATAGATTCGTTCTCGCAAATTTTATGATTTTTCGCTTCAACGGTAGTTTGCGTAAATAGAATTTCACCCAAGCTTAGCCCGTCTTTTAGCACTGCTAGTGCGATTTTACGTTCAAACTCCGGCTCGCATGAAGCAAATCGCACGCGCAAGTCCTCTCCTCGCAAGATAAAATCAAACACCGTGCGTTTAAAAATTTTACCGCTTGATTCGTGCCTGTATCCTACGTGCTCTGAAGCCGGCAAATAGCGATAAAGAAAGCCCTGAATCAGCTGCGAGAGAGATTTTGTGATTTTTAGATTTTTAGTTGGTAATTTTGCGTTGATTATTAGCATTTACGCTCCTTTACGCGGTAAAATTCTGCCCAAGATTCGTGCAACCTTGGGCAAATGAGTTCTAAGTGAAATTAAAATCCTATCTCTTTGATATCGGCAAACTGCAAAAACGCGCGATAAATTTGTCCGATATTTGCGATACGATTTGCGCGTATCGCTGCATCCTGGACGTTTATCATTACGTTATCAAAAAAATCATCAATCACGCCTTTAAGCCCAAATAGTGAGCGCAGATACCCACTCAAGTCGTTTTCGTTGAGCTTAATTGCCCTAAACGCCGTATTTAGCGCACGCTCAGCGTCGTGTTCGAATAGGTTTTCGTCCACCGCGCCGATTTTTTCGTCCTTGATGATATTGGCTAGGCGCTTAAAAGTCGCAAAATTTTCCCCGAAATCCGCTGCTGCTGCGATCTCGCCCAGCGCCTTTATGGCCTTGCTTAGTAGCAATAGGTCGTTTTCGCTGCTTGCGATGCACGCCTTGATCACGGACGGATTTATCTCGTCAAAAATTCCATATAATCTATCTTTTATAAAATCCAGCAGCTTAGAAATGTCAAATTTCTTATAATTTGGCGCTAGCTTCTGCGCCAGCGCATTCGCATCAAAGCTCAATCCTTGATTTAGTAAAATTTTAATTAGCCCAGTAGCTGCGCGGCGAAGCGCATACGGATCTTTATTGCCGCTTGGAACTTTATTGATACTAAAAAGCCCCAGGAGCGTTTCAAATTTCATCGCCACAGCGATTACGCTACTAAATACACCGCTTGGCAGCTCGCTATCCTCGCCGCTAGGCAGATATTGCTCGCGTATCGCGCGGCATACATGATCTGCCAGTCCAGCATGTGCGGCATAGTAACTACCCATAATGCCTTGAAGCTCGCTAAATTCGCCAACCATCGTGCTGCTAAGGTCTGCTTTACTAAACATTACGGCATTTTCTATGTCCTGCGCAAAATCCTTTTTGCCGATATCCGCCTCAATCTGCGTAGCATAATCCGCGCTCAGTGCCCTTGCTACCGCTAGCTCGCGCACTTGCTTATCATAAACTGAGCCAAGGGCTTGCATATAGGAAATTTGCTTAAGTTTTTCAGGGCTAAATTCCGCTTGCAAATCGCTTTTCCAAAAAAACATAGCATCGCTTAGGCGCGCGCGTAAAACTTTTTCATTGCCGCGTACTACAAGCTCGTCATCATCGGTAATCGCATTACTAACGACAACGAAGTGATTGCTTAAGTTTTTACCCTCGAAAACGGGAAAATAGCGCTGATTCTCCTTCATCGAAGTGATGATTACCTCTTTTGGCACGCTTAAAAAATCTCGCTCAAAGCTGCCTAGCAGCGCCGTCGGATACTCGGTGATCGCCGTTACTTCATCTAGCAACGCAGGATCGACCTCAATCTTAAAGCCATGCTTTTTCTCGAGCTTTGCAAACTCGCTTAGAATTTTATCTTTTCTTTTTTGCTCGCTTAAAATTACACCGTTACGCTCCAGCAGTGCAAAATAATCTGCGGCGTCTTTAAATTTAATCGCTTCGTAGCCAAATTTTCGGTGCGGAAAAAATGCAGCTGCACTTCGTACGCCATAAATTTCAAAATCTACGTTTTCTCCGCCCAAAACGCAGGCTATGCTTCTTATCGGACGGATAAACTCAAACTTGCCGCTACCCCAGCGCATCGCGCGTCCAAAATTTAGCGATCGTAAAAACTCCTCTATCATTTCGCCTAGGATTTCACGACTATCACGCCCCTTTTGCACCGCAGCGTGGTAAAGCACCTCTTTGCCGCCCACCTGCCGAAATTCCAGCTCGCTTTCGCTTATGCCGCATTTTTTAGCAAAACTTAGCGCCGCAGGGCTCCACGCGCCGTCTTTGAGCGCGACGGATTTTGGCGCGCCCGTGCTTACGATCTGCGCATCATCACCGCGTTGCGGAAAATCCTCGTGAAATAGCACGAATCTACGCGGGCTAAATTCGAAGCGAAAGTCGCTATTTATGCGGTTAGCCTCAAGCACTGCGCGCCATTTTGGCGCGATATTCGCACGCTCTTTTAAAAACGGGATCGCAGGCAGCTCCTCGACCCCAATCTCAATGAGTAGTTCCATCTTTATCCTTTTTTCGTTGATTTCGTTTTTCGTTTTTCTCCATCATTTCGCGGTTAAATCCTACGATCATAAATATCATAAAAAGCACGAAAAGTGCGGTTATAACGGCGTGTATCATTCTACTATAAATTCCTTTTGCCCTTTATAAATCGTAAAATAGGCATTTTTAAATTCTAAATTTTTGCCGTTTTGCACAGGAGCGCTTTTGCGAAAAATTATAAACTCGCCCGCGCTTTTTAGATCAATTATGCCGTCTTCAACGTCGCCTTTGATCGTGCTTATCACATCTCCTGCGCGCAGCTGCCGCACTGATACGCTAGGCAAAACGTATGGCGCGATAGAGCCTACGTTGCCGCTTCTAGCTACGATCTCAAAATCGTCGATCTCAAAGCTTTGCTTATAAAATTTCGTCTTTTTTACTAGCAGATCGAGTTTATCGCCTAGCTGTAGCCCGCTGCCGCCATAGACAAAAACTCCGCTTCCATCTTGGGAGATCGCAAAGCCGTGGCGGTTTGTAAAGCTCACGACTGCGCCTTTTATCAGCACAGGCTCGCTTATAATGCGCCCGTAAAGCCCCTCTATCGTGACGGCCTTTGCGGAGCTAGCGGTATTTTTAGCTAAAAATTCTTGCTTTTTCGGCATAGATTTTAAAGCGCCTTCGTCCGTCAGAATGAAGCTAATCGGGAAATGATCGGAAGTGGTAGAGAATTTAGCAACCGCGAAGCTGTCCTTTTTATATCCCGGCTCGCTACTAAAAAAATCGTCGCTAAGCAAGATATGATCGAGCACCGCGCCGCTTTCGTGAGACTCACAAGAGCTAAAATGCTTTAACTGTGAGCAAGGATGTAGCGCCCATAAATCACTAAATCCATCGCGCTCGATAAGCTCGTTTAGTAAAGAATTTCGCCCAAAATTCGTATTAAAATCTCCCGCTACGATAGCGCGTTGGTGCCCTTGCAAAACCTCGCGTAAAAAGGCGAAATTGTGCTTGCGCTCGCTTAGCGGATTGCGTGCAGAGAGCATATGCACGACATAAAAGCTAAAATCAGCGCCGCCAAGCGCAAAATCAGCGCGCAAAATATCTCTAGTTTTAAGCTCTGTCGGGCGGTAGGTTTTTTGAAATTTTATCGGTATGTGCGACATCACCGCCACGCCCGCAGGTGCAGTCTGCGCGCGTGAAAAAGCGTAGAATTTATAGCCCGCCTTCTGCGCAAGTGCTTTTAGCACGGCTTCGTTTTCGATCTCTTGCAGCCCCAAAATATCGGCATTAAGCGCGCTTATCTCGTCCGCTACCGCTTGCAGTTTGCGCTCGTATTTTTGCTCGCTCCAGCCTCCACGCCCGATCTCAAAGTCCGCATACTCCGTGCCGTCGTTTACGCCGTCGAATAAATTTTGCACGTTAAACGATGCGATCTTCAGCTCCGCCGCACTCGCGCCGCAGAAAAACATCGTAAAAAGTAGCGCTAAAACTCGCAAACCGCGCTCCTAAAATCGAATTTATCGATGTTTTGGCGGATCGCTTCGTAGGTTACGATACCCACGCTGGTGGCTAAATTTAAACTGCGCCCCGCCCCGCTCATCGGGATCGTGATGCAGTTTTCGCGGTTTGTGCGCATGATCTCAAGCGGCAACCCGTGTCCTTCAGAGCCGAAAATCAAAAAATCGCCCGGCTGAAATTTCGCCTCGTAGTAGAGCTTGTTTGTCTTCGTCGTCGCAAAAAAGAAGCGCTGCTTAAATTTCTCGTTCGCCGCCATAAACTCGTCCCAATTTTCCCAAATTTTAAGATCTAAATTTGCCCAATAATCAAGCCCCGCGCGGCGCAGATGCTTATCGTCGATGATAAATCCGAGCGGCTTGATCAGATGCAAAGGACACCCCGCGTTGACGCACATGCGCCCGATGGAGCCCGTGTTTGTGTGGATCTGCGGATATACTAACACGATATTAAACATCAAAAATCACCGATTTTGAACGATCATAATTTTGCGATTTAAAATTCCGCAAAGCGAGATTTTGAGATTTAGAATTTTGCAAAGCCAAATTACGCGGCTTGGAATTTTGCGCGGTAAAGCCTTGTAAATTTGAATGGGCAAAATTCCGTATTTTGAAATTCTGTGAAATAAAATTTAGGTCCATGATTTTGCGATGCTGCAGGACGCCAGATTTTTTCTCACAGCAATACGGCTCTTGCGTCTTTCTAAGGTGCGGCGCGAGAACTGCTCCCATAGCACAGGACACGCGATAAGGCTCGTTAAATTTTGCTTTAATA
The DNA here is from genome assembly GCA_963529615.1 of uncultured Campylobacter sp. GTDB lineage: Bacteria > Campylobacterota > Campylobacteria > Campylobacterales > Campylobacteraceae > Campylobacter_B. Next base: position 16,407 of record CAUSAC010000026.1, on the reverse strand, counting down.
CGTTTAATATGACGCAGGCTGTGAGATTTTGTGCCAAGATGTCCTAATCCACAAAATTTCATCTCGCTGCAATGCGAGCCGTGAAATTCCGTCTCGTTGCTGCACGGCTCGTATAATTTCTCGCCGCAGCGATGTGATCTGCGAAATTCGCTCGATCCATAAAACTTCGCCTCGTGGATTTTCTCCGTGTGGCGGCACGACGGATGGAATTTTAATAGGTAAAATTCTGCGTCGTGAAATCCTACCGAGCTAAGCTTTTTGCTATGAAATCTTACGCCGTAAAAATTTAAATTTCGCTCGTCGCAAAAGATAAAATTTCGCGCAGTAAAAATCACGAGATTTTGCCTGCGATCAAAGCAAAAAGCGCGCTTTTGCAAAGACGCAGCATTCTTGCAAAACGCGTAAATTTCGTCGCGACGATAGAATTTTTTCATAAAACTAGCTCCTAAATAAAACGGCGATTTTACAGAAATCTCTCTAAATTTACGCTTTTAAAGCCGCCACAAACGCCCTAATCTCCGCTTCTTGCAGCCTCTCGATCTCCTTGCCGATTGCAGCGCCACGCAGATTGCGAGCGACATCCGCAGCGCAAACCAAGCTTTTAAATTTCTTATCCCAAATCCCAAGCCGCTTCGCCGCTTGCACCCTACCTTTACAATACAGCCCGAGCCACTGCTTAAGCGGCATTTTTAGAGCGATTTTGCATAGCTGCTCGTCGCTTACCCGCTTAAAAAACGGCTCGCTAAGTAGCCTTTTATAAAGAGAATTTAGCCCTAAATTCTTTAAAATTTTATTTTTATCTAATCCTAAAAAATTCAAAAACGCATATAAAAAAAACATTTCATTTCTCACGAAAGATTCGCCGTGCTCTATGAATTTTATCAGTCGCTCATGCACGAGCGGATCAATCCGCAATCCAAAAACCCGCTCGTAAAGCCCCAACTCTTGCATTAGCATCATTCCGTATCGGTGCGCGGGTGCACGGAAAAATTTAATCAGCTCTGCTTTAACGCGCTCGCAACTAAGATCGCTAACATCGATACTACGCATGAGCTCTAAGGTGCGCGGCTCGGCGCGAAGCTCAAATCTCGCGGCAAATTGCACCGCGCGATACACGCGCAAGCTATCCTCCACGAAAGTGTGCGGATCAACCACTCGCAAAATACGCGCGCGCAGATCCGCAAGCCCGCCGTAAAAATCGAGCACTTTGCCACTTATAGCGTCTATCATCATCGCATTGATCGTAAAATCGCGCCGCCTGCTAGCCTCATGTTCGTCCGTAGCCAAAGCGACGCTAAAGCCCTTGTGTCCGATGCCCATCTTACTCTCGGTGCGCGGAAGCGAGATGTCGAAGTTTTTGTATTTATAGACGAAGTAGCTTTTGCCGACGCCCTGTGCGCCGAAGTCTTGCATAATTTGCTCGAAGCGGTGCGGACCCACATCGTAAAGCTCCACATCCACATCAGCGCTCGCCCGCCCCAAAAAATGATCGCGCACGCAGCCGCCTACTAGATATATGCGTGAGCTAAATTTTTTAAGATAATCTAAAAGCGCGATAAAATCGTCATTTTGATAGATTTTCAAGTCGGTTTTCGATACTTGCAAGCAAAAATTCCATAAATTTTAAATTTAGCTCCACGCGCGCGTTCAAATCATCCTTCTCAAAAGCGTTCAGCCCCTCAAAAAGCACTAAAATTCGCTCTTTTATCGCGCTCAAAAACTCCGCTTCGCTTGAAATTTTGAAATCTGCATTTGCGAGATATTTTGATTTGTCACCCGCTTGTCTCGCGGCCCCGAGATGTCGCGCTTCCTCGGGCTGGTGCAGGGCGGAATTTAGAGCACCATAAGAGGCAAAACCTCCCGCTTGCACATCCTGCTTGGCGGAATTACGAAGCTGCGGCGTGACGAGCTCATCGTCTCGCACCCCATGCGTCGTAAAATTCTGTGACTGCGAAACGCAATTTTGCTGCTGCACGGCAGCATTGCGGATATTTAGCGCTACGGAATTTTGAGCTTGAAGCGACGCTAAATCCTGCTTTTTAGAATGCGCCGTACCGAAATAATCGTCAGCCTCGCTTTCTTTGAAATCAGAGCCAGGCCCAAAATCGTCATTGCTTAGCTCCTTAAAATGCGCGCCTAAAATACGAGGCGTCAAATCTTGCTTACTTTGGGAGTCGTCATCCGTAGAATTTAGCGCTAATTCAAGATCTTTACTTTCGGCAGAGCTTCGCGGTATGCTTGCGTCCCTGCTTTGTGGAGAAACAAATCCATTCATATCGCTGCCTAAACTATCGTAAATTTCGCCTGCGATGCCCGATAAATCACGAAAGCTTTCGTCAAATTTTGCGGCGGAGCTTTTTAAAATTTCATCGCTTGCAAAGGTTGAATTTGTGGAATTTTTGCCGCTTGCAGAAGCAGAATTTTTAAAATTCTCTCCGTTTAGGGAGGCGGAAGCCGCAGAATTTTGACCGCCTGTAAGATCAGAGTTTTTAAAATTCTCCTCGCTGGAAAAAGTAAAATTTTCATCTTTTGCGGCAGATTTTTTTAAAGTAACGTCCGCTGCAAATTCTGCGCTGCTAGGCGCAGAGCTCTTACTCGCCATGGAACTTGAACGATAACGATCTAGGGCGGAATTTAAAGCGTCCGATGAAACAAAGCGCGAAGTGGAATTTTTAGTATCTAAGGAAGTGAAATTTTGCGCGTTTGATGAAGCGATATCCGGTGCAGATGTAGAATTTAAGGCGCCAGGTGCAATGGGATCTGGCGCAAAAGAAGCGGGGCTTAAAGCATCCTGCGAAGCCTGTGCTTCTGCTTCAGCGCTGTTTGCATTTGCAGCCTTCTCTTGCTGCGCCGTCAAATCTTGCGCGCGCTTTTGTGCTTTCATCTCATTGACTGCTTCGATGATATCTTCCAGTTCATTTTCATACATCAATTAGCCACCTCTTAAATTCTGCTTGTTTACGTGCATCGACGCTAAAAAAGCGCTCCAGCATCGCCATATTGACGCCAGAGCTTACTCGATGATTTAAATTTAGCCGCGCAAAAAGCACCGCCGCATCGCCATCTTGCGGATTATCACGTAAAATACCGCGGCAAATCCGCATTGCGCCGTAGATATCGCCTTTTTTCTCAAGCTCCATAGCATATGCTAGCGCGCCATTCAAAGCTGGTTCCTAAGCCTTACTTGCGTAATCTGCGATGATCGAGCCGATCTCTGCGGTCGAGCAAATTTCTTTGGCGTCGTACTGCGCGATATCCTTGGTACGGTATCCGTCGCGAAGCACGCCGCGCACGGCAAGCTCGATCGCCACTGCGGCTTCATTCTCGCCGAATGCGTATTTCAGCATCATCGCAGCGCTTAAGATCGTAGCGATCGGGTTTGCGATGCCCTGTCCCGCGATGTCGGGTGCACTGCCGTGGATCGGCTCATAGATGCCTACCTTGCCGCCGATACTCGCACTCGGAAGTAGTCCGATCGAGCCGCAGATCATGCTCGCCTCATCGCTTAAAATATCGCCGAATAAATTCTCGGTCAAAATCACGTCGAACTGCGCAGGTGCCCGCACGAGTTGCATCGCGGCGTTATCTACGTACATAAACTCCAAATTTATCCCCGCATAATTTTTCGCTAGCTCGCTTACGACCTCGCGCCACAGCTGGCTTGTTTCAAGCACGTTGGCCTTATCCACGAGCGTTATCTTTTTGTTTCGCAAAAGCGCTGCCTCAAATGCGACCTTAGCCACGCGCTCGATCTCGGCGGCGTTGTAGCACATCGTATTTAGCGCATCCTTTTCGTTTTTCACGCGCGGCTGCCCGAAATAAATCCCACCCGTAAGCTCGCGCACCACCATTATATCGACGCCTTTGATGATCTCCGGCTTTAGCGTCGAAGCGTTTATCAGCTCATCAAAAATCATCGCGGGACGCAGATTTGCAAACGCTCCAAGCTCTTTGCGGATTTTCAGTAGCCCGCTTTCGGGGCGCAGTTCGCGCGGCAGGCCGTCCCATTTCGCGCCGCCGATCGCGCCGAAAAGCACCGCATCGCTTGATTTAGCGGCATTTAGCGTCTCATCCGGAAGCGGAACGCCCATAATGTCGATCGCCGCGCCGCCCATCAAGCGGTAGTCAAAATTTAGCTCGAAATTAAATTTATGGCTTACGGCATCGAGCACCTTGATCGCTTCTTCGATGATCTCGGGGCCGATCCCGTCGCCTTTTATCACGCATACGTCGTATTTTTTCATCCAAATTCCTTACAAGTTTATCTTTGTTTTTGCGTAATTTATCGCTCCGCCCGCATCGAGGAGCTTTTGCATAAACTCCGGTATCGCGCCGAATTTATACTCAGTTTTTTGAGTTAAATTTTTAATTACGCCGCCCTTTAGATCGATGCTAAGCTCGTCGCCCTGCGCGATCTTATCCGTCTCGTCGCATTCGAGGATCAAAAAGCCCGTGTTGAAGCTGTTTCGATAAAAAATCCTAGCGAAGTTTTTTGCGATCACGCATGAAATTCCGGCGGCCTTAAGCGCCATCGGAGCGTGCTCGCGCGAGCTACCGCAGCCAAAATTTTTCCCCGCTACGATGATGTCGCCGCGAGCGATTTTGGACGAAAAGTCCCTATCCGCATCCTCCATGATGTGCGTCGCAAGCACAGCTGCGTCGGAGGTATTTAGGTAGCGCGCCGCGATAATAATGTCGGTGTCGATATCATCGCCGAATTTCCATACTTTTGCCATATTTCCGCCTTAAATTTTAAAATAGATGCGCGATTTTACCGACAAATTTATTAAAATCCGCTCAATCGCTCCGATATGAGGGCGGAATTCCTCGCTTAAAATTTGGGGCTAAATTTAAGCGCGAGAGCGTAAAGATAGGAAGTTTGGAGGCGTTAAATTTTAAAGCGACGGCGTAAAGGAAGCGGAATTTCGGCGCGCTAATTTTCGTCTTGCGAACGCGGAATTTTAGAGAGCAATCTTAAATTTAGCTAAAAATATAACCTAAATTTTAAAATTTAGCCTAATTTCTAGAATTTGAAAAATCATTAAATTTAGATAGTTTGCGCCATATATAAGCAAAAATAAAGAGCGTTTCGGTATAATCTAATTTTCCAAAACCAAATACACAATGACACAAGGAGATTTTATGGCGAGCTCAAAAGACGCCCTAAGCCCCATCGAGCAATTTTTCGACGACAATCAAAAAAGCTACATCACCTACGAAAGACTGATAAAATTTTTCGATAAAGCCCCCACCGCGACGGCCGTTAAGAAAGTCGAAGCGCTTACGAAAAAATTTGATGTCGAGCTGATCTCCGCCGCAGAAATCTCTAAAATCAAAAATTTAGAGGACGCAAAACTCAAAGAAGCCACGCAAAAAAAGCTACTGGACGAGGGCTGGGACGAGGAGTTTGATCTATCCAGCGACGTTGAGCTTTTGGAGTGGAGCCGTTCGGACAGCCCTGTGCGGATGTATCTGCGCGAAATGGGACAGATCCCGCTGTTAACGAAAGAAGAAGAGATCGAGATCAGCAAAAAAATCGAACTCGGCGAGGATATCATCATCGACGCGTTTTGCTCGGTGCCGTACTTAATAGACTTCATTTTAGACTATAAAGAGCCGCTCATCAACCGCGAGCGCCGCGTAAAGGAGCTTTTCAAAAGCTTTGACGACAGCGACGAAGAGGGTGAAGAGGAGGACGAAGAGGAACTATCGGAGGAGGATTACGACGACGAGGAGGATGAGGAAAGTGGGGACGAGGCGAAGCAAAGGCGATCCAAAAAGAACGATAAGCGCGCTCTAAAGGTCATCGAAAGCTTCAAGGCTCTTGAAAAAGCCAAAAAGGATTGGATGAAATTTGCCGAGAAAAACGCCGAGGCGATTAAGCAGAGCAAGGGAATTTTATCGAAGCTAAACTTGGCGTTTAAAAAGAAAATTTTAAAAGAAAAGCTCATGGATCTGGGGCCTACGAGCAAGCTTATCACCGAGATCGTAAAATCGATGGAAACCGCGCTAAAAAGTGACGAGGGCTTTGAAAAGGAGCTCAAGCGCTTAGAGTATAAGCTGCCGATGTTTAGCGCCGAACTGCGTGAGAATCATAAAAAAATCCTAAAAGATATCACGAAGCTCAGCAAAGACGACATCATCGCGCGCGTGCCGGAAGCTACGATGGTCTCGACCTATGTCGATATTAAAAAGCTTTTTTTGACCAAAGAGGCGAGCAAAAAAAGCTTTAATCTCGAGCCAGAGCGGCTGAAAGAAATTTTAGAGCAGATCAAGCGCGGCAAGCGCATTAGCGATAACGCAAAGGCGCGCATGGCGAAGTCCAACCTGCGCCTAGTAGTCTCCATCGCCAAGCGCTATACCAACCGCGGGCTGCCGTTTTTAGACCTCATCCAGGAGGGTAATATCGGGCTTATGAAGGCGGTGGATAAATTTGAATACAAGCGCGGCTATAAATTTTCGACCTATGCGACGTGGTGGATCCGCCAGGCGATATCGCGCGCTATCGCCGATCAAGCGCGCACGATCCGCATCCCGATCCATATGATCGAGACGATAAATCGAATTAATAAAATCACACGCAAATATATGCAAGAAGGCGGCAAGGAACCTGATATCAACGTCATCGCGCAAGAGGTAGGCCTTAGCGTCGATAAAGTAAAGCAGGTCATCAAAATCACAAAGGAACCGATTAGTCTAGAAGCGCCGATCGGAAACGAGGATGACGGCAAATTCGGCGATTTCGTCGAGGACAAAAGCTCGGTTTCGCCGATCGAGCAAATTTTAAAATCTGACCTAAAAGAGCAGATCGACGATATCTTAGAACAGCTCAACGACCGCGAGCGCACGGTAATCCGCATGCGATTCGGACTGCTTGACGACGAGAGCGACCGCACGCTTGAAGAGATCGGCAAGGAGCTCAATATCACCCGCGAGCGCGTCCGTCAGATCGAAAGCTCGGCGATCAAAAAGCTAAAGCACCCAAAGATCGGCCGCAAACTAAAAACCTATATCGAGAGCTAAAACAAAACGCAGATATAATTTACTCTTTGAACGCCCGGCAAATTTAAAACTATAGATAGTCGGGCTTTGGCGTAGGCATTATGATCTTAAACGCACGACAAACTAAAATCCGCCCAGATCCAAGTTGGGGTGTCAATAATATATTTTTCAGTCTAAATTTTATCAGGCGGAGCAACAAATCAAGGCATAGTAAAATGCAGCAGTACTTAAAACTCCGATTTTTATGGGTTTAAGGTTTAAAATCTGTAGGTTTCAAACTCCAGCGGAGAGAATTTATACTCTTCGTATTTCCGCGATATGCTCGCTTACGTGATTTTAAACTCCAGTGGAGTAGATTTACACAAAAATCCGATAGGCAAGGTGGGCTTTTTGATTTTTTTTCAAACTCCAGTGGAGCAAATTTACACAAAACAATTATTATCGCATTTAAAATTCCATAATAATTTCAAACTCCAGTGGAGCAAATTTACACTCATCGCCCCAAGCGGCGTAGGCAAAGACAGTGGCAATTTCAAACTCCAATGGAGGAAATTTACACTCTCATCATCGCTTAGCGGCTGCGTGTTTCGCATCATTTCAAACTCCAGCGGAGTAAATTTACACAGAGCCAGAAATTCTATTTTTCTAGGCTATGAATATTTGAAGTTTATATTCTTACCCCTTAAATTTAGATAAGCGGCAAAGGCGGTTTAAAATGAAACGCCGCATTTGCGGTGTTTTGCAAATCTCAGCGAAAGCCTTATCTGCATATTTGCAAAATTTCAATCAAAATCGATCGCGCGATTTAACGGCGCAAAAGTCGCCGCTGTTTCGCTGCGCTGTCATTCGCCTCGCACCATCTAGCTAGCTTACTACGCGCCAACCGAACCAGCAATTCGGCACCGGCCAAGTTTTGTGACACACACTCAATCGCATCCCGCCGCCACACTACCGTACCCGCAATCGCAGCGCCCATAAATTTGCCGCATTGCTGCGCCGACAACCGCAATACTATCTTAAATTTACTGCTCCGCCGCATCGTCGTCTTACTCTTAAATTTACCTTCTGTAGCCAAGGGTGCGCTGGATAACACGACGTCGGTATTTTTGTCTCGCTCTAAATTTACCTTCCGCCGCACCGCTAAATTTAACCGCGTCGCAAGCTGCGCTTTCTAAGGTAGCTATAAATCCAAGCCCCGAGTGACAAAACCGCCGCGAGGCAATACATATAAAAAGGCCGCGCCGTTTTCATACTCCACGTCCTGTGCGGTAAAGACCTGCTGCGACATTTCGGGATTTCGCGCTGCCTCGTCCGCGATCTGAGCCATCACCTCATCATCATGCACGTCTAGCGTGATCTTTCGCAGATCAATGAAATTCGTCCGCTTATCCAGATGCCTGCCGCTGCGACCCGTGACATAAACGCTATGCGAGTAGAAATTTAGATAGTAAAATCCCGCGTCGTCTTTAAAAAGATTCTCCGAGATCTGCCGCACGGCGCCTTTAAACGGATTGTCGCCCGCCCTTTTTAGCGCGCTTAGCCGGCTGGCGTCTGCGCCAAATTTATAGTACACGTACCAAAGCGCGTCTTTGAGCTGCCCCTCGGCGCTACTGCCGCGCGGGCGATTTAAAATTTTATCCTTGCTTAGATAAAATATGCCGTTTTTGCTCGCAAACAGCATGTATTTCTGATGCCCGCTCTGAAAATTTAGCGGCGTATATGGCTCGTTTGCAGCCTCGAATCTCTCGCCATCCATAAACACCGCGCCCGTAGCGGGATCAAAAAGAAACTCTATGCCGGCGTTTGGCTCCACGAGATACATCCGCTCGCTAGGCGTGAAATTTAGCCTCTCGCCGTCCGCATAAACGTTGCGTCCGTCACTCAGCCACCGATCGACCGGGCGAAAGTTTGCGGGCGAATCGGAGCCGTCTTCGTGTATGATTTTTAGCCTTATCTGTTTTAGATTTTTTACGTCCGCACCCGCTAAAATTTTACCCTCGTAAAATACCCGCTCGCCGTCAGTGGCGACGTAAGGGCTCTCGGTCAGCGGCGAGATGGGCGCGCTAGTATCTAGCCTCGCGTATGGATAGTTGTACTCCTGCGGCCATTTAGAGAGCCCAAACGCATGGAAAAACACTTTATAAATGTAGCTTATCGCGCCGCCCGTGCGCTGCGTGACGTCCGAGCAGAAGTAGCTCACGCGCCCGTCGCTGTAGTAGCGAGAGCCGATTTTTTGCGTGCGCGCTGGATCCAGTCCCGACATCTTGCGAGCGCCGCAAAATACGCGGCTAGCATCCATACCGACGTTTGTGTAGGAGTATCTGCCGGTATCAAGCGCGCGAAAGCTCGCCGCATCCGCACCGCCCTCTAGCTCGTAAGGAACGAGATTCCAAGAGCGTAGATAAATTTTGCCGCCGATATTATAATAATCACTGCTGCCGATCTTTTGCGCGCCTGCGGGCAACTCGCGCGAGTTATCATACACCGATAACTCATAGATAAAAACGAGCGAGACGAAGAGCGGCACGAAAAGTACCGCAAATAGCAGCCTTAGCGCCTTTTTATCAAATTTGCTTAAATTATTCGCCTTTTTCATAAGGCAATTATATATCTTGCTAGTTTAAAACGTTAGAAATTTAAAAGCGTCTGCGGGGAAATTTTAAAATTTAGAGTGCGGTAAATTTGACGGCAAAAGCTACGGGTAAATTTGGCGCCGAAATTTAAGCTCAAATTTACCCGCAACCGCGCGAAACGACGCAAGCTCCGCGCGAAATTTAACTCAGTACCCGTCAAAATGCTTGGTCTTTGGTAGCACCAAATTTAGCGTGATGCCGATGAGCGCGCCAAGTCCCACGCCGCTAAAGCTCATCGCGCCAAAATCCAGCACCATGCCGCCGATCGCGCAGACGAAGATGAGCGCGACGATGATCATATTGCGCGGCTCGGCCAGATCCACGCCGTTTTTGATCAGGGTCTCCATGCCCACGCTAGCGATGATACCGAAAAGAAGCAGCATAATGCCGCCGATGACGGGAGCGGGGATTGTAGAGAGCGCAGCGCCGAGCTTACCCACGAAGGCTAGCAGTATCGCCGCAAGCGCGGCAAAGGTCATGATGGCGGGATTATAGGCCTTCGTGATGCTAACCGCGCCCGTAACTTCCGAGTAGGTGGTGTTTGGCGGTCCACCGAAGCATCCTGCTAGCGACGTCGCGAGTCCGTCGCCCAGCAGCGTGCTTTTAAGCCCCGGATTTTTTAGGAAATTTTCTTTCGTGACGTTGCTGATCGCAAGCATATCGCCGATGTGCTCGATCGCAGGCGCGATAGCGATAGGCACCATATAGATCACCGCTTCAAGCTTAAAAACCGGTGCGGTGAAATTTGGCAGCGTAAACCACGGCGCGTTTAAAACCGGAGTAAAATCCACTATCCCGACAAACAGCGACGCGCAGTATCCCGCCGCGATGCCGCAAAGTATCGGCACAAGGCGCAGCATGCCGCGACCAAACATCATCACAACGATAACCGCCGAGAGCGAGATGAGCGCGATAGTAAGCGACTGTCCCTGCGTATAGAGCGCCTCTTTGCCCTTGCCCATGACCATATTTACGGCTGCTGGCGAGAGGATGAGACCGATCGTCATGATGACGGGACCGACGACTACGGGCGGTAAAATTTTATGCAAAAACCCCTCGCCTTTGAGCCTAATAAGCAGGCTTAGAACCACGTAAAAAAGCCCCGCCGCGATCACCCCGCTCATAGTCGCGGCGATCCCCCACTCCTTCACGCCAAAGCTTAGCGGCGCGATAAACGCGAAACTGGACGCGAGAAAGATCGGCGGGACGTGTTTGCGCGTGATGAGCTGAAACAGCAGCGTGCCGACGCCCGCCGTAAACAGCGCCACGGACGTATCAAGCCCCGTTAAGATCGGCACTAGTACTAGCGCGCCGAATGCCACGAATAAAAACTGTACGCCAACCAGAGCGTCGCGTAGCCTGAGATTGTAGCCTTCGTATTTTTCCATTTTTTTCCTCTTTTATCTTTGTGGCTTGCCTCGCGAGCGTCTTTAACGGAGCTAGTAAAATTTAGCTTGATAGGCTATATGCCTTATCTTCGCTAAATTTTTACGTCGCAACCCTTAAATCCATCTCGCGATCCTTCGCCTTGGCTCCTGTATTAAAATTTATAATACACCGATATTCTGTAAAATTTAACTTGCTGCAGTCGCGGACGAACAGTCCGCTCCTTTGCAAGCACTAAAAATTTATCGAAACTACACATCATCTGTCTTGAATATTTTCAAAATTTATGCCTTTCCGCCTCGTCTAAAGAAAAAATACTACGCCTTAAATTTTTAAATCTGACACATCAAAAATTTTAACCTACCCGGTCGCAGACAAGCAATATGCTCCACTCTCAGCCGTCAACTACCTGCGACCCACATTAAATGTTTTAAAATTTTAGCTTCTTTTTAAAATTTTACGACCTTGCTTTAAAATTTCGCACTCAAGCTTAAAGCAAAATTTTAAATCAAAGCCACGTAAACAGATCCAAACAAACACCGACCAAAATCCGCAAACCAACAACTAAATTCCACAAGCATAGCGGCTAAATCAAAACCTATGTAAGCAAAATCCGCCACTAAAATTTAGCGAGAGAATTTCGTCGTATGGCTATTTTTTGCGCAGCAGATCCTTTAGGCTCGCCCTTACGTCCTTTCCATGCAAAATTTGCGCGACCTCGGTAGCGATCGGAGCGTAGATCTTATGCTTTGTCGCGATATTTACGACCGCTTCGGTCGTAGCCACGCCCTCGGCGACCTCGCCCAACTCGCGCAGAATTTCCTCGAGCCCTTTGCCGCGCGCAAGCCCTAATCCCACGCGGTAGTTTCGCGATAGCGCACTCGAGGCGGTCAAAAACAAATCACCCACGCCGCTTAAGCCCAAAAAGGTCTCGTCTCGCGCGCCGAAAAACTTGCCAAAGCGCGCGATCTCTACGATGCCGCGTGCGATCAAGCTCGCTCTAGCGTTATTGCCGAGCTCCAGCCCATCGCAAACGCCGCTAGCGATGGCGATCACATTTTTATACGCGCCGCACACCTCTGCGCCGATGATATCGCCACTCGTGTAGGTCTTGATGTAGGCAGGGAAGGTGCTTGCGAAAAGTTCGGCTAGATTTTCGTTACACGAGCTTACGACGAGCGCGCAAGGCAGCTTCTGCATGACTTCGGTGGCAAACGATGGACCTGATAGATAAGCAAGATTGCCGCGTGCAACGTACGCTTCAAAAATTTCGTTTAAAAACCTGCCGCTTGCTGCGTCGATGCCCTTGGAAGCGACTAGAATTTTTTGATTTTTGTAGGTGAAATTTTGATCCAGCCACTGCGCGGTTTGCTGTGCCGCTAGCGCGAAAACGAGCGCTTCGCACTCCAGAGCCTCGCTCACGCTTACAAAATGCGGAATTCGCCTTGGCGTGCGCGAAGTGATGACACATTCGTTTTTCGCGCTAAGCGCGTCAAAAAGCGCGCTGCCCCATTTGCCAGCGCCGATAACCGCGATTTTCATTATGTTCCTTTTTAAAAATTTATTCGCAAATTTGCGGTTTTTCAAATTTCATTTTATTGAAATTCCCGCTCTTTGAAAATTTAGCCCAAAAGCGCCTACATGAGCCTGCACAAACGCTAGCCGAAGCCACGCTTTAAAATTCGCTTTTTGAAATTTCATCTCGTCAAAATTTCGTCTCATTAAAATTCTGCGCTTTTGAAATTTACTCAGCAAAAACTTCGCTTTTTTAAAATTTACCTCACTAAAATTTCATACTTTTAAGGTTTTGCTCCTCCGTCAAAAAACAACTTTCACAAAAGGCGCGGCAGTGAACGAATGAGGATTTTGAAACTCCATTATACGTTTTAAATTTCACTTGTGCATCGCCGAGGCAAATCAAATTTTTAAAAATTTTACTCAGACGCCCGATCGCAAATCGCGCTTTTAAATCCGCTTAAATCTATCAAGGCGTGCTTTGGACCTAGATGATCTGCGGTCGCTCGCCACGTTATCGTTTGGCGCAAGGTTTGGGGCACGCGCATCCAACGCAGTGGTTGATTAAATTTAGCCTGCACATGGACTCGCCGCTCAAATTCGACCCTGCGTATTCGACCTTACCCACTGCACTCGAGTTGCCGTTTTTACTCTCTCAAGCAGAGTAATTTTACGCATTCCCTGCAAGCTTTACCGTGGTCGTGAGTAAAATTCCTAACGGACGTGCTTCTTAAACCCCTCTGTCACAGACCGACACTCGCGCAAACGACCCGCACGAGAAAAAACGAGCTCAAAAGAACAAAATGTGCGCGAGGCAGAGCGGGTAGCCACCAAGATCGCGCCGAATGAAATATAACACAAAAGCCCTCGTCATTGGTGCCTGAAAGCTTTAGCTCGAAGCAAAACGCTACGGGCGGATTTAAAATTTTATCCCAGAGGCTTCATTTATCGCATACATCGCGCTGCTTTTAATTCGCCGTTTGCTGCCGCAGAAGCTGCGAAATCAGCCCAGTTTCTGTTTCAAAAGCTCGTTCACCTTCGCAGGATTAAACGCGCCCTTGCCCTCTTTCATCACTTGGCCGACGAAGAAGCCGAATAGCTTGTCTTTGCCGCCGCGATAGTCCGCGACTTTGTCCTCGTTTGCGCTCATCACGCGCGCTATGATCTCCAAAATCGCGCCGTCGTCGCTTACCTGCCTCAAGCCTAGTTTGTCGATGACTGAGCTTACCGCCTCGTCGTGCTCCATTAGATAATCAAGCACCTCTTTGGCGGCCTTTTGCGACACTGCGCCGCCTTCGATCGCGCTTAAAAGCTCGCTCATCTTCGCGCTACCTACGGGCGAATCCTCGATCGTAACGCCGTTTTTGAGTCTGCCCGCAAGCTCGACGGTAAGCCAGCTGACGCAGAGTTTGGGCTCATGCCCCGCCGCGATCAGATCCTCAAAAAATCGTGCGTTTTCGTAGGTTGAGATTATGATCTCGGCGTCCTTCTCTTTAACGCCCAGCTCGCGGACGTAGCGCGCCTTTTTCTGATCGGGTAGCTCGGGGATCTGCTGCGCAGCAGCCAGCATCTCGTCATCCACGATCACGGTTAGCAGGTCGGGGTCTGGGAAGTAGCGGTACTCGGCGCTGTCTTCTTTGCTGCGCATCGGCTTGGTGATAAGCTTAGCGGTATCAAAAAGGCGCGTTTCTTGCACGACATCTTGCTCATATTTGCCGTCCTGCCACGCTTCGATCTGACGCTCGATCTCAAACTCGATCGCCTTTTGGATAAATTTAAAAGAGTTTAAATTTTTAATCTCCACGCGCGTATAGAGCTTTTGCTCGCCTTGCGGGCGGATGCTGACGTTTACGTCGCAGCGAAACGAGCCTTCTTGCATATTTGCGTCGCTAATATTTAAAAAGCGCAAAATGCTGTGGAGTTTTTTTAGATACGCGACCGCCTCGTCCGCAGAGCGCATATCAGGCTCGCTTACGATCTCCAAAAGCGGCGTGCCGGCGCGGTTCAGATCAACTAGGCTGCGCGAGCTTTCGTGATTATTTTTGCCAGCATCCTCTTCTAGGTGCGCGCGCGTAATGCCGATGCGCTTGCTCTGTCCGTCCGCGGCTATGAAAAGCTCGCCGTGCTCGACGATCGGGATCGTCCACTGCGAAATTTGATACGCCTTGGGAAGGTCGGGATAGAAGTAATTTTTGCGATCGAATACCGACTTGCGATTGATCGTCGCATTAACGGCGGTGCCGAAGCTGATAGCTTTTTTAACCGCCTCCTCGTTTAGCACGGGAAGAGCACCCGGAAGCGCCAGGCAGGTCGGGCAGACGTGAGAATTAGCCTCATCGCCGAAGCTCGTGGGGCAGGAGCAGAAAATTTTAGTTTTAGTATTTAGCTGGCAGTGTACCTCCAGGCCGATCACGGTTTCAAACATTAACTTAACCTTTTAGAATAAAAATTTCGCGTAATTTTACAATTTTTTGCTTTAATACTCGCTTGTAGCGGCGCGCGGCGCGGCCAAATTTTAAAATTTAATCGGATAGATTCTACTCGCCGCCGCTAAGGAGCTTTTCTTTCAGATCGAAAACATCGACCATCAAGCAGGTGATGATGACGCATATCACGCCCGGAGCGGTGCAGATGAAGAGGAATTTTAACCCCAAAAAGTAAAAGGCGGGGTATATAAAAAATACGAATGCGCCGACGAAAATCAATCCGAACGACGCACCCACGAGGAAGTATAAGAAATTTCGCTTAAAATTAATGCTCATCGACGATCACGGCGCCCGCTAGATAAACGTAGCTTAAAACCATGAAAATAAAAGTCTGCAAAATCGCCATAAAAGTAAGTAGTGCAAACGGTACCATCGGCACTAGCGCAGGAGCGAGAGTAAGCATAACTAGCAGGAAAGTATCGTCGCCTTTGATGTTTCCAAAAAGTCGGAACGAAAGCGATACGACGCGCGAAAAATGCGAAACGATCTCTATAACGAACATAAACGGAGCTAGGATTTTCACCGGCCCCATAAAGTGCTTTAGGTAGTTGATCACGCCATGCTCGCGAACGCCCTCAAAATGGTAGTACAACCAAACGCAAAGCGTAAGCGAAAGGGTTAAATTTAGACTCGCACTCGGCGACTCAAAGCCCGGCACCAAGCCGATAACGTTACTAAAAAATATCACAAATCCCAATGTTGCGATTAGCGGAAGATATTTTTTGGCTTGTTCCTCGCTGCCCATCGCGTCCTTACCGATCGTTAGCACGCCGCTTAGGTAGGCTTCGGCGATGTTTTGCATGCCGTGTGGCACAAGCTGAAGCGAGCGAGTGGAGCAAAGCGCGACAGCTACGATGATAGCGACGACCAAAAAGAAGTAAAAAAGGTAGATAAAAGTGTGGTCGTAAGAAATTAAACCGCCAAAAAGGAAGATGTCTTTTAGCATAAAAACCCTTGATCGTTGAAATTTGAGGCATATTTTACACTTCTATTCGTTAAAGTATATTTAAATTTGCGTCAGCGAGTAAAATTTTGAGCTTTGCGAGTTCTCACACCGCTTACTTGCCTAGCACTTACGTCTAGCTTGCGCGCCATTTCGGCGGGGATTTTGCGTTTTTTTGGCATTTAGCTCCATATTTACAGCAAATGACAAAATTTTTGCTAGTAAGCACGAAATTTGCAGTTATACTGCCAATTCACTATTTTTGCAAAATAGAATTTATCTGGCGTATACAGAGAAGCCCTAAACCGGTTGCGTGGTAAAATTTACGTTTACGAATACGAAAAATACAATAAAATTATACCGCGACGGCGCCGTGGCGAATTCCAAGAATTCCAAGAATTCCAAGAATTCCAAGAATTCCAAGAATTCCAAGAATTCCAAG
>CAUSAC010000025.1:0-29387 GCA_963529615.1 uncultured Campylobacter sp. | reverse complement strand
AGATCATTGTTACCGTCCGAGCCCACTTTTATAAGAAAAATCTCGTTTAGCTCCTTTGAGATACACCACAGACCATCTATCTCATCTCGGCTTAAGCTAGCTAGGCCGTGTTGATCTCTAAATGGATTTATGATTTGCTTTAGGTTATCCTCAAAGCGGTATCCATCAATCAAAAATCCACCTACATAATCAATGTTGTAATCTAGGACGTCTATTAGCAAAACATTTTCATTTTCGGCGCTAAGGGCGTCTTGTAAAATTTTAAAAATATCGCTTTTGCTGAGCTTGCCGCTACTTTTCGGTTCTAGCGCATAGAGTTTATGGATACGTCGCTTCTGTCCATTTATCATCCTAAAATCGCCGAACCAAGCGCCGTAAGTAATGACTGCATCAAACATTTTGCCTTGATAATACAATCTGTAAGCGTTAAAATCTAAATCGCAATGATCCCAAAAGCCGCTAAAGCTCCCGTAGTTTATGAGCCAGGCGCCAAGCTCTCTATCTATGCGCCAGCTTAGTTCTATAGAAATTTCAGGATAACATCTAAAAGGCAATCGCTTTTTATAAATTTTATTTCTAATATCTTTTTCTACCTTATTGAGCTTATACTTTCTTGCATTTTCTTCGCCGATTTTTTCTTCAACTACGAAAGCCATATTTAGCCTAAATTCTAACTCTTTTTCGTAGCCTTTACATACGCGGCGACGTATTCAAAGCCCGAATATAGCGTCAGCGCAACCGCGATCCAGAGTAGGGCGTTTGCATAGGACCACTGCATCGTTAGCCAGCCGATGGCGATCATCTGAAAGACTGTCTTTACCTTGCCCGCCATCGATGCGGCGACCTCTACGCCGTCGCCCGCCATCGCTACGCGAAGACCCGTGATAAAAAACTCGCGGATTAGGATCAGATAGATCGCCCAAGCACTAGCGCGCCCGATAAACATAAGCCCCAAAAAGCCCGCAAGCGTCAGCATCTTATCGGCGAGCGGATCGATGATGGCGCCAAGTCTCGTTTTTTGGTTCCAAGAGCGCGCGATGTATCCGTCAAAAAAGTCCGTGACAGAGGCGATGACGAAGACTAGTGCGGCGAAATAATCGACCCAGCTTACATGCACCGAGCCCACCATGCCGCCGTTCGCATGACCGGCTAGTAAGATCAGCCAGAAAAACAGCGGCGCCAGCGCAACGCGAAAGCTCGCTAAAATATTGGGTAAATTTAGCATTATTTAAAGGTTGTTCCGCCGTCGACGATGAAGGTGTGTCCCGTCACCCAGCTAGCCTTGCTCGAGCATAGAAATAAACATGCTCCCGCCAAATCCTGTGGCTGCCCCATGCGTCCTAGCGGGCTAAGCTCGGCGGTCTTGTCGCGCACCTCTTCGTAGTTTGTAAAGGCTCGCAGTGCGTCCGTCTCGATCGGCCCGCCGCTAACGACATTTACGCGGATGTTTTTCTCGCCGAGCTCGGTCGCGGCGTAGCGCGCCATCGCTTCGACGGCGGCTTTTGCTGTGCCGTGACCCGCGTAGTTTTCGATATAGACTAAATTTCCCGTGGAGCTAAGCGATATGATCGAGCCGCCGCCTACCGCCTCCATGCGTTTTGCGGCTTCTTGTGCGCCCACGACGAAGGCATTTACGGTCGCCGTAAAGATATTATTGATACCGCGCGGCTTTAGCCTCATAAATTTAGTGTATCCGCCCGCGACCGCGCGACCCGAGATGATGGCGTTTGAGATGAAAAAATCCACTCGCGCAAAATCCTCGTCGATCTTGGCAAAGAGCTCCTTGTAGGTCTCGGGCTCCAAGATATTGAGCGCATAAGCGCGCGCCTTGATGCCGTAGGTCTTCTCAAGATCGGCTGCTTGCGAAGTCGCCAGCTCCTCGTTGGAATTATACGTAAAAGCGATATTCGCCCCCGCAGCTGCGAATTCTAAAACTATCGCCCTGCCTATGCCTCTAGTCCCGCCGCTGATAACTAGCGTTTTTCCTTTAAATTCGTTCGTCAATTAAAATCCTTTGATAGCGTATTGTTTCATTACGTTTTCTATTTTTTTGAGGTTTTCCGCGCTCGGCCCGCAAAGCGGCAAGCGGTACTCTAAACTCGGCGTCAGACCCGCGATATACATCGCCGCTTTGATCGGGATCGGATTGCTCTCGCAGAATAAAATTTTATTGATCGCGTAGAGATCGTCGTTGATCTGCTTGGCTTTTAAAAACTCATTTTGCAGCGCAAATTTCGTTAGTCTCGCCGTGTAATCGGGCAGTAAATTTGCAGTGACCGAGATCACGCCCTTGCCGCCGTTGCTTAAGATCGGATAGTTGATCGCATCCTCGCCGCTAAGCACGCTAAGGCGCGGCTCGTGCGCGAGCAGATCTACGCATTTATCGATGCTGCCGCTGGCTTCTTTGACGCCGTAGATGTTCTCGCAGTCGTTAAAAAGCTTGATGATCGTATCTGCGGCGATGTCGCAACCGGTGCGTCCCGGGACGTTATATAGCAACACCGGCAGGTCTACCGAGCTTGCGATCGCCTTGTAGTGCAGATAGAGTCCCTTTTGGGTGGGTTTATTGTAGTAGGGCGCTACGGATAAAATTCCGTCCGCGCCGTGAGCCTGTGCAAACTGCGCGAGTCCGATCGCTTCGTGAGTTGCATTGCTGCCCGCGCCCGCTAGCACCTTAACGTCCGTGCCCTTGCACGCATCTACGGCGATCTCGATACAGACGCGGTGCTCGTCGTGCGTCAGCGTCGCGCTCTCGCCCGTGGTGCCTACGGGTACGACCGCGCTTATGCCGTTTGCGATCTGTCTTTTGATAAGCTTGGCGTAGGTCTGCTCGTCCAGTTTGCCCTCTTTAAAAGGCGTGATCAGCGCCGTCATAGAGCCGATTATGACATTTTTATTCATCGTTTTCCTTTCGTAAGATAATGCTCGTGGAATTTTTAAGGCTTAGATAGGTTTTCATCGCTTTTTTAACCGCGTTTTTATCTAGACTTTTGATCTCGCGTTCCAGCCTAAATAGCGCGTCCAGATCGCCGCGGACGATGTAGCTGCCGTACATCTGCGCTACTTTGCTGGCGCTGTCGAGAGAGTAGATCAGATCGCTACTTAGGGTGTTTTTGATCTTTAGCATATCGTCGTCGCTTATTTTTGCTTTTTTGGCTTTTTCGATCAGCGCTAAAATTTCATCCCTCAGCGCCTCGCCGCTTACGCCCTGGTTGCAAACGGCAAAGACTATAAATAAATTCTCATCCTTAGCGCTCATATCGTAGATATTGATCTGATTGGCGAGCTTTTTCTCATCGACCAGCACGCGCTGTAAAAGCGAGCTCTTGCCGCCGCTAAGATATATATCCATCGCTTTGATCGCCGCGGCGTCAGGGTGGTTAAACGGCGGAATTTTAAAGGCGACGGCCACGATCTGCGCTTCGCTGTTTTTGTAAATAACGCTAAGCTTCTCGCCGTCCTGCGCGGGCTCGGTGCAGTGAAGGCACGGAATTTCGCTTTTATTTTTTACGGGCGCGAAGTGTTTTTTGGCTGCATCAAACGCCGCCTTTTCGCCGATGTCGCCGGTGATCAGCAGCACGGCGTTTTGCGGCTGATAAAATTTAGCGTGAAATTCCTTGATATCTTTGATACTCCAGTTCTCGATGTCTTTGCGAAAGCCGATCGGCGTCCAGTGGTACGGGTGGTACAAAAACGCGGCATTGTAGAGTCTGAAAAATAGATATCCGAACGGATCGTTATCGGTGCGCCACAGCCGCTCCTCGAGTACGACCTTGCGCTCGGGCTGAAATTCTTTGTCTTTGAGGCTTAAGTTTTGCATTATGTCGGCGTAAAGATTCAAGCAAACCTCTAAATTTGAGCTCGCGCACTTTATGAAATAGTGCGTGTAATCAAAGCCCGTGCTTGCGTTGTTCACGCCGCCAAAGCCCTTTACGATCGCGTCGAACTCGCCCGCTTTGCGATTTTTCGTGGATTTAAAATTTAGATGCTCCAGCATGTGCGCGATGCCGCTTTTGCCCATTACCTCGTCGCGCGAGCCGACGTTGTAAAACACGTCCACGCTGATGACGCCGCTGCCTTTATTCATCGGGATGTGATAAATTTGAAGCCCGTTTTGCAGCGTGATTTTCTTAAATTTCGGAAACATTAATCTTTTTTCGCCTTTCGTTTTTTGCTTGAGTTTTGCTCTGCGTCTTGGGCGCCGCTCGCTTCTTTGGCCTCTTTAAGCTCTTTGGTCTCTTTGGTCTCTTTGGTCTCTTTGGTCTCTTTGGTCTCGGCATTTTTAGTTTTGGCGCTGCTTTGCTTTACGTTTTTAGCCTTGGAGCTTTTGCTTTCCGCGCTGCTTTTTGGCGCGGCTTTCGTTTTAGAATTTTTACTTTCTATGTCGTTTTTTGGTGCAGCTTCAGTTGCGGTTTTATTTTTCGACGTGGTTTTAGTTTTGACAGTTTTGCTCGCCGTGCCGCTTTGTTTTGCTTTTTTGGCCTCTAAATCCTCGCTCTTTGCATCGCTTTTCGAGAGATTTTTAGCTGCGGCATCTTTCTGCTGCGAGGCGCTATCCTGCGCAGCGTCATTCTGCGCAGCGTCCTTTGAAATTTTTCCGCGTTTGGGGCTTACGCTGCTTTTGGAGGTAGTTTTTGAAATTTTATCCGACTTTCGATCCGCGCCGCTTTGCTTTGTGCTTTTAGCCTCTAAATTTTCGCTTTTTGCGCTACTTCGTTTTTTACTTTTAATCTCTGAATTTTCGCTCTCTGCACAGCTTTGTTCGATTGATCTTTGATCCGTCGCGGTATCTGTGCTTACCAAGGCGTTTAAATTTTTCGAAGCGCTAGAATTTTCATCCGTTTCGGAAATTGAGTTTGTTTGAATGGCGGGAATTTTATCGGCTTGGGCACTCGATATTTCGCTTTTGCTGTCGTTTGAAATTTCGTCCGCATCCCTGCTTTCGGGCGCGTTTGAAATTTCGCTCGTTTCCTCGCCTTCGGTCGCACTCGAAATTTGATCCGTTTTAGCATCCGCCTCTTTGTCTTCGCAAGCGCGCAAATCCGCGCTGTTGCCGAGATTTTCCACTAGATCATTTCTGATGCCGTATCCTTCGCCCGCTCGATCTTTTAAATTCGTCCCGACCGCCTCGCTTATGTTATTGAAGCCGTCTGTGCGCAAAAGCTCCGCCAGCTCCTCGTTGATCGATTTTGCGACGAACGGGCCCTTGAAGATAAAGGCGGTAAAAATTTGAACCAGGCTCGCGCCCGATTTGATGCGCTCGTAGGCCTCCTGCGCGCTGTCTATGCCGCCGCAGCTGATTAGGATCGTGCGGCCGAAGAGCTCGCGAGCGACCTGTGCGAAAAGCTCGCGCGATTTTTCGGTGATCAGCCTGCCACTCAGGCCGCCGAAGTCCCTGGCGTTGGGACTTAGCGAATAATCAACGCTCGTGTTGTTTATGATGATGCCGCTTGCGCCGCTTTGCACCGCGCACTCGCACAGCGCGATCGCCTGATCTGCGCTCATATCGGGCGCCAACTTTAAGACGAGCGGCCTGTTCGTGATCTTTTTCATCGCCCCGATCAGCTCGCTTATGAAGCTGTTTTCTTGCAAAGCGCGCAGATTTGGGGTGTTCGGCGAGCTTACGTTGATGATGAAAAAATCGCACAGCCCGTCAAATTTACGCGCCAAGGCTTCATAATCGCTCAGCGCATCCTCGTTCGAGGTGGCTTTGTTTTTGCCGATATTTGCGGCGATCGGGATTTTAAAAGGATAAATTTTTCGCACGCGACGCTCGATAACATCGGCGCCTTCGTTGTTAAAACCCATCGCGTTTTGAATGCTCTGCTCGCTAACGAGGCGAAAAAGTCGCGGCTTTTCGTTGCCGCTTTGAGGACGCGGCGTAAAGGTGCCAAAATCGATGTGTCCGAAGCCAAGAGCAGCCAGCGGCGCGATCATCGTGGCGTTTTTGTCGAAGCCACCCGCGATACCTACTGGATTATCGAAGCTGAGATTCCATATATTTTGAGTTAAAATTTCATCTTTATAAACGCCGAATTTTGCCAAAGCCTCAAGCCCGCCCGGAGTCGCATAAAGTACGCGAAGTCCGAATTCTGCGATCTTATGAGCGGTTTCGGGATCAAATCGAAAAAAGATTTTTTTCAAGGTATCATAATTCATAATTTTTCCTCAAATTTTGCATAATGGTAGCTAAAATTTAATTAAATATAGATAAGAATTTCGCGCTGAATTGTGCAATTCGCGGCGGTTAAATTTAGTTTTAGAATTACGCGAGAAATGCCGGTAAAATTTCTACGGCTTGCAATGAGCGGTTTAAATTTATGCAGAAATCCAAAGATGCGCGCCGCAAATTTTATAAATTTAGCGTGCCCGGGTACGTGCCGAAACGCGCGCTATCCGTGGCGCAGCTCGCGATGGCAGGCGTTGCCGCGATTTATCTTGCGCCGATCTGCGCTCAATCCCGCTGAAGCTAAATTTTAAAATTTAAAGCGTCCTGCTCGCGCCGTTTGAGCTTTAGCGCGCGTCTTTGCCGCCCAAGGCAGCGATCATCGTGCCCAGAGGAATGATCGTAACGCCCAAAATAATCGCTAGCGGATTTAGCAAGGACAGCTTGGCAAGCAGGTAGATCGCCGCCACGAGCGCCGCGTAGGACAGAATTTTAAACGGAGAGAAAAACGCCCCCGCAAAATTGCTCCGCACCTCGCTCCGCTCAAACTCGCCCTCCCAATCATCGGCGCTGCCGTCCGCGCCGTCGAAATCATCATTTGATCCGTCGCGCGCGCTGCTAATCCCGCCCCCAAAATCGCTCGTACCGTCGTCCGACTTGCTGCTATCTACATCGCCGCCACGATTTCCGTTATCTATGCCGCCGCTATGATTGCTGCGATCTGCGCCGTAACTCCAGCCGCCGCCCAGATCGCTGCTCGCTGCATTTTTCAAGTCGTTACAGCGCGCGCCTATACCGCCTTGCGAACTATCGCTAGCTTTGTCGCTTATGCCGCCGTGTGAGTCGCTGCAAGTCACGCTGCCATTCATATTAAATTTATCGGCGGCATGTCCTAAAGCGGTCGCGTCGCAAGCGGAGGTTTTGTCGTCGCTCTTCGTAGAATTTACGTCGCGCTCGCCAGCGGCGGTTGTACCGTACTCGGCGTCTAAATTTGAGCTGCGAGTAAAATTTATATCAGCGGTAGAGTTTACGGTACACTCAGCGGCGGTTTCGTCGTGCAGGGCGTAGTTGTCATTGTTTTCGATGCGGGTCTCGCCGCTTGTGAAATTTACGGTGCCTTCGGAATTTTGAGTGTTTAAAATTTCGGCGCCTGAATTTACGCCCCTAAAGCTTTCGCTCTTTAAAATTTCGCTGCCGCAAATTTTGCTATATAAAATTTTATCGTCGCCGCCTGTGCCGCCTCGGTTTTCGCCGCCAAAGCTTGCGGAATTCGTATCGTTTGCGGAAGTTTCGCCGCTTATAAAATCGGCGGAATTTTTAGAGCTTTGCCGTAAAATTTCATCGTATTTGCTGGCTCTTAGCTCATCTTCTATTTTGTTTCGGTAAGCGCGAAACGAAAAATATACCGCGCCGAATGCGCCCAAAAACCCAGCCTCCAAGCTAAGAAGCCACGCAAGCGCCCGCACACCGAAAGAGCCCGTGCCGAAAAATCCTGTGCCGCAAAGCGCTAGCCCAAGCAGGGCAAACGCCGCGTTTAGCGCGCAGTATATGAGCAAAAACCGCCTATTCAATCTCGCTCATCCCATTCATCGTCGTCGAAATTTTTCGGATCCGCCTTGTATTTCGGATCGTCCTCGAGTTCCTTTAGGCTCGAGTTTAGCGCCTTGCACGCGCGGTAAACGTTCAAAAACGCCGCCGCGATGCCGATAGCGATGCCGAGCCATAATAAAAGCAGCGAGCCCGTGAGGTGCCGCAGCCCAAGCCCGATCGCTACGCCGATGCCGATCGCTACGACGATTGAGATGCCTAGGCTGATGTCGCAGGCGCCCTTTACGATTTTGTTTAAATTTTTCGTTACTCTCATCTAAAATCCGTAAAATTTTAAAATGCAACCCTTAAAGCGCCGCCATCGCTTCGTCCGCGGCGTTTAGCGCAAAGTCGATCTGCGTTTCGTTCATCGTGGCGCAGATAAAGCCCGTCTCAAACTGACTAGGCGCCAAAAATACGCCGCGCTTAATCATCTCGCCGTGAAATTTCGCAAAGCGCGCGGTGTCTGCCCGCAAGGCGCCGTCGTAGTCGCGCACCTCTTCGTCTGCGAAAAAGTAGCCGAACATCGAGCCTACGCAGGCGGTTTGCAGCGCGATGCCGCGATGCCGCGCTATGGCGCAAAGCCCGTCTGTGAGCCTACGCGCCAGCTCGCCGAGCTTTTCGTAAAGGTCGCTGCTAGCGTAAATTTTACTTAAGCTGGCGATGCCCGCAGCCATTGCAACGGGGTTTCCGCTTAGCGTGCCCGCTTGGTATACCGCTCCTAGCGGGCTTATCATATCCATGATTTCGCGCTTGCCCGCAAACGCCGCCACGCTCATGCCGCCGCCGATGACCTTGCCGAAGGTCACCAGATCGCCGCGGACGCCGTAGATGCCGTAGCTACCTAGCTCGCTCGCGCGAAAGCCGCTCATTACCTCGTCGATTATCAGCACGATCTTTTTCTCGTCGCACAGCGCGCGAAGCTCGGTCAAAAATTTGGGATCCGCCGGCACCAAGCCCATGTTTCCCGCAATCGGCTCGATTATGATCGTGCCAATGTCGTTTTGCGCTAGGACGTCCTTTACGCTTTGTATGTCGTTGTATCTGGCTAGGTAGGTGTTTTTTGCGATGTCCTGCGGTACGCCCGCGCTGCTTGCGTTACCGAAGGTGCTTGCGCCGCTGCCCGCTTTGACGAGCAGACTGTCGCTATGGCCGTGGTAGCAACCCTCAAATTTTAAAATTTTATCCCGTCCGCTAAAGGCGCGCGCAAGACGGATCGCGCTCATCGTGGCTTCCGTGCCGCTGCTGGTAAAGCGGATCTTATCTAGGAAATCGAAATTTTTTAGCACTAGCGAGGCAAGCTGCGTCTCAAGCGGGCTGGATGCGCCGAAGCTTAGCCCCTTTTTGGCGGCTTGCACGACGGCGCGCTCAATGTCTGCGTCGGCGTGACCGAAGATGAGCGGACCCCAGCTCTGCACGAAGTCGAGATATTTTTTGCCCTCAACGTCGTATATGTACGAACCCTCGCCGCGATCCACCATAAAAGGCTCACCGCCTACGTTACCGAATGCTCGCACAGGCGAATCTACGCCGCCTGGGATAAGTTTTTGTGCCACTAAAAATTCGTCGTGATTATTCATTTTTTCTCCTTCTTTTTGGGTTGATTTATCGATTTTATATATTTGTAGATGATGATGATCTCATTTTGCGTCAGGAAGTAGCTCGGCATCACGTCGCGCGAGCTGCTGATCCCGTCGGCGAGCTCCTGAAGCGAGAGATTGTTGATCGGCGGTGCGTTTAGGGCGCGCTCGTAGTAAGCGCCCGCGGTGCGGTTAAATTCTTTATATGTCGCGATCAGCGAGCCTTCGCCCTTTTCGCCGTGGCACTTGTCGCAGCCGATGCCGCGGGGGTTTTTATACAGCATCGCGCCGTACTCCTCATCGGTGATAAAGCTCTCGGCTTGTGCGCCGCGAGGTAGAAAAAATATGGCCGCGTTTAAAAATAGCGCTAAAAATATGAAATTTCGCATCTTCTCGTTTCGAATTTTTGGCGCAATAATATAAAAAATGTGCTTAAATTTCATAACGCAGCTATCTTTTCGATCCCCTCAAAATAAAAGACGTTTAGCTCATCCTGCCTGCGGTAGAGGAATTTCAGTCCGTGTGCCTTGGCGATGTTATCGACGATGTAGAGCCCCAGGCCGAAGCTTTGCTTGGCGTTCGTGCCCTTGACGAAGGCTTCTTTGTAGTAGCTAAAGTCCTTCTGTAGCGGCTCGCCTAGCGTTATGAAGTCCATCGTCTCGGCGTTTAGGCGGATTAAAATTTTACCGTCTGCGGCGTATTTGACGGCATTGTCTATTAAATTTTTCACCGCGACGCAAAAGAGCTTCAGATCAACGTTTAAGCTCAGGCCTAGCGGATTTTGCAGCGTGACGCAGCCGGGCTCGATCATCGCGATACTAAGCGCTTCTTTTAAAATTTCATCCATTGAAAAAATTCCGCATTCGACTAGCGCCGTGCCCGCAGTCGCGCGCTCGACTGCCGCAAATTCGTTGATTAAGCTCTCCAGCCGCTCAAAGACCGAGATGAGGCGCTCTTGATTTTTGCCGTGCTCGATCATCTCGACGGCGATGCGACCCTTTGTGATGGGGGTTTTGAGCTCGTGCATTATGTTTCGCAAAAAAAGATGGCGCGATTCGTTAAGTTTGTTTATCTGCGTGACCGCCCCGTAAAATGCGTGCGAAACCTCGGAAATTTCGTCATTTCCTACGCTTACGTCCTTGATCTGAAGATCGCCTTTAGCAAATTTATCGATCTGGCGCTTAAGCTTGCGAAGAGGACGAATTTTACGGATGATGAAGATATACGCAAGCAGGATGATCACCAAAATGACGCCGTAGATCGCTTTGAAAATATCGTAGCGGTAGGGCTGATACTCCTTGTCGTTTAAAAGCCGCGTCTCGCCAGCGTGCGTGATTTTTAGATAGTGCTTGCGCTTAAACAGCAAGATGTCTGCAGAGCCGATGTCTGCGGAGATGCTATCTAAAATTTCAGCGCCTTTAATGATCTCATCGCGCTTAGCTTCATCGCGGATGGTCGAAAACTCGAAATTTGCGACCTGCCGTTCGTATTCGACATCGCTGATGAGCTTACTCATCTGATATAGGTTCGCGCGCGCAACGATGGAGTATTTGGAGTTTAGTTCACGAGTGTAGTTTTGCTGATCGTAGCCGATGAGCCAGAGCAGAGCGAGCGAAACACCCACGGCAGCGAGCGCGAAGATGAACGTGATGGTGTAAAAAATCGACGATCTTACTTTCATTAAATTTATATGATCCTTAAATTTTTAAAATTTCAAAGCTTTTAAGCTGCTGGCTTACTTTGCTTTAGCGCACGAAACCGGGCTTGCGATCCATTCGGCTTTAAATTTACGGCGCGTCTTAAAGGCACAGCGCGTAAATTTTAAAATTTCATCGCAAAGTAGGGCGCTTTTAAATTTAGCAGCCGCGCCGCTTTAAATTTTAAAATTTTTCTCGCTGCCCTGGGCTCTGTTTTTATAACTCGTCCTCGCGCGTAGAGCCGAATTGCTTGTCGAATTCGACGATAAAATTCCGCGCGCATCTAACTGCACGCTAAATTTATAACTACAAAATTTTATCGTAAAATTTTAACGCTTCAGTTGCGGCGTCTTAAATTTGAACGGAAAAATTGTGCGGACCGACTTGCGATTTCAGTTTCGCCGCGCGAGTGCCTATTAAATTTAGAGCCGCGAGCGGCTAAATTCTATCGCGCCGCTCGCCGGGCGCAAGCCCGCTTACTGTATCAGCTTATAGCCTACGCCGCGGATAGCGTGGATGTAGCTGGGTGCCTTGGACGTTTCGCCGAGTTTTAGACGGATGCGACCGATGATGACGTCGATGCTTTTGCTCGAGGATTCCTCGCTTATGGAGCTGCAGTTGTAGATGAGCTCCTCGCGGGTGATCGCGCCGCCTTCCTTTTTGATGAGATACGAAAGCACGTCGTATTCGGCGATGGTGAGCGACAGTGGCTGTCCTTTGAAGCTGATGACGTGGCGGAAATCGTCCACTTCGAGGTCTTTTTTCGGTTTTGCGGCGCGCTGGATGGAGTTTATGTCGTAGCGCTCGATGTGGCGCTTGATGCGCGCTAAAAGCTCTTGCGGATTATAGGGCTTTGGCAGATAATCGTCCGCACCGAAGTCGAAGGCGTTGATCTTGTCGGTCAGATCGTGGCGGGCGCTTGAGATTATGATCGGTATATCGGTGTTTTTGCGGATCTCTTTGCAGACCTCAAGCCCGTCCATCCCAGGAAGCGTGAGATCTAAAATCACGAGGTTGAAATTTTCTAAATTTAGCTTAGAAAGTCCCAAAAACGGATCGTCCGCGACGGTAATATCGATATCGTATTGCTGCAGATATTCGCTTAAAATTTCGGCGAGTTCTAAATCGTCCTCTATCATTAAAATTTTAGTCATAAAAAACCTTTGAAATTTTGCGCGGATTATAACAAAATATAGTTTATATATTTTAAAGCGGCAAATTTGGGCGAAATTTTACAAAAATGAGGCGAGAAGGGGTAAAATCTTGAAATTTTTTGAAATCTGGCAAAATTTCAAAAATAAGCTCCAAAAATATGGAAAAATTTTGAAATTTAAAGAAGCAAAATCTGAAAAATTGACGAATTTGGGCTAAAATCGGCTAAATTTTGCCGATTTTTGCGTTTTTTTCTTAAAAAACTATTGTATTTTTTGCGAAACTATTGTAGAATACCGCCCAAACCACTTTATTTTAAAGGATTAGCATGAAAAAAGCTGATTTTATCCAAGTAGTTGCCGATAAGGCGGGTCTTTCTAAAAAAGATACTGTTAAGGTAGTTGATTCTGCACTTGAGGCTATCAAAGAGCTTTTGGTAAAAGGTGATGACATAAGCTTCATCGGCTTCGGATCTTTCGGTATTGCAGAGCGTGCAGCTCGCGAGGGTAAAGTTCCTGGCACAAACAGAACTTATAAATCTCCTGCTACTAAAGTAGTAAAATTTAAAGTCGGCAAACAGCTAAAAGAGGCTGTTGCAGCCGCAAAAGGCAAGAAGAAAAAATAATTTTCTTGCTCCAAGCCCCGCTTGTCGGGGCTTATCTTTTTTAAATTTATACAATCATAACTTTTTAAAATGCCCGAGTGGTGAAATTGGTAGACGCACCAGACTCAAAATCTGGCGAGGGTGACCTCGTGTCGGTTCGATTCCGACCTCGGGCACCATAAATCTTCTTTAAATTTTATCTGTAATTTCAACCGCCTTTTGCAAATTTCAACTTGCTATAAAATTTTTTATACTATTATTACCGCGGTATTTCTTTAAAAGAGGCAATTATTTATGATACGTAAAATTCTTATCGCTAATCGCGGCGAGATCGCGGTTCGCATCATTAGGGCCTGCAGAGATCTGCATATTAAAAGCGTCGCGATCTACACCAAACCCGACGTTGATTGCTTACACGTAAAAATCGCCGATGAGGCCTACGAGGTAAGCACCGATGCGCTAAAAGGCTATCTGGACGCCAAAAAGATCGTCGAAGTCGCCAAGGAGTGCGGCGCTGATGCGATACATCCTGGATACGGCTTTTTGAGCGAGAATTTTGACTTTGCAAGAGAGGTCGAGGACGCGGGCATTATCTTTATCGGTCCAAAGCCTGACGTTATCCGCAAAATGGGCAACAAAAACATCGCTCGCTATTTGATGCGCAAAAACGGTATCCCGATCGTGCCGGGTACCGAAAAGCTTAATCACGAGAGTATGGATACGATCAAAAAATATGCGCGCGAGATCGGCTACCCCGTGATTTTAAAAGCTAGCGGCGGCGGCGGCGGGCGCGGTATCCGCGAGGTGTGGGACGAGAAGGATATGCAGAGCGCCTACGATTCGTGCACGAGGGAAGCGAAGACCTTTTTTAACAACGATGAAATTTTTATGGAAAAACTCGTCGTCAAGCCGCGCCATATTGAGTTTCAGATTATTGGCGATAATTACGGCAACATCATCCATCTTTGCGAGCGCGATTGTTCGATCCAGCGCCGCCACCAAAAGATCATCGAGATTGCGCCGTGTCCCTCCATTAGCGAGCATCTACGTAAGACGATGGGTACGACCGCAGTAGCTGCGGCGAAGGCGGTGAATTATACCAACGTCGGCACGGTGGAATTTTTGCTTGATGATTACAACAACTTCTATTTTATGGAGATGAATACCCGTATCCAGGTCGAGCACGGCATCACCGAGGAGGTCACGGGCGTCGATCTCGTCGTGCGCCAGATCCGCATCGCAAACGGCGAAATTTTAGAGCTTGAGCAAAGCGACATTAAGCCGCACGGCTACGCGATCGAGGCGCGTATTACCTCCGAAAACGTCTGGAAAAATTTCACCCCCGTTCCCGGCACCGTTAGCGATTATTATCCAGCACTTGGTCCTTCCGTGCGCGTCGATAGCCACATCTACAAGGGTTATAAAATTCCGCCGTTTTACGACTCGCTTCTAGCCAAGCTCATCATCAAAACCACCGACTACGACCTCGCCGTCAATAAACTAGAGCGCGCGCTGAAGGAGTTTCGTATCGAGGGAGTGCGCACGATTATTCCGTTTTTGCTTAGCATAAGCAAGTCTCGCGAATTTCGACTCGGCTTTTTCGACACGAGCTACGTAGAGAAAAATTTAGACAAAATTTTAGAAAACACCATCGACGATATGCAGCCGAATAAAAACGAAGCGATCGCCGCCATCATCGCTGCGATGCGTAAATCGGCGCGGATTTAGGAAAGAGCATGGATTTTTTAGATAGCCTAAAAGATATAAAAAAGGATATGCTTAAGGACAAGGCGGCAAGTTCCGCGCCCAAAAAGCCCAAAAAACCTAATCCAAATCGCGACGAGTTTAAAGATATTTTCAGAGATGATGATTCGGGTCTGCAAAGCGGGGGCGTCCTAGACGGTGCCGCGGAGGAATTCGACGCAGCCAAAGAGAGTGTCGCCGCACGCGAAAATCGTCTCAAAGATGAGTTTTTAAAATACGTGGACGCGGCGAATATCAAAAAGCTGAATGACTGAAATTCCATTTTGTACGCTGGATTTTGCCTGCCCATATCTGGACGGCAGAGCCGCGCGCAGCGAGTATCTCTACATAAAAGACTGCGACTTCGAGTATAATTCAAACTTAGTGCAGCACGGCTACCGCCGCTTCGGCAGGTATTTTCAAAAGCCCATTTGTGCGGGATGTGTGGAGTGCAAAAGTCTACGCATCGATGCCGCAAATTTTAAATTTAGTAAATCGCACCGCCGCGTCTATAAAAATAATCGCACGACCGCCTATGTATGGCAATCTCGCCCGCTTTTAAACGATGCGCGTTTGGAGCTTTTCGCGCTTTATCACGACTACATGCATCTAAAAAAGGACTGGCCTTTGCAAGAGATCGATTTTGAGCGATATGATGAAATTTACGTCCAAGGCCACGGCGACTTCGGCAAAGAAATTTCCTACTACGGCGAGGACGGGCGGCTTATCTGCGTCGATCTTATCGATATTGTGGATGACGGCATCAGCTCGGTGTATTGCTACTACGATCCGTATCTGCCGCATCTTAGTCTGGGTAAATTTTCGCTTTTAAAACAGATCGAGTTTGCCCAAGATCTGGGGCTACGCTGGATTTATCTAGGCTATGCGGTTGAGCAGTGTCCGAGCCTGGCGTATAAATTTAGCTACGAGCCGTATGAAATTTTAAACTCATACACAGAACTTGACGCTCCCGCCGTGTGGGAGGGGCGCGTAGAGGGGTAGGTTCCACGCGCAGACGCCCTGAGTAGCCTAAATAGACATACGCACTGCGCGGAAAAATGGGCTCCGCTTGCCTTTACGGCCTGTAAATACGGCGCGCGGCAGAGATCGTACCGCCGCATAGAATTCGGTCGCGCAGATACGACGCGGTATGTAAAAACGCGCCTCGGCGTCAAATCTCGCGCTGAAATTTCGCGCGTTATGAGTCTTTAAGGCTTTTGAGTCGCGGCAGGCGTTAAATTTTGCGCTAAAATTTCGCGCCGCTCGGTCTGCGAAAATATCTGCAGCGAGGAAATTTAAGGTGATGGAATTTAAAATGAGGGCAGATGGATTTGCAAATTTTACGGCAGGCTCGGCATTTACGTGTCACAAGACGGCACGCGCGGCTTTTGATCGTATTTGGCTCTTGAGTGCGCGCGAAAAAGGACGATCGGTTTCATAATATAACTCTTACGCTGCCGCAATTAGCCTTGGCGCTGCGACCGGCTTCGGCATTGACCTAATTTTGATATCGCGATTGGTTCTGGTCCGTAACTGATACTGCCGCACAAGCGGCGAAGCACAAAAAGATGGCTTATAAAGCACGATACAGCATATATTTATAAAATTTAAGCAAACTGCGAAGCCGCAATAAGACGGTCGGTTACGGCAAATTTATCAGCTCCACCTTGTTTTCCAACGTTTTTGGGATCAATAAAACCTTGCCGTCGCTTGAGATGTCTGCGGGTCTTTGCATCGCGCCCAGATCTAGCTTGAGCACGCGTCCGTCCGTACCGATGCGCCAAATTTTACCGCTTAAAAGGTCCTCTCCCCAGTCGCTGATTAAAATTTCGTCGTTTTTTCCGCGCGCTATGCCGTAGAAAACCCCCTTCATATCGGCAAAGATCGAAATTTCGCGAGATTTCAAATCCATGCCTAGCACGCGCCCCGGGACCTTTCCACTAAGATCGAATGTAGTGATTAGAAGCTTATCGCCTTTAGCCAAAAGTCCGTTTGGGCTGCCTAGCGATGGATCGATGCGCGCAAACTCATCCGCGGTGCGCGAGAGCAGGTCGATGCGCCAGATCGTCCCACGCACATTATCGCTTGCGAGCAAAACCTCGCTACCGAGCGCTACGACGTCGTTTAAGGCCTGCGCTCCCTCGATTTTTAGATCGAAAATCTCCTGGCCTTTGCTAAAGCCCCTGATCGCGTCAAGATCGCACACGTAAAGCACGCCCGCGATCTGCGCCATTCCGCCCGGATTTACCAGATCGTCTATAAAATTTGTCTCAACGACACCCGAGTTTTTTACTATGCGGCTGATGAAGCCGTCGCGCTCTTGTGGATCTTCACTACTGCCGCGATTTGCGATATAAAAAGCGTCATCGGTAATAAGTGAACCACTAGGTGCGCTAAATCCGTCGATCTCTAGGCCAAAAAGCGCGCCCGCCAAGGCGCACGAAAGTAGAACTTTTTTCATAATCTCTCCTTGATCTCGCCAAAATTTTAAAAATTTTAAAATTTTAAGGGAAGCGACGAGTGTCGGGTTAAAATTTTAAAATTCGCAGCGAGCTTTAAGATGAGCGAAATTTAAACCCGCAGAGCAAATAAAAGTGTAATTTTAATTAAACAAGGCGGCTTAATCGGCAAAATTCTAGCGGGTTGGAAGGCCTTGCTTCGCGCGTCGCTTTTAATTTGATGCGTCGAAGCCGAAGCGAGTAGGTTTTGTGTGCGCTTTGGTTTACGCCGCCGCTCGCAGAATTTAGCCGTGACATTAGACAGCATCTCGCGCGTAATTTCAAGTACCGTTGCATATGTAATTCATTTGCGGCTGTGTTCGTTTTGAAATTTAATTCTGCGAGTGGATATTTTTTTGCAAACTGTGGGCGTGATTTTAGTGTGCAGACGGCGGTGCCGTGTTTATAAAACGGCTCGCGCTTTAGAATTCGGCCGAATTTAAACAAAGCGCGATTAAAATGCGATTTAAATTTTATGCACCGCGGGTGTAAATTTCGGTCGCGAAAAGAGAACCTGCCGCAAAAAATATTTAAAATTTGCAGTGCACAAAACGCCTTTTGAAATTTAAAAACGAGCCCGAGACGCACTTCAAAAATTGATGCGCGAGATTTAGACGCCGAGTTTAAATCTCGCCGTCATAACTATTACAAAATTTTAAGCACAAAATTCAAACCATACTGATACGCGCCTCGCACCGAAGCGCTACGCCTCAAAATTTAATATGTAAATTAAAACGGGCGTGAAATTATTGAGCGCCGAGGCTTTACGGGCTTTAAAATTTTAATACGCAGATTTAGGTCGAGAGGCACGCGTACAGCCAGTCGCAGCCGTACACTTGAATTTTAAATCGTAAAACTTAAATTATAGAATTTAACCGCGCGCGCCTAAGCGGGAACTGAAAATCTAAAGTGCTCTGGCTGACTTAGATGCTAAAATCCTCGCCGAGGTAGAATTTACGGACGTTAGGATCGTTAGCTATCTCTTTTGCGGTACCGCCTGCGAATAGCTCGCCGTCTTTGATGACGTAGGCACGGTCGCAGATCGCAAGCGTTTCGCGGACATTGTGATCGGTGATGAGCACGCCGATGCCAAGATCGCTTAAATCGCGCACGATGCTTTGGATGTCGTTAACGGCGATCGGATCGACGCCCGCAAACGGCTCATCTAAAAGTAGAAATTTCGGCGTTATCATCAGGCTTCGCGCGATTTCGCAGCGCCTGCGCTCGCCGCCGCTTAGGCTCACGCCTTTGCGCAATCTGATCGGCTCGATGTTGAGCAGATTTAGCATCTCATCGACTTTGCGTGAGACCTCGGCTTTATTTTTATAGGTAATCTCCGCAGCGAGCATTAAATTTTCTTCAACGCTGAGCTCCTTAAAGATGCTGCTTTCTTGTGGTAAGTAGCCGATGCCGAGCTTGGCGCGCTTATGAAGCGGAACCTTTGCGATGCTGCTCTCATTAAGCAAGATATCACCACCGCTAGCGCTTATCAGCCCACAGATCATATAAAACGTCGTGGTTTTGCCCGCTCCATTGGGCCCTAGCAGCCCTACAATCTCGCCGTTGTAAAGCTCTAGCGAGATGCCCTTAATGATCGGCGTGCCTTTTATGGTTTTTTTTAGACTCCTGACTTCCAGTTTATGCATAGCTTACCTCGTATTTTCGCCCTTGCGCGTGCGGCGTGATCCTCACTACGCAAAAATCAAGCTCATATTTTTTAAGTAAATTGATCAAATTTTCATCCGCCCATTCGATCAGATGAAGCCCATCTTCAAATAAATTTTCAAATAGTCCGTTTTTCAAAATCCCCTCACAGCCGCTGTTGTAGATGTCGTAATGATAAATTTCGCCGTAGTTTTGCATGATCGAAAACGTAGGCGAGCTTACATGCTCGTCTAGTCCGTGCGCTCGCACGATCGCGCGCGCAAGCGTCGTTTTGCCGGCGGCGAGACCCCCGATTAGTAAGATTATTCCGCTTTTTGGCAGAGTCTGCACGAGGCGCGAAATTTCATCCTCGCCGCAGACGAGTTCAAAGCTCTTGGGCATACTTTGCCTGCTCGCCTTTGGGCGTATTTTTCGCGCTAGGAAAGGCTAGGACTTTAAAGCTTTGTTTTCTATCCAAAAAGCTTATCGTGATTATGTCGCCGATTTTAAGCTCTTTGGCGGGCTTTACTACGATGCCGTTTACGGCCACGACGCCGCTTTTGCACATATCTTCGCTGATGGCGCGCCGCTTGGTGATATTGACTGCGTTTAAAAATTTATCGATTCTCATAAACGTGAGTTTAGCGATATTTGCCTTAAAAGCAACTATTAAACTATTTTTGGTAGAATTTCGCCAAATTTTACGTAAAGGATTTGAGATGGCAAAAGATGTAAAAAAGGTCGTTTTGGCGTATTCCGGAGGACTAGATACTAGCATTATTTTAAAGTGGCTCGGCGATACTTACGGCTGCGATGTGGTGACTTTCACCGCAGATATCGGTCAGAACGAGGATTTGGAGCCGATCAAAAACAAAGCTGTGAAACTGGGCATCAAAAAGGAAAATATTTTCGTAGAGGATCTGCGCGAGGAATTTGTGCGCGATTACGTATTTCCGATGTTTCGCGCAAATGCCGTCTATGAGGGCGAGTATCTTTTGGGCACGTCGATCGCGCGCCCGCTGATCGCTAAAAAGCTAGTCGAAATTGCTAAAAAAACCGGTGCGGACGCCGTAAGCCACGGCGCAACCGGCAAGGGTAACGACCAAGTCCGCTTCGAGCTTGGCGCATACGCGCTAAATCCCGATATCAAGGTGATTGCGCCGTGGAGGCTGTGGGATCTGAACTCTCGTGAGAAGCTGCTTGCCTACGCTAAGAAAAACGGCATCGACATCGCTTCAAAGCCAGGCAAGTCGCCGTATTCAATGGATGCTAATATCCTTCATATCTCCTACGAGGGCTTGGTGCTGGAAGATCCCGCTCATGCGCCTGAGGAGGATATGTGGCGATGGACCGTGAGCCCTAAAAATGCGCCCGATAAGAGCGAGATCATCGAGATCGAATATAAACACGGCGATCCCGTAAAGCTAAACGGCAAGGCGCTTAAGCCGCACGAGATGCTAGCCGCGCTTAACGAGCTCGGCGCTAAAAACGGCATCGGCAGGCTCGATCTTGTAGAAAATCGCTACGTCGGCATGAAGAGCCGCGGCTGCTACGAAACTCCGGGCGGCACGATCATGCTAAAGGCTCACCGCGCGATCGAGAGCATCACGCTAGATCGCGGCGCAGCGCATCTAAAAGATGATCTGATGCCGCGCTACGCCGAGCTCATCTACAACGGCTTTTGGTTCAGCCCGGAGCGCTTGCTGCTTCAAGAGCTGATAAATAAATCCCAAGAGCACGTAAACGGCAAGGTTAAGCTTGAGCTTTATAAGGGTAACGTGACCGTGTTGGGCAGGGAAAGCAAGAGCGATAGCTTGTTTAATACCGATTTTGTGACGTTTGAAGAGGACAAGGTTTTCAATCAAAAGGACGGCGACGGATTTATCAAGCTAAGCGCGCTAAGATTTATCATCGCGGGAAAGAACGGACGCAAGCTTTAGATGAAATTTTGCCGCACGGCGGACGGGCAAATTTCACAAAACGAAATTTTAAAATTTATCGGAAAAGCGCGAGCGGCTGCCGGCGGGTTTCATGAAATTTCACTAAATTTCAGATCCGTCCGCGCCGCTTATAAAATTTTGTAAATTTAAAGCTAAATTTAAAAGGATAATGGATGAAAGTATTATTGATCAAAGATGTTAAGGGGCTCGGAAAAGCGGGTGAGGTAAAGGAGGTTAAGGACGGCTACGGCAACAACTTCCTGATCGGCAAAGGCTACGCCAAAGCCGCTACGACTGAGGTTTTGCGTAAATTTGAAGCGGATAAGAAAAAGCAAGCCGAGCTAGAAAAATACGAGGTCGCAAGCCTGCAAAAACTAGCCGAGGAGCTAGCCAAGATCCGCGTAAAGATCGTAAAACAAACGGGCGAGAGCGGCGCGCTTTTCGGCTCTGTGACCAAAGATGAGATTGCAACCGCGCTAAAAGAGCAAAAAGGGATCGAAATCGATAAGAAAATTTTAGAGACTGAAGCTATCAAAACGACCGGGATTTACGACGTAAATGCCAAGCTAAAGCACGGCATAAGCGCTAAATTTGAGATAGAGGTGGCTAGTGTTTGAAGCAACTACCATTTTAGCTTACAAAGGCGCGAAGGCCTCGGTCATCGGCGGCGACGGGCAGGTTACGTTCGGAAACACCGTCTTAAAGGGCAATGCGACTAAAATTCGAAAGATCGGCAAAGAGGGCAACGTTTTGGCGGGCTTTGCGGGCAGCACTGCCGATGCGTTTAATCTTTTTGATATGTTTGAGAAGTGCTTAGATGGCGCAAAGGGCGATCTTTTAAGGGCGGTGATAGAATTTAGCAAGCAGTGGCGCAAGGATAAGTATCTGCGGAAGCTCGAAGCGATGATGCTGGTGCTGGATCGTAAAAATATCTTTTTGCTTAGCGGCATGGGCGACGTGGTAGAGCCGGACGACGGCAAGATCGCAGCGATCGGAAGCGGCGGAAATTACGCTCTTAGCGCGGCGCGAGCTTTGGATAAATTTGCAAGCCTAGACGAAGAGGAACTAGTAAAGCAGAGCCTTAAGATCGCGGGCGAGATTTGCATTTACACGAATGAGAACATCAAAACATACGCAATTTGGGACGAAAAGAGATGATGACGCCAAAGCAGATTGTAGAGAAACTAGACGAATATATAATCGGACAAAATAGCGCCAAACGCACGATAGCGGTGGCTTTGCGAAATCGCTATCGCAGAATGGCGCTTGAAGATGAGATGAAAAACGAGGTGATGCCCAAAAACATCCTGATGATCGGATCTACCGGCGTGGGCAAGACCGAGATCGCGCGCAGGCTTTCGAAGATGTTCGGACTTCCTTTTATCAAGGTCGAGGCGAGCAAATATACTGAAGTAGGCTTTGTGGGGCGCGACGTGGAGAGTATGGTGCGCGATCTGGTCGCCGCGTCGGTAAATTTAGTGCGCGGCGAGGAGTTTGAAAAAAACAAAGACAAGATCGATGATTACATCAAGCGTAAAATTTTAGAAAAAGTCCTTCCGCCGCTTCCGCGCGGAGCAAGCGAGGAGAAGGTCGCAGATTACGAAAAAAGCTATGAAAAGATGGCGGCTAAGCTTGAGCGCGGCGATCTGGACGATCTTAGTATCGAGATCGAAGTAAGCGAAAATGCGCTTGAATCAAATCCGAATTTGCCGCCCGAGATGGCGAATATGCAGGAAAGCTTCATCAAAGTAATCGGAATTTCGACGCGCAAAAGCAAAAAAGAGATGAAGGTCAAAGACGCCAAGGTTGCCCTTAAAAGTGAGGCTAGCGAGAAGGTCCTCGATATGGAGAGCATCAAAGCCGAAGCCGTTAGGCGCGCGCAAAACGAGGGCATCATCTTTATCGATGAGATCGATAAGGTGGCGGTCTCAAGCGGCAATAGCGGCAGGCAGGATCCGAGCAAAGAGGGCGTGCAGCGCGATCTGCTTCCGATCGTGGAGGGCAGCAGCGTAAGCACGAAATTTGGCAATATCGACACCGATCACATCCTTTTTATCGCCGCGGGCGCCTTTCATATCAGCAAACCGAGCGATCTCATACCCGAGCTTCAGGGGCGCTTCCCGCTTCGCGTCGAGCTTGATAGCTTAGACGAGGCGGCGCTGTGTGAAATTTTGACCAAGCCGAAAAATTCGCTTCTTAAGCAGTACTCGGCGCTTTTAAAGACCGAGGGCGTGGAGTTGGAATTTAGCGAGGACGGGGTCAAAGCGATCGCGAAATTTGCGGCGAGCACGAACGAAAAAGTAGAAGACATCGGCGCTAGAAGGCTGCATACGATAATGGAAAAGGTGCTTGAGGATATCAGCTTCGAAGCGGATAAGTTTAAAGGGCAAAAGATCGTCGTGGATGAAAAGCTCGTAAGCGAAAAGCTCGCAGGCATCGCAAGCGACGAGGATCTGGCGAAATACATTTTATAAGGCGGCTCCGCAGTTGCTTTTAGAAAACTGCGGAGCCGCGGAATTTTACGGTTTTTAAATTTGCAAAGCGTTAGAATTTTAGGTGCGAAATTTAGCGAAATTTTAAAAATGCGCAGAATTTTGTCCTTTTAAATTTGGCGATACTTTGAAATTTTAAGTCTGTAAAATTTCAGGAATGATCTAAATTTTATACAGTGCTGACTATATATAATGTCGGCGTTGGATAAAATTTAAAATTTCGCAGATAATTTACGAAGTTGCAGGATTCGCGGCCCGCGAGATTCTGGATAGATAAAATTCTGTGCTGCGACGGGTAAGATTTTATCGCTACTGCGCAGCTTGAAATTTTAAATTTTACCCGCTTATGTGATGGCGGAATTTCAAATTTCAACCGCTCGTGCAAGAGCTGCCTGCGCAAAACGAGATTTTAAATTTGCCCATCGGAGCTTAGCGCTACGGTCGCAAGCAGGATAAAATTTTATAAATTTAAGGAAAATATGAAAAGCGGGTTTGTAACGCTCATCGGGCGGACGAATGCGGGCAAGAGCTCGCTGCTAAACTATCTCTGCGGCGAGAAAATTTCACTCGTCTCGCACAAGATCAACGCCACGCGCCGCAAGATTAGCGGCATCGCGATGAATGACGCAGATCAGGTGATTTTTACGGACACGCCGGGGCTGCATGAAAGCGCCAAGCTGATGAATAAACTGATGGTCGAAGTGGCGCTCGGAGCGATTGAGGGCTGCGATTTGGTGCTGTTTTTGGCGCCCGTGCACGATGATACATCTGAATACGAAAAATTTTTAAATTTAAACGCAGGCACCAAACACATCGTGATTTTAACTAAAATTGACGAAGCAAACGACGAAAAGATCGTGCAAAAACTGCTGCAATATCAAAAATTTACCGATAAATTCGAAGCGATAATCCCGGTTAGCATCAAAAAAAAGGTCTATAAAAAGCAGGTTTTGGACGAAATTTGTAAAATTTTACCCGAGCACGAGTATTTTTACGACCCCGAAATTTTAAGCGCGACCAACGAGCGTGAAATTTACCGCGACTTCATACTCGAGGCGATCTTTGAGAGCATGAGCGACGAGATCCCGTATTGCAGCGACGTCGTGATGGAAAAAGTAGTCGAAAAACCTGGTATGATCTCGGTCTATGCGAGGATCATAACGGACAGCAATTCACACAAAGAGATGTTGATCGGCAAAAACGGAGAGGCGATCAAGCGGATCGGAATTCGAGCCAAAAAGTTAATTTCAAATTTTTCTAAGGTCAAAATTTACTTAAAATTAACAGTTTTTGTAAAAAAAAGCTGGAAAAATGACGAATTTATGGTAAAAACCGATTTTATCTATTGACATTTTATTTTATTTCTATTAGTATTAGCAGCGTAGAAAATTTCATTTGGAAGTGGAGTGTTATGGCAAAGAATAGTAAAAATGCTAGTTCGATTGTTGCGATTAACAAAGTCACGCAAACCATATTCGGTCTAAGTGAGAATGAAGTTTTCGAGCACGACTTCTCAAAAGCAAATCGTGCGAAGGAAACTTACGTCTCATATATTCCGTATAAGGATATAATGACTGCGACGGTCGAAATAAGCAGATCGGTAGAGGACGCGGATCTTTTAGATGCGATCGTCGTTAAGGTGTATGAGGAGCTGGGGCTTGACACCGCTTTGGATTACAAAATCACCTATAGTGAGGTAATAGGCGCTGGCGGCGATGATAGAATTTTCAACGTCTTTGTCGTAGATAATGCCAAACTCACTTCAGAATTCGATGCGATTGCCGCTAGGACGAACTACATCGACTATGTGGCTATGGCTCCGTTTTTATACGAGGGCTTGTATAATAGAGGCGTCCTAACTCGCGACGGGATCGACTGCTTTATCTACTTGCAGCGCGACGATGCGTTTTTGGTAGTGTATCAAAACGGCGAATATTTTCAATCTCGTCAAGTAAGATATAACCTAAAATTCTTGCATGAAAAATATGTCGAGCTAGTCGGTAGTAGAGT
Source organism: uncultured Campylobacter sp. (assembly GCA_963529615.1). Taxonomy (GTDB): domain Bacteria; phylum Campylobacterota; class Campylobacteria; order Campylobacterales; family Campylobacteraceae; genus Campylobacter_B. Next base: position 4,274 of record CAUSAC010000025.1, on the reverse strand, counting down.
CGATGAAGAGAGCTTTTATAGATTGCTCTCCAAACAGGGAGTAAATTTAGAAAATCCGACCGAACGCGATTATATGATCCAAATTTTTGACGATATGTTTTACTACATCAACGACGTGTTGAACGGTATTAGTAAAATTTACAACGTCAATATTCAAAATGTCTATATCGGAACGGATATCGGTAAAATTCCTGCGATCGAGGTTTTTGTAGAAAATAATCTAAAGCTAAGATACAAGGATTTTAATTTTAACGTTGCAATCAACGCAAAAGATTATCCGCTCACTCAGCTAGATATTTTGATGTTCTTGGTAGGTCAAGATTATTTGGTTACCAAAGATGACGATCACAACTACTCGCCGTTTATGAGACCTCCGCCTTTGACCCAAAGATCAACCGGCAAGCTGATAGGCTATATGCTGCTAGGCTGCTTACTTGGCGCTGTGTATCCTGCGTATAACTTCGGCTATGGATATTATAATAATATGGTAGCTAATGATAAAACTAGCGAATATCAGGGTTTAGAAGATCAGATGGTTCCTGCTAGAGCAGAAAATGCGCGTTTGGATAAAGAGACTAAAGAGGTAAATGCCCAGGCTGCTAAGAGCGGTAAGGAGCTTAACGACAGGCGCAAACTAATTAATGCCATCTTAGATAAGAAAAACAATTACGCTATGAAGGGTGTTTCTATTTTTGAGCTAACCAATATGGTCGTTAAAAATAAAGGCAATATGGTTAGGATCGGTGATGAGAATAGGACTCTAACTGTTCAGGTGCGCACCAAAAACGATAAGCAGATGACCGAGCTTTTAGAGGATATCAGTAAAAAAGAGGTGTATGGCGTGGATACTAAAACAATCGCACTGCAAGAGGGCAATAAAACCGTCTTTTATGATAGCAACATCAGTGTGGAGGTTAAATAATGAAAAAGAAAAGTTCATTAGATCAACTTGATCAATGGTTTGCCTCCAAGGGAAATAGTGCAAATAACTATTTTTACATAGCTTTGTTGTTTGTAGGTGTGGTAGCTTACTTTATTTTAAGTCAGCAAGCCGATCCGTATTTAGAGAAGAGCGAAACAAATCTAAGTACTGCCACGACTAAGCTTGAAGGCGCACAAAGAGAATATAACGAGTTTTTTGGCGGTGATCCTAAAGCTTTCGTTGATAATAAGCGCAATATCCTCAATGGTGCTAGGACCAACCTTAACAATATCATTGAAGAGCGTAAGTATTTAGACGGTAAGCTAAAAGAAATTTCAAAGCTTACCTATAATGAAAAGAACTGGGCTAAATTTATGGATAGCCTCTCAACGATCGCAGAGAATAATAATATTAAAATTTACGCTATTCACAGCGATAGAAGAGAGCCTAGCATCAAACAAATTTTTCAGCCTGAGGCTTTGCTGGATATAGATGTGAAATTTGAAGGAGCATTTTCGAACGTTCTTAGGTATATCAATCTTATAGAACAATCGGAGATGATCGTAGATGTAAATAAGATGGATATCAATGCCACTAAAAATGGCAAAATCGGTGGAAGCATCGGTATATCTATCTGGGGAGTAAATTACTAATGAAAAAGTTAATTTTATGCTCTTTGCTACTTTCTACTGCTCTATTTGCTGTAGATAATAATCAGACGGTGGCGCCTAGTAATGGAGCCTATAAAGCTAAATACGATGCGATATTCGATGATCTTAGTAAGCCTAGAGTGGGTCTTAGTGATGAGCAGATAGCTTCTTTGCAAGATCCGTTCTATCCTAAAGAAGCCAATGCGCCTAGAGAAGCTAATCAGCAGGTGGATCTAGGTTATCAGCTAGTAGGTATTATGGGTGATAAGGTTAAGCTAAACGATAAGTGGTATGGTTTGGGCGAGTATGTAGGCTCATATAAGATCGTGCAAATAACGGGTAATAGCGTTATTATTACCAACGACGATGAAAATAAAGTCGAACTAACACTAAAACAAGGAAGTCAAAATGTCATTATTACATATAAGTAAAAAGCTTAGCATAGCCGCTATGCTTGCTTTGTCTGTTACGGCTACTAGTCTATATGCCGCTTCTGCAACTGCAGGTAACTGCGATAGGAAGGCACTAAATATCAAGATTAACGATACCGTTACGCTAAATGAGATGCTAACTCAGCTATCCGATATGTGCCGCTTTTCAGTGGTAGCAAAAGATGCTATCGCTCAAGAGGAGATGAGTAAGCCACTGCAAGGCGTAAGCATCAAAGACCTTTCTTTACGCGAAGTTTTAGATCTACTCATAAAAGAGAATAATCTAAGCTATGAGTATTCTCATGGCATATTAAAAATTTCAGCGCTAGAGACTAGGACTTTTAAAGTGGATTACATCACTTCTATTAGAGAAGGTACTGCTGTTACTAAATCTTCTGTCGATTCCGCACCTACTAAAGTGGATGATAGCGACGATAAAGAAAATAAAGAAGATAATAAGATCACTACCAAAGAGAAATTTGATTTTTGGGAGAAGATTAGCGAGGAAATCACCTCTGTTTTAAATAACGGTACTGAAAAATACGTCGCAGTCGCTCCTATTATAAATCAAAATGCCGGTTTAGTAACCGTTACTGCTATGAAGTCTCAGATAGCTCGCGTAGATAGATATCTAAGCGGTATGCAAAAACGCCTTAGTCGCCAAGTCTTGCTAGACGTAAATATCATATCTGTCGAGCTAAATAACGAATACACTACCGGTATTGATTGGAGTAAATTCCAACTAGGATTTAATACCTATGTGGGCGGGGATCCAAAGAAACTTTCAGGCTATCACATAGATAACGGTAATAGAGGAAAGGCTAGCGATACTCACGGAACTTGGACGATAGGGGCTAATCTAAATTTTAATATCGACGGTTTGATTAACTTTCTAGAGACTAAAGGTAAAACCAAGATTATTTCAAGCCCTAAGGTAACTACGATGAATAATCAGCCTGCTATTATCTCTGTAGGTGATACCATTAACTACGTATTAAAATCCACTACTACAGGTGATTATCAAGGCGGAGATACTCAGTCAGATGATCAGTATTCGATCTTTGTAGGTATTCTTTTGAATATCTTGCCTGAAATTTCAGATGATAATAGGATTATGCTACGAATTAATCCGTCTTTAAGTTCTCTTAAATATGCTGAAGATAATGTAAGGAGAGAGAATGGCAGAAGAGATATCGCACCTGATACCTTGCAAAAGAAACTCTCGAGTGTAGTTTGGGTAGATGATGGCGATACTGTAATTTTAGGTGGTTTAATCGGCGCAACTAAGTCCAAGAATAACACTAGGGTGCCTGTGCTAGCTGAAATTCCGCTAATCGGAAATCTTTTCAAAAGTACTGCCGATGTTTTGAGCACATCGGAGCTAATCTTCGTAGTAACTCCACATATCATCGACAATACCGGCGCGCCGCTTGCTACCTCTCTTAAAGAGCTAGGTTACTCAAAATCCATCTACGAAAATGAGTAATAACTATACGGCGATCAAGGAGATCTTTATCGAGGATAACGAAGTCTCAGACTTCGTTAATCTCGATAAATCGACCCTTGCTTATCATAAAATTTTAAATGCTTTGCAAAAGCCGTTAAAACTTATACTTTTTTATGGCAAACCGGGCTGTGGCAAGACATTTTTGCTTAATAAGATCAAGGTCGATCTTGAAAAAAAGGTAAGAGTAGTATTTGTGCCACAGCCGTTTTTTGATGAGAAAGAATTTTTCTTAGAGCTTTATTCGCAGATTTTTCATTCAACTCCTAGCGAGCCGATTGATAATTATGAAAATTTTATGCGGGTTTACAGAGAGAGATTTGGAATTTCTACGAATGTGGGAGCGGTAGAGCAGGTCGTTATTTTGCTAGACGAGGCTCAGCTGTATCCTGGGAATTTGATAGAAAAAATTCGCCTTATGGCAGATACTAGACTATTTAAATTTTTATTTACGGTGCATAAGACGGATGAGGAAGATCGCCTCGCAAAGGATTATTTTAAAACTAGAATTTGGGAGAGCATCGAGCTTCCTAATTCAAATTTAGGCGAAGTCAAGCTGTATATTGAAAAGAAGCTTGTGCTTCATGGCTTTCAACAATACTATTTTATGTTTAGCGACGATAATTTCGATTTGATTTTAAATTTAACGGACGGCAATATGAGGAACATCAACAAGCTTATGTATAAGATGTATGAGCTTTTTGAGTATTACGAAGTAAATAAACCTACGGAAATTAGTTTTTCGCAGATTAATAATAAAATTATAG
>CAUSAC010000024.1:0-31716 GCA_963529615.1 uncultured Campylobacter sp. | reverse complement strand
GGATAAAACTACCGCCGCACAAAACAAAAGAGGCTCGGGCATTTGAATATCCACGTAAGAAATAAGTCGCGAAGCTACCGATGCAATGCCGAACAAAAGCGCTAAAAATACCATACTAGAGCACCTAATTAGCCTATGTTTGTCGTATCGCTTCTTTAAATTCTCCGGTATTGCGGCGAATTTTTCGTCTAGCTCTTTCATCTCGGCTTGAAATTTTTCGCTCACGGCTCTCTCCTTTTAAGCGTTTAAATTTTAGAGATTATATCAAATTCGGCGCCGCGTCTTTTTGATGCCGCACCTTGCGGTTAAATTTTAAAATTTACCGCATTATATTCGCGAAGAGCCAAAAAATTTCAAACTCGGCAAAGCATTAAAATTCCCGTCCGCCTTTAAATTGAGCATTTTACCGCAGCTAGCAAAACTCTAAATTTTCCACGCGCAGCGGTCTTTCGCCCTCAAAAATCACCCCGATGCCGAAAGGATCGCAAATATCAAGCGCGCCGGACCCCAGCAGCCACTGCGTATCGCGCGCGTAAAACGTGCATTGCGGCAGCTCAAACGGCAGATCGCAAACAGGCGCGTCAAGCAGCCTAAGCTCATCCTTACCCAAACGATACTCGCGTCTAAGCTCGTCTCGCAGGAAGACAAGAGCGTCTTTTACGTACCGATCGATGTCCCAGGCGTCGCTGCGCGAGCAAGACCCCTCATCGTCCACATCCGCCGTATCTGCAGACACGAGACAAAACGGCACCTCGCTAGAGCTTTCGCTTTTTAGCTCCGCATACCAAATAACGCTCTCGTCCGTCGCGACTTTTTCAAGCTTGCCAAATTTCCAAGCTATTTTTTGCATTTTATTTCCGCCCCATATTTTCGCTCATCTTTTAAAATTTTAATGTCGCGCCCGTTTTTGCGCGCCGTGTTTAATCCGCGTCGAAATAGAATCCCGCTCGCTTCTTAAGCGGACGAACAATGATAACGAAACAGGTTGCTTTTAAATTTTAAAATTTCAATGAAAGCCGCTTTAAAAATTTAAAATTCCAAAAGACCTGCCGCTGTCTGCCGTGAGCGGCGATGAAATTTTAACGTCGCGTCTTACGGCGAAATTTTAAAATTTAGCTCGTCGTAGAGGCAGCGCGCCGTAAAATTTCACGCCAAAATTCTAACTCAAAATTCCACGCCCGTAGCACAGAATTTAAAGCCCAAAAATTCCATCGCGGCGACTTAGAATTTTACTAGCTAAATTTTACGAATTTTATGCGCTTTTAAATCCGCAAATTTAATACGCCTTTACGAGCCGTAAATTTTTTAGATATATGACGCCGTCAAAAACGCCGCCTCCATTCGGCGCAGGCCAAGAAATGGCAATTCTTTTCGGCTCCTCGTCGTATTTAGGCTCGCAATAATTCTTTGAGCAGTCTATTTTGAATACCTCTTTATCGTTGCTATCAAAATCCGTCTGGGTAGAATTTTTAGGAATTTCCAGCGTGTGGATTATATGATACGGCTCGCCCTCTTTTGTGCGGGCGGACATTATTTTTATTAGCGTGTCTGCGCTGCCGCCCGAAGTCCTATAGACCCCGTCTTGCCCCAAGCCCGCCAGCTCGAATTTTTTCTCCTTGCTATAAAATGCCGAGATTATGGAGCAGCCGCTAAAAAGTAAAACTGCCGCAAATAACGCAAACGCTCTCATCTTTCCTCCTTAAGCGGGTTAAATTTAGTTTTTAAAACTATGAATAGGTGCCGGTATCTGGCCGCCGCGGGCGATGAAGTCCGCCGATGAGTTTTTATTTACGCTCATCACCGGCGCGCTGCCGAGTAACCCGCCAAACTCCAGCGTGTCGCCCTCTTTGCCTTTGGGGATTATGCGCACGGCGGTCGTTTTTTGATTTATGACGCCGATCGCGGCCTCGTCGGCTATGATCGCGGCGATCGTTTGCTCGGGCGTGTCCTGCGGGATCGCGATCATATCGAGCCCCACCGAGCAGATCGCGGTCATCGCTTCGAGCTTTTCTAAGCTTAGCGATCCTGCGCGCACTGCGGCTATCATACCTTCGTCTTCGGAGACGGGGATAAACGCGCCGCTAAGCCCGCCTACTTGGTTGCACGCCATTACTCCGCCCTTTTTGACCGCGTCGTTTAGTAGCGCCAAAGCCGCAGTCGTGCCGTGGGTGCCGACGCGCTCCAGCCCCATCTCCTCAAGCACACGCGCTACCGAATCGCCCACGGCAGGAGTCGGAGCCAGCGAGAGATCTACGATGCCAAATTTTACGCCAAGGCGCTCAGACGCCATTTGACCTACGAGCTGTCCGATGCGCGTGATCTTAAACGCCGTCTTTTTCACAGTCTCTGCTACTACGTCAAAGCTCGCCCCGCGCACCTTCTCAAGCGCGCGCTTAACGACGCCCGGGCCTGATACGCCCACGTTTATGACGACTTCGGCCTCGCCCACGCCGTGAAATGCACCCGCCATAAATGGATTATCCTCGACGGCGTTGGCAAACACGACCAGCTTAGCAGCGCCAAGATCTGAAAGCCGCGCCGTCTCTTTGATCACGCGCCCCATATCGGCGACCGCGCTCATATTTATGCCCGTTTTGGTCGAGCCGATATTTACCGACGAGCAGACCTTCTGCGTCGCGGCAAGCGCGGCGGGGATGGAGTCGATTAAAATTTTATCGCCCTTTGCGTAGCCCTTTTGTACTAGCGCCGAAAAGCCGCCGATAAAGTCTATACCGACCTTTTGCGCCGCCTCGTCCATCGCTTTAGCGAGCGGCACGTAGTCTGCGGCATCCGTCGCTGCGCCGATGATGGCGATAGGCGTTACGCAGACGCGCTTATTTACGATCGGGATACCGAGCTCTGCCGAAATTTCATTGCCGACCTTTACTAGATCGCGTGCTTTATCGGTGATCTTTGCGTAAATTTTCTCCGCGGCTTTGTCGATACCCGGATCGATGCAGTCAAGCAGGCTGATACCCATCGTGATCGTGCGAATGTCGAAATTTTGCTCCTCGATCATCGCGATCGTTTCGGTTACGTTTTTGATGTCCATATCGGGGCCTTAGATGTTGTGCATGGCGTCAAAGATCGCCGAGCTTTGGATGTTGATTTTTACTTTTAGCTTTTCTCCTAGCTCGTTTAGCTCCTCGCGTAGAGCCGTGAAGTCATGCTTTTCCTCACTGGAAACCACCGCCATCATCGTGAAAAACTCATCCAAAACCGTCTGGCTGATGTCGTCTATGTTTAGCCCAAGCTGTGCTAGCTTAGCCGAAACACCCGCTACAATGCCAACCTTGTCCTTACCGATCACCGTTACGATCGCTTTCATCTCTACCCCTTTTTAAAATTTATTTAGCTATTTTGAGCGCGGAAGCCCTTTAAAACTACTGAATTTTGCCGCCGTTTGAAATTATTAGCGCAAACACAATTGCGACAAAAGCGTAAAATATTACCGCGAGCCATATCGCCCATCTATTCACGCCGCCGCCCCGTCTTAGGGCTTCGTCGTCCTGTTTATCCAGCAATGAAACAAAACTATCGCAAACGTAATATTTCGCCATAGTCCCGCTACTGACGCTAATCGCCGTTCCTATGGTTCTATCGTGCCCATCTAAAAACGGAATAAAGCAGCTAGCCACCATAACGGCAAATAGGGCTGCGGCAATTTTGTACTCCTTGCGGTACAGAAAGAAAAACAGCGTGCCGAAAAAGGCCCACCAACTCCACGTGCTTACGTAATTTAACTCACGCTGCTTGCCCGCAGCGAAAAATTTCTCGCAGGCGCGTGCGTAAATTTCAACCTTACTCGGGGTTTGCAAGAAAATTTCCAGCTTCTGCCGAAGCAGCTTACCGTCAGATAAAATTTCTCTAGCGTAATCCGTCATCTCACCCTCCTTAGCGATAAATCCCCACGGCGGCGCGAACCTTTTGCATCAATGAAGCAGCCGTCGCGGCCGCTCTTTGCGCGCCCTGTCTTAGCATCTCGTCTAAAATTTCGCGGTGGCTTTGATAGTATTCGAATTTATCTCGCGCGTCTTTGAAGTAGCCCTGCACTAGCTCGTTTAGATACGCCTTAAAGTGCCCGTGCCCCTCGCCTCCGCGCTCGTAGCGAGCCCGCAGCTCCGCCTGCTCCGCTTCGTTTAAAAATAGCTTCGCAATATTATAGACATTGCACCCGCGCCACTGCTTAGGCGCCTGCAGCGGCTCGGAGGTCGTTACGATACTTGAAATTTGCTTCTTTAGCGTCGCGGCATCTGCAAAAATATCGATCGTATTGCCGTAGCTCTTACTCATCTTCGCGCCGTCTGTGCCCGGCACGATCGCTACTTCATCATTTACTCGCGCTTGCGGAATAGTTAAAATTTCGCCGTGGGCGTTGTTAAATTTAAGCGCTATGTCGCGGGCGATCTCGACGTGCTGGATCTGATCCTTGCCCACGGGTACGACTTCCGCGCTGTATAGCAGGATGTCCGCCGCCATCAGCACGGGGTAGCTGAACAGATCGTGCTTGCTCTCAAAGCCCTTTGCGATCTTATCTTTGTATGCGTGCGCCCGCTCGAGCAGCCCCATCGGCGCATATCCGCTTAAAATCCAGTAAAGCTCCAACACCTCTTTCACGTCGCTTTGCACCCAAAACACCGTCTTTTTCGGATCAATCCCCAGCGACAAAAACGCCGCGGCGGCCTCGTAGGTTGAGCTTTTAAGCTTTGCGCCGTCGCTTACGGACGTGAGCGCATGGTAGTTTGCGATAAACATAAACATCTGCTCGCCCGCGTTTTGCGCATCCACCATCTGCTTGATACTCGCGAAGTAGTTACCCAAATGCAGCTTGCCGCTGGGCTGAAGACCCGTTAAAATTCTCATCGTTGCTCCTTTAAATCAAAATCAGATCACCGTCCACAAAACCCACGGCGATGTGCTTGCACTTAAAAATTTTTGCATCTGGCATCTGCTCTCGCAGCTCGCGCAAAGCCTGTACGAGCATTTTTAAAACCCGCTGCCACGAAAGCTCGCTTAAAAAATCAAGCTGCAAGCGCGAGCTTTGCGGATAAAACTCATCCTCGTCCTCGCACGCCCAGTCGTCGTCATCCGCGTCATAACTGCTCGAGCCTGCCAGCTCAAGCGCATAAGGCTCATAAAGATCGAAGTGCCACGCGATTACGCGCTTTGGAATTTGCTCGCGCTCTAAGCCCTCTAGTAGCTCGCGCAGCTTTTGCTTTAGCGCCTCTTTCTTTTCAAGCTTATCGCTTTTGCCCTCTTTACCGTGCGGCTTGGAATTTTTGCCGCCGTCTGGGCACTTTTGTTTAGACATCTTTTTTCCTTTCAAGCTTAGCCCATCGCAGGCGGAGCAAATTTCTTTTACGATCTTTTTTACGCTTTTATTTTCCACGTCGATTACGATGTCGGCCTTTTTTTCATACGCCCCGTCTCTTTGGGCGTGCAGCGCCGCGGCCTTTTGCAGATCGGCTAGCAGCGGGCGCTTGGCAAATTTTTTCTCCGCGTTTTCGCTGTTTTTTAAGCGATTAATAATCCCTTCAAAGCTTGATTTCAGATACACGACGGTGCCGATTTTGTTTAAATTTTTCACGGCGTAAAAGCCGCCGCCGGTGGATATCACGGCGCAGCGGACGGACTTTTCTAAAAATTTTGCAAGACCCTCTTCCATCTTTCTAAAGCTCTGCTCGCCCTGCTCTTTAAAAATTTGCCCGATCTTTTTATTGGCGTAGCTTTCGATCATATCGTCGCAATCAAGCGCAAACATCCCGCTTTGCGCAGCTAGCGCCCGTGCTACCGTGCCCTTGCCGACCCCCATAAAGCCGATGAGCACGATGTTACCGCTCTTCATCGCCCTCCCCTTTTTTGCGCGGCAGCAGCACTAGCGGACTTCCCGAAAGAGCAAAGCTCGCGCGCAGCCTGTTCATCAAATAGCGCTTGTAGCTAAAATGCAGCGCTTGCGGGCGGTTCATCACAAGAGCGATCTTCGGCGGCGCAAAGCCGATCTGCGCGGCGTAGTAAATTTTAACCGATTTGCCCCGCTCGCGAGGTATCGGATGCGCCTTTATCGCGGCTTCTACCGCTTCATTGATCCTTGCGGTGCCGAGCTTGCGCGTGAAATTTGAATAAACCTCCAAAATGAGCGGGTAAATTTTATGGATCCGCTTCCTGTCCGTCGCGCTGACGCTGATAATCGGCGCATAGGAAAGAAATTTAAACCTATCGCGCAGATCGCGGCAAAACTCGTCGTAATCGCGCTCGCAAAGATCCCATTTGTTTAAAATTATGATTAGACCTAGTTCAAATTTAGCCGCAAGCCCCGCGATGCGCTCGTCCAGCTCGTTTAGCGGCTCGCTTGCGTCAAGTACCAAAAGCGCGATGTCGGAGTTTTGTAAAATTTTTTCGGTGCGATTTAGCGCGAAACGCTCGATGCCCTCGATCTTACCGCGGCGGCGAATGCCCGCCGTGTCGATAAACTCAAGCGTACGCCCCTCAAATTCCGTGCTTTCATTCACCGGATCGATCGTCGTGCCCGCATAATCGCTCACGACCGAGCGCTGCGAACCCACAAGCGCGTTTAGAAGGCTTGATTTACCGACGTTCACCCGCCCGATGATGCCCACGCCGATGGTTTTACTAGCGTAAAATTCCTCGTCGCGCCCCTCTTTCAGCTCGCCCTCGTCGTTAAAGCCCTCTATAAAATCATCAAAAATTTCATCCTCGTCCTGCCGCGTAGGCGCAGGGTCCAAAAATCCGTAGATCCACTCTTTCAATTCGTCGATGCCGCTGTTGTGCGAGACGGAGATCGGGAAAAATTTAACGCCGAATTCGTTAAACTCCCAGCTACGCTCCTCGTCGCGCTTGCCGTCGATCTTATTGACCGCCAGGGCGATGGGCTTACCGAGCTTTTGCAGCGAGAAAAATATCCGCCGCTCATCATCGCTCGGAAGCAGCTTGCCGTCCGTCATAAAGATTATCAAATCCGCGCTTTTTGCCTCGCTTAGCGTCTTAGCCTGCACGCGCACAAACAGCTCGGAGGCGTCGTCCAAGCCGCCAGAATCGATCACGCGCACGCGACGATCGAAAATTTCGGCTTCGGCTCTATTGGTATCGCGCGTCGTACCCGCAACGTCGCTCGTGATGGCGATGCGAGCGCCCGCTAAGCGGTTAAAAAGGCTCGACTTGCCGACGTTGGGGCGCCCGATGATGATCAAACTTTTCACGTTCGTCCTTGTAGTTTTTGGCGCGATTATAACCAAAAATAGATTAAAGCCAAATTCTACGCGCTCGCTCGCGGAGCTAAGCGGCAAAATTTTATGAAATTTAGGCGCCAAATTTAGAGAAATTTTATCGCGGCACTAGCAAAACGCCGCTTGAATAAAAGGCGCCAAAGCGCGCGAACCATCGCCGAAAATATCGCAGAATGCGGAACTGTGCATAAAGTTTATAAATTTTAAAAACCTCGGTCTGAGCGCGAAAAACTAGCAACTGAGGCGCGGAGCGAGCACAACCGCGCGAAAACATAAAAACCCGCAGCTGCGTAAATTTTACTGCTTTGCTCAAGCAAGCGGTGGCGCGCAAAGCAGAGGGTCGGTAAAAATCACAAAAGCAGCGCCCAATATCCAAGCACCGAACTGTCGCCTGCAAGCGAGAAACGCAAATGCAAGCGCCGAAGTACAAAACCGAGCCGTCACGCCAAGCGCACAAAAGCAGGCGGCGCGGCAAGATTAAAAGTAATGATGCAGCGAGAATTAGAAGCGGGCGGAGCGGCGAGGGTGAGATTAAAAACGGCGGAATATTAAAATTTAATCATTATGCGTGTATAATTCCGCAAATTTAAAGGGGCGCGATGAAATACAACAACTTCTTGCTACACCATCTAAGCGTGTATTATATGCTGATGGCGTGCTTTTACTACTCTCTTACGGGCGTTTTTGCCAAGCTTTTGGGCGCGCAAATTTCATCGCTTGAGGTCGTGCTCTTTCGCAATCTGCCCGGACTTTTGATCCTACTTTATAAAATTAAGGCTCGTCCTCGCACGGCGCGCTTCGCAAACAAGGGCGGTCATCCTTTTACGCTCGCGTTTCGCGGCATTATCGGGATTTTGGGGCTGATGGTATTTTTTTATAACGTCGCTAACATCAGCCTCGGCGAGGCATTTACCTTTCAAAAAACGGCGTCCATTTGGACGGCGATCATCGCGTACTTTACCCTCGGCGAAAAATTCGGCGCAATGGGCTGGTTCTCGGTCTGCCTAGGCTTTGTGGGCATCGTTTTAGTAATTCAGCCGCAGTTTGGCTTGCAGCCGAGCGATATTTTTGGAATTTTAAGCGGATTATTCGCCGCGATGGCGTTTACCTCCGTGCGCGGGCTGCGCAAATACTATAGCTCCAATACGATCATCCTCTCGGCGCTTCTTGCCGGCACGCTGATGCCCGTAGCGCTTATGATCGCGGCGGAATTTATAGACGCGCCCGCGCTGAGCTTTATGCTTTGCAAATTTAAAATTCCAAACGCGCAGGGTTGGCTCTTTGCCGTGCTTTTAGGGCTGCTGGGGCTGTTTTATCAAACCTACGTCACCAAGGCCTACGCCGCGACGCGCAAAGCGGGCATAGTAGCTACGATCAGCTACACAGACATCATCTTTTCGACGCTATTTGGGCTGCTGCTAGGCGACGCCCTGCCCGGTTTAATGGCGCTTTCGGGCATGGCGCTCATCATCGCCGCGGGCGCGCTCGTCGCGAACCGAAAGTAGGACGGCGTGAAGCAGAAATTTTACTCCGCGTTTTGGCTAAAACATCTTGGCGTTTATTATATGCTCGTAGCGAGCTTTTATTTCGCACTAAACGGCGCACTAGCCAAGGTTATGGCGGAGCGGATGAGTAGCGCCGAGATCGTGTTTTTCCGCAACGTCGTAGGCATCGCGATCGTGCTATTTTCGCTAAGGCGGGTAAAAAATCTGGGCCCGGGCGGCAAGCCGTGGCTGCTTGCGTTTCGCGGCTTTATCGGCAGCTGCGGTATCTTAGCGACCTTTTATAATATCGCTCACATCGATCTTGGCACCGCTTTTACCTTCCAAAAGACCGCGCCCATTTTCACCGCGCTATTTTCGGCATTTTTCTTAGGCGAAAAGCTAAGTTCCAAGGCATGGTTTGCGATACTGCTGGGCTTTGGCGGGATTTTACTCGTCGTGCGCCCGCACATCGGCATCAGCGTAACCGACGCGGTGGGAATCTTCGGCGGCATGTGCGCGGGGCTTGCGTATACGAGCGTGCGCGAGCTTCGCAAATACTACGCCACCAACCTCATCGTGCTGGTTTTCGTCTCGTCCGCCACCTTTCTAAGTGCTACGATGATGATAACGGGCTGGGTGCTTGAAGGTAGCGAGGTTACAATTTTAGGACTTTTCAGCGGCGCGGATTTAGCGAAGCTCGCTTACTTCAACCCGCCAAGCCTTTTTGGCTGGGTGCTCGTGGCGCTTCTGGGTGTCAGCGGTATCTACTTTCAAATTTACATGACGCGCGCCTACGCCGCTTCACGCAAAGCAGGTATTGTCGCCGCGATCAGCTACAGCGACATCCTATTTAGCATGGCACTCGGCATTATGCTAGGCGATCATCTGCCCGGTCCGATCGTGCTAGCGGGCATCGCGGTGGTGATTTTAAGCGGAATTTTAATCGCCCGCGAGCGCTAAATTTAAATCTAAATTTAAAACCAATTCAAATGCGGCGCAAAGCTAAATTTTATCCGCGCCGCAAGCCTACGCTAAATTTCAGCAGTCTAAAAGCTTAAAAAGACTAACATTCAAATCAAAGTTCTACGGCGTAGAAATATTTTTCGACGGATTTAAAATTTTATGCATTTTATCGGTATCGACATCGGCTCTACCTCGTCAAAGGTCGCCGTTATGGACGAACGCGGCGAATTTTGCGAGCTATTTTTGCTGCCAAGCGGCTTTAGCGCGGTCAAGGTCGCGCGCCAGATCAAGCAAGCCTTAGAGCAAAAAGGCTACGCAGAGGGCTTCGTGACGGCTACGGGCTACGGACGCGTTAGCGTAGAGTACGCGCAGCTTAGCATGAGCGAAATTTTATGCCACGGGCTTGGGGCACACTTTTTATTTGAGCAAGACTGCACCGTCATCGATGTGGGCGGGCAAGACACCAAAGCGATCAAAATAGAAAACGGCAAACCAGCGGATTTTATCATGAACGACAAATGCTCGGCGGGCACGGGCAAATTTTTAGAGATTAGCGCGGGCCGCTTGGGGCTTGAGCTGAGCGAAATTTACAAAACCGCTCGAAAAAATCCCGCGATTAAAATTAGCCCCTATGCACGGTTTTTGCCAAGACCGTCCTCGCTAAGTGCAAACAAAGGGCGATTTGGTCGCAAATATCGCCGAGCGCTATCTCAAAATCCCATGCTCGGTGATGTATCAAAACGACGCTAGAAGCGATATTATCAAGGAATTTATCCGCGAGTATCAAGCGGACGGCGTCATCGACGTCGTGCTAAGCGGCTGCCACACCTACGCGATCGAGACGAATAAAATAAAGGAGGCGAGCCGCGAAGCGGGAGCGAACTATATGTCGCTAGAGACCGATTATTCAAAACAGGATGTCGGGCAGATACGCACGCGCCTAGAAGCGTTTATAGAACTGCTTTAGCGGTCTTACTTGAAATTTTAAAATGAAGAATTTTCTAAATTTAAAAACAAACCAAAGAAAGGAGAGGTTGTATGAAATTTAAGGGGATAGACGAATCTCGTCGCGGCTTTTTAAAAGGAGCTTTAGCGGCAGCCGCCATCGCCGGACCCGAATCGATGCTCGCCGGCTTCACGCCGTTTAAGCCAGGTTCCCTGCAGGTTTGGTCGTGCGGAGGACTGTCCGAAGCATTTAACGAGCTAAACGCCATTTATGAGTCAAGGACGGGACATAATATCCAGTACACCGGCGCCTTTGCGGGTGCGCTCGGGAAGTCGCTGCTAGCCTTGCAGGGCAAGACGGAGGTTTTCGGCGCTCGCGTTTTGGAGCTGTCTCAAAAACTGCGTAAGGCTGGCCTTAGCCTCCGCTTTAGACCGCTATGTTTTACCGACTACGTTTTAGTAGTGCCAAAGGGCAATCCCGCGGGCATTCGCGATCTAAAGGATTTGGCAGAGCCCGGCGTGCGGGTGATGCTACCGCTAAGGGCATCGCCTCCGGGCAGCGGACCGGTAAAGGGAATTTTGAAAAATTCAGGCCTCACGGGGCCCGTTATGAAAAATATGGTCGCCAACGGCTCATGCGTCATCCAGATGATGTGCGATCTGGTAGATGGCAAGGGTGATGCATCCATAATCGAAAAGCGCCTAACGACGCACGATAGGTTTAAAGACAAGATCGAATATATGCCTATCGACGAGAAACTCATCCCGCCCGGGCCGCTTACCTTTACGCTAAATATCATGAAATACGTAAAAGACGAGAAGCTTGCCGATGACTTTGCGGACTTCGTCTGCTCGGAGGGGCAGGAAATTTTCGAGCAGCACGGCTTTACCTCCATCCATTCGGCGCGCGGGCTTGAACTCATAGAAAGGTTTGGTGTAAAAGATGTTTAGTATAGTAAATATGGCAAAGATGAAAAAAGTCTCTAGGCTAACTAAAATTCGTCGCTTGGTACAGCTGATTTTTATCGGCGCGATCGGGCAATGGGCATATTACGGAATTTTTAGATGCCCTTTTATCGTGCCTTTCGTAAACTGCCAATCCTGTCCGATCATCACGTGCTGGGGGCGGATCGCGACCGTGTTTTTCGGCTTTTGGCTATTTATCCCGGTGCTTGTTATTTTCCTCGGACGAGCGTTTTGCGGCTGGCTTTGCCCGGGCGGATTCGTCAATCAAATGCTGGGCAAATTTGCCGCTTTTAAGCTCAAGCTAAAAAACAATAAGAAGCTACGATATGCGCAAATAGGCATGGTTCTAGCCGTTTTGCTTAGCGCGGGCGTATATTTTATCTACGGCAATCCTCGCGTCATGATTCCTATCCGCACCAGCGACGAGTATCTCAACGCCGTTATCATGTCCTTTAAATTTTCAGATTGGTACTGGGCAGTTCGCACTGCCGTCGTCGTAGCTCTTATCGCCGCATCCTTGATCGTCGCAAATTTATGGTGCCGCTTCGCCTGTCCTAGCGGCGGCATAATGGAGCTGCTGCGTAAAATTTCAATATTTCGCGTTTATAAAACAGATGCCTGCGATAACTGCAACGCCTGCTTGCGCAAATGCGAAATGGGCACTAGGCCCGACGAGATGAACTGCACGAACTGCGGCGATTGTATGGATGTTTGCCACGCGGACGCTATCAAATTTGGAAGGAAAAAAGATTAATGAATTTTTTCGCCAAACCCTCCTTCGACAACCACCCCTGCTTTAGCAAAAAAGCGTCCGCCGCCTACGGGCGCGTGCACCTTCCCGTAGCACCGCATTGCAATATCCAATGCAATTTTTGCAACCGCATCTACGACTGCGCCAACGAAAACCGCCCCGGCGTA
This sequence comes from uncultured Campylobacter sp., assembly GCA_963529615.1. GTDB lineage: Bacteria > Campylobacterota > Campylobacteria > Campylobacterales > Campylobacteraceae > Campylobacter_B. The sequence goes on along the minus strand of CAUSAC010000024.1, from coordinate 19,196 downwards.
ACGGCAAAGGTGCAGAGCCCGGACGAGGCCGCGCTATACGTGGAAAATCTATTTAAATTTAGACAGGATATCTCAGTCATCGGTATCGCAGGCCCCGGAGATCCTATGTGCGATGCCGACAAAACCCTAGCGACCTTTGAAAAATGCAAAGCCCGCTTCCCTCATGCCCTACTTTGCCTATCCACAAACGGCCTGTCCCTGCCCGAGCATGTGGATGATATCGTGCGAATCGGCGTGAGCCACGTGACGGTAACGGTTAATGCCGTAACGCCGGGCGTAGGCGGCAAAATTTATGCGTGGGTGCGCTACAAAAACAAAATTTACCGCGGCGAAGAGGGTGCTAGAATTCTTGGGGAGCGCCAAGAGGAAGGGATTCGCAAACTAAAAGAAGCCCGCATGATCGTAAAGATCAATACGGTCGTAATCCCCGGCATCAATATGGATCACGTCCCACGTATCGCGAAAAAGGCCAAAGAGTGGCAGGCCGATATCATGAACTGCATGGCGATGATCCCCGTGCATGGCACCCCTTTTGCAAATATCAAATCGCCATCAAACGAAGAAATTCGCAGTATGCGAAGGCTAATCGGCGGCTCCATTCATCAAATGACTCACTGCAGCAGGTGTCGCGCCGACGCGTGCGGCAAGCTTTGCGAGAAATGAAGACCTGCTTTTAGCGGGTCTTTTATCCGGCGCAGGATACACACTCTCATAGCGCACAAAATTTTATGTAGAGATTTAAATTTAAAATTTGTCTAAATTTAGAACTAGCAAGTGGCCGATAAGCGGCTTTTTAGCGGCGGCGGTTTTTTAAAATTTAAAAACAATTTTTAAATAATATTATTTTGCTTTTATTTAACTTTAGGTATAATTTTCCCAAAATTAGGCATCAGAAAAACCGTATAACGGTAAAATAAAGGAGACATCATGGAAAACGTTTCAAGACGTGATCTGCTCAAAATGAGCCTAGTTGGCGCGGGTGCTTTAGCGCTCGGCTCCGTAAATGCAAACGCTGCGGTTAACGCTAAAGACGTCAAATTTGACGAAGAGTGGGACGTAGTAATCGTTGGTTCCGGTTTTGCAGGACTTGCAGCAGGTATCACCGCAGCCGAAAAGGGCAACAAAGTCCTAATCCTAGAAAAGATGGGACGCGTCGGCGGTAACTCCGTAATTAACGGCGGAATTTTCGCAGTTCCAAACAGCGACAAACAAAAAGCAGAAGGCATCAAAGATAGCAACGAGCTATTTATCAAAGACTGCCTAAAAGCCGGCCGCGGACTAAACCACGTAGATCTAATCGACACCATCGCTACTCGCGCGCAAGACGCATATAAACTAACTCTAAAATGCGGCGCTAAATACATAGATAAAGTTACTCACGCAGGCGGACACAGCGTACCTAGATCGCTTCAAACAGCTAATGGCTCGGGATCTGGTATCGTTCAGCCGATGGTAGAATACTTTAAAAACCTACAAGGCTGCGAGCTAAGACAAAGAGCTAAATTTGACGAATTCGTCCTAGGAGAAGACGGCGGCGTAGACGGCGTGATCATCAGAGAGTATTATAAATTTGATCCAAAGAGCCAAAAAGACGACGCCGAAAACACTACCGGAACTAAAAAGACTATAAAAGCCAAAAAAGGCGTAGTGCTAGCTGCGGGCGGATTTTGCCGCGACGTATTCTTTAGACAGGTCCAGGATCCATCTATCCTACCTAGCACAGATAGCACCAACCACCCTGGCGCAACCGCAGGCGCTATGAAAGAGGCATTTAGAATCGGCGCAACTCCGGTGCAGCTAAGCTGGATACAGTTTGGTCCATGGGCATGCCCTGATGAAAAAGGCTTTGGCGTTGGCTCTATGTTTAACGTAAACGGAAGCTTCCGCTACGGAATTTCAGTCGATCCAAGAACCGGCAAACGCTATATGAACGAGCTAGCGGACCGCCGCACCCGCTCTCAAGCTATGTTTAAAGTAATCGACGCAAAAGCAGATATCTATCCTATCAACTTCTGCGATAGTGATGGCGTAAAAAATATGGTCATACCTGAACACTACACTAAACCGCTAGAATCAGGCGTACTAAAGAAATTTGAAACTCTAGACGAACTGGCCGCAGCTTATAAAATCCCTGCCGCAGAGCTAAAAAAGACAGTCGAGAGATACAATAGCTTCGTTAAATCGGGCAAAGACGAAGACTTTGGCAAACCGATGGATAAAACCACTACAAACGGCGTAGATATCTCTAAACCGCCTTTCTACGCTATGCGCGGTACGCCAAAACTTCACCACACTATGGGCGGTATCGATATCAATACCAAAGCTCAGGTCATCTCGCTACAAACCGAGATGCCTATCCCAAGATTATTTGCCGCAGGCGAGATCACGGGCGGCGTACACGGAGCTAGCCGCTTAGGTAGCGTGGCGATAGCTGACTGCTTAACGTTTGGTATGATAGCTGGTGAGAATATAGGCTAATTTTCGGCGTCTTTCGGACGCTTTTTGCGGGTTTCGTTAAAATTTGACTTGATAGGCTATACGCCTTATCTTCGTCAAATTTTAACTTCTTCTGCTTACAGTTGCGAGCTTGCGAAGCAGAAAACCCCAAAAATCGCCTCAAAATACTTGCAAATCTTATTTTGTATCGCAGGTCAAATTTAAGATTAAATTCGAGAATTCGGCTTGCGATACTTTTAAATTTAAAGCCGAATTTGCAGTTAAATTTGTAAATTTGACATCCGAAAGGAATTCGCATGAAACATAAAGCGTTTCTCGCCTTGTGCGTATCTATGCTACTATGCTCTTTTGCATTTAGCGCAGGTGCACCAAGCGCAAAGACAACGTCTTTAGTTGATCTTAACGTCACCGACGAGCTGCGAGCCAAACACCCTTTAAAGCCTCATCACGAAAAGCTAAGCTTCACCTGTCTTGATTGTCACGAAGGACAAGGAAACGACGCTAGTAAATTTAAATCTATCGGCGATAAAGGCTGTATATCCTGTCACGGCGACAAGAAAAAGATAGCTAAAAGACTAGAATACATGGATCTGCTAAAAGCAAATCCTCACAACTCGGTTCACGACGGCCCTACGCTATACTGCGACGAGTGCCACAACGAGCATAAAAAATCAACCAATATGTGCACGGAGTGTCACGAACACGAAGTTCCGCAATGGATGGGGGTAACGCCATGAAAATTTCAAAGAAAGTACTAGCGCTTATTATATTAGTAAGCGGCATTATAGGATTTTTAGTCGTACTACCCGTGCATTACGCCCTAGAAGAAACTAGCGGAGAGAAGTTTTGCGTAGTATGCCACGAGATGGATCCTATGGTTATAGCTTATAGTAACGACGTACATAGCGGCAAAGGCAAAAGCGGAGTAAGGGCTAAATGCGTAGACTGCCACATACCTCACGACAACCTAGCCAAATACGTCCTAGTTAAAGCTAAAAACGGACTAATGGAGGGATATATTCATTTCTTTAAAGATCCGGATGCTATAGACTGGCATAAAAATAGAGAGAAAAGAGAGCACTTCGTATTTGATAACGGTTGCGTTAGCTGCCATACGAATTTAGTTGATAATAAGCTAACAAGCCCGCAAGCTCAAAAGATGCACGCTCACTATCAAAGCTTGCTAAATACCGATAAACGACTAACCTGCGCTAGCTGTCACGCCGAGGTAGGACACAGCGGGTTAAACAATATGCTAAACTACTGGAAGCCTGAATACAAAATCTACGAAAAGAAAGCCGCAATCAAAAAAGAAGAGATAAAGAAGGCTTATTTTGGGGAGGATTATGTGGGGCCGAAAGAGGTGAAGACTGAAGATAAAGAAGGCAATGCCACCAAAAAGTAGGCTAAAATGAAGAAAATTTTGCTCGTTAGCGACGACGTCGAGATGCAACTAAACCTCAACGCCGCGCTTTAGCAAGGATCCGGTAAATTTTAAGTCAGTAAATTTCGCGCGATAACGGGAGCTAAACTCCCGTTACGATCTTCGTAAACAGACTATCTCTACGCTTTATAAAAAAATTTTATACTAACAATCGAGCTTTTTATCTGAAGAATTTTATTTCTCGTATTTAGAAGCCGCGGAATTTTACTCGAGAATAAATTTGAACCAAAAGCTCGCATCTACTTAGCTCAAAACATAAAATTTAAAATAAGCCGTTTTCGATATAATTTTCAAAAATTTCGGAGCGGAAAATGGGTAGAAAAGAGCTTTTGGGCGGCGCAAAACGTATCATCGTAAAAATCGGTACCTCAACGCTTACCAATGCGGACGGTTCGCTAAATGAGCGGCTCATCAAAAGTCTAGTCGCGCAAATTTGCAAGCTAAAAGATGCGGGCTTTTGCGTGGCTTTGGTAAGCTCGGGCGCCGTGGGCGCGGGCATGGGGCTGCTAGGCATCGCGCAAAGACCTAAAATTTTAAGCCGCAAGCAGGCTCTAGCGGCGGTCGGGCAGGTCGCGCTTATGCATCTTTACGAGCGGCTGTTTTGGGCGCATGACCGCATTATCGCGCAGCTGCTGTTAAGCCGAGGCGATTTTAGCGACAGGGCGCGCTATCTTAGCGTGCGAAACGTCTGCGCGGAGCTACTCTCGCGCGGCATCGTGCCGATTATCAACGAAAACGATCCCGTCGTAGCAGATGAACTGAAAGTGGGCGACAACGACACGCTAAGTGCGCTAGTAGCGGGGCTAATCGATGCTGATCTGCTCGTGATTTTAAGCGATATCGACGGGCTGTACGACAAAAATCCGAGCGAGCACGCGGACGCAAAACTTTTAAGCTTTATCGAAAAAATCGACGAGCACGTCGTCAAAATGGCAGGCGGCGAGGGCAGTAAATTCGGCACGGGCGGCATGGCGACCAAGATCGCGGCGGCGCAAATGGCTAATCAGATCGGCACGAGCCTGATCATCGCAAACGGGCGTACGGACGGAATTTTGCTTAAAATAGCGGCGGGCGAGGAGGTCGGCACCCTCTTTAGCGCGGGCGCGGCGCGGCTTAGTTCGCGCAAATACTGGCTCGCATACGGCGCGATCAGCAAAGGCGCGGTGATTATCGACGCGGGGGCGGCAGAGGCGATAAAATCGGGCAAAAGCCTGCTTGCGGTCGGGATTGCCGAGGTGCGCGGTGAGTTTGAGCGCGGCGAGATCGTAAACGTCTGCGCGACTGACGGCAAGCTGCTGGCGCACGGTATTAGCAACTATTCAAGCTGCGAGCTTGCGCGCATAGCGGGCGTAAAAAGCGATGAGATAGAGCAGGCTTTAGGCTACAAAAGCGACGATGACGCGATCCACGCGGATAATATCGCGCTGCAATGAAATTTTAGCCGTGTTCTGTGCGTTTAAAATTTCAAACGGAAGGCGAAGATGAAAAAGATTATATTTTTTGCGCTACTTTTGGCGGGCGCGGCGTGGGCGTGCAAAGAGGCAAATCCCGCTAGAATTTTTATAGAGGCTAACGACAAGGATCAAGGCGGCACGCTAAACCGCGCCGAGCGGGAGAAAGCGGTAGCCCCAAAGAATATCAAGCTTAAATTTTCGGCGCAAGGCGCGGCTTGGGCGGCGAAATTTAACGAACTGGACGCCGATAAAAACGGCGAGCTAGACGTTTTTGAACTGCGCGGATATGAGCCGGCGGATTACGTAAAAGCACTATGCGCGAATTGGAATGAGAAGGTTGGGCATAATGCCGAGAAATAGCTAAAGAAGGGATTTATGGCATGAGTTTGGCTGATAGTAAATTTACAGCATAGGGAGAAATCTTTGAGAAAATGAATAAAAGCATACTTTACAATACTGCCACAAGTACGGCAGTGGCGATATTCTTTGCTAGACTAGCCCGTGTAGCTTGCGATTTTTTATAAGTCAAGGAAACAAAATGAGTGAAATTTTGAATGAAAATATAGAATTTGGAGTGTCTTTCCTTTCGGATACTCGCTTAATTCATAGCGATGAGACCTCCAAATTGGTACTATTATAACAAAAGATGATTAAATGTATCTTGAAAGTGTAATCTGTAAAAAACTATGTGAAAACTTAGACTGTGATGCAACGAAAATGCCGGGCTTCGATAAACTTAAAAATTCTATTGCACTGCTTCACAATAAATATTTGTTGGGTGCTTGCAAAGAAGCTGCCGTCATTATTAAAAAATATGCCAAAAATAATGTTGACATCTTTGATTTAGTCATTTCAATCTATAATAAACGCATAAAATCGCACCACGAAATGTTTTTAATCATCCATATTTTTGAAACGGCATTGCGTTCTAAAGTTGCACTAGTACTATCTGAAATTTATAGTTCAAATTCTAACGCCGACGACTGGTTTTTATACGGAAAAAATACGAAGCTAATAAAACAAGCTGCCCACATAGCGCAGACCAAAAAGGTTAATCTAACAGAGCAAATGAATAGCTTTGAGGTGCTTGATTTATTTACGCTAGGTGATTTGCAAAACGTCATAGGCTCGAATTGGAGCGATTTCAGAGATATTTTTGCAAGCGTGTGCGAATACAAGGGGCAAAAGTTGCCAGAATACGGCACAAAAAAATAGTCTTTTAAATGTATTTTCTATGATTCGTAAGGCACGCAATGATATCTTTCACAATAATCCGCCAAAAACAAAAGCAAAATCAATAACTGTAAATATTGAAATTTTGCTATTACGACTGGGGTTTAACCTAAATGATGCATTTAAAAATATATCAAATTTAAACCATATGGTAAACTTAAAATATAAATATGATTAAGGAGCGAAAATGAATGAAATTTTAGATATCTGTAAGCGCGCAAAGGCCGCTTGCGGGGAGCTTTTGAGGCTTGGTAGCAAGGCTAAATTTAAAATTTTAAACGCCGTAGCGGACGAGCTGCTGGTGCAAAAAGAGGCTATAAAAGCGGCGAACGCCAAAGACCTTGCAAACGGCGAAAAATCGGGCTTGAGCTCGGCGCTTCTAGATCGCCTAAGGCTAACGGACGCTCGCATCGAAGCTATGGCACAGGGCGTGCGCGAGGTGGCGGGTTTTGCAGAGGTCGTGGGCGAAAATCTAGGCGGCTGGAGCCATCCAAATGGCATGCAAATCAGCCGCGTTCGCGTGCCGCTGGGGGTGCTTGGCATCATCTACGAGAGCCGTCCAAACGTCAGCATCGACGCGGCGGCTTTGGCGCTAAAAAGCGGCAACGCGGCGATCTTGCGAGGAAGCGCCAGCGCGCTAAATTCAAATATTTTTTTAGTAAATTTATTTAACGAAGCGGGGGCTAAATTTGGCCTTCCAAAAGGCGCCGTGCAGCTCGTGGAGAGCCCTGAGCGCGAAGTAGTGGCGAAAATGGCGAAAATGAGCGAGTATATCGACGTTTTGATACCGCGCGGAGGCAAGGGCTTAAAAGATTTTATCGCGCAAAACGCGACAGTGCCGATCATCATGACGGGCGCCGGAGTGTGCCATATCTTCGTCGATGAGAGCGCAAATTTGAGCGAGGCGGTAAAGATAATCAAAAACGCCAAAACCCAGCGCCCAAGCGTCTGTAACGCCGTTGAGTGCGTGCTTTTACACGAGCGCGTGGCGGGTAAAATTTTACCGGGGCTTGTGCGCGAGATGCCAGAGGTCGAGTTTCGCGTGAGCGAGCAGCTTTTGAGCGCGTGCGAGGCAGGGCTGCGAGGCGCAAAAAACGTCAAATTTGCAGGCGAGAGCGACTTTGGCACCGAGTTTTTGGATCTCGTTTTGGCTGTACGCGCCGTGCGGGATACGGGCGAGGCGATTAGCTTTATAAACGCGCATTCTAGCGGGCATTCGGACGCGATTTTAAGTGAGGACTACGCAAACGTCGAGCGGTTTTTAAACGAAGTCGGCAGCGCGGTCGTCTATGCCAACGCCTCGACGCGCTTTAGCGACGGCGGCGAGTTTGGATTTGGCGGCGAGATCGGCATCAGCACGCAAAAGCTGCACGCCAGAGGACCGATGGGGGTGAGGGAGCTGACGACCTATAAATACGTCGTCCGCGGGGATTATCAAACGCGTTAGCGGCTCGTCTTTTCTAAAAAGCTCGTCTTGCGAGCGCTTTTGAGAGAAATTTTGCTTCTCTTGCGCTCGCAACTGCAAGCAGAAATCTAGCTTGCGTAAAATTTTAGCTTCTAACTCAAAAAATCGCCTCGAAATACTTGCAAATTTTATTTTATATCGCAGGCTAAATTCGGTCTGTGATACTTTTACCTAATAAACTTGAAATTTTATAAATCACCTCTGTCAAAATTTTAAAAATATATGAGCTAAAGTTTTGTCATGCAGGCGAAATTTTGTATCACGTCTTACTAAAATTTAGAATTTTTAATAAAAATTATATATTCCGCACGATATAATCGCGCATCTGCTCGCAGCGCGAGCGATAGCTAAATTTCAAGGAGATGTAATGAAAATATTAAAAGCCCTGCTCGCAACAGCGCTGATCACCGCTACCTTAGGCGCTAAGACGCTCAAAGAGGGCACGCTCGTAATAGCCACGGAGGGGACTTACTCGCCGTATTCTTTCTATGACGAGAAAAATAATCTTACCGGCTTTGATGTCGATATCGCTCGCGCGCTGGCAAAAGAGCTAGGGCTAAAGGCGGAATTTTTAACCGCGCCGTGGGATGCGATGCTGGCGGCATTTGACGCAGGCAAAGCGGACATAGCGATGAATCAAGTAAGCATCACACAGGAGCGCAAGAAAAAATATAATTTCAGCGAGCCTTATACTGTGGCTTATGCTGCGCTGGTAGTGCGAGCTGATAACGAGGAGATTAAGAGTTTTGCGGATCTTAAAGGCAAAAAAAGCGTCCACTCCGCTACCAGTAACTGGGCGGACATGGCGCGCAGCTACGGCGCCGAGGTCGTTACAGCAGACGGATTTAGCAAGGGCGTGGAGCTCATCATAGCTCGTCGCGCAGACGCTACGATCAACGACAACATCACATTTTTCGACTATATGAAGCAGCGCCCGAACGCCCCGCTAAAGATCGCAGCTCAAGGCAATGAGCCGATCTATTCCGCCGTGCTGCTTAAAAAGGACGACGAGCTGACGGCGCAGATAAATTCCGCGCTAAAATCGCTAAAGCAAAAAGGCGTGCTGAAAGAAATTTCACTTAAATATTTTGGCAAAGACATTACGGAGTAAATTCTACAACCGCTTAGTTGAAGCGTGAAATTTTAAACTTGGTTGGGCGGAATTTCGCATTTTAAATTTCGCTCATAAAATTTTGGAGGAATTATGAAAAATTTAATAAAAACTTTGCTTGCGTGCGCGCTTTTAATATGCGTCGCAAACGCTAAAACACTACGCGAAGGTACGCTTAAAGTAGCTACTGAAGGCACCTTTTCGCCATTTTCGTATTATAACGACAAAAATGAGCTCGTAGGATACGACGTAGATGTCGCACGCGCAGTCGCCGAAAAGCTTGGTCTAAAAATAGAATTTCTAACTGCGCCTTGGGATGCGATGCTTGCAGCATTTGATGCAGGCAAGGCAGACGCTGTGTTTAATCAAGTAAGCATTACTGATGAGCGCAAGAAAAAATATGAGTATTCTGTGCCCTACACCGTCGTTTACGGAGCTATTATCGTGCATAAAGATAACAACGACATTAAAAGCTTCGAGGATTTAAAAGGCAAGAAAAATGCGGACTCCGCTACCAGCAACTGGGCACAAGTCGCTAAAAAATACGGCGCGCAAAACGTAACCGTCGATAGTTTCGCCAAAAGTATGGAGCTGCTGATCGCTCGCCGCGTAGATACCGTCGTGCGCGATAATACCGTATTTTACGACTTTTTAAAGCAACGTCCGGACGCTCCGATTAAGATCGCCGCAAAGCTAAAAGATGTCGATTATAGCGCTGCAATCGTGCAGAAGGGCAATAAAGAGCTCGCAGATCAAATCAGCAAAGCCTTAAACGAACTCAAAGCCGAAGGCAAGCTAAAAGAAATTTCGCTTAAATATTTCGGCAAAGATGTGAGTGAATGAACGAAACAAGCAGAATTCTAGAGCTTGTTAGCAGCTCGCTAGAGCCGATGGCGCTAGCCCTGCTGCAAGTTACGATCCCGCTTACGATAATCTCATTTCTGCTCGGGCTCGCACTTGCGGTGCTGACGGCGGTCGCACGCATCGCAAATTTTAAAATTTTAAAGCAGCTAAGCGAAATTTATATTTGGATTTTTCGTGGCACTCCGCTTTTGGTGCAGCTTTTTATCGTCTATTTCGGGCTTCCAATCATCGGGATCACACTTGATGTTTGGGCTGCTGCGATCATTACCTTTAGCCTAAATATCGGCGCTTACGCTTCAGAAGCGGTGCGAGCTGCGATCCTATCGGTACCAAAAGGGCAATGGGAAGCGGCTACTTCGCTAGGCATGAGCTACGCTCAAATTCTGCGCCGCATCATCGCTCCGCAAGCAGCGCGCATATCGCTGCCGCCACTATCAAATATATTTATCTCTACGCTTAAAGACACCTCGCTCGTAGCCTCGATTACGATGGTTGATATGTTTATGGTCGCTCAACGTATCGCTGCACGGGCATTCGATCCGCTTACGTTATACGTACTGGCGGCGCTATTTTATCTAGCAGTTTGCACCCTTCTTACGTTCTTACAATCCAAGCTAGAGCGACGATTTTCAAGGTTCGTGTGATGATAAAATTTACGAACTTAACTAAGCGCTTCGGCGATCACGTCGTGCTAAACGAGCTAAGCTTAGAATTTCGCGATGGGCAAACGACAGTGATTTTAGGAAGCTCCGGCTCCGGCAAATCCACGATGCTGCGCTGCATAAATCTGCTCGAAATTCCAAGCAGCGGCGAGCTACAACTGGGCGAGTTTAAGATAAATTTCGACGCTCCGCATAAAACAAGCGAGTATCATCCATTCCGCGCGCATACAGGCATGGTTTTTCAAAGCTTCAATCTCTTTCCGCACCTCAACGTCTTGCAAAACGTCATCGAAGCACCCATACATGTGCTAAAACAGCCACGCGAGCTTGCCGAGGCAAATGCAATGGCACTGCTAAAAAAAGTCGGTATGGCGGATAAAGCTGGCGCGTATCCGGCTCGCCTCTCCGGCGGTCAGAGCCAGCGCGTGGCGATCGCGCGGGCGCTTGCGATGCAGCCTGAGTTTTTGCTGCTGGATGAGCCTACGAGCGCGCTCGATCCCGAGCTTGAGGCACAGGTGCTAAAGACTATCGCAGAGCTTGCCGCAGAGGATCGCTCGCTTATCATCGTCACGCACAATATGGGCTTTGCGCGTAAGATTGCAGATAGAATTTTATTCTTAGACGGTGGAGTTATCGCATTCGACGGCGACGCAGAGGAATTCTTCGGTAGCAACGACGAGCGCATAGCTAAATTTATCGGAGCGATGAGCTTTTAAATCCATTAAATTTCAAGGAGAAAATATGAAAATAGACACCCTAATCGTAAAGGGCATAGAGGCTAAGTCCAACCCCCATAACGCGGTGATTCCGCCGATATATCTAGCCAGCACCTTCGTGCAAGAAAGCCTGGATGATTTCGGCAAATACGCCTATTCGCGCGGCGCAAATCCTACGCGCAACGCCTTCGAGGAACTTTTCGCAAAATTTGAAGGCAGCAAATACGCCTTCGCGCTAGCCTCGGGTATGGCGGCTACGAGCGCTGCATTTGCGCTGCTTAAAAGCGGCGATCGCGTGCTGTTAAATAACAACGTTTACGGCGGCACCTATCGCTACGTAAGCGGGATTTTTAAAAATCAAGGGGTCAATTACGACTTGGTGGACGATCTAAATTTGATCACCGAAATTCCGAGCGACGTCAAAATGGTATTCATCGAGACGCCATCAAATCCGCTTTTGCGAGTAACCGATATTGAGCGTATCAGCGAGCTCGCGCACAAAAACGGCGCGCTTGTGGTTATGGATAATACCTTTTTGACCCCATATTATCAGCGCCCGCTAGAGCACGGCGCAGACGTCGTGGTTTATAGCGCGACCAAATACATAGGCGGGCATGCCGATCTGATCGCCGGCATCGTTACGACGAATGACGACGAGCTTGCCGCAAGAATTCAGTTTATGAAAAACACTCTGGGCGCGACGCTATCGCCTACCGACGCGTATTCGCTCATACGCGGGCTTAAAACGCTAAGCGTGCGCTTCGACCGCCAGAGCGAAAATACGCTAAAGATAATAGAATTTTTACGCGGCAATCCTGCGGTAGAGGCGGTAAATTTTGCAGGCTCGCATTCGGCTAACGAAAAAGAGATACAAAATCACCAAGCTAGCGGCATCGGAGCGGTCGTCTCACTGGTGCTTAAGCCGCAATACGACTATAAAACCTTTGCACGCAGCCTTGAGCTATTTGATCTAGCCGTGAGCCTGGGCGGCGTAGAGAGCCTGATCTGCCATCCTGCGTCGATGACGCACGAGAGCTATCCGCGCGAGCTGCAAGAGCGCATCGGCATCAGTCAAAATTTGCTGCGCCTAGCCATAGGCATTGAAAACGCGGACGATCTCATAGCCGACCTTGCGGCCGCGCTAGAAAAATCTAAAAAATAGGCGGCGCGGGGAATTTACGTAAACTTGTAGAATTTTATACAGGCTTGTAAAATTTACGCGCGCAGAATTCATGCCAAAATTTAGTCCGAAATCCTTATAGCTTCGCTCGTGAGGCTATAAGGGCGCTCATCTTTACGAGCCGCCGGTTTAAAAAGACTCGCCGATCATTTCATCTTACAAAAATTGCTTTTTGCAAAACCTATGTCTATTTTTCGCGGGCTAAATTTTGTATGGATTTTCACTCGTTAAATTTTACGAGGCGTGCGTATAATCCGCTAGTCGCTCGGTCTAAATTTAGCGCGATTAAATTTATCAAACGGGCAAATTTAGGCTCTGCACTCGCTCAAAATTTAAAATTCTGCACGCCGTTTAAATTCCGCTTAAATTTTAGTCGCGTTTTAAATTTAGCATAGCTACTTCAGCTCGCCCCAGCGCTTGGCGATGTTTAGGCTCGTCTTTAGAGGCACGTTTAGGCTCGCAGCACTTTGCATTATCTCCTGCGCGCGCTCGCCGAAGCTCTGCGCCAAATCGTCCCGCACCTCGAAGATCAGCTCATCGTGGATCTGCAATATCAGCCGCGCCTCGCCATTTAGCAGCGGCGAAATCTCAACCATCGCCTTTTTGATAATGTCGGCGGCGGAGCCTTGAAATTTCGTATTTACCGCCTCGCGCTCGTAGCTCGCATAGACCATGTTGTTGCGCGCATTTGCGAAGTCGAAGTAGCGCCTGCGCCCAAAAAGCGTGCTTACGTAGCCGTCTGCTTTCGCATCCGATTTTATGCTATGCAAAAATTCCTTGATCGTAGAAAACGCCGCGAAATAGCGCTCGATATAGCTTTTCGCCTCTGCGCGCGCGATGCCTAGGCTGTCGCTTAATTTGCCCGCGCCCATGCCGTAGATGAGGCCGAAATTTATGCTCTTTGCGATCGTGCGGTGCGCGGGCTGCGCGTCGCCGAAGATGCTAATCGCCGTGCGCGCGTGAATGTCCTCATCCGCCCTAAACGCCGCCAAAAGCGCAGGATCGCGCGAAAAGTGCGCTAGCAGGCGCAGCTCGATCTGCGAGTAATCAAGCGAGATCAGTGAGTAGCCTTCGTCTGCTAGGAAGCAGTCCCGTACGTCCTTCGCAAAAGTGCCGCGCGCAGGGATATTTTGCAGGTTCGGATTTTTGCTCGCCAGCCGCCCGGTAGCCGTGCCGGTCTGCAAGAAATTCGATCTGACGCGGTTTTGCGGATCGGCCAGAGCAAGCTGTAGCAGCGGCTCACAGTAGGTGCTTTGCAGCTTAAACAGCTCGCGGTAGTCTAAAATTTTACTTACCGCGGGATGCAGCGCCGTAAGATCCTTTAGCACGCTTTCATCGGTGCTATAGCCCGTCTTGGTGCGCTTCGCCGCAGGTAGCCCGAGCCGCTCGAAAAGCACGGCGCCGAGCTGAGCGGGGGAGTTTATATTAAACTGCTCGCCGCAAAGCTCGTAAATTTCATCCGTGAGCGCTCGCAGGGACTTTTCGTTGCGCGCGATTAGGCGCTTTATCATCTCCGCGTCTATCTTGATGCCGCATCTTTGCATCTGCCAAAGTACCCGCACAAACGGGAACTCAAGCTCCTGCGCGAGCTTAAAAAGCGCAGGCTCTAGCAGCCCCTTGAGCTTAAAATATAGCCTCAGCGTCACCCACGCATCCTCGCTCGCATAGATCGTAGCGGCGTCCAGCTCCACGGAGGCGAAGGTCTCGCCCTTTTTGACGACGTCGCCGAAATGCACAGTCTCATACCCAAGATACCGCGGCGAGATAGAGTCCATCCCCACGGCGTTTGCGGGATCGAGCAGCCACGCTAACACCATCGTATCGGCAAAGCGCGCAGGCGGCTCGATATTAAAATTATTTTTCACAATCTCAAAATCGTATTTTAAATTTTGCCCCACTACATATCCGTTAAACAGCGAGCCGATCGCGACCTTTGCCGCTTCCGAAGAAATTTGAGCAGGAGCGCCCAAATAGCTATGCGCGAGCGGGACGTAATAGGCGCACTCCTCATTAAACGCAAACGAAAAACCCACGATCTTGGCACTTTTGCTATCGACGCTAGTGGTTTCCGTATCGAAGCTCACCAAGGTCTCTGCGTCAATACTCTCGCATAGCTTCGCAAGCTCCGCGGCATCGGTGATACAAACGGGCTCAAAGGGCGTTTTAAAAGCGCTCTCGCAGCTTTGTCCGCCGCAAGCAGAGCCGCCAGGGATAGAATTTTGCCCGTCTAGCCCCCCTACGGCAGCGTCTAAGATAGAGCCGCCGCGAGACGGCTCTGCGCCCACGCCCTTCCCGCCCCCGCTTAAAACGGAGCTTTTTGCGCTTGCGCCTTTGCCCTCGCCCCAAAGATCAAGTCCGTTCTGTTCCTGCAGGCTTAACGCCGAAAGAAGCCTATTTAGCGCGTAATCTTTTAAAATTTCGCGGATTTTAAAAAGCGGATTTTGCTGCGGAAATTTCGCATCCTCTAAAGGCGGGATTTCCAGCTCGTCGTAAAGCGTAGCCAGGCGCTTGCTTATGTAGGCGCTCTGCCTTCCCTCTATCAGATACTCGCGCTGTTTGTTCTGCGGCAGGCGGTCTAAATTTGAATAGATCCCATCAAGCGAGCCCCACTCGTCCAAAAGCTTCTTCGCCCCCTTATCGCCGATGCCGCGCACGCCCGGGATATTATCGGCGCTGTCGCCGCAGATCGCCAAAAAATCCACGATCTGCTCGGGATAGACGCCATAGCGCTGCAAGCACTCATCCCTTCCGTAAAGCATCTTTTTGCCGTGGCTGTAAATTTTAACGTTTTCGCCGATGAGCTGATACAGGTCCTTGTCGGAGGTAACGATGTTGATTTTATGCGTGGCGCCGTGCTTTTTAACGACGCTTGCGATGAGATCGTCCGCCTCATATCCCTCGCGTCCGAGCGAGTAAAGCCCCATCTTTTCGATCATCTCGATGCAGACCGGCAGCTGCTGCAAAAGCGCGGGCGGCGGGGCTTGGCGGTTAGTTTTGTAGTTCGGATCGATATCCGAGCGAAAGGTCTTGCCCTTGCTATCCAGAGCGAAAATTATATAATCGCTCTTAAATTCCTTCGAAAGATTTGCGATGAAGCTCGCAAACCCGCTCACCATGCCGCTGGGTTTGCCGTCTTTGGTCTTAAGCCCGCTCATAGCGTAGTAAAGCCTGAAAAAAAAGCCGAACGTATCGATGATCGTGATGGTCTGCATGATGGTCCTCGGATTTAAAATTTTAACGCGTAGTGTATTAAAATTCGGCTAAATTTACAAATTCCGAATAGGACTTGACCTGCCTCATTTCAAAATTTTAAAATTTGCTATATAATCGCGCGAAATTTTAAAAAAGGATCAAGTATGGATTTTTTCACAGACTGGCAGGAGTTCGACGCGGCGGGCGCTACGGTGAAATTTTATAAAAAATCGCAGGGCGGCGTGGAATACATCGGCTTTGATTCGCGCAAATGCGTTCCGCCAGAGCCTATGGTAAATGCATTGGTGGCGTTAAATTTCGTAAAAGACGAAACCAAAAAGGTCGTCATGGTCAATCATAAATTCCCGATGGGGCTGATCCCAAAAATCGAGTCTAAATTTGACATAGCACGCGAAGATCTGGACGGCGACGCGGTCAAGCTCACCATCAGTCTAAAACCCGGCGCGGTCAATGAGGGCTTCGATACCGACGCGAAGTGCCACGGCTAAAGAGCTTTAAAATTTAGATGAATATCACGACCTTTTCGCCGCCGTTTCGCATCGTGGGCGGCTATTTCATCTGCGGCTTTATCTTTTTGCTGTTAAGCGCGGCGAGCTTTTTAAAGGCGGATTTCGGCGCGATCCAAGCGCTGCAGACGGCGAGCTTTTTTCACGTATTTTTGCTGGGTTTCGTAATCAGCATAATCATTGGAGCGCTCTATCAGCTCACCTCCGTTATCATCCAAAAGGAATTTTTCACCGTCAAATTTGCGTTTTTAAATCTCCTCGCCTACGGCGCGGGCGTGGCTCTGCTAAGCGCGGGATTGCTGCTTTCAAGCATCCCTTTGATGCACGCAGGCGGCGCCGTTTTGCTGCTTAGTCTATTTTATTTTACGATCTGCTACGCGCTAAGCTTCATCGGCACGCCCAAATGGAGCTTCCCCGCCGTTGCGCTTGCGATTTCGGCTGTGTTTTTAGCGGTAGGGATCAGCCTTGGCTTCGCGCTCGTGCTAGCACTTAGCGGCGTGGAAATTTTCGGAGTATATTTTTCAGAAATTTTATCCTATCACATATACTTCGTGCTAGGCTTCGTGTTTTTCGTCATCGTAGGCGCTGCGTGCGTGCTGCTGCCGATGTTTAGTCTGGCGCACGATCTAAGCTTCGCACTGGCAAAAGCTTCACTGGCGCTGTATCTGCTCGCGGGGCTGTTTTTACTAAAAGACTTTGGAATTTTCATCGCCTTTGCCGCGCTTGCGAGCTTTGCGGCTCAGGCGATCTATATCCTAGCCAGGCGCGTGCGAAAAGCGATCGATTATTGGAATTTAAACGTATACATCTCGCTGGCGGCTTTGGGATTTAGCGCGGCATTTTGGCTAATGGGTCGCGCAGATTTGGCGGCGTTTTGGCTGCTATACGGCTTTTTGTTCGCCTTCATCGTCGCGCACCTTTATAAAATCGCGCCCTTTCTCATCTGGTACCACTACGTCTCGCCCTTCGTCGGCAAGCGCAAAATCCCTATGCTAGAGGATATGATAATCAAAAAGATCGCCTACGCAGCCTGCGTGCCAAACGTCTTAGCGCTTGCGTGCGCGGGCTTCGGAGCGCTAACGCCTGCAGCGATCTTGCAAGCGGTAAGTATAATTTTGGTGCTAATTAACACCGTAAATATCTTTAACTACATAAAATTTGGAGAGGAAAAATGAAAGTAACGAAAGAACAAATTTATGACGCGCTTCGCGCCGTGGTGGACCCTGAGGTGGGCTTTGACGTCGTGTCACTAGGGCTCATCTACGACGTAGCGGTAGATGAGGCGAACAACGCCAAAGTCACGATGACGCTATCGACTCAGTCGTGCCCGCTACATGAGATGATGGTGGAATGGGTGCGCGCGGGTGCCGAGAGCGTGGAGGGCATCGGCGAGGTGGAGATCGATCTCGTCTTTGAGCCGATGTGGAATATCGACATGGCGGAAGATCACGTCAAAGAAGCGCTCGGTAGATTTTAAACAGCTTTGCCGCACCCCGCAGTTTAAGCTTTGAAATTCTAAAATTAGACTTAAAATTTATACTTAGGGGCTGCTATGAAAAAATTTACCGACGGCAAGAAAGAAATTCTACTTCAAACGCAAAGGCTTAGTTTGATTTCAAAGACGCTACAAAACGGCAAAGAAAGGCTGAGCTCTAAAGAATTCGCAAATTGCGATGCTCTGCAAAAAGCTTTTGTAAAAAAGCAAGTTGATGCCCTAAAAAAGGGCTTCATCTACGAAAACAAAGAAGCAAAATTCGGCGAGGCAATAGCGCATGCCTATATCGGCGGCGGATACAGCGGAGCGCTTAGATTTGCCGAGTTTGAGGATAAATTTTACGTCTATAAATGTAATTTTAACGAGCATGGCTGCGATTATTTAATCGTGCTGGACGGCGAGCTAAGAACTCTTGCGCGAATTGAGCTACCAAAAATTTTAGCATGGAAAATAACCGCCACCGAAAAAGCTTTAGTGCTTGATTTGGACCACGAATTCTTTCTTTTTGACGGAGAGAAATTCAGTAGGCTTTTTGAAGCCTGGGGTATCACAGGAGGAGGCTTTAGTTCTACTCTAAGCGGCAACGGCGAAATTCTAGCCTGCGGCACAGATGGAATTTTAGCTTTCGGAAGCGACAAGAAGCTAAATTTTAAAACGGATTTTTCGGCGAAAGCTATAGGCTTCGGCAATAAAATTTGCGTAGCCAGTGGGGATGAAAATGGCAAAAATATCGCTAGGCTATACCGCCTAAAAGACTTCGCCGAGCTTTGCCGTATCGAATGCGACGTGGGCTATATCCACTCCCTAAACGTGGGGCTTATCAAAAATGACGCGATTTTAGTGGTAAATAACGGCTTTGATGAGCTGTATTTTTGGGACGTCGCAAGCAAAAAGCGTCTAAGCGCGCCAAGAAGCGTAATGAGGTTTGCCGCAAACGATCAAATTTTTCTTACATACTTTTACGGTGGATTTAAAGCATTCAGCTTGGAGGATTTTCGCCTCTTAGGCGAGTTTGAGTGTGAGCACTGCGTCAAAACTGCTGCTATTAAAATCTCAGGCGAGCGCCTTTGCGTCCGCACCGACTACGGATTTTTTAGCATCTATTCTTTAGCCAAGAATGGAATTAAAATTTAAAAAGCGCTATTGATAGGGATTTATCGCCCGCTTCAAGCTCATAAAATTAAACGAACTCCGCCCGTCTTAAACTTGCGTGACAAGCAGGGCGCTATTTAAAGGAATTTTATCGCAAAAATTGCGGGTTTCGCGAGCTTTTTAAGGCTTCCTTTAAGCATTATCAAATTATCCGCGCCGGAGATTTTAAGAGTGGAGTTTTCAAAGCAAAATTCTAAATTTTTTAGCGCGTTTTCGCTTAGGAGGCGTGCAAGCTCCAAAATAT
>CAUSAC010000023.1:0-32374 GCA_963529615.1 uncultured Campylobacter sp. | reverse complement strand
GCTTGCAAATTTCGTCGGCGAGCACGATTTTAGCGAGTTTATGAAAAGCGGCAGCGACATAAAAAGCCCCGTGCGCGAGCTCTACGTCGCGCGCGCCTACTCTTTTAGAAATTTAACCTTGATAAATTTTAAAGCCAACGGATTTTTGCGAGCGCAGGTGCGGCTGATGGTCGCAAACGCCCTAAAATCCGTGCAGATCGGGCACAAGATCAGCTTCTCGCGAGCGCTTAGCAGAATCCCCTTTCCGCCGAACGGGTTGTATCTTAGCGGCGTGAGTTATTAAGACTTGAAATTTATAGCGTTAAATTTTATCCACGGGCGTTTGGATTTCAAGCTTAGAATTTTATCGCGGTAAAATTCTGCATATCAGAGCAGATCGCCGAGCTACTTTGATATTAAATCACTTGCGCCGCGATGTGTAAAATCGTAAATTTGCGCGAAATTCGATCTGTTTTTATTAGAATTTTATAGAAATTTAGCAATACTTTCAAACTTTTAACTCAAAAAGGAGCAAAGATGAAAAAATTTTCTGTTGCTTTGGCCGGTTTGGCCTTACTAGCTAGCGTTTCAGGCGCTAAGGAGTTCATCAATATCGGCACCGGCGGTATGACCGGCACCTATTATCCGGTAGGCGGCGCGATTTGCCGCTTGGTAAATATGGATAAAAATATGAAATGCTCTGTGCAATCGACGGGCGGCTCGACGTATAACGTCAATAACGTGCTTAAAAAAGAGCTAAATTTCGGCTTCGTTCAAAGCGACGTCGTCTATGATAAATACAACGGTACGGGCAAATTCCAAGGCGCGGCGGATAAAAATTTACGCTCCGTAATTTCGATCTATCCGGAGCTTTTGGCTTTCGTCGTCTCTAAGGAGAGCGGTATCAAAGCCTACGGCGACGCTGCGGGCAAAAAGATCAATATCGGAAACCCGGGCAGCGGCAACGAGTTAACCAGCACGATAGTTTTTGAAAACTACGACTTCGATCTTAAAAAGCTCGCCCAGCACGGTGTCTTAACCGCGCAAGAATGCCCTATGGCGCTAAAAGATAAAAAGATCGACGGATACTTCTACGTCGTAGGACATCCGACCGCAAATATCACCGATGCGGCGACTTCGCTTCCTATCGACTTAGTCGGCATCGATGATGAGCATATTAAAAAGATTATGGAAAAATATCCGTATTTCGCTAAAGGCGTGATCCCTGCGAAAATGTATGACGGCGTAGATCACGATACACAGACTATCGGCGTAAAGGCCGTACTCGTAACCGATGCTAGCCAAAGCGACGAGGCGGTTAGAGCGGTAGTTAAGGCGATACTTGATAATTTTGACGAGTATAAAAAGCTACACCCTGCGTTAAATTTGGTAAGCAAAGAATCCCTTTTAGAGGGGCTTAGTGCGCCGCTTCATCCTGCGGCAGAGGCGGTGTATAAAGAAGCCGGGCTGCTGAAATATGCTAGTTGATGTAGAAATCTACACAAAACGACGAGCAGGTTTTAGAGGTAAAAAGTAGAGAATTTACCTCTAAAAAGCTCTTCTGGCTCGTGACGCTGGTCTGCTTCGCGTGGTCAGTCTTTCAGCTTTACATCGCATATTTTACGCTAAATACGAATATCGCGCGCTCGATCCACTTGGCATTCGCTGTTTTTATAATTTTTTCGCTTTTCCCGTTTCGTCCGCGCTCTAAAGCACATTTTTATATCCCGTTTTACGATTATATTTTATTAATCGTCGGAGTCGCCGCTATCCTATATCCTGCGATAGAATTTGTGGAGTTATCGCAGCCGCAACGCCAGGGAGATTATCTAACCAGAGATATCGTAGCGGCCTTTATCGGAATTTTCATACTCTTTGAAGCAGGTCGTCGTATGATGGGACCAGCGCTCGGTATCATCGCTTTTACCTTCCTTCTGTATTGCTACTTCGGCCCTTATATGCCAGATATCATCTCGCATCGCGGCGCAAGCTTCGAAAAGCTTGCAGGGCACATGTTTTTAACGACGGAGGGCGTATTCGGCGTGCCAATAGGGGTCAGCACCAGTTTCATCTATCTGTTCGTGTTATTCGGCGCTCTTTTGGAGCGAGCCGGAGCGGGGCAGTATTTTATAAACGTAGCGTTTGCGATTTTAGGTCGCTTCCGCGGAGGGCCCGCCAAGGCTAGCGTAATCGCCAGCGGGCTAACCGGCATGGTAAGCGGCAGCTCGACCGCAAACGTCGTGACAGTGGGCACCTTTACGATCCCGCTAATGAAAAAAGCAGGACTTACCGCCACTAAAGCGGGTGCTATCGAGGTCGCCGCCGGCGTAAACGGGCAGCTTATGCCACCTATCATGGGCGCTGCGGCGTTTATCATCGCAGAGTTTTTAGGTATGAGCTACACCAACGTAATGATCGCAGCGGTAATCCCCGCCTTCGTCTGCTACGCGGGGTTATTTTTCATCGTGCATCTGGAAAGCTGCAAGTTGGGGCTTCACGGCAGCCGCGATTACGCCAAGGTTTCAAAGCTAAAAATTATATTTAGTGGCATTCATTACATAATACCGATTTTGGTGCTTCTTTTTACTCTATTGATTCTAAAAGAAAGCGCGATCTCTGCGGCGTTTAACTCGATTTGCGTGCTATTTTTAATAATGATCGTACAAGAGCCTGCAAAGAAAACGATATTTGGCGAAAAGGTTGGCAAGTCCGATTTTATCGTCGGCTTTGTCGATATTTTTTGGGCTATGGTGGGTGCTGCCAAAAATATGGTCACGGTAGCCGTTGCCACCGCGCTAGCGGGCATCATCATCGGCTCGATTTCGCTTACCGGGCTGGGACAGGTTCTTTCAGAGCTCGTGGAGGCGGTCGCGGGAAATAGCATAGTGCTGATACTTCTGATGACTGCGATAATGAGCCTGATTTTGGGCATGGGACTTCCTACGACGGCGAATTATATCGTCGTTTCGAGCCTTATTGCTCCGGTGATTTTAATACTGGCCGGCAAAAACGGCTTTTTGATCCCTGCGATCGCAGTGCATCTTTTCGTATTTTATTTTGGAATTTTAGCCGATGATACCCCTCCAGTGGGTATCGCAGCATACGCTGCGGCGGGTATCGCAAAGGCAAATCCAGTGACCGTGGGGCTTCAGGGCTTCGTGTATGATCTGCGCACCGCCGTACTTCCGTTTGCGTTTTTCTTCAATAATAAGCTGCTTTTGATCCAAAGCATCGGCGATCCGATGGATTCAAAAAGCATCGTTTGGATCAGCGATCCACTGCAAATCGTGCTGATTTTTGCCACGGCGATCGTGGGCATGTTTGCTTTCAGCTCCTCACTTCAGGGCTGGTTCGTAACTAAATGTAACCCGATAGAGCGCCTGCTATTGCTACTAGTAACGCCGCTAATGCTGGTGCCTAATATCTGCGCGAAATTTATAGAGTTTATCCCAAGCGAATACGCAAGTTATGGCATCGGCGCTGCGATCTACGCGCTGATATTTGCAAAGCAGTGGCTTTTAAGGCCCAAAGACTCTAGCGATACTCACGCCGAAAATAACGTGCCTGCGGCGTAAATCCAAATTTGATCTCGCTAAATTTTAAGATAACTTTGCGGGGTCTTATTAAATTTTACCCTTTTGCGCCTAGATTTAAATTAAGATCAGATCTTTTCTTTAAATTTAATCTCAGCAGATTTACGACATGGCGGCAACTTGAGTTTAAATTTAGTGCAAACTCGGTTTCAATTTATCTAGTGTAGCACGCCAGTACACATGCGGCATCATGCATGGGCGAGCGCAGTAAATACGGCATGCGAACCTTTCGTAGTAACTTTTAACATATTGTACGGAATACGGCAGGTAACGTACGCAGTACAATCAATCTCGCTAGCAATGAAATTTATTTAACCTACATTGATGCACAACATAATGCACCGCAAAGCTTCACCGCTCTCATAAGATTCTAAATTTCAAATGCTCTGCTGTGCGGCGACGACTTAAATTTCAGGGCGAGGCGCAGCATGCAGATCTAATAAAATCTTGCGGCGGTGCATGACGCTGTGTGCGGCAGTGTAAGATTTACGAGCGAGCACGGAGAGTAAAATTTTAATCTTGCGGCGATCGATCGGCGCAGGTGCATACATGAAGCGCAATTAAAATTTTAAGGGCATACGACGATGCGTAGTCTTGCAAAATTCTTTTACGGCGCGCATCGCGAAGGCTCGTAAAATTTAATTGCGCGACGCGCAATTAATCACGATGCTGCAAATTTAACTTGCGCCTGCATAAACTACGCGTGTGGGCGTGAAATTTCACGGCGGGTGAGCGTATGAAATTTTAAATTTCATGGCAAGGCGCGCAAACGGCTCGGCTTAAATCTCAAGCGCGATTTTTGTATGAAATTTAGCGAGTAAGATTTTAAGTGAGAGATTTCAAATGCCAAACTCGCGCAAGTTTTGCGCCAAATTTTTGCGTAAAACTTTGCATAGAATTTAACGAAATTTTGTGCAATTTCTATGTTGATTTTGCACTAAATTTAATGAAATTTCACGTAAAATTTAATAAAATTACGCGGACTGAGCTCGGCGCGCGAAAGCCCGATCAGCCAAAACCTAGCGCACTAAAACCGGGGCGCGATAAATTCATTAAAGCTTACGAGCAAGATTTAGCGTCGTCGAAGCTCAAAGATAAGATTTATTGCTATCAAAGCTTGAGAAAAAATTTGCCGCCGCCGAAGCTCGCAGGCAAGTTTTACTGCCATGGTGCGAAATCTAGGCTTTGTTTTAAACGCTGAAATAAAAATTTAAAGGAGAAAAAATGCAAAGTTTCAAATGGCAGATTTCAAAACGGCTCAAACAGGCGATGCGCGAGCGAGATATCGATAATCTCACGCTCGTGCGCCGCACTGACGAGCTGTATTCGCGCTCGCACCCGGGCCACGACGAGGATATGCGCGCCGAAGTTTACACGGTTTTGGACGAATACGCGCCCAACGTCGATATTGAAATTTTTGATCTAGTCTGCAGGGTGCTCGGCGTCAAAATCGAGCTAGGGTAGGACCTCGCGCGGGATTTGCCTACACTTTTTGCTCGGGTGGCGGCGCTAAATCGGTTTTTGAAATTTTATTTAATTCGGCTTTGCACTGCGACGCTGATCGTACTGCGAGCCGCGACCGCTCTTGGCCTTTAAAATACGCAGCGCATGGCATTCGCGCCGCACTTGTCATTTGCTACACGTGGATTTCGAGCCGGCTAAAACGAGCCGTCGCTCATACGACCGCGCCCGCCGCAAAATTTGCTAGCGGCGTGTCTTACGCGGCATTAAATTTTAACGGAGCCGTAAAATTTAGTAACGACGGCACCCATATTCGCGAGACGCGGATCGTGAAATTTAAACTCGAGCGGCGCAAACTTCGTAATTTAAGCACTCGCTTGCCCGTTCTTTAAAATTAAGCGCGCTTGTTTATTCGCCGAAATTTAACTCAAATTTAAACGCTCTCTAGCAGGAATTTTAAAATTTACCCACGATTGCATCAGCTCGCACAGCTTCCACACGACTCGTACTACCCAATGCGCGCCTGGCTACTCCACGCGATGTGTTTTTGCGCCGTGAAGTCGAGAGCAGAGTTCGGCGCAGAATTGTGTATAAAATTTCATTCACGCAGCTGGCTCACAGATAGCTTAATCGGCGGCTCCAAATTTTAAACTCCGATCAAAATTTATTTTAACCGCTTAAAATTTTAAATCCCAATCAAAATTCACTCAAGCGGCGACAAATTAGCGATTAAAATTTGAAATTTTAGAAGTGAAATCTTGCTCCTGCTTGCGATTAAAATTTTAAATTTTGCCGCAAAATTTCGCCCAAACCTAGCAAGATTAATATCTATTTTAACTGCAAAGTGCTAAATTTAGCCCTAAATTTTAATCCGAGGTAAACTTTGAACTACTTAATCCAATTTAGTGTGATTTTAGGAATATCTTTTGTTGCGGAGATTTTGGCGGCACTCGTGCCTGTGCCAATCCCCGCTAGCATCTATGGGCTAGTCATTATGCTTTTAGCCCTGATCTTTAAACTCATCAAAGTATCGCAGATCAGAGAAACCGTGTCGTTTTTTATGCAGATTATGCCGGTGATCTTCATCCCAGCGGGTGCTGCGATCATCATCGCAGGCGACGCGCTACGCCAGCATCTTTTCGCAATCATCGCGATTACGGCGGTCTCTACAGTAGTAGTCATCGGTGCAAGTGGCGCGGTAACGCAAATTTTTTATAAAATTGCCCTCGCCCGCGTTAAGCGCAGACTCTACGCAGCCGCGCACGAACAAGACGGCGTGAATACAAAGGGCGTGGATGCGAAGCTGGAGCGCGAAATTTTATCCGGAGACGACAAAAAATGAGAGAAATTTTAATGAACTCCGCTTTTTTCGGCGTGTTTTTGTGCCTGGGCTCGTTTGAGCTTGGACTTTATCTAAAAAAGCGCTTTAAGCTAACGATTTTCAACCCGCTTCTAATCGGTATCGTGCTTACCGTCTGCGTGCTTTTACTCTTTAAAATTCCATACGAGAAATTTAACGCGAGCGCCTCGCACATTAGCTTTTTCTTAACGCCGATCACCGTCTGTCTAGCCGTGCCGCTATATGAGCAGCTGGCGCTTTTGCGAAGTAATTTTTTAGCTATTTTTGCAGGACTGATTTCGGGTATGATCGCAGGGCTAGGCAGCATCTACGCGATGTCGGTGATATTTGGGCTAAATCACACAATGTATGTCACGCTACTACCAAAATCCGTCACGGCACCTATTGGTATGGGTATCAGCGAAAGCTTAGGCGGCATCGTGACACTAACGGTGGCCTGCATCATCGCTACGGGCATCATCGGTAGCGTATTTGGCGAGGCACTACTTAAAATTTTTGGCATCAAAAAGGCGATGGCAAAAGGTATCGCCCTAGGCTGCGCAAGCCACGCGATGGGAACGGCGCGCGCTCTTGAGATCGGTGACGTAGAGGGCGCAATGGCGTCTTTAGCAATGGCAGTTACGGGGCTTCTTACCGTCATCGGTGCCGGTATATTTGCACATTTCATCTAAGGAGAAAATATGATAATCTCGATCGCTAGACAAACGGGTGCAGGTGGGCGCGAAACCGCGCGCAAACTAGCCGAACGCTTAGGCTACACCTATCTAGCCAAGGCGGATCTGCTCCGCAAAGCAGACGAGCTTGGCTGCTTCGAGCAGATGTATGAGTTCTACAACGAAATGCCCGTAAATACGCTACTTCAGGCAATATCGCACAACGAGCTAGCCAATGAGCAAAAACGCGATCGCATCGTAGCAATTTATGAAAAGATCGTCTCGGGCGGCAACGTTATAGTGCTTGGGCGCTGCGCCGGGTTTTTCTTGCGCGGACATCCGGATCTGCTGACGGTATTTTTACGTGCGAGCGATGAGTTTAAGCTTGCCAGATTAGAAAAAGAGGGTCATACCGACGCGCGAGAGTATATGGAAAACAGCGACGCAGGCAGGATGAGCTTTCATCAATACTACACCAACCAAGTCTGGGGCGCGTCCGCAAACTACAATATCTGCATTGACACGTCGTATTGCGGCATCGATAACGCGGTGAATATCATAGAATATCTGGTTAAAAACCACGATAAAAAGTAAAATTTGAAACTTTGCAACGGGCGCGGTAGCGAGGCGACATTGCTGCGACGATGAGAGTATCGGCGGTGGCGAAATTCTATCGACACCGTAACGAAACTATAGCTGTGACAACGAGGCTACGGCAATGAAATTATATCGGCGCAATATCGCTGCGGGCGCGCGGCATAGTGGCGGCAACGAGATTATGTCACTGCGGCACCGCTACGGCGAAATTTTATGCTAAGGTTTAGGAAACATGACGGCAGCAGCGATCCCGTTTGCGGCGAATTTTACGCGGTTTATCGGCGGTAAATTTCTGGGTGCAAGCGAGCAAATTTACGGGTTTTAGGGCGGCTATTCGGGTTTTTGCGGCGGCGTTTGGCGCTCAATTTACCCTAAATAGGCTAAATTTGACGGCTTTCTTTACGGTGCGATTTTGAGCAAACTCAGTAACAATCAGGCTTGCTCGAATTTCAAACCTTTAACGTCAATTTACCTTTTTTTTAATGCTAAATTTTATAAAATACTGATAAAAATTTTGGTAGGAGTAAATTTATGAAAAGATTAATCGCGGCGCTCGCCTGCGCTATGGTTTTGTTTGCGGCGGGCGAGGATATAGGGGCACTACAAAAAGCGTGCGACGACGGAAATGCAATTAGTTGCGGTTCCCTCGGGTTTTTATATGGTAATGGTCAAGGCGTAAGACAGGACTATAAAAAAGCGAGCGAGCTATACTCTAAAGCTTGCGAAATGGGGACTAGCGAAGCTTGCTATAATCTCGGGGTTTTATATGATAACGGACGAGGCGTAAGACAAGACTATACAAAAGCCAGCGAATTATATTCTAAGGCTTGCGATATGGGATATGCAGGCGGTTGCTATGGTCTCGGGGTTTTATATGTTAACGGACAAGGCGTAAAGCAGGACTATAAAAAAGCGAGCGAGCTATTTTCTAAGGCTTGCGATATGGAAGATGCACTAGGGTGCTTTAATCTCGGGGTTTTATATGATAAAGGTCGAGGCGTAAGGCAGGACTATAAAAAAGCGAGCGAACTATATTCTAAAGCTTGCGATATGGGAGAGGCAGGCGGTTGCCATAATCTCGGGCTTTTATACTATGGCGGCCAAGGCGTAAGACAAGATAAAAGAACGGCAAAAGAGTATTTCGGCAAGGCTTGCGATTTAGGCAATCAGGGCGGTTGTAATAATTATAAAATCCTAAACGAGCAAGGATTGTGAGTTAGAGCGCTAAAAGGCGGTAATTTAGTCGCCTTAAATAAAAACCGCGCCGTTCGTAAAATTGAGCCCGAATTTTGCTCAAATTTAGCTTTCGCGAGCCGCAGTATAAGATCACCGCTCAAATTTAACTCCCTAACGGCAAAAGCGGCAAAATTTAAAAAGCCACCTAGTCCGAAATCCGCAAAGCAGTTTCAGGCCAGACGGCGTAAATTTAGCCTATTTTAGATTATCTTTTTAGGCTATTTACGATCGAGAGCATATCGTCGCTCGTCGCGATCGCCTTTGAGTTGGCCTCGTAGGCGCGCTGAGCCGTGATGAGGTCGATCATCTCCTAGGCTAGCCGGACATTGCTCATCTCGACAAATCCCTGCCTGATCGTGCCGAGGCCGTCGAGCTCTGCCGTGCCGACTACGACCTAGCGCAGATCCTATTCGGCGAGCTAGTGCAGGGCGAGGGGGTCATATACGTGCAGATCTGCGAGAAATGCGAGGTTTTGGGCGGCTGCTTTCAGTGCACGTGAGGGTAAAATTAAAATTTTAGCTAAAGCGCGTCAAATTGCATTTAAAGATGGATAGAATTATAATGCTCCTTTTTGATCTGAAAAGGTACCACATAGCTTTTAAAGATCATCTCTCTGACGTCGTTTTTGTTTTGTTTTAAATTTTTTCTAAAGCGATATGGCATAAAGGGGATTTTCTCGATTTCGTTTTGAGCTCGCGCATAAAATCATCAGCCCGAGCTTCGCTGTGCAAAGCTATAAAATTGGCGATATTTTCGAGTTTGCTTACGAAATTTTCAGAGTATAAAATTACCACGCGAGCCCTTTTTCGGCTAGCCTTTCTTTTATCTCATCATCGTTATAAAGCTTCAATTCGCCTTTATCCGATCGATCTATTATCTCGTCGAGCTTTTTTTGATCGGATTCGCTTAGCATAGGTTCGCCGCAAACTATAGTCGCCGTCGGATCAAGTAGCAGCAAAGCCTTTATGGCTTTTATGGTATTATCGTTTTGTGTTTTTATATTGATCGTCGCCATCTTAGCTCCTTTGCGTTTTATTTTACTAAAAAATTTTAAAATGCAGCTTTCGTAAAATTTTAAAATAGCTTCATGCTGCCTAAATTTGATTAAAAGGAATTTACGGGTTATTGGCTTGGGTAAAAAAAAAAGGGCACAGGGCGCAGGCTAAATTTTAATTTACAGCCAAATTTAGCCCGCCCGCATAGGCTGCAAAACGCTATCTACTCGCTAAGTGCCTCCGCGACGTGATCCCAGCCGAACGCTCTAGCATAATCGAGCGCGGTTTTGCCGTGGATATTTTTAGCGTTTTTATCCGCACCCTTAGCAAGCAAAAGCTCGATCCTCGTCAGATTACCCGCGATCGCCTCGTGGTGCAGCATCGTGTAGCCCTCATCGTCCGTGCGCGTGATCTCGTCCGGATACCCGCGCAAAAACTCCTCGAAATTTTTCTTCGTATTGACGCTCATCGGGTGCTCGGTTAAATTTTGCGGATGTTCCTGCTGTTCGTACGCCACCAGCACGACGTCAGGATCGCCGAAATTTAGCCCCCCACGCCTCGTCGTGTTCGGCGCGCTCGCGCTCGCTCATAGCTTTGCGCATCGCCTGTACGCTAAAGCCGCCGTAGGTCTTGCCCTCTATCGCAAACATCCAGTCGCTGATCTGC
Organism: uncultured Campylobacter sp.; assembly: GCA_963529615.1. Classification (GTDB taxonomy): domain Bacteria; phylum Campylobacterota; class Campylobacteria; order Campylobacterales; family Campylobacteraceae; genus Campylobacter_B. The sequence continues at coordinate 21,834 of CAUSAC010000023.1, read as the reverse complement.
TCTAGCGGCACCGAGACTTCGTCTCCGTTTTTGACGTTGCTTAGCACGTTTGGATCGTTTACGAGCACGCCGCAAACGCGCTCGCCGTCAAAATATACCTCGTTTAGCCACATATGCTCGACCTCGGTGCTGCCGTTTAGCTCTTGCGAAAAGGCGACCTTAACGCAGGCAAAGCTAAGCGCGGGGGCGATGCGGAGGCGCTCCCAGTACAGCTCGCGCCAGAAGTAGCGAAAGCTCTTTCGCGCCTGCTCGAATGCTTTAGTATCGCCTCATCTTCGCCGTCCGCGTAAAACACGGGCTCGCTCTCTTTTGCGTCTTTTGCCGCGGCGTTTTCATCCTGCGCGCCCTTGCTATCGCTATCTTTCGAGCTCGCGTCATCGCCGCCAAATAATTTTTTAAACAGTCCCATTTGCCCTCCTTAAATTTAGTTGAGATTCGTATTGTATTTTAAATTTACTTTCATTTGCCTGATTAAAATGGCGGTAAAATTTCACCGCGCGGGCTGTATATCGGAGCGCAGAAGAGCGGGGCAGTTTTACAGCTTGCGCTCCGTGCCTGCAAAAAATTAAGCTATAATTGCGTTTAAATTTAATTAAAGGAGAGATTATGGGGTTATTCGGTTTTGGAAAAAAGGCTAAAAAGGCGCAAATTCCAAGCACTTTTGCCGGTAGAGTGGATAAATTTTGGGCGGAATTTAGCGGCGTGATAGATGAGATCAAGGCCGATCTGGCGGCGGAAGAGTTTGAAAAGGCGATGCATAAGACCGACGAGAAGCTTCGCATCTGCCTTGCAGAGCCCTATTTTATGACGGGGCTCGCGGGCGAGCGGCTCGATCTAGTGCTAACTCCCGAGGGTATGAGACACCGATTATTTTGGCTAAGCTTTATCAAAAACGCTATGCCTAAGCAGCTCGAGGGCAGAATGCGCTGTACGCTCGGAAAGCCGCGTGCGCCGCGAGGCATCGGCGGACTTGAGATGTACGGCACGCGCGTAAGCGCCGAGGAGTCGATGATCTACGCGCAGTTTAACGAAAGCGACGTGGATATTAAAATTTACAACGAGAATTTAGCCACTCTGCTCGCGCAGGATGAGAACAAGGCGGGCAATCTAAGTTTCATCCTGCTTGATAACATCATCGGCGAGACGACGGTCATTAACACTTTGGGCATGCTTGAAGTGCTTGATAAGCCGCAGGAAAACGGCGTGCTGCTAAGCGAATTCGCCGATCTGATCGATGAGAAATTCGGCGAAAAAGCCACGCGCGAACCGCTAAAAAATTTTTTCAGCTACGAGATGGAGCCGCGCGGCAGTGAGGTGCGCGAGGACGTGGTCGTGGGCACAACCTGCCTGCGAAATCTCATAGGCGAGTACCTAGGCGGCAAGCGCGACATCTACAACGAAGCCTTCGAGCTCGGCATCAAATTTTGCTTTCTTAGCATAGGTAACGGCGGCGACGTGCAGGCGGGCTTTGATCTGCGAAATAAAATCGAGGATGAGGAGCTAGAAAGCTGCGGCTCGTTTTTGGAGATAATCGGCGGCGCAACCGGGCAGAAGCACGCATACATCGATCTCATCTGCTATGACGAGGAGAAGCTGAAAGAAAAGGTGCAGCAGCTTTGCAAAAAATATGGCGCGAATATACAAATCCACGACTTTAAGCGGTAGGAGGCTTCGATTTTTACCGCTATCGAAATTTACGACTTTAGGCGGTAGCGGTCCCCGTGCACTTTTTAAACACGCTAAGATAGGTGCGGGCGGTAAAATTTGCCCGCATGCCCGCCTCGCAAAATAAATTTAAAATTTATCGCGCCGCACGCTTTTCGTTCAGTTTTACCATTTCACCGACACGCGGTAAAATTGAGCGAGCCGTGAGCTTGCGATATAAATTTTGGCGATTTAGCAGTAAAATTTGCGAAGTTCGCAGTGTGAATTTACGATGATAAAATTTTGCTTCGGTTTCAGTACAAAGCGCGCCGATTCAGAAGCTTAGGGAAGATAAAATTTTAAGGGACGAACATGAAAATTATCTCGAAATTTAAAGATAATTACGATTTTATGGTGTCAAAATACGGGCTTGACGAGACTTTGGTCTATGACCGCAGAAACTCTACTCTAGTCGATGCGGACGAGCTATGGAGGCTTGACGAGGGCGATAAAAAGGTCTTTGAAAGGAAGCTTAGCGGGTACCGCTTTATCCGCGGTAAATTTATAAACTGGAGCAAAACGGACGTAAATAAGCTGCCGCGCCTGCTTCACTCCGTGATTTTCATCGGCAAAAATTTAGTCCATATTTTCGCCTCTCAGGATAAAATTTACACAAGCCTAGAGTTTGACGAGACGGAGTTAAGAAGGCAGTATCAGAAGGACAGAACTTTGAGCTTTGGCGATGGATTTCGCGTCCATATCGTCTCGTGGCTAGGCAAGGTCGGCGAGCAGGCTACGCGCGAGGAAATTTTGCAGCTCGTAGCGCTAGAGGGCGACCGCAAAACGACGCTAAAAAATATTGTTCGCGACGATAAAATTATAAGCAAAGATGAAATTTTGAGCGCCCCAATCGTATTTTTTAAGCTCACACAGAACATTCACACCGCAGCGATAAATCCACAGCTTAACGCGATGGGGTTTTATCTGAACGCCGATTTCGTCTGGCAAAGCTTAGTCGAGTTTTTATCCGCCAAAAAGGACGCCTCCGCTCCGGCAGGCACGATACCAAATGATATAAAAATCGCTAGCAAGGGCTTTGACGTAAAGCGTTCGTTTCGCCCAAAAATGAAATAACTCGGCTCGCGCAGCAAATAATCCGTGCAATCGTCGCTAGAATTTATCCCTCTTTACTTCGCTGTTTTGACGCGCCTCATAAATCGAGCGAAATTTTATAAATTTTTATAAGTTTCGACGAGCAAGCGCACGAAAGCTTAGGCACAAAATAAAATGTGGATAAAATTCCGCAAAAGCTCTTTCGCAAAATTTTAAAAGAATTAAAATATTTCCTTGAGGAATTTTAGAATTCCGCATAAGGCAAATTTACAAAAATCTCGTTAAAAATATGGAATTTCGTGAAAATTCCGCAAAATTCTAAAATTTTACCGCAGCGGCGTCCATCGCGCGCATTAGCCGCAGCATTTGAACGTGCGGGGAAACGTCGTGCGTGCGGATGATCGAAGCGCCGTTTAAAGCGGCGACCTGGTGCAGGTACAGCGAGCCTGCAAGCCTGTCCGCGACCGCAGAGGGGCTGTAAAAATCGATAACGCTCTTTCTGCTCGCACCCACGAGCAGCGGGCAGCCGAAGTGCAAGAAATGCTGTAAATTTTTAATCAGCACCAAATTTTGCTCGGCGGTCTTGCCAAAGCCGATGCCCACGTCAAGGATGATCTTTTTAAGCCCCTCGCTTCGCAGCTGCTGCAAATTTTGCGCAAAAAACTCATCTATCTCGCCCATCAGATCGTCATATTTTGGCGCAAGCTGCATATTTTGCGGCTTTCCTTTCATGTGCATCAGCACGTAAGCGGCGTCGTAGCGGAGCGCAAGCGGAGCAAGAGCGAGGTTTGCGCTTATGTCGTTGATGATGCTAAAGCCCCGATCTAGCGCAAATTCCAAACAATACTCATCAAAGCTATCGAGGCTAAATTTAGCCTTTTCGTGCAGACGCAGGCGATAAATTTCGTTCAGCACGTCCTTTATGCGCGCAAACTCCTCATCCCTGCCGCAGTACTGGCTGCCCGGGCGCGAGCTCACGCCGCCGATGTCGATGATAGCGGCGCCCTGCTCAATCATCTTTTCGATCTTATTGGTCGCCTCTTTTAAGCTTGCCGCGCGGCTTGCGGGGTTGAAGCTATCGGAGTTGATATTGACGACGCCCATTATTTCGCAGCTTTGCGGCTTAGCAAATTTCTTGCCTAGAAATTTCGCGAGCTCTTTTAGCCCAAAATCCTGCAGAGCTTCTTTTTGCGCCAAAGCCTCGATCTGGCGGTCGTTTGCGATCAAAACCGCGTCCGTATCATCGCGCCCTAGGATCACTCCTTCGTTGCACGCAAGCTCGGCGCCGATGCTAAGGGCATCCTGCTTTAAAATATTTGCCGCGGGCGCTCGCAAATTTTTTAGATAGAAAAAGTTTAGGCGCGATTTTTTCTGCATTATCGCCCGTCCCGCATTTCGCACGCCGATGCGCTCGCAAATCAGCGCGAAATCGGCCTCGTTTGAAATTTTATAAATTTTCATCTTTTCTCCTCGATCATCAAAAGTAGCGGAGTAAGCACGGCGTGGGCTTTGGCGTTATGCTCGGCAAGATAACTCAAGCGGTCAATCCACTGCAACTCATCGCCGCTTAGCCTAACGCCCGCTTCGAAACACTCTAGCGCGATCTCGCCGATGAGCGCTTTTAGCGCCGTTTTATCCAGCTCGCCCTTACGCTCCAGCGCGATCTGCGCGTCGATAAACTCCACCGCCTCCTTTAGGCTGAGTCTGGTTAAGCTTAGCCCGGTGCGGCGCCTGGGCTTTCGCACGCAGAGGTTTTGCACGATCAGGCGCGATCGGATGGTAGGCAGCAGGGCGTTGATGAAGGGGGTGATCAGGAAAAATACCGTATTTTTAGGCGGCTCCTCTAAAATTTTAAGTAGAGCGTTTTGTGCCTCCTCGCCGAATTTCATAGCGGCGATGACGATGATCTTATCCTCGCGCTCGGCGACGTAAGCTTCGTCGATGATCTTTCGCGCCTCGTCGATTTTAAGTTCAGTGCTTTCGAAAAACCTTAAATTTTTGCGCGGAATTCCGGCTAAAATTTTATCTTTAAAGCCCTCATAATCGCCCGTTAAAACGATCTGATTTATGATTTTCAAAGCACCACTTCGTCAAAAAGCACGGCGTCGATACTTTTGTCTAAAATTTTAAAAAGCTGAATCAGTTTTAGATCCAAGCTCGGATCGCTCTCACTCATGTAGAAGCTGTTTTGCAACCTCTCATCGATGAGCCACAGATAGCTATCCTCGTGGCTTTTGGCGATCTTGGCTAGCGGATGGTTGCCGTTGCCGATGTAAAAATATATAAAGCCGTTGGCAAACGCGAGACTTAGCATATCGTTTAGCAACAGCGCGTCCTCTAGGCTATTTACGCCGCCGCGGTAGAGCGAGCGCAGCGAAAAAAACGGCAGCAGCGGGCGGGAGTTGGTAGAGGAGTTGATCTTTTTGATGATGTATTCGCTAAACCAGCTTCGCTCATCGTCGCAGATGACGATGAAAGCAAAGCCGTCGTGGAGGAATTTCAGCTTTGATGCTAAAAGTGGCGTCCAGTCCTCCTTGCGATCCTCGAGCCACTCAAGTCCCGGCTCGGAGCGCATGGCCGTGACGCTCCAAGTGTGCAGATCCTGCATTATTTATCCAAATCGTAGGCTTTATGCAGCGCGCGCACGGCGAGCTCGCCGTATTTAGCCTCTACGATCATCGAAATTTTGATCTCGCTCGTGGAGATCATCTGGATATTTATCCCTTCATCCGCAAGCGTCTTAAAAGCCTTACTAGCTATGCCGCTGTGGCTTTTCATACCAACGCCTACTAAAGAAACCTTTACGATATCGGCATCCGATTCGATGATGGAATTCGGATTTGGATTTACCTCTTTCATTACCGCATAAGCAGTCTGCAGCTCGTTTTGCGGCACGGTAAAGCCCAAATTCGTCTCGCCGTTTCGTCCGATATTTTGCACGATCATATCGACGTTGATCTCCTTGCTCGCAAGCGCGGAGAAAATTTCAGCCGCGACGCCGGGGCGATCCTCTACGTTTCTAATCGTAATTCTTGCTTGATTTTTATCCAGTGCAATGCCGCTAATTACTGCATCTTCCATCTTTTCTTCTCCTGTTATGAGTGTTCCTTCATGATCGTTAAAACTGCTTCGCGTCACCAAATTTACGTTTAATTTCTTCGCAAGCTCAACGCTTCGATTTTGCAAAACCTTCGCTCCTAAGCTCGCAAGCTCAAGCATCTCATCGTAACTGATGCGATCAAGCTTCTTAGCCTTTGGCTCAATGCGTGGATCGGTCGTATATACGCCGTCCACGTCGGTGTAAATTTCGCACAGATCGGCATTCAGCGCTCCTGCGACGGCGACAGCGCTAAGATCGCTTCCTCCTCGCCCGAGCGTAGTTACTTCGCCTGCGGTACTAATGCCCTGAAAGCCCGCGACGACGACGATTTTTCCCTGCTTTAGCGCCTCTTGCATACTTTTTGGATCGATAGAGACGATGCGAGCTTTGGTGTGAAAATTATCCGTCACGATGCCAGCACCACGTCCGCTAAACGCGATCGCAGCATAGCCCTTGGCATTTAGCGCGATAGCTAAAAGTGCGCTCGTAACGCGCTCGCCAGAGCTTAGCAGCACGTCCATCTCTCTGCCTACGGGAGTTTTAGAAAAAAATTCCGCCTGCTCGATGAGCTGATTGGTAACGCCGCTCATCGCAGAGACGATTACCGCGACATCGTGTCCTTCGTTTTTAGTCTTTATCACGCGCTGCGCGACCGCCTCGATCCGCTCTAGCGTACCGACGCTCGTACCGCCGTATTTTTGAACGATCAGCATTAAATGTAACCCTCCTCCTTAAAATATTTTAAAACCGTCGCGTAAATCGGCTTTTTGAAGTGATTTACGTGCCTTAAAACCTCATTCGCGCCTACGAATTTAAATGCGTCGAACTCCGGAAGTTTAGTATTGATGTTTATATCGGCTAAGCTTCGCAATCGTACTAAAAAATATCTTTGAATTTGCCCGTCGTATGGGCGCATCTTTTGAGCTACTCCATCGGGAAAATCGTAGCTAAGCCACTTCGGGCACTCAGCGATGATATCGACTTTGCTTGTTCCGATCTCCTCACCTAGCTCTCTGCGAATCGCCATCTTAGGCGTCTCACCATCGTCGATACCGCCTTGAGGAAACTGCCAAGCGCCTTTGATGTCGCTTCGTTGCGCGATTAAAATTTCGCAATTAAACGGATACGAGGGCGAAAGTACGATTGCAGCGACATTTGGTCTGTAATTTTTCTCTTTTTCCATCTCGTTTTCTCACAAAAAATTTCTCAAAATTTTACCTAAAAATATTAAAATTTGCGTTAAGAGGCTTAAAATTTATATAAATTTTCAAATTAATTCGCTAAATTTTGCGACGTAAATTTAGCCTATAGGACCGCCCTTGCACATCTACATCCACGTGCCGTTTTGCACCTCCAAATGCCCGTATTGCGCCTTTGGCTCCTTCAGCGACAAATTTAGCCTCGTGCGCAAGTATTTTTCGGCACTGCGGCTTGAAGTGCGCGATTTTTTGACAAAAAATCCGCATGCGCAAATTTCGACGCTTTTTATCGGAGGAGGCACGCCAAGCGCCGTGGATGCGGGACTTTACGATGAAATTTTTGCGCTGCTTGCGCCACATTTTACCGCCAAAGCCGAAATTAGCTCGGAAGCCAACCCGAACTCCGCTAGTCCCGCTTGGCTTAGGGCGATGCAGGGGCTCGGCGTAAATCGCATCAGCTTCGGCGCGCAAAGCTTCAACGACGCCAAGCTAAAATTCCTCGGTCGCGCGCACAGTGCGGCGCAGATTTTTCTTGCGGTGCAAAATGCCAAAGCAGCGGGCTTTGATAATATAAATTTGGATCTAATCTATGCGAGCAAATTTGACGATAAAAGGAATTTAAAATTTGAAATGGATGAGCTTGCGCGCTGTGAAGTGCCGCATCTAAGCGCCTATGCGCTAAGCCTTGAGGAGGGTACGCCCTTTTTTGGGCGCGAAAGCTTTAAAAAAGAAGGCGCGGCTCTAGCTAAATTTCTCTTTGCTCTTGCGGCGGATAGCGACTTTAGCCAGTATGAAATTTCAAATTTTGCCGCGCGCGGACTGCGCTGTAAGCACAATCTCGCCTACTGGCGCGGCGAGGATTACGCGGGATTTGGGGCATTTGCGGTCGGAACTAGCGGGAAAGTGCGCCTTAGCTCGCCTAAAAATTTGCGAGATTACATCGCAGATCCGCTGCAAAAACAGCGCGAAGTCCTAAGCGCGCAGGATAAAAAGCTTGAGCGTATATTTCTCGGGCTGCGCTGTATTTTAGGATTTGAGGCGCAGATTTTAGACGCTGCGGAGCTAAGCAACGCGCAGCTGCTCGTGCGCGAAAAAAAGCTGAAATTTGCCGAGGGTAAATTTTATAATCCCAACTTTTTGCTCGCCGACGAGATTGCGCTTTTTATCACGCAAGAAAACCGCCGCGGGCGCTAAATTTAAGATTAATGAAATTTTAGTTACAATACGCCACTTTTTACGTTAGGAAATTTTATGTTTGGTATCAGTATGCCTGAAATTACGGTCATTTTAATCATCGCGATAATCGTGCTAGGGCCCGAAAAACTCCCGAAAGTGCTGGTCGAGCTCGCGAAATACTTCAAAGTCATCAAAAAAACCATCAACGACGCAAAATCGAGCTTCGATCAAGAGCTTCGCATCGCCGAGCTCAAAGAGGACGCCAAAAAATATAAAGAAAGCATCACGCAAGCAAGCGAAGGCGTACGCAAAAAGCTCACGTTTGAGGAGCTCGACGAGATAAAAGGCGGCATAGACTCGGTCAAAGAGACGCTAAATGCTGGGCTAAAAGACGCGGAAAGCTCTCTTAAAGAAACGCTTAGCTCGGATGCCGCCAAAGACGCGTTAAACTCCGCGAAAGTCTCGGCGCAAAAACAGAGCGAGACGGCAAATTTAAAAGCAAATTCGAGCGAAGAAAATTCCGCGCAAAGCTCTGCCCGCACCGCAAACTCTGCGCAAGGCTCCGCCGACAGCGCAATAAATTCCGGAGCCGGAGACAAAGGCAAAAATTCTAGCGCCGAAAGCGAAAGTGAAAATTCCATGCCGAGCACGGACGGCGGCGCGGGAAATTCCGCACAAAATACGAATGCAAGCGGTGAAGCGAAAAGCGCTGCGCAAAATTTGAACGCAAATTTAAACGGCGATGCGCAAAATTCTATGCAAAATAACGATACGCAAAAATCATAATGAGAGAGAAATTTAATGTTTGAAGAGCTAAAACCCCATCTAGCCGAGCTTCGCAAGCGCCTAGTTATCTGTGTGCTGTCCGTCATCGTCCTTTTCATCGCGTGCTTCGGCTTTTGGGAAGATATTTTAGGCTTTATGACCCGCCCGCTAGTGCGCGTGCTTCCTAAGGGCAGTGAGATCATCTTTACCCAGCTTGGCGAGACCTTTTTTACCGCGATGAAGGTATCGTTTTTCACCTCGCTGCTTCTAGCGATGCCGATAATTTTCTGGCAGGTGTGGCTTTTCGTAGCGCCTGGGCTTTACGACAACGAGAAAAAATACGTCATCCCTTTCGTTAGCGGCGCGAGCATTATGTTCTTTTTAGGCGCGGCGTTTTGCTATTTTTTCGTAATCCCCGTCGCGTTTAATTTCTTGGTAAATTTTGGCGCCAAGCAATTTACTGCGATGCCTACAATCGGCGAATATGTAGGCTTTTTCGCTAAGCTCGTCGTCGCATTCGGTATCAGCTTCGAGCTTCCTGTAGTAACCTTTTTCCTCGCTAAAATCGGGCTTGTAACCAATAAAAGCCTAAGCGATTTTTTTCGCTACGCAATCGTCATTATTTTCATCTTTGCAGCGGTGATGACGCCGCCGGACGTGCTTAGTCAGTTTATGCTTGCAACTCCGTTAATTGCGCTTTATCTGCTTTCGATCTTTATCGCCAAAATGATAAATCCGTATAGGCAGGAGGATGACGAAGACGGAAATTCCACGGACGTAGCGAAGGCGTGAGATGGCGGATCTAAATTTAGTTGGCAGCTACGATTACGAGCTTCCTAGCGAGCTCATCGCAAGCGCGCCCTTGATGCCCAAACAAAGCGCGCGCCTGCTGATCTATGACCGCGCTAAAGAGCAGATCACTCACGCGCACTTCGGCGATTTGGCGGATGCCCTGCCGCCCTGCGATATTATTTTCAACGACACGCGAGTGATTAAGGCGCGCCTATTCGGTCATAAAAACAGTGGCGGCAAGATCGAGCTTCTGCTAAACTCGCCGCTTGAGGGCAATAAATTTAGCGCCTATATTCGCGGCAGCGTCAAAGCAGGCAGCGAATTAAAATTTCTAAGCGGTCTTAATGCGCGCGTTTGCGAGCTGATGGAGGGCGGGCTTCGCATCGTGCAGTTTGAGCGCGGCAGCAAAGCTTTAAACACGCACGATGTTTTTGAAATTTGCGAACGTATCGGTCACGTGCCGCTGCCACCGTATATCAAGCGCGCCGATACGAAGGAGGATGCGAGCTGGTATCAAAGCATCTTCGCGCGCGAGCAAGGCGCCGTCGCCGCACCCACTGCGAGCTTGCATTTTGATAGCGAGATGATTGCGGATTTGCGTCAAAATCACGATATCCACTTCATCACGCTGCATGTGGGCGCAGGCACCTTCAAGCCCGTGGAAGTAGCGGATCTGCGCGATCACAAAATGCACGGTGAGCTCTACTCTATCCCGCCGCAGACCGCGCAAATTTTAAAAAGCGAGCGAAAAATTTTAGGCGTGGGTACGACCGTTACGAGAACGATCGAAAATTTTGCACGTAACGGGCAAAATAGCGGAATCTGCGAGCTGTTTTTGCACCCGGGCAACCCGCCGATAAGACAAAATTTTTTGCTTACGAACTTTCACCTACCCAAATCCACGCTGATAATGCTCGTAGCGAGCTTCATCGGCCTTGAGCGCACGCTTGAGCTCTACCGCATCGCAGTGGAGCAAAGATACCGCTTCTACTCCTATGGCGATGGGATGCTTGTGCTATGAAAGCCATAGTTTTAGGCGCGCTAGCAATATTGACTGCGACGGCAGGCTTTGCGGCAAGAAAACTTTTTGCTAAAAAGCCCGCCGTAAGCGGCAAAATTTTCTCCGCTGCGCCTAAAGTCAAAGAAAGTAATTCCGTCGTGCCTAGGCGCGAGGATATTGCGCAGATCGATATTTTAAAAATTTTAAAATTTCAAAGCGAAATTTTATTTGAGGAGTGCACGAAATACGACAGCACGCTCTATCTTAGTTTCCCGCCGCAGCTGCCGCGTATCTACGGCGGCGAGGTGCTAAATCTCACTAGCGCGGTATTTGATGCGTGCGAGTTTTTCCTACAAAATATCGCTGAGCCAATCCGCGTAAGCGTGGAATTTAGTAGCAAGGAACTTAGAGCAAATATGAGCTCTATCAAGCTCGACGTGCGAGTAGGCATCGATCGCGAGCTAAAGGATCCGCGCACCTATGCGCTTAAAAGTGCACTAGAAAGCGCTGCTAGCACGGATGATGAGTATCTTACTTCGGCGCAGACCCATTTGCGTGCACTCGGTTCGCATCCGAGTATTGGAGCTGACGGGCGAGGGACATTTATCAAAATGGATGCAGTACTTAGCTGCTTCGCGCAGCAGAGCTTTAACGCCAAAAAATACGACTACAACGTCATCATCACGCACAAAAACCGCGCGATCTTCGAGGAGCTGCGCGATTTTTTAAGCGGGCTTGGTTGCGACGTGATGCCAAACTCCAACTGGGAGAGCGCGAAGAGGCACCTAAACGACTTCATCTACGTAGCCGACGTCGTCATCCTTGACGCCGAGATTCTGCGCGCCAATATAAGCGAAATAAACTACCTCAACGCGCTGGAAAAAGATGGGGTGTTTTTCATATTTTTGCTCAAAAACAAACACTCGCTCAAGGTGCTGGAGGGGCTAAGCTTTAAATTTTTCAAGCTCGAGATGCCATATTTCTACGACGAGTTTTACGCCACGCTCGACATCATCGAAAAGATCAAAAACGATGAGAACTTCTTGGGGCTGTAGCGAACGGGTAACGACAAATTTAAAACCAAAGAAATTGAAGTGCTATTTTGACTTAGATTGGATCAAGGGCAATATAAACGATAGCGAATATGCCTTAAGGCAGCGGCGGTACGAGGCGTATTTGGAAGGGCTACATAAAAATATGCATACGCTAGAAAGAATTTTTGCGGGCATAAACTTCAACGATGCGCTATTGCTACCCAAAAAACAAATCAATGAAAAGTTGCATTTGAAATTTTACATCGGAGATTTGCAAAATGGATATTATGAACTAAAATACGTTATGAGCTCGGATCAAAGATGTGGCGCGGCGCCCGGCGAAATAATAACGAGTGAGATATTTTACGAAAATGGCAATTACCGCTTCTCTTTTATCCTCGCTTGCTTGAAGGAATACGCCATTAACTTTTCTGGGATAGATAGCCTTAAATTTAACGCGATTTCGCAGAAAAAATACCACTTTGAGCATAAGAAATTTAAACTTTCATAGAAAACCGCGCGCCTCAGTCGTCGCGCATAAAATTTTGCCCGTAAAGATCGCGCCCTTAAATTTATCCCGCTTGCAAGCCGCAAACAACGTAAATTCCGTCGCGCCTTGCAGCTAAATTTATTAAATTTAACATAGTCCGCGCACAAGCAAGTTTATTTCGTCCGCTTACCTCAAAAACGCTCAAGCTCCATTTTTAAAATTTACGCCTCAAGCGGACTTAAGATATTTTACAAACGGCATAATCTGTTTTGAAGCACGCCCGATAAGACGTATATAAAGCGAGTAAATTTAAGAATTTAGTGCGAGGCTCGGCTCGCGATTTAAATTTTATCTTCTGCCCTCTTTTTTAGCCTTGACCGTTTCATAAAGCTCATCGATCGAGGTCGCGGATGAGCCCGAATATTTCTGCGCCGCTTGCATAGTCTTTTTGCCCCATTTACCGTCGATTGCCACGCCGTAGCTACCGAACATCAAACTGCGTTGGATATAATAGACTTTATCTTGCTGCGTCATATTTTGTTGCTTCTGCACTTCGCGCTCGGCATCCTTAGCCTGCTCTCTCTCATAAACGGCATCAGCCGCTAAATACCCCAGAGTCAAACTTACCGCAAGAGACGTAATTATCATAAATCTATTATTCGTATTGCATATAATAATTACATATAATAACCAGGTCGCGATACAAAATACTATATATCCTGCGGCAAAAGCAATCGTGGCATTAAAAGCACTGAAAATAACCATAGCGGCAGCGATTAAAATCACTACCGCAAGCCCTTCAAGTGAAGTAGCCGCCGCAATAATGAGACCCAATAAAAAGTCCATAAGCAACCTTTAAAAATTTAAATAGCGAGACTCTCTGATTATAAATTCAATCGGAGAGTTTTAGAATTTAACCGCCGATTGGGCGATGAAAAATATGCAAGACTATTCGACATGTTTCATAGTCCTATGAAATTCCGGGCTATGATCTCTTGCTAGCGCAAAAGAATATAAAACCAAAATCGTACCGATAGAGATGAGAAAAACATCTTGAATTATAAAACCAGCTCTTATAAGGACACGTATTCCAAAAACAAGACATACCACGCCTATTAAAAATTTCAAGAACCATGCTCTACTATAAGAGATCTCCGCCTGGCACCCACCGCATACGATTGCTCCGTATTTGATGTCGTCTTTGCCACAAAATGGGCACATTAAATGATCCGGATGTTCATTCTCTGCCATAATTTCTCCTTTGAAAAAATATAGGTGGAATTATATATATATATATAAGAACGGGCTTAAATTTTAAAATTTAGAGTTTAAAATAGGGGGAATTTTAGCGGCTCTACACCGCTAAAATTTAAAGATTTTCGAATGGATTTACGACCACGTCTTTGCGATCGACGATGTAAGGTATAAGGGCTGCTTGGCGCGCGCGCTTGATAGCCTTTTCTACCATCTCTTGGTATTTTTTACTAGTGCCGGTTAAGCGGCGCGGCATAATCTTAAAGCGCTCGCTTAAGCAGTGCTTTAGCAGCGCCGTGTCCTTATAATCGATAAATTCGATCTTTGCCTCCGTAAATTTGCAATACTTCCTAGTATATTTTCTCTTATCTGCCATGATTTTTCCTTAATTAAAATGGGATCGTATCGTTGCCGTCATCGTATTTATCGGCATCGACGTCGACTTCCGGAATCGTGCTTTCGTAACTCTGCTCTTTTTGTTTAGGCGCGTTATAATCGTTTTTTGCGCCTCTAGAATTTGAGTTTTGTCTATTAGCATAGCTATTTCCACCGCCGTAATTACTACCGCCGCCATAGTTAGAATTTCCGCCGCCATAGCCGCCGGAGCTTCCGCCATAATTGCCGCCCTCGTAATTGCCGCCTTGATTATAGCCGCCGCTTCCACCTTGATTGCTTCCTAGCATCTCCATCGTATCTACGCTAATGGAGTGCTTGCTTCGGTTCTGTCCGTTTTGATCCTGCCACTGATCTAGCTTTAAGCGGCCTTCGATCAAAATTTTACTGCCTTTTCGCAAGTATTGGTTTGCGATCTCAGCCGTACGACCGAAAAAATCTATGTCTATAAAGCACGTTTCTTCGCGTTTCTCGCCGTTTGAGCTATTATATCTGCGTGTGACGGCGATGCCGGTTTTGCCTACGGCGGTGCCCGTTTGCAGATATCTAAGCTCGATATCTCGGGTCAAATTACCTACCAAAACTACTTTATTGAACATATTTTATCCTTTATTCGCCCTCTTTGGCTGCTTCTTCAGGCTCTTTTGGCTCTACCGGCGCTTTTGGCTCGCGCTCTTTTTTCGCAGGGCTTAGTTTGATACCTTTGCTTAGCTTGTCCCAAGCGGAAATTTCACGCTTAGTCTCATATTTGACGGTCAAAAATCTAATGATATCTTCGGTGATGCGCAGATTTCTAACAAGTTCGGAGATCAAGCTCGGCTCTGCCTTAAAATAGATTACGAAATAAACTCCGCGCTCATATTTGTCGATCTTATAGGCTAGCTTTCTAGCGCCCATTTCGATTACGGAAGCGATCTCTCCGCCATTTTTGGTTATGATTTCTTTGACGAAATCGACTTTTGTTTTAACTTCATCGTCGGTAAGCGTGGGCTTAACGATGAATAAAACCTCGTAGTTTCTCATAAATTCTCCTTATGGATTTTAGCTCGCAAACGATGTCTGCGGGCAAGGATTTTGCAAAAAATGCAAAGGGATATTACTAAAATTTCACTTAATATTTGCTTTTTGTCCGAGCGAACTTAGCAGCATGCGCTGCAACTTCAAAAACGACGCGAGCAAAAGCTCATCTTTCGCCGCGTTTTTTTCACTTTTGAGTTCAAATTCCAAATCGTTTAAGTGAGCGAAAATTTTATAAAACGTCCGCGTTGAAAAGCTGGTGGCGTAGCGCTGCATCTGTGCGGCCACGGAAGGTGGCGGTTGATAGCCTAAAACCGCCTTAAAATCAAATCTACCGTTTATTTTCACGTAAGCATGCAGCCGAAAAATTCTATAAATCAAGCGGTAGAAATAATTTATCAGCTCCATCTCGTTGTATCCGCCGCCCAGAGCCATTTTGTAAAAATCTACGCGAAAGTCGCAAAGGCTGAAAATTTTATCGAAAAGCTCGTCGTAGCTCACCTCGCTAAGACCATAAACCATCAAATTTACGTTTTGCAGGCTAAGCTCGAGCCCCAAACTTGCAAATTTCTCTATCTCGCTCGCGCTTAAGCTCAGGCTTTCGTTGTGGATGGCGTAGATCCTGCTAAGCGCGGCGGTGTTTGCAAAAAGCCCGCACATCTCGCATTTTTGCGCAAGCAACGCTATGGCTTCATTCACGCCCGAGGGTTTGAAAAATCTAACCTCATTTCGTTCAAATTCCTTGATAAAATCCGCGCTTACAGAAATTTCGCTATCGTTTAGCTCATAGATCAGATGGTTATTTGCGTCCGCCTTGCACAGCGCGATGAGCCTTCGTAACTCCTCTTTTTTGATAAGCGAGGCCGTTTTGATATGAAGCGTGTTGCTGCCGCCAAAAAGCGAGGGCTCCAAGAAGCTTCGCGCCTGCTCAAAATCATACTCTAAAAAATACAAACTCAAAAAATTTTCCGAGGCGTAAATTTGCTTCAATCGCTGCGCGTAAAGCTCGTTTGAAAAATCGTCTCCGCCGCGTAAAAGCACGAAATTCGGCACTCTACCGCTTGCTATAAGCCCGTCAAATTCTTTTCTATACATCAGATCTTCTTTACCACCCTGCCTAAAATCACTCCGCTAGCGATGTTTGCGTCCGTAAGCTCGACTAGCACGGGCGTTAAAATGTCGCCGGCGAAATTTGAAACTAAAATTTTAGCCCCCTTTAGCTTGTCGTCGAGCTTTGCAGTGACGGAATTTCCGTTTTCATCGATATAGCAGCGGAATTTTTTGCCCAAATTTTCCGCGGCCCAGCGCGCAAATTTTCGGTCCATAAAATCAAACGCGACCTTATCCGCCTCGCGCTCTAGCTCGTTTAGCCGCGCACACGTCGCATCGATATTTAAAAGCAGGTAATTATAAAATTTTTCATCTCCCCTCATCTGCGCCTTTAGCAGGCGATGCAAAATAAGATCTGAATAGCGTCTGATCGGGCTTGTGAAGTGCGTGTAGTTATCAAACCCGAGCCCGAAATGCCCGCGCGATTCGGATCCGTACTCGGCACGCTTTTGAGCCTTGATGATGAGCTTATCGACCTCTTCGCGGATCCCCATGGTACCTGCTTGCGCTTGGATTTCGCCGATCATCTTAGCAAGGTTGCTCTGATACGGTGCGTCGATGCCGAACAGCGCCAGATCGTCAAGCAGCGCGTAAATTTTTTTAAGCTCCGCCGAGCCGTGATTTCTAAAAACGCCCCGCTCGATGCGCGCCGCAGCGGCTTTGTTGGCTAGCAGCATACAATCCTCGATGAGCTTGTGCGACGAAGTGTCGGTCTCAAAGCGAGTGGAGTTTATAAAACCGCGCTCATCAAGCGTGATGCGAAGCTCCTTGGTGCGGAAATCAAATCCGCGTTTTAGCCTCGCGCGGCGCAGGCGCTCGCAAATTTCATTAAGCGGCAAGAGCCAGCTTAAAATTTCAGGCTCGCACGCCTTGCGGGTGCGTAAAATTTCATCGACCTCGTCGTAATTATAGCGGCGTTTTGATCTTATAATCGCTTCGAAAAGCTCCTGCTTTTGTGGGTTTAAATTTTCATCCAAAGCGATTTTAAAAACAAAGGCCAGCCTCGGAAGATCCGGCATCAACGAGCAGATGTTTTCGCTAAGCTCGCGCGGCAGCATCGGCACGGATCTGTGCGGGAAATAGATCGAAAAGCCGCGAAATTTCGCCTCCTTATCGATCGGCGAGTATTCGCTTACGTATTCGCTCACGTCGGCGATCGCGACGTAAAGCGTGCGCTCTTTTACGTCAAAATAGATCGCGTCGTCGAAGTCTTTGGCGTCGATGGGATCGATAGTGCAAAAGGGCAGATGCTGCAAATCCACGCGCTGCGGATACAGCGCCTCGTCCACTTCGCTGCCGAAGCTCGCGGCTTGCTGCTTGCACGCTTCGTTAAATTCGTCGTTCTTATCGTAGATCGCTAAAGAAATTTTCTCATCGACGAAGGGATCGGCTAAGCTTCCGATCACCTCGGTGATCTCATTTGTTAGATTATCAATCTTTAAAAGGGTGTTTGCGGGCAGCTGCTTTAGCGATTTTTGCGTGGCTTTGAGCGGATTTGCGAGGCCGGTTTTTACGTTCACGCCTAAAATTTCGCGCCCGAAGCTTTTGGTATAAACCACGCTCGTTAAAAATGCGGGCTTGACGCACATCAGCACTTTTGCGTGCAGACGGGACTTTCTTGAGCTTAAAATTTTTGCTAGGATCAGATCGCCCAGATGCACGCCGCTTAGATATCTATTTTCGATGATGAGATCTGCTTTGAAGCGATCGTCGAAGCTCTGCAGATAGCCCGTGCCGTCGCGCGCGATGTCGAGCCTGCCGAAAACATAGCCGTCGTTCAGATAGAGCTTGCCCTTGTGCGCGCTGATAGCGCCGATATTTAGGAGGTTGCGCACGAGTTCCTTTTGCTCGCCGTTAAGATCCTTTTCAAATACGCCCGAGTTGAAGGCGCGCAGGAACTCTTTCATATCGAAATTTCACCTTTCGCCTCTAAAAACGCCTCCTGCTCGAAGCCGAACTCGACTAGTAAATTTAAAGCGTTGTCGATGCTAAGCTCGTCGAAGTGATGATAGATATTGACCGCGGTTTTGGTGATCTTTAGCATTGCATAGCGGGATTTGTTCTCAAAAGGCGCGTCGTCAGGGGCGTTTGAATACAGCGCGTCCTGCGCGATCTGCTCTAGCCCGAAATGCGCAAATAGCGCGTGCGAGACGCTTTCGCGGTTCGTGCCGCTAAATTCCATCTCCACATCGGTAAAATCCTGCGGAAAGATCGAGCCTTTGATGGCATGGTAAAATTCCTCCGCCTTGCCCGCAGCGCACACCTGCTCGTCGATAAAAACCCGCCCGAACTCCACCAAAATTACGCTTGAGAGGATACTTTGCTCAATCTGCGGGTAGGATTTAATCCACGAAAACATAAGCAGATTTCGCAGCAGCGAGACCTGCGTGAGCTTTTCGCGGTCGATGCGATAAGCCTGCAAATCCGGCTTTAGCATCTCGTCAAATACCGCGAATAGAAAAAACGCCCGCATCTGCTCGCGCCCGTAAAGCTCAAACGCTCGCTGTAAATTTAGCGTTTTTAGTGCCGCGGCGCCCTGCTCTTGTCCCCGCTCCTGCGCTCTGCCCCATTCTTGCTCCTGTTTTTGCTTCTGCGCTTGTATCTGCTCTCGTCCAGGCGCTCGTTCGGCTTGCGCGGAAATGCTTGAACCTAGCGCGCAATCGGCTCTCGCAGCGGCGTGCTGATTTTGCTGCTGCGTATCGCTCGCGGCCTGCGAGGGGTTAAATTTAAAATTCTCGTCGCTGCAGTTCACGCCGTTTGCGCCATTTGAATGATTAAATTTAAGACTATCGCCCTGTTCTGCTAAGTCTGCGCCTTTTTGCTCGCTCGAGGTGCACTCGTTTTGCTGCCGCTCGTCTGCGGCGTCTTGCAAGCTGTGTTCTATGGACTTTGCGCCTTGGAGATCGCACCGCTCATCCGCAGCAGCAAAATTTTGTCTCGCGAGCCCTTCGGCGCTAAATTTAGACAAACCGCAAAAGGCCAAATCTAAAATTTTATCCGCGAGGGGAGCGTTTTTTGAAATTTGCAGAGCGAGCCTGACGTCCGAAACATCCGCGTCAAACGATGCTAAAATTTTTAAAATTTCATCGCTAAAGCCCGCGAGTGCGCCTATTTTTTGGGTTATAAATTTATTCATTTTGAAAAGCCGTTCAATATAAATTTCGCACAATCATATCAAATTTTAACTCAAATTGCAAAGCAAAACGCCGCCGTTGCGTCTAAAATTCCGCTTCAGCTCGCGAGGTTTTTAAGCGCTTTTTTTATGCCAAAAATCGCGGATCAAACAGCCCGTTTATCGTGACGGCAAAACCGAAATTTCAAACGCCGTTTTATAAAATTTTAATCCCCTTTCGTATAGAATGCATCGAAATTCCGTTTATAAAGAGCCCAATTAAAACAGAAGCTTAAAGAGCTAAAAAGACTTAAAAACCGAAAATAATTTTAAGATGCTCAAGCTAATTTTAAAATTTCATATAAATTCAAGCAGATGAATTTATATGAAATTTAATGACGAGCTAAGATATAGAGCAATAAAATATTGCTACTAAAGAAGCTCTTTGTGCTCTACAAATTTGCATATGTATTTTTATAAAGGTTAGATATGCGCAGTATAGTATTTCTTTTCATAATACCCGCTTTTTTTACCATAAGCTTTTTTGTCGCCTTAATCGCCCCTAAAGGCAAACGCAAGCTACTTTGGCTTTTTGTTTGGTTTTTGGTTTTCTTTAGCGACTTTATCCTACTTCGAGTCGTTATGGCTTATTATGATTTTAAATATGCCAAGATAAGTGTCTACGAAAAGCCCGCCATACACGCTTACTATGCAGGAGAAAGAGAAATAGTCAAATGGAATAGAAGCGGTTTTCCTTTGATAGATCCAACCAATTGGCTAAATTTCCCTGCAAGCACGACCGATGCGAATTTCATATCTTTGATAAACGGCTACGTAAATTTTATAGACTACAAAGAAAAAAGCGAGAATCCTATTACAAACGGTAAATACTTTAGAATTTATCTGGATGACTATACCGCAAAAGAGTGCTTTTTATCAGCCAAGTTAAGCACAAGTGGCTTTTTAAAGAGTATCCCGATAACATATGAAGAATTAAATATATTTTTTAATAAACTGCAACCAAATCACGAAAGTGATGATAAGATAATCAGAGAGATAAAATCGTTACTTGATGACAGAAACGCCTCGATGATAGATATAAAGCCGTCTAAAATATTAAGCTACATAAAATACAATATGAAAGATCTCAAGCAAATTTACAAAGACAAATGCGTAGCTCGTAAAGAAATCAATGAAGATGAGATAGCCGATATAGAGTTGGTATTGGAAAAAGAAAATAGGATGACGGACTGGCGCATAGAGCCGGCACCAAATATCAAAACCTTTCTTGACGACCTAATCGGTCTAAGCTTTAACTACGGCGGAATCATAAAAGATAGAAAAACGGGCAGGATACTAGCCGATAATATATACGAAAACGTAAGATACCAAGGAGCGTTAGGCGAAAGCTTTATAAAGGCTTTTGGAAGCGAGTCGAGAGGATACGGGATATCTTGCGATAGCGGCAGGGAGAAGTATTTGGATATATGTAATCAAAAGATGATAGAATAATTCTTTAGAAAGGATAGAAAATGAGAAAGTTTGAGGCGCTAAAAACATATGCAGAGCTAGCATGGGCGGGGTATAGGGGATTGAACAATTAACAAGCCGTGGTATAAAAAAGACTGCCATGGATTTTGGATTTAACCGAGGGCAATTCAGATCAAACAGATCCAAATATCAAATTTGCAAATTTAAATTTACTAATTGTGCGAATTTGAAGTAAGTTTAAATTTGTAAATTCATAAAATCCAGTATCGGCGATACTGACCGATATTGAATTTAAAATGAAATTGTATAAAAAGGATGAAAGGTGGATAATGATGTTTTTAATAAAAACAAGAATTTAAGGGATTATGACAAAGAGCCGCTGATTTTACGTGATTATAGTAGAGAAATGTTGCTTCACGGTGTTTTAAATTTAATATTTTTCTTTATTTCTTTGCTTTTTATTTTTGCAATACAGTACCACATCGAATTTGATGAATTTGACGAAATAATAAGAAAAATTTATATCTTATTTTTGATATTTATAGCGTTTTTATTTATTTCTTATGTAATAACTATTATTTCAAAAGAACGCTTTGTTTCACTTTCGTCTAATATGAGAGCAGTATATTACGATAGTGATTTGCAAATACTAAAAATTCAGAGCTTATTGGGGAATAAAGAATTTTCATCGTTTTTATATTTCATACTTAGTAGCAAATTTATAACATTATATCCTATTTTAATTGTATCAATAGGTGGATTTATATTTACTTTTGATAGCGAATTTATAATAAGTTTGCTTCTTTATGCTTTTGCTTTGTTTTTAGCGATTATATATGATATTTTATTTCGTATGTTGCTTTATAAAAAATCAAATAAAAATTTGACAAATTTTTGGGAATATTCACAAAAATTTGTAATTGATATAGGTTGGATAAGAGGTGTTCGTGTAATAATACAACAAGGGGCAACAATAGCTTTTTTTAATCAAAAAGACCACGATTTATTGAAAGAATATTTTCTTACACTTTTTCACATAAATTTAGATAAAGATATATAAAAGATATTAAAATTTTTCTAATAAGGAGACAAAAAATGAGCAATTCAAGTAGAATTAACAAGGCAACAAACGAGTTGGATAAAG
>CAUSAC010000022.1:0-33524 GCA_963529615.1 uncultured Campylobacter sp. | reverse complement strand
ACCGCCCCCGCAGGGACGGAATTTTAAACTTAGAGCTTTGAATTTATCCTTAAATCTAGGACGCCGTGTAAAATTCATATAAAAAATTCGCCTTATGTGCGGACGAGCGAGCTTTGAAATTCCAAAATTCCTAGAATTTCGCTAAAATTGCGGGCAAATTGAAAGAGGGGCGAAATTTTGACTATTTACGATTTGGAGCGCCTGCGACTGGACGCGAAAAAGCACGTGGAGCAGCTAAAGCTGCTCGCCGTCATAAGCACGGTGGCGCTGTTTGCGGCGTTTTGCATCATCGCGTATTTTGCGCGCAGGCAGGGCGTGCAGAGTTTTAGCGCGACGATGCTTATGCTGCTGGCGATCGCCTCGCTTGCCGTGAGTCTGCGCGAGGTGCACTTAAACGGCTGGCAAAAGGATCTCATCGGCACGGAAAATATTTTGAAATTTGGCGCGGTCGCGATCTCGTTTTTGATCTTCAAATACTCCGCGGCTTTGCCGCAGGCGTTGATATGCTTGGCCGCGCTTGCGCTCGCGGTGTGGCTAGCGGCGCGGCTTTACGCGCTCGGCGTAAAAAGCATGCAAGAGATCTTTACGGGGCGGTACTGCCAAAGCTACAAACAGCACTATCTAGCACCTTTCGTGCGCGAGCTGGGCTACGAATACGTCTCCTACGGCAGCGTGCCGTTTTGGCGCGTGGTGCAGAGCGATCTGTTCGAGTTCATAGAAAATCTGCGCGGCAATGACCGCGTGGGCGGCGCGTGGCAGGGGGTTAGCTTCGAGTTTAGCGACGTGAGCTTTTTCCATCAAAATTTGCAGCACGAGCTCGTGGGGGCGTTTTTCGTAGCGGAATTTAACAAACGCATCATCGCGCCCGTTTTCATCTATCCGCGCGAGATGCAAAATAAACAGCATATCGATCTAAAGCCCGTTGCGATGGATAACGTGGAGTTTGCCGCGCGATACAAGGTGCTTAGCGACGAGCCGCAAAACGCGATGTACGTGCTAACCCCTGCATTTATGGAGCGGTTTTTGGCGGTGGGCGATGCGCTCGGAGCGCAGATCTGGGCGAGCATCAGAGAGCGGCGGATCCATATTTTCGTGCACACTAAGCGCGATAATTTCGAGCCTAGCGTCTATGAAAGCGTGCTGCGTCGCGACCCCGCAAGCGAGATAAAGAGCGAAATTTTAAACTTTTTGAGTATCGTTAAAATTTTAAAATTGAACGTAAGGATTTGGATTTAGGCGAGTGAGTTCGGCTAGATAAAATTTATAGATTTTTGCGGCAAACCGAGCGTCAATCATCTAGGCTTATACTTGCAGCTTTATGGTTTTAAGCAAACAGATAATTCTTTTTGATGTAGTCGATATTTATATTTTTCTGCAAAAAATACTCTTTGATATCGTTGTAAATTTTATCATTGTGGATGTAAATAAGATAGTATCTTGGTAAAATATTGTGATATCCGGGGTTGGTCGTAGGTTCGGCGACCCTTATAAACGGCAGAGCTCTAAAGCCTTTGAGATTTTTATTCACCGATAGATAAAATATAAAATTTAAGAAAAATCCCCATAGATAGATAAAAAATATTATCTCTAAAAGCTCCCATTTTAGAGCTATGAGTCCCAGTATCGTAAGAGATAAATTGCAGATATACTGCAAAATTTCTGAGCTAATAAATACGTCAATCGAAAAGCTCCTTCGCAGTTCGTCGAATTCTACTTTGCAAAATCTCTTAACGACGCCGTTTTCGACAAATTCTATATATCTATCCGTGAATCTTATTTGTTGCTTGCTGCGAATTAACTTAAAGATGCATATCGCAATAAGAATCCCTAACATTACCAAATTCATAACTACGCCTTTTGGTGAACATAAAGATCCGCATTCCATAAAATCTTGTATTATAGCTATCGTTAAGACGGAAAATAACAATACCAAATACCAAGCGATCGCAAAAAATTTTTCATAGCCGTTTATGACTAGCGGCTCTTTGTCGTAGTCTCTAGGTGAAATTTTAAAATTTTCAGACATCTTTGTATCTCAATCAAAGCGCGATATGTTTGGCTGGCGCGACGGAATTTATCGTAAATCCGTAAGGGGCGGCGTATAGGCATATCGGCACACAGGCGATGCGGAAATAATCCGCTATCCGCCGTAGTACGGCTCGCAAAACCGCGTCACAGCTCAAAATCAAAACCCGTCTTGCAAAAGCAAATCCGCGGCTCGTAAATCCGCGGTCTGCAAAATCCATAGTTCGTAAAATTATGCCGTGCCGTCGGTTCATAAAATCGCAGTTTGAAAACCACGCCGCAAAGCCAGCTCAAAATCACGCCCTGCAAAAACCGCGCCGTGCTGCTAGTCTGCAAAACGCGCCTCTTAAAGCGTAAAAAACCGCGGCGCCTCGCTAACTCGTAAAATTTTGGCTCGCTAAAGTCGCGCTGCGCCGCGGGCTGATAAATCACGGCTCGCATAAAACGCAACGCAATACGCGCAAAAGTAAAATCCGCGGCTTACAAAACCAAGCCGCAGCATTCAAAAGCGAGCTTAAGCTTTTGGAATTCTGATCTTCTGCCCCGGATAGATGAGGTTTGCGTCCTTGATAACCTCGCGGTTGGCGTCGAAAATAACCTTGTATTTATTCGCGTCGCCGTAGAATTTCTTCGCGATTTTAGATAGGTTATCGCCCTTTACGATAGTGTAGTAGTTCTCGGCGCTATCCTCTCTAATGCCCTCGATCTGCACGTTTTTGATGCCTGCGGTGTTGCCCGCGATGAGGGCTGCTTTTTCGAGAGTTTCCTTATCGGCGTTGCCGCTGATTTTGACGGTGTCGCCCTGCACCTCGACCTCTAGCCCCTCTACCGGCGTAGAGCTGAGATTGGTGGCGATCTCGTCTTTTACGGATTTGGCGTCATCGCCTAGACCTAATAGTTTCTTGCCTGCTTCGGCTACGAATGAAAGTAAACCCATGTTTTCTCCTTTGGTTAAAGTGGCAAAATTTGATCTTAAATTTACCAAGGATCAGCTTAGATGCATATCCTTACGGCTCCGCCCTAGCCCAGTGATGCGACCTACTGCGCTCACTCTATGCGCGACGGCAGGTTCTTGGACCATCATCGCCGCGCCCGTCTATTCAGATTTGCAGCGTATGAATTATCAGCGCCGCGACTACGCTAAATTTTTCGTCAGTAAATTTCTAGCGATCACGGCGCATACGATGCTAAAAACGACGACCGAATATGAGTTGAGATTTAGCCCGCAAAACCCCGCGCTTAGGGCAAAGGCGCAAAGCGGCGCGTTTAAGTTGATCGCTAAAAAGGCAGCCCCTCCGCAAACGCCCGCTGCGCTTAGGTTAATAGGCAGAATTTCGCCGATCGCAAACCCCACGCATAGCCCTAAAACTGCGCCCAGCGCGAAACTCGGCGTGAGCGTGCCGCCGTATCCGCCGCAGCGAAAGATCATCAAAATGCAAAATGCCTTACAAAGCAAAATCGCAAGCAAATACGGGCTGAAGGACGCTGAGTTGAAAGCAAACTGCGCTGCGGAGCGTCCATTGCCTAAAATTTCTGGTACGTATGCGCCGACCGCCGCGGTAAGTAAAAACGCAAGCGGCAGCATAAGCGCGATTTTAAGGCTTTTTATGCGCAGCTTTTCGCACAAGCGCACCCCGCCTTGAAAGTATTTCGCCGCGACCCCTGTGACAAGCCCGATTAGCGCCGCTGCGAGTAAATTCTGCGGGGTAGGGGCGAAGTTCGAAACCGCGTAATAAATTTCTTTTGAAGCTCCGAATTCTGCTGTAGCTGTGGCCACCGCACTTGTGGCAAAAGCGCATAAAATCGCTCGAGTATCGAAGCTTTTAAGCAAAATTTCTAGACTAAAGAGCGCGCCCGCTAACGGGACATTATATGCAGCGCCCAGTCCAGCTCCCGCGCCGCATGCTACAAATAGCCGAAGCTCGTCTCCGCCGATATTTAAGGCGCGGCAAATTTTAGCTGCAAACAAGCCACCTAGCTCGCGCGGAGCAGCCTCACTGCCTACCGGTGCGCCCATGGCGATGGCTGCAAGCTGCAAAACCGAGTGGATTAAATTTTGCCAAAACGGCGGATTTTGCCCCTCCATCATTGAAGATACGTTTAAAAAAGGTTTTAGTCTTATTAGCAGAATTCTAATTAAAGTTACGATTGCGCCGGCTGCGAGGACGCTAAGAAAGCGCCTAAGCGCAGTGGTTTGCTCCGTGATAATGTGAAATTCCTCATCATTATGCCCGAAAGCAAAAGTTTCAATTTCGTTGATGCCGAAGTTTAAGAGCCCTGCGCAAAGCCCCATTATAACGCCTATCGCAAGGATCGCTAGAAAGAATTTAGTACTCAAAATATGCCTTTTTGAAACACATAATTATATAAAATTTTAGCTTTAAAAAATCCTTACCGCGCGCATAAAAACAGCTAAAACGCGAGTAAATTTTAAAATAATGGCTAGGAATTTATATCGTCTCTGTGAGTAAAATTTTACAAAATTCTATGAAGCTTAGGCAGAGGCAGAATTTTATTTACGTTAATTGCGCGAGTAAAATTTACATAGATTTTATATCGCGCGTAGAAAATTTAGCAAAATTTCGCATCGCGCGGGAGGATAAAATTTTATTTGAAATTTCTTGCCGCGAGGACAGGCGAAATTCTACGTAAAATTTAAATCTATCCGAGCGGGTAAAATTTTAAATTGAGTAAGCGAGAGAATTTCGCAGAGGACGCGTGGGATTTCGCGCAGAATTCTAATTTGCGAAAGAGGGCAAAATTCCGCGTAGAATTCCGATCCGCGTAAGCAGGCGAAATCTCGCGTGAAATTCTAAGCCGCGAGGCTAGGCAAAATTATGCGCGGAATTTTAATTTGCGTGAGTCATAGAAATTTTACGCCCGCGAACAAATTCGCTTAGGATTTTGCTATTTTTTCCATATATCGTCGTTTTTACCGGCTGCGGGCGCGCTTAGCTTCTTATCCAGAGCCGAAATTTTATCCGCGAGCTTTTGCGCGCCGCCGAAAATTTCATCTTTTTTCGAAAGCCCGAAGTGAAATTTCGAACCCACGCTATCTCCGATGCTTGCAAGTAGCGATTTGGGCGCGTTTGCGATCGCGTCTTTAAAGATCGCCGCATCGATTCCGAGCTCGGCTAGGTCTTTTAACGCCCGCGCAGAGCCGATAAACATCGCGATCTTGGCGTCGAAAAGATAATCGTTAGCTAGCTTTTGCGCGGCCGCGGCGGATTTTTTATCCACAACGATGAAGCGCGCGCCTGCGCCGTTTGCGAGTAAAATTTCATTTATATCGTTCGTAATAATGCTAAATTTTTTCTGCGCCTTTTGCGCCGCGGCGATTAGCCTGTCGTTAAATTTAAAGATTAGATTGTCGTATTTGAAAACTTCGTCGCCATTTTTGATGAGATACAGCGGCTCGTAGGGCACGAGCGCGTGGCCTAGGATGATCATTTGCCGCCCCTTAGTTTGGCTTCACAGGACTTGCAAAGGCGCTTTTTCTCGCGCAGAGCAAGCTCGTCGCTGCTAAAGTACGTCCCGCACTCATCGCACGCCAAAAGCTCGGTCGCATCGTCCTTTTTCTTTATGCGAAATCTAGGCACTATCAAAAAATATATGAGCGCCGCGATAACGGCGACGGCTAGAATTTTTCCCATTATTTCACCCCTTTGATCACTAAAAATTTTCTATTTTTCAAAGCGTTTTCGCCGCTAAAAATTTCGCAGCGCGCGCTTGCAAATTCCTTGCGGAATTCTGCTGCTTCCGCCTCTGCGCCCGAGCCTTTGTAGAGCAAAAACGTCGTGTTTTCGTCGTAAAAGCCGCGGCAAATTTCGACTAAATTTAGCGCGCTCATTAGCGCTCGCGAGCTTATCAGATCGGCGCGTAGCTTTGCGCCGTCTTGCACGCGCTCGGCGTGGATTTTTACGTTAGCTAGAGCAAGACTAACCTTCGCGTAGGTTAGAAACGCCGCTTTTTTAAGGTTTGGCTCAAACAGATGCCACTCGCACAGCGGCAGCGCGAGCGCCAAAAAGATCCCGGGAAAGCCCGCTCCTGAGCCGATGTCGCACGCAACATACGGATAGCGCGGTATGAAATTCGCTCCGCTTAGGCTGTCGCGCACCACCGCGTCCAAATCATCGTAATTCGTGAGGCTATGGACGCGGTTAAATTTTTGCAGACAGGCTTTAAATTTAGAGACCTGCTCGTTAAAATGTTCGTCCGGCGCAAGCTTCACAGCAGATGCCCCATCTGCTCTTTTTTGACGCGCAGATAGTTTTCGTTAAATTTATTAGGCGTGATGATTATCGGCACGCGCGCGACCACTTCGACCTTTAGATCGTGCAGCTTTTGCGGATTGTTCGTAAGCAGATTTATGCGCGAAATTCCAAAATGAGCGAGTATGAAATCCACGATCTCGTAGGTTCGCTCGTCCGCTTTGAAGCCTAGCTGATGGTTTGCTTCGATCGTATCGAGGCCCCGGTCTTGCAGCGCGTAGGCGTTGATTTTATTAAAAAGCCCGATATTGCGCCCCTCTTGACGCAGATAGATCACCAAGCCGCCGCGTGCTTCGATATATTTTAGGCTCGCTTCGAGCTGTTCGCCGCAGTCGCACTTTAGGCTGCCGATCGCATCGCCGGTAAGGCACTCTGAGTGGATACGTACGTTTACGACGCCCTCCAAAGGTTGCTTAAATATCACTAAATGCTCTTTCTCGCCTTGCTTAAACGACTGAACGCGGAAGCTTCCGAAGCGGGAGGGGAGATTTGCGACCTCTGAAATTTTTATATCCATGCTTAAATTTACTCCAATTGTGATATTATGAATCCCGCAATTCTAGCTAAAAAAGGAAAAATAATGTTTAAACGATTTAGACGCCTACGAATAAACCCCGCGCTTAGGGATCTGGTGCGACAAACCGATCTGCAAACCCGCTTTCTAATCTATCCGCTTTTTGTGGTGGAAGGAAGCGGCATCAAAAAGGAGATCGCCTCGATGCCTGGCGTATTTCAGATGAGCTTGGATGAAATTTTAAAAGAGTGTGAAATTCTCACATCGCTCGGTTTGGATAAAATTTTACTTTTTGGAATTCCTTCGCTAAAGGACAGCATCGGTTCGGACGCGCTAAGCGAGGACGGCATTATCGCGACTTCGCTGCGCACGATAAAGGCTAAATTTCCAAATTTATTAGTAATCACCGATCTGTGCTTTTGCGAATACACCGACCACGGGCACTGCGGCATCATCGATCATGTACATCAGACGGTGGATAACGACGCGACGCTTGAAATTTCGGCTCAGCAGGCTTTAGTGCATGCCAAAGCTGGCGCGGACATGATCGCGCCCAGCGGCATGATGGACGGCATTATCGCTACCTTGCGAGAGACGCTCGATCACGGCGGATTTGAAAATTTACCGATTATGGCGTATTCGACGAAGTTTGCCAGCGGCTACTACGGGCCGTTTCGCGACGTGGCGGAGAGCGCGCCGAGTTTTGGCGATCGCAGCAGCTACCAGATGGATCCCGCAAATAGATTTGAGGCGATCAACGAAAGCCTGCAGGACGAGGCGCAGGGAGCGGATATCTTGATGATAAAGCCCGCACTTGCGTATCTGGATCTAATCAGAGACCTGCGGGAGCGCACACTGCTGCCGATCTGTGCGTATAACGTAAGCGGCGAATACGCGCTTTTGCAGGCGGGCAAGAAGGCGGGCGTGATCGATTATGAGCGCGTAATGATGGAGACGATGATAGGCATAAGGCGCGCCGGCGCGGATATGATCATCACCTATCACGCCAAAGAGATCGCGGAAATTTTAAACAGGGGCTAGCGATGAATAAAATAGCATTAGAGATTAAAAGTAACGAAATGGAAGCTGTCTTGGATGCGGTGATGAAGCTAGCAAAAAAGGTGAAATTTGAAGCTAAAATTTTACCCGAAAATAGGGATGAGTATATAGAAAATTTTGGCGAGCTTTCTAGCGCCGTTATTGCGAAATTAGATAAGCCGAGCAATAGGGCGGTTTTTGAGCGCCTAAAGGATAAATGAAATATTTGACGCTAGTTTTTGTCGGCAAATTCTATAATTTTGGACGACGAGGAATTTTATGCAGCGATGGAAGACGTAGTCGTAAAGGTGGCTGCGGGCGATATGACGAAAGGTGATTTAAAAGAATTTTTTAGTAAATTTATAAAAGATAAGGGAGATAAATGAGGCACTTTCTTACGTTAAACGATTTTAGCAAAGACGAGCTAATCGAGATTTTAAATTTAGCGTTTGAGATTAAAAAAGAGGCTAAGGCGCGAAATTTTAAGCCGTATTTGAAAGATCAAAAATTAGCGATGATATTTGAAAAAAGCTCGACTAGGACGCGCGTTAGCTTTGACGTGGGGATGAACGAGCTCGGCGGACACGCGCTATTTTTGAGCAGTCGCGACATACAGCTCGGGCGCGGCGAGCCGATCAAAGACACTGCACGCGTGATTTCGCGAATGTGCGATCTAATCATGGCGCGCGTAAATCGCCACGAGACGCTAATAGAGCTTGCAGAATTTAGCCGCGTGCCGGTGATAAACGGGCTAAGCGATAAATTTCATCCCGTGCAGCTAATGGCGGATTTAATGACGATCGCGGAGTGCGGTATTGAAACTCCAAAGATAAAAGCCGCGTACGTGGGCGACGGCAACAATATGACGCACTCGTGGCTGATGCTTGCTAGCAAGCTTGGCTTTGAGCTGCGAGTAGCGACGCCCGTGGGCTATGAGGCTGATCCGCAGATACTAGCGCAGGCGCAAGAAAATGCTAAAATTTCAGGCGCTAAAATTTTAATAACGAACGATATAAAAGAAGCCGTAGCGGGCGCAAACGTCGTGACGACCGATACTTGGGTCTCGATGGGGCAAGAAGCCGAAAAGGAGCAAAGAATTCGCGATTTCGCGGGCTTTTGCGTGGATGAAAGCTTAATGGCTCTGGCTGAAAAAAACGCGATCTTTTTGCACTGCCTGCCGGCGTACCGCGGATACGAGGTGAGCGAGGCCGTGTTTGAAGCGCACGCGGATGAAATTTTTGCAGAGGCGGAAAATCGCCTGCACGCGCAAAAGGGCGTTATGGTCTGGCTGGATCAAAAAAGGTAAATTTAGGAGAACGCATGGAAGAAAAAGATAAAGCGCTAAAAAAGATCGACAAAGCGAGCGAATTTTTCGGGCTTGATAGCTCGAAAAGGACGGTTTTTGAAATTTCGCAGGGCGAAGACAACGAGAAAAAACTCACTCTAAAAAGCGGTTCGTGGAGCGACGAGGAGCCGTGGTTCGGCATCGACGAAAATAACGAAGTGCACACGATGATCTCGATAAAATCGCTTGCAAATCTCATCGCCGCGACCAAAAACGCGATGCAGGAAAATTTTAATCTCAAGCTTGAGCGCTCGATTTTGCAGCATACGCCGGTGGATTTCGGCGACGCGTGGATCGTGTGCATGGATGAGATCAGAAGGCTAACGGGCGCAGATCCGAGTGCGAAAAGATTAAGCTTAGACGTCGATGCCGTCGTTTCGCGCGTAAAAAGTCTGCATCCAAACCTTTTCATTGATATCGAAGAGCTTATCAAAACCAAGGCGGGCAGCCGTGAATAGTATAGACTTTGATGCTTACGCGAAATTTTCGCGCCCTGGGCCCCGCTACACGAGCTATCCGACCGCTTTGGAATTTAGCGAAAATTTCAGCTACGAGGGGTATTTAAATGAGCTGAAAAATCAGAAAAGCTCTACGCCCCTGTCGCTTTACTTTCACATGCCGTTTTGCCGCTCCGCCTGTTATTTTTGCGGTTGCAACGTAATCTACACGGGCAAGCGCGACAAGATGGATCGCTATTTGGACTATATCGAACGCGAAATGCAAATTTTAAGCGGCATCGTGGACGGCTCGCGCCAGGTCGTGCAGATGCACTTCGGCGGCGGCACGCCTACATATTTTAGCGCTGAACAGCTCGCGCGCCACATAAAAAATATCAAAAAATATTTTACAAATTTTAGCTCTGAAGCCGAGATCAGCTGTGAGATCGATCCGCGATTTTTAAACGCCGAGCAGCTTGACGTGCTCGTTTCAAACGGCTTTAATCGCATCAGCTACGGCGTGCAGGACTTCGATCCGCAGGTGCAAAAGGAGATCCACCGCATCCAGCCTTTCGAGCTTACGAGGGACGTCATAGCCATGGCGCGCGAGAGAGGGATAAAATCGATAAATATGGATCTCATTTACGGTCTTCCGTATCAGAGCCTAGCTAGCTTTAAGCGCACACTGGAGCTTGCGCTTTCGCTTGATCCGGACCGCTTTGCGATATTTAATTACGCGCACGTGCCGTGGATCAAAAAATCTATGCGTAAATTTGATGAGACGACGCTGCCAGAGCCCAAGGTAAAGCTTGAAATTTTAAAATTTACCCATGATTTTTTGAGCGCGAACGGATATGAGATGATCGGCATGGATCACTACTCAAAGCCCGAAGACGAGCTTCATGCCGCACTTAAAAACGGCTCACTGCACCGTAATTTCCAGGGTTACACGACCAAAGGCGGCGCCGATCTGATCGGCATCGGGCTAACCAGCATCGGCGAGGGCGCGCGCCATTATGCGCAAAATTTCAAAGATATGGACGCTTACGAGGCCGCAATTGATGCGGGTAGGCTGCCGTATTGCAGGGGTATTTTGCTAAACGAAGAGGATCTGCTGTGCAAAGAGGTGATTATGGGGCTGATGAGTAATTTTTGCGTCGATATAGAGGTGATCGAGGAGAAATTTAAGATAAAATTTTTCGAGCATTTTAGCGCGAGCCTAAAACAGCTTGAGGCGCTAAAGGATTTCGTGCAAGTCTCGCCGCATAGAATTTCCGTAACGCCCACCGGCACGCTTTTGATCCGCAATATCGCGATGTGTTTTGATGAGTATATGGGTAAAAATTTAGGCGAGAAGCGCTTTTCTAAAACCGTTTAAGCGGCGCGGCTATGAGTAGGGCAAAGCTTGGAGCGTTCGATTTTGCGGCACTTAGCGAGCGCTGCGTAAAATGTGGTAAATGTATCCAAGTCTGCACGATTCATGGCATTAACGGCGATGAAGTAACGAGCCCACGCGGATTTGTGGATCTTTTGGGCGCTTACGGCAGAAATGAGCTAAAGCTTGATAAAAACGCTAAGAAAATTTTTGAGAGCTGCTTTTTATGCACCAACTGCGTAGATATTTGCGGCGAGTCTTTGCCCATAGATACGGCAATCGAGAATGTTCGCGCGCGCATTGCGGAAAAATTTGGCATCGCGTGGTACAAAAAAGCTGCGTTTTGGCTGCTTGGGCACCGCAAAGCGCTGGATCTAGCAGCAGCGCTTGGATACGTATTTCTTAGCTGTGGCTTTAAGATGCGAAAAGATACGCAAAGCTCTATGTCGCCTAGATTTGACTTGCCACTACTTAAAAAAGAGCGCTTGTTGCCTGCTCCTGCGAAAAAGAGCTTTATGAACTCTCATGCAGAATTTATCGACAACGGCGGCGAAAAAACTATCGGAATTTTTATAGGCTGCATGGTAAACTACGCTTACACGGGCGTAGGCGAGGCGATTTTACATATCGCGCGAGCACTAAATCTAAACGTAAATTTGATGAAGGAACAAGCCTGTTGCGGCGCTCCTGCGTATTTTACGGGAGATTTTGCGGCGGTTGAACGCGTGGCAAAATTTAATATAGCATATTTCGAAAAAGTCATGCCTGCTCTTGATGCAATTATCGTGCCCGAGGCTACGTGCTCTGCGATGTTGCGGGTGGATTACGCGCATTTTTTTGAAAATGAGCCGCAATGGAAAGCCCGTGCGCAAAGGCTTGCGAGTAAAATTTTTATGGCGAGCGAATACTTTTATAAATTTACAAACTTAAGTGATCTTTTGATGCGCCGCGGCAAAAGGGCTTTAGCGATTACTTATCACGATCCGTGCCATGCCCGCAAAATGCAGGGTATTTGGAAAGAACCGCGCGGCTTGCTCGCTCAAAACTACGAAATAACCGAGATGGATGAGCCTAATAAATGCTGCGGATTTGGCGGCGTGACGATGCAAACCGAGCGCTACGAGCTCGCGCGCGCAGCGGGATTAGCTAAGGCGCGCGCAATGGCGGATCTACCCGTGCGCGTAGTTTCTGCCGAGTGCAGTGCGTGCAGGATGCAGCTAAATAATTCGCTTTCTTTAAGCAGCTCGCAGACGAGGTGCGTAAATCCGTTGGAGCTCATCGCTGAGGCGCTTATGAGTGAGGAAAATTCCAATGGATAAATTTTGCGTTTTAGAAGCTCCTGCATTTCGCCGTCTTTTTACTCAATTCAAATCCTGGGGTAAAATTCTGTGCTTTTTAAATTTTGGTTTTTAAAAATTATGATGAAATTTTATCATTAGCTTGCAGAGGTTGCGGTCTACACTTTTGAGCTTTCTGATATATCAGCCTGAA
Source organism: uncultured Campylobacter sp. (assembly GCA_963529615.1). Lineage (GTDB taxonomy): Bacteria > Campylobacterota > Campylobacteria > Campylobacterales > Campylobacteraceae > Campylobacter_B. The sequence goes on along the minus strand of CAUSAC010000022.1, from coordinate 21,028 downwards.
GTGGCGTGCGGTGGAACCCATAGGCTTTGCTGCTGCGGCGGGGTTGATTAATATGATTTTAAATACTAAAATTTTGTGGTTTAGAATTTTAGCTGAGGGATTTACGCAAAATTTTAAGAAGTTGAATTGAGGGATGGATTTTGGCAGGAATTCTAATTTTATGCGGTATTGTTTGAAATTCTATGGAATTTGCGGCTAATGGTTGGAAATTTGATTTATTAATTCGCGTGGATTTGCTTAGCGTTGCAGGATTAAAGCGTGAATTTTAAATTTCGTAAAATTTAAGAATTAGTTACGTATGAGCTTCTTGCACTTCGCGGTTCCGACATTGCGGCAAAATTTCTTTCAAAAATGCCAAAGTGCACTATAAAATATATTCATAATTTTCAGCACGAGATATTTAGCAAAAAGGCTAAGCTAGCGAGATCATGGATTTAAATTTAATTTTATTCTTACTCTTTTGCGTCATCTTCAGAGTCCAGCTTTGCTTCTTCGATCAAGAGCCTGTTGGCTTCGGTAGCCTTTTTTATCTCGCTTAAGTTTTCTTCTATCTTATTTAGGCGCTTTTCAAGGGTATTTAGGCGCTTTTCGGAGCGAGAGATAAAGTAATAAATCAAATAAATCATAAAAACTATTATGATCCAAGGTACGATTTTCATATAAAATTCCTTAAAATTTAAAATTGCGCGCATTATAGCAGAAATTTTATGAAATTTTAAAATAGGCTGTTTTAGCCTTGACAATTGGGGATTTTTCGGTTATAATTGCCACTTCAATTTCAAAATGCTGGTGTAGCTCAGCTGGTAGAGCTACTGCCTTGTAAGCAGTGGGTCGGCGGTTCGATCCCGTCCACCAGCTCCATTTTTTGTAACAGTGTTTGACCAGATTTCATCAAAGGGTGAGATACTCAAGTGGCCAACGAGGGCAGACTGTAAATCTGCTGGCTTTGCCTTCCGTGGTTCGAATCCACGTCTCACCACCATGAATTTTTGATGCGGGATTAGCTCAGTTGGCTAGAGCATCAGCCTTCCAAGCTGAGGGTCGCGGGTTCGAGCCCCGTTTCCCGCTCCACCATTTAGGTTTACTGGGAGCTGTAAAACTTAACTGCTTTTATATGCTTACATAATCTAAATTTTGGTCGCATTGTTGGGTATTGGTAGCGATTTCTCTTTGCCTGAGTTTAGGCTCATATGGCTCAGAGGTAGAGCACTTCCTTGGTAAGGAAGAGGTCGCGGGTTCAAGTCCCGCTATGAGCTCCATAAAATAGAGTCGCTTAGTTTGTTGTGTAATCCACAAATCAATAACGGAGGATATGATGGCTAAAGAAAAATTTAATCGTAACAAGCCACACGTAAACATTGGCACCATCGGTCACGTTGACCATGGTAAGACTACTTTGACAGCTGCTATTTCTGCTGTTCTTTCCAGGAAAGGTCTAGCTGAGCTAAAGGACTACGACAATATCGATAACGCTCCAGAGGAAAAAGAGCGCGGTATTACTATCGCTACGTCTCACATCGAATATGAGACCGAGAAACGTCACTATGCTCACGTTGACTGCCCAGGTCACGCCGACTACGTAAAAAATATGATTACCGGTGCGGCTCAGATGGATGGCGCTATTTTAGTTGTTTCTGCTGCGGACGGTCCTATGCCTCAAACTCGCGAGCACATCTTGCTTTCTCGCCAAGTAGGCGTTCCATACATCGTAGTTTTCCTAAACAAAACCGATATGGTCGATGATCCGGATCTTTTAGAGCTAGTCGAAGAGGAAGTTAGAGATCTTTTAAAAGAGTATAAATTCCCTGGCGACGAGACCCCAATCATTAAAGGCTCTGCTCTTAAGGCTCTTGAGGAAGCAAAAGCTGGACAAGACGGCGAATGGTCTGCAAAGATTATGGAGCTTATGGACGCGGTTGATAGCTATATTCCAACTCCTGTTCGCGATACTGATAAAGATTTCCTTCTTCCGATCGAAGATATTTTCTCGATTTCCGGTCGCGGTACCGTTGTAACCGGTAGAATCGAAAAAGGTATCGTTAAAGTTGGCGATACTATCGAGATCGTAGGTATTAAACCTACTCAAACTACTACCGTTACCGGCGTTGAGATGTTTAGAAAAGAGATGGATCAAGGTGAAGCCGGCGATAACGTAGGTGTTTTATTGCGCGGTACTAAGAAAGAGGAAGTAGAGCGCGGTATGGTTTTATGCAAACCAAAATCTATCACTCCTCATACTAAATTTGAGGGCGAGGTTTATATCCTAACTAAAGAAGAGGGCGGACGCCATACTCCATTCTTTAATAATTATAGACCGCAGTTTTACGTTCGTACTACAGATGTTACCGGTTCGATTACCCTTCCTGAAGGAACCGAGATGGTAATGCCTGGCGATAATGTTAAGATTACCGTTGAGCTAATCGCTCCGATTGCTCTTGAGCAAGGTACTCGCTTCGCGATTCGCGAAGGCGGTCACACCGTAGGCTCAGGCGTAGTTTCGAAAATCATCGCTTAATTTTTTGCAAGTGGAATTTTAAAATTCCACTTGCTTTTTTATTGAAGGAAACCAAATGGCAAAGAATTCAAGTAGAGTAAAGGTCGGATTAAAATGCTCCGAAAGTGGCGATATTAACTATACTACTTATAAAAATAGCAAAACTACGACCGAAAAACTAGAACTTAAAAAATATTGCCCTAGATTAAAAAAGCACACGCTTCATAAAGAAGTCAAGTTAAAAGGCTAATTGTTATAGGGCAATAGCTCCAACGGTAGAGCGCTGGATTCCAAATCCAATGGTTGGGGGTTCGAATCCCTCTTGCCCTGCCACGAGGATTGGGTATGGAAAAAGTAAAAGAGTATTATAAACAAGCAAAAGTAGAGTTAGATAAGGTAATTTTTCCGACTAAAGATCAAACTAAAACAGCATATATCTCTGTAGTAGTCGTAGTCGTAGTTATCGCACTGTTTTTAGCGCTAGTGGATCTGATTATGTCCGCTTTGATAACGGCCTAAGTAAGGATCGTAATATGGCAAATAAATGGTATGCGATACAAACTTACGCTGGTAGCGAGATGGCGGTAAAGCGTGCGATAGAAGCTCTAAAGCAAGACGAAGCACTTGAGGCTAAGATTGGCGAAGTGCTAGTGCCTACCGAAGATGTTATAGAGGTCAAAAATACAAAGCAAACCATTAAAGAGCGTAGCTTATATCCAGGATATTGCTTTGCAAATTTAGATCTGGATACCACTTTATGGCATAGAATTCAGATGCTACCTAAGGTTAGTCGCTTTATCGGCGAGGCTAAAAAGCCCTCTCCGCTACCGGAAAAAGATATCGAAATAATTCTAGAAAAGATTAATAATCGCGAGGCTCCTAAGCCCAAGATTAATTTTGATGAGGGCGAGACGGTTAGGATCGTCGATGGGCCTTTTGCTAATTTCAACGGCATCGTAGAAGAGTATGATATGATCCATGGCAAGCTTCGCCTCAATGTTTCGATCTTCGGACGAAGCACGCCGATTGAAATTTCATACTCGCAAGTTGAAAAGATTATTTAAATTTTATAAGGAGTAAATTTATGGCTAAGAAAGTTGTTGGCGAAATCAAGCTGCAAATAGCGGCCGCAAAAGCAAATCCAAGCCCGCCGGTAGGTCCTGCACTAGGTCAAAAGGGCGTTAATATTATGGAATTTTGCAAAGCGTTTAACGAGCGAACCAAAGATATGGCGGGCTTTAATATCCCTGTTATCATCACGGTTTATGCCGATAAAAGCTTTACTTTCATCACTAAACAACCGCCTGCGACGGATTTGATCAAAAAAGCGGCGAAGATAGATAAGGGTTCGGACAACCCTCTTAAAAAGAAGGTGGCGTCCTTAACGAAAGCTCAGGTTTTAGAGATCGTCGAGAAAAAGATCGCCGATCTGAATACTAAAGATAGAGAGCAGGCGGCTAGGATTATAGCGGGTTCGGCTCGTTCTATGGGTATTACGGTCACTGACTAGACCTTTTGACCGCTAAGGTTTAAAAAAGCGGTAGCACTTTAATTGCGGAGAAATATATGCCAAAAAATTCAAAAAGATTCAACGAACTTTTAAAAAAAGTTGACGTAAATAAAATTTATAGCGTAGATGAAGCGGTAAGTACGGTAAAAACTCTAGCTTCTGCTAAATTTGATGAGACGGTGGAGATCGCTCTTAAACTAAACGTAGATCCAAGACATGCCGATCAGATGGTGCGCGGCTCGGTCGTTTTACCTGCCGGTACGGGTAAGAGTGTTCGAGTAGCCGTGATTGCAAAGGACGCAAAAGCTAGCGAGGCTAGCGAAGCGGGTGCCGATATCGTGGGCGCCGATGATCTAATCGAAGAGATTCAAAAGGGAAATATAAATTTTGACGTTCTTATCGCCACTCCAAATTTAATGGGACTAGTCGGTAAGGTAGGTCGTATTCTTGGTCCAAAAGGCGTTATGCCGAACCCTAAAACCGGTACCGTTACTATGGATGTCGCTCAGGCCGTTAAAAATGCTAAGGGTGGACAGGTAAATTTCCGCGTCGATAAGCAGGGAAATATCCACGCAGGCCTTGGCAAGGCGAGCTTTAGCAAAGAGCAGCTTTTAGACAATCTTACGACGTTTATCAAAACCATAAATAAGCATAAGCCAGCGACTGCGAAGGGTAGATACGTAACTCATGCATCGCTTTCACTCACTATGAGCCCTGCGGTTACGCTGGATAATCAAGAAATAATCGATTTAAAATAAAATTTTAAATTTTTATCTTAGATTGGAGATAGCTCAAGGTTTTTAACTTAATTGATCGAAATTTTAAAATTTCGATCGCTTGGCTTGAAATCACCGATCGGAACGGAGACCTAATGACGAGAGACGAAAAATCAAAGATAGTAGCGGAGCTTGGCGAGGCTTTCAAGGCTAGCGAAGCTATAGTAATTTCCGATTTTAAAGGCCTTAGCGTTAAGCAGCTTGAAGATCTTAGAAATAGCGCGCGCGAAGCGGGCGTAAAGGTTCGGGTTATCAAAAATACCCTAGCTAATATCGCTTTAAAAAATGCCGAAAAAAACGGACTTAGCTTTAAAGATACCAATATCTTCTTATGGGGCGAGCAGCTTTCTGTATGCAAAGTAGCGGCTAAATTTGAAGAGAAAAATGAAATTTTTAAGCTTAAGACCGCTCATATCGATGGGGAAGTAGCTGGCATAGATAAGGTTAGAGCGCTTTCGAAGATGCCTTCGAGAGACGAGCTTATCGCGATGCTACTTCAAGTATGGAATGCGCCGATCCAAAATTTTACGATCGGCTTAAATGCGCTTAAGCAGAAAAAAGAAGCTAGCGCTTAATTAAAATTTAGGAGAATAAAATGGCAATTTCAAAAGAAGATGTTTTAGAGTATATCTCTAATCTTTCGGTGCTAGAGCTTAGCGAGTTAGTTAAAGAATTCGAAGAAAAATTCGGCGTAAGCGCAGCTCCGGTTATGGTGGCTGGCGGCGCAGGTGCAGGCGGCGCAGGTGCGGCAGCGGCTGAAGAGAAAACAGAATTCGACGTCGTATTGCTTGATGCAGGCGATAAGAAGATCAACGTAATCAAGGTTGTTCGCGCCTTAACGGGTCTTGGTCTAAAAGAAGCCAAAGACGCTACCGAGGCTACTCCGTCCGTTCTTAAAGAGGGACTTAACAAAGAAGACGCCGAGAAGGCTAAAAAAGAGCTTGAAGAAGCAGGCGCTAAAGTCGAACTCAAATAAATCGCGAAATTTTGAAATTTCGCATACAAATGTGTGCCGGTGCGCTGCATCGGCACTTCTTTCTTTAAAATACAACTACGAGGTAGTGGAATGTTAAACAGCCTATATTCAGGAAATCGTCTTAGAGTGGATTTTTCAAAGGTTCCCAAAGACATCGAAATTCCGAATTTATTACAACTACAAAAGAAAAGTTTTGATCATTTTTTAAATCTTGATAACTCGGGTGGAGAAAGCGGCATAGAGAAGGTTTTCAAAGCCATTTTTCCTATCCACGATGCACAGAATAGACTAAGTATCGAGTATGTAAGTAGCGAAATTTCAAAGCCAAAGTATTCGATTAGAGAATGCATGGAAAGAGGGCTTACTTATTCGGTAAATTTAAAGATGAAGCTCCGTCTGCTCGTGCATGAGCGCGATGAAAAGACGGGCAAAAAAATCGGCGTAAAAGAGATCAAAGAGCAAGATATATTTATCCGCGACATTCCTTTAATGACCGATAGAATTTCATTTATCATAAACGGCGTAGAGCGCGTCGTCGTAAATCAGCTGCACAGAAGCCCGGGCGTAATCTTCAAAGAGGAAGAGAGTCCAACCGTTCTAAATAAACTTATCTACACCGCTCAAATAATACCTGATCGCGGCAGCTGGCTATACTTCGAATACGACGTAAAAGACGTACTATACGTGCGCATAAATAAAAGGCGCAAGGTTCCGATCACGATCCTATTTCGCGCACTCGGTTACAAAAAACAAGACATCATAAAATTATTTTATCCTATTAAGACGATATATATTAAAAAAGGAAAATTCCTAACCGATTTCGATCCTAAAGAGTATTCCGGCAGGCTCGATTACGACATTATAAACGAAAAGGGCGAGGTGCTTCATCAAGCAAGCAAGCGCCTAACATCCAAAAAAGCGGAGAAGCTGGCGGAGGACGGACTAAAACTCATCGAGTATCCGGCTGAAATTTTAGCCGAGCGCTACCTAGCGGGCGCCATTGTAGATAAAAACAGCGGCGAAGTGCTTTTTGATTCGCTAACCGCGCTTGATGAGGGCAAGCTAGCCAAGATCGCCAACACCGAGAAAAAATTTACGATCGCCAACGACCTAGCTAGCGGCGTAGATACTTCGATCATAAATTCTTTCATCCAGGACGCCGATGCGCTTAAGCTCTTGCAGCAAAGCGAAGGCATAGACGACGAGAACGATCTGGCAGCGATTAGAATTTACAAGGTTATGCGCCCGGGCGAGCCGGTGGTAAAAGAAGCGGCAAAGAGCTTCGTAAACGATCTGTTTTTTAACCCGGAGCGCTATGATCTAACCAAAGTCGGTCGCATGAAGATGAACCACAAGCTGGGTATCGAGGCGCCGGAGTACGTAACCGTGCTAACCAGCGAGGATATTATCAAGACGGCGAAATATCTAATTAGAGTTAAAAACGGCGACGGCTTCATCGATGATCGCGATAATCTTGGAAACCGTCGCATCCGCTCGATCGGAGAGCTTTTGGCAAACGAGATGCACCTTGGATTTATCAAGGTTCAAAAGGCGATCAAAGATAAATTTACCAGCATTAGCGGAAATTTAGACGAGCTTATGCCGTATGATTTCGTAAACCCTAAAATCATCACCACTACGCTTATGGAATTTTTCACCGGTGGCCAGCTAAGCCAGTTTATGGATCAGACCAATCCGCTTAGCGAGGTCACGCATAAGCGCCGTCTATCTGCGCTGGGCGAGGGCGGTTTAGTTAAAGAGCGCGCAGGTTTTGAGGTGCGTGATGTCCATCCTACGCACTACGGTAGAATTTGCCCTATCGAGACCCCGGAGGGTCAAAACATCGGTCTGATAAATACCTTAGCGACCTATGCGAAGGTAAATGATCTAGGCTTCGTCGAAGCCCCGTATAAAAAGGTCGTAGACGGTAAGGTAACTGACGAGATCGTATATCTTACCGCTACGCAGGAAGAGGGGCTCGTAATCGCTCCTGCGTCCGCTAAATTGGATGAAGAGGGCAATATCGTAGAGGAGCTTTTGGAGGTCAGAAAAGACGGCGAAAACATCATGGCTAAACGTGAGGATATTTCGCTAATTGATCTTTGCTCCGGTATGGTCGCGGGCGTAGCGGCGTCGCTGATTCCGTTTTTAGAGCACGACGATGCTAACCGCGCGCTTATGGGCTCGAACATGCAGCGTCAAGCCGTGCCGCTTCTACACTCTACCGCTCCTATCGTTGGAACGGGCATGGAAGCGATAATCGCGCGCGATTCATGGGAAGCTATCAAAGCTAAACGCGACGGCGTCGTAGAAAAGGTCGATAATAAAAACATATTCATTTTGGGCGAGGATGAGAAGGGGCCGTTTATCGATCACTACTCGATGGAGAAAAATTTACGCACTAACCAAAATACTACCTTTTCACAGCGCCCTATTGTGCGAAAAGGCGACGTGATAAAGGCAGGTCAAATCATAGCCGACGGTCCTAGCATGGACGGTGGCGAGCTTGCGATCGGCAAAAACGCTCTCATAGCTTTCATGCCGTGGCATGGCTATAATTATGAGGATGCCGTCGTTATGAGCGAAAAGATGATCCGCGCCGACGAATACACCAGCGTGCATGTTTATGAAAAGGAGATCGAGGCCAGAGAGCTAAAAGACGGCGTGGAGGAGATCACGCGCGACATCCCTAATATCAAAGAGGAGGAGCTTACTCACCTCGATGATAGCGGTATCGTAAAGATCGGTACTCACGTCAAACCGGGCATGATCCTAGTAGGCAAGGTAACTCCGAAGGGTGAGGTTAAACCGACGCCTGAAGAGAGGCTTTTACGCGCGATCTTCGGCGAGAAGGCGGGACATGTGGTAAATAAATCTCTTTACGCTACCGCTTCGATGGAAGGTGTGGTAATCGACGTTAAAATTTTTACCAAAAAGGGCTACGAGAAAGATCCGCGCACGAACAAAGCCTATGAGGATGAAAAAACCGAGCTCGAAAGGGAGCATCACGATAGGCTTTTGATGCTTGATCGCGAGGAGATGCTAAAGGTAGTGGCGCTACTTTCTAAAAGTGCTTTACAAAGCGATCAGAGCCTAAATAAAAAAGATTATAAAAAGGGCGATAAGGTTAAAAAAGAGGAGCTTGAAAGCTCCAACCGCTTTACGTTAAATTCCTTCGTCAAGGCTTATTCTAAAGCTGTTCAGAAGGAATACGAAGAGCTAAAAAACCATTTCCAAAACGAAAAGCGCAAGCTCAAAGAGGAGCATGACGAAAAAATCGAAATTTTAGAAAAAGACGATATTTTGCCAAGCGGCGTCGTTAAGCTCGTAAAGGTCTATATCGCGACTAAGCGCAAGTTAAAAGTGGGCGATAAGATGGCGGGCCGCCACGGAAATAAGGGCATCGTCTCAAACATCGTCCCTGAGGTCGATATGCCGTATCTGCCTAGCGGGCAGCGCGTGGATATCGTGCTAAATCCTCTCGGCGTTCCAAGTCGTATGAATATCGGTCAGATAATGGAGAGCCACTTGGGCCTTGTGGGCTGGCGCTTAGGCGAGCAGATCGCTAAAATTTTAGAGGAGAAAACGGGTGAATGGATAAAAACCCTTCGCGCCAAAATGATTGAGATCGCGGGCGTTTCCAAGCTAATGCAGGCTAAAAAAACGCTTGAGAAGATCAGCGACGAAGATCTTTTGAAATACGCTAGAGACTGGGCTAAGGGCGTTAGATTTTCTGCTCCGATATTTGAGGGTATCGTGCCGGAGGATTTCAAAAAGCTATTTGAGATGGCGGGCATCGATCAGGACGGCAAGACCGAGCTTTACGACGGTCGCACCGGCGAAAAGATCAAAGAGCGCGTAAATGTAGGCTGCATGTATTATCTCAAACTACACCACCTAGTCGATGAGAAGGTTCACGCAAGAAGTACCGGTCCTTACAGCCTAGTTACGCAGCAGCCCGTCGGCGGCAAGGCGTTATTCGGCGGTCAAAGATTTGGAGAGATGGAAGTTTGGGCTCTGGAAGCATACGGCGCGGCATACACGCTCCGCGAAATGCTAACGATCAAATCCGACGACGTCGACGGACGCTTGGCTGCGTATAAGGCGCTGACAAAAGGCGAGAACGTTCCGTCTACCGGAATTCCTGAGACATTTTTTGTTTTAACAAACGAGCTTAAATCGCTTGCTCTAGACGTTGAAATTTACGAGAATGGAGAGAACAAATGAGCGATAATTCAAATTTAGAAAGAATAGAAATAAAAGAGGACGCTAGAGTCCACGACTTCGACGCGTTTGCAATCAGGCTCGCCAGTCCCGAGCAGATCAAAGCCTGGAGCCACGGCGAGGTCAAAAAGCCCGAGACTATTAACTACCGCACGCTCAAGCCGGAGCGCGACGGACTTTTTTGCGCTAAAATTTTCGGCCCTGTAAGGGATTATGAGTGCATCTGCGGCAAGTATAAAAAGATGCGATATAAGGGTTGGAAGTGCGAAAAGTGCGGCGTCGAGATCACGAGCTCGAAGGTTCGCCGCACTAGAATGGGGCATATCGAGCTAGTAACGCCGGTAGCGCATATTTGGTACGTAAATTCCTTGCCTAGCCGCATCGGTACGCTGCTAAACATCAAGATGAAAGATCTCGAGCGCGTGCTTTACTACGAGGCGTATATCGTAGAAAGTGCAGGCGAGGCGTTTTACGATAACGAAAATTCTAAAAAGGTCGAGAAATACGATGTTTTAAATGAGGAGCAGTATCAGAGCCTAAAAGAGCGCTTTTCGCAGACGGGCTTCGTCGCCAAAATGGGCGGTCAGGTGATCCGCGATATGCTAGCCGAGCTTGATTTAGTTGAAATTTTAAATTCTTTGAAGGAGGAGATGGCTAACACAAACTCCGAAGCGAAGAAAAAAACTATCGTCAAGCGTCTAAAGGTCGTAGAGAGCTTTTTAAATTCTGGTAATAAGCCCGAGTGGATGATGATTACGAATCTGCCCGTACTACCTGCCGATCTACGCCCGCTCGTTAGCCTTGAGGGCGGAAAATTTGCGGTTTCTGACGTAAACGATCTGTATCGCCGCGTCATAAATCGAAATTCTAGACTTAAAAGGCTGATGGAACTCGACGCACCCGAGATCATCATCCGCAATGAAAAACGAATGCTTCAAGAGGCGGTGGACGCACTTTTTGACAATGGACGTCGCGCCAATGCCGTAAAAGGCGCCAATAAGCGACCGCTTAAATCTCTAAGCGAGATCATTAAGGGTAAGCAGGGCCGCTTCCGACAAAATTTGCTCGGTAAGCGTGTGGATTTTTCGGGCCGCTCCGTCATTGTCGTAGGCCCAAATTTACGCATGGATCAGTGCGGCCTGCCTAAAACTATGGCGCTTGAGCTATTCAAGCCGCATCTAATCGCACGCCTGCAAGAGAAGGGCTATGCTACGACTGTCAAGCAGGCTAAAAAGATGATCGAAAATAGGATCAATGAAGTTTGGGAGTGCTTGGAGGAGGTCGTAAAGGATCATCCGGTCATGCTAAACCGTGCGCCGACGCTTCATAAGATGTCTATTCAGGCGTTTCATCCCGTACTCGTCGAGGGCAAGGCGATCAGGCTGCATCCGTTAGTCTGCGCCGCATTCAACGCGGACTTCGACGGCGATCAGATGGCTGTGCATGTACCGCTTAGCCAAGAGGCGATTGCAGAGTGCAAAATTTTAATGCTAAGCTCGATGAACATCTTGCTTCCTGCGAGCGGAAAGCCCGTAGCAGTGCCTAGCCAGGATATGGTTTTAGGAATTTATTATCTAAGCCTCGAAAAGCCAGGTGCAAAAGGAACAAATAAAATTTTTGCAAACGTCGACGAGGTCATGCTCGCCGTGGAAGCAAACGCTCTAGACATCCACGCCAAAATCAAAACGATGATCGATCGCCGCATCATCTTTACGACCGCGGGCCGCTTGATCATCAAATCGATCCTGCCTAGTTTTATTCCGGATCATCTTTGGAATAAGATTATGAAGAAGAAGGATATCGCCGAGCTTGTCGATTACGTCTATAAAAACGGCGGCCTTGAGATAAGCGCGGAATTCTTGGATAATCTTAAAAATTTAGGTTTTGAATCCGCGACTAAAGCGGGCGTTTCGATCTCTGTTTCGGACATCATCGTACCTAAGTCCAAAGCAGGCCTCGTCGAAGAGGCTAAAAAGCAGGTCAGAGAGGTTCAGAACCAATACGGCGCGGGTTTGCTAACCGACGGCGAGCGCTATAATAAAACGATCGACATCTGGACCAGCACCAGCAAGAAGCTAGCCGATGAGATGATGAAGATGATGGAGAAGGACAAGGACGGCTTTAACTCGATCTATATGATGGCCGATAGCGGCGCGCGAGGTAGCGCGGAGCAGATCAAACAGCTAGCTGGCATGAGAGGTCTGATGAGTAAGCCCGACGGCTCGATCATCGAGACGCCGATCACTTCAAATTTTAGAGAGGGTCTAAACGTAAACGAGTACTTCATCTCGACCCACGGCGCGCGTAAAGGTCTTGCCGATACGGCGCTTAAGACCGCAAACGCGGGCTATCTGACGCGAAAGCTGATCGATGTTGCGCAAAATGTCAGAGTTACGATGCATGACTGCGGCACACACGAGGGTATCGAGGTTACTGAGATCGTAGAAAACGGAACACAAATAGAAAGCTTAGCCGATAGGATTATGGGTAGGGTGCTAAGCTCGGATGTGATTGATCCGGTGTCGAATGAAATTTTATTTACTGAAGGCACGCTTCTAGGCGTTAATGAGGTACGCACCATAGTCGATGCAGGCATCAAATCCGTAAGCATCCGCACGCCTATTACGTGCAAGGCTGAAAAAGGGGTTTGCGCGAAGTGCTACGGCGTAAATTTGGGCGAGGGCAAGCTGGTAAAACCGGGTGAAGCGGTCGGTATCATCTCTGCGCAATCCATTGGTGAGCCTGGTACGCAGCTTACGCTACGAACCTTCCACGCCGGCGGTACCGCATCTACCGAGCAGCAAGATCGTCAAGTAATCGCCGATAAAGAGGGCTTTATCAGATACTACAACGTCAAGACCTATGAAAACGGCGGCAAAAATATTGTAATGAACCGCAGAAACGCTGCGGTACTTTTGGTTGAGCCAAAGATCAAAGCTCCAATTACCGGCAAGGTAAGCATCGATATAACTCACGATGATGTGAATATTACGCTAAAAGGTAAGAAAGAAGAATTTAAATATACTATCCGACGCCACGATCTAGCCAAGCCTACTGAGCTTGCTGGCGTAAGCGGTAAAGTTGAGGGGAAATTCTACATCGTATTTAAAGACGGCGAAACCGTTGGAGAAAATGATAGTTTAGTAGAGGTTATAAAAGAAGACTGGAATATCCCTACTCGAATTCCGTTTGCCAGCGAACTTCGCGTCAAAGACGGCGAGCCGGTAACTCAAAAGATCAAAGCGGGAGCAAATGGTACGCTTAAGTATTTCATCCTAAAGGGCGATTATTTAGAGAGGTTAAGAGATATCAAAAAAGGTCATGTCGTAAGTGAGAAGGGTATGTACGTAGTCATCTCCGATGACAACGGCAGAGAAGCGATCCGCCACTATATACCGCGCGAATCGGTCATTACCTATGATGATAATAGCGTCGTAAAAAGCGAAGATCTTATCGCTAAGCCTAAAAAAGATGATCGATTGATCATTGCGGAGTGGGATCCGTATTCCATCCCGGTAGCTGCAGAGTGCGAGGGAAAGATCAGCTTTGAGGATATCGAGCCTGGATACACCGCTACGGAGCAATATGACGAGACTACAGGTCAAAGCCGTTTGGTTATCAACGAATACCTACCGCAGGGCGTCAAACCGGCTATCATCGTAACTCCTAGCAAGGGCGAGCCTATCAAATACAACCTAGGGCCGAAGACCGCGATTTTTACGAATAAAGGCGATCAGGTAGCGATTGCGGATATTTTGGCTAGGACGCCGAAGGCTGCTGCGAAATCAAAAGATATCACTGGCGGTTTGCCGCGCGTATCGGAGCTATTTGAGGCGCGCCGTCCGAAAAATACCGCGATTATCGCGGACATAGACGGAACCGTCCGCTTTGATAAGGCGTTGCGTGCAAAAGAGCGCATTATAATCGAGGGCGAGGATGGAACGAGCGCCGAGTATCTAATCGATAAGAGCCGCCAGATCCAGGTGCGAAACGGCGAGTTCGTCCACGCAGGCGAGAAACTTACCGACGGAGTTATCAGCTCGCACGATGTGCTTAGAATTTTAGGCGAAAAGGCGCTGCATTATTATCTAATAAGCGAAATTCAACAGGTTTATCGCTCTCAAGGCGTCGTCATCAGCGACAAACATATCGAGATCATAGTATCTCAGATGCTCCGCCAGGTTCGAATCGTCGATAGCGGCGATACTCAGCTAATCGTCGGCGATCTGATTAGCCGCCGCAGATTTAGAGAAGAAAACGAGCGCATTATGAAAATTGGTGGCGAGCCTGCGATTGCAGAGTCCGTACTGCTGGGCGTAACTCGTGCAGCTGTTGGAAGCGATAGCGTCATTTCGGCAGCGTCTTTCCAAGAGACTACGAAGGTTCTAACCGAGGCTAGTATCGCGGGTAAATTTGACCGATTAGAGGACTTAAAAGAAAACGTCATCCTAGGTCGTATAATCCCTGTGGGAACGGGTCTGTATAAAGATAAGGAAGTTAAACTCAAAAAATAATTTTGGGCGCAAGCCCTAAATTTAAAGGATGAAACATGAATATGATCAACATAAATTTCGGTCTATTGTTTATCAGGTTGGGGCTTGGAGTTTGTCTTTTAATGCACGGAATTTTTAAGCTTACTCACGGTATTGACGGCGTAAAATCGATGCTGGCAGCCAGAGGAATTCCGGATTTAGTGGCTTACGGCGCATACGTAGGCGAGGTGCTGGCGCCAGCGATGATAATCATAGGCGTATTTTGCCGCATAGGCGCTCTGCTTGTGATCGCAAACGTGCTCATGATAATATATGTCCTGCATACTCCGTTGAGCACGCTTACCGGCGTGGGCGGTTTTGAGCTGGAAATCGTATATCTGTATCTTTCCGCTGCGATCTGCTTAGTGATCTGCGGTGGCGGAGAGTTTGTGCTGATTAGAGATTGAAATTTAGTTAAATTTACGTTTCTGTAAGTTTAAACAAAGTATAATCCAAATCTTTTTGAATAAATTTTTGTGAAAGGAAAGATGTGCCAACCATAAATCAATTGGTCAGAAAAGAGCGCAAGAAGATTACCGAGAAATCGAAGTCCCCGGCGCTAAAGAATTGCCCTCAACGAAGAGGAGTTTGTACTAAGGTCTATACCACGACCCCTAAAAAGCCAAACTCAGCGCTTCGTAAAGTTGCCAAAGTAAGGCTTACTAGCGGATTTGAAGTCATCAGCTATATCGGCGGTGAAGGTCACAATCTACAAGAGCACTCCATAGTGCTAGTTCGTGGCGGTCGTGTAAAGGACCTACCGGGCGTTAAATACCACATCGTCCGCGGTGCGCTAGATACTGCAGGCGTTGCGAAACGAACCGTTGCAAGATCAAAATACGGTGCTAAACGACCTAAAAAATAGTTTAGCCGAAACAGACCGGCACTAGATTTTGCCGAGTTTGAGTAAAATTTTAAAATTTGAAGGAATAAAATGAGAAGAAGAAAAGCTCCCGTTAGGGAAGTTATGCCTGATCCGATTTATGACAGCAAGGTAATCACAAAATTTATTAATTCGCTTATGTTCGACGGCAAAAAGAGCGTCGCTACCGAGATTATGTACGGCGCCTTAAATTTCATCGACAATAAAGGCGGCGAGAAGAAAGGTATCGAAATTTTTAACGATGCCATCGATAACGTTAAGCCTTTAATGGAAGTTAAGTCTCGTCGTGTAGGCGGCGCCACATATCAGGTTCCGATCGAGGTCAGGCCGGCTCGACAGCAAGCTTTGGCTATCCGCTGGATCATCTCTTTTGCGAGAAAAAGAAGCGAGCGCACAATGATAGAGCGCCTGGCTTACGAGCTTATGGACGCCGCAAATTCTAAAGGCTCTTCATTTAAAAAGAAAGAAGACACCTACAAGATGGCAGAAGCCAACAAAGCTTTTGCGCATTATCGTTGGTAGGAGGGCGTCATGGCAAGAAAAACCCCTTTACATATGGTTAGAAATATCGGAATTGCCGCTCACATCGACGCCGGAAAGACGACTACAAGCGAAAGAATTCTATTTTTTACCGGTATGAGCCATAAGATTGGCGAGGTTCACGAGGGCGCCGCTACTATGGACTGGATGGAGCAAGAGCGCGAGCGCGGCATCACGATCACATCTGCCGCTACCACATGCTTTTGGAATAATCATCAGATAAATTTGATCGACACCCCGGGTCACGTTGACTTTACTATCGAAGTCGAGCGCTCGATGCGCGTTTTAGATGGTGCGGTAGCAGTATTTTGCTCGGTCGGAGGCGTTCAGCCTCAAAGCGAGACCGTTTGGCGTCAAGCAAATAAATACCATGTTCCACGCATCATTTTCGTAAATAAGATGGACCGCGTCGGCGCAAATTTTTATAATGTCGAACAGCAGGTAAAAGATAGGCTCAAAGCCCATCCTGTTCCGATTCAAATTCCTATCGGCGCTGAGGATGATTTTAAGGGCGTTATCGATTTGGTTACTATGAAGGCGCTCGTTTGGGATGATAGCAAGGGTCCTTCAGCTCCTGAGATCGTTGAAATTCCTGCTGAATTACGAGAAAAAGCACAGGAATATCGCGACAAGATGATTGAGGCGGTAGCAGAGACTGATGAAGCTTTGATGGAGAAGTATTTTAACGGCGAAGAGCTAAGCGTAGAAGAGATTAAAAAGGGCATCAAGAAAGGCTGCTTAAGTCTAAGCTTTTTTCCTATGCTATGCGGCACCGCATTTAAAAATAAGGGTGTGCAGCCTTTGCTAGATGCGGTCGTAGATTATCTACCTGCGCCGGATGAAGTGCCTGCGATTAAGGGTCAGTATGAGGACGGCAGCGAGGTTCACGTAAGCTCTACCGATGAGGGTGAGTTCGCGGGTCTTGGATTTAAGATTATGACCGATCCTTTCGTAGGTCAGCTTACATTTGTGCGTGTCTATCGCGGCGTTTTGGAAAGCGGCAGCTACGTCGTAAATACCGGCAAAGGCAAAAAAGAGCGCATCGGACGCTTGCTAAGGATGCACTCGAATAAACGCGAAGAGATCAAAGAGCTATATGCGGGCGAGATCGGCGCCGTTGTGGGTCTTAAAGACACTCTTACGGGCGATACTCTAGCTAGCGAAAAAGATAAAGTAATTTTAGAACGTATGGAATTTCCTGATCCCGTTATCAGCGTAGCAGTGGAGCCTAAAACCAAAGCTGATCAAGAAAAAATGGGTATCGCGCTTCAAAAATTGGCACAAGAAGATCCAAGCTTTAGGGTTGCGACCGACGAGGAGAGCGGACAGACGATCATTTCGGGAATGGGCGAATTGCACCTTGAGATCATCGTAGATAGAATGCTTAGAGAATTTAAAGTCGAGGCCGAGGTCGGACAGCCGCAGGTCGCATATCGCGAGACTATCCGCAAAACGGTCGAGCAAGAGTACAAATACGCCAAACAATCGGGCGGTCGCGGTCAATACGGTCACGTATTTTTGCGCCTAGAGCCTTTGGAGCCTGGCACCGGATATGAGTTCGTAAACGATATCAAAGGCGGCGCGATTCCTAAAGAATACATCCCCGCAGTCGATAAGGGCTGCCAAGAGGCGATGCAAAATGGCGTTTTGGCGGGATATCCGGTCGAGGACGTGCGCGTAACGGTCTATGACGGAAGCTACCACGAAGTCGATAGCTCCGAAATGGCGTTCAAACTCGCCGCTTCTATGGGCTTTAAAGAGGGCGCTAGAAAAGCGGGCGCCGTGATCTTGGAGCCTATGATGAAGGTCGAGGTAGAAACCCCTGAGGAGTATATGGGCGACGTCATCGGCGATCTAAATAAGCGCCGCGGACAGGTCAATAACATGAGCGAGCGCGGCGGAAACAAGATCATCGACGCGTTTTGCCCTCTTTCGGAGATGTTCGGTTACTCGACCGATCTGCGCTCTCAGACGCAGGGTCGCGCGACCTATTCGATGGAATTTGATCACTACGACGAGGTTCCTAAAAACGTCGGCGAAGAGATCATCAAAAAGCGCAACGGCTAAGCTTAACGAGCGCTAGGGTGTGGCGATAGCTTTATCGCCAGCCCCCCCCGGCGCTTCTTTAAATTTTAAGACGGTGTTTAAGATTTAACCTGTTTTACGAGCCGAAATTTAAACTCACACTCTAGCTTCAAATAAAATTTCAACCCATAAGTTTAACTCCTGCCGGTCGCAAATTTAGATCAAAAAATTTCAATTAAATTTAAAAATCCAAAGCATAACTTAAAATGCGCCCATGATGCCGCGCCTATCGTTTTACTAGAGATTTATTCATTCGCAAATAAAGCGTGTGCGGCGTTATCGCTTTGATTTTTATTCACGGACAAAATCGCCGCAAACGGGATCGCGCAAACGGGGCGAAATTTTACTTTCGGTGCAGCCTTAAGGCGGAGCGCAACTATCATAGACCTATATCGGACGCGACCATCAGTGCTTTATGCGAGTAGCGGTATTCTCGGGGTACTTTATTGCGCCGTCGCTTCGCACCGTAAAATTTCATCTTCGCAGACCGATCTACGCACCGCTCATATTAAGTTGAGCTAGTACCCAAGCTCGCTTGTTTTCAGATTTAGCAGGTGCCTGCTTTCACGGGCTTATAATGCGCCCGTTTTAAATATTTCAAAACAAAGGAAAATTATGCAACAAACCAAATTGCAAGGCGTAAGCGTCGGTCTTTCGGGCAGCGAGCTTAAGCTTGGAGATAAGGCGCCCGAGCTCAGCCTAGTCGCGGCCGATCTTAGCGAGGTCAAAGTTGGCAGCGGCATGGGCAAGGCACAGGTCATCATCGCCGTGTCGCCCCTGGATACGGACGTGTGCGCGACCAAGACGCGCAAATTTAACGAGCGCGCGGCGAATATAAAAAATACCGAGGTTTTCGTGGTCTCGATGGATCTGCCGTTTGCCGCGGGCAGATTTTGCTCGACCGAGGGGGTCAAAAATTTACGCGCCCTAAGCGATTTTCGCGATAAGGAGTTTGCGCGCGCATACGGCGCACTGATCGCGGACGGCGCGCTTGCAGGGCTAACGTGCCGCGCAGTTTTCGTCGTGGACACCGCGGGCAAGATCGCCTACAAGCAGATCACAGGCGACATCGCAGATGAGTCCGATTACGACGCGGCGCTGAATGCGGCGGCGTTTGCGAGCGGAAGCGCTGCGGCGTAGGGCTGATGCAATTTCTAGGTCTGCGGTGCAGACATCTGCTCGCTCAAATTTAGCGGGCTTAAAATACGCGGACGGGCGCCCTGCTCACCCGTAACTTTAAATTCTAAAATTCCACGGCGCTTTGAAATTTATCAGGCTACATTTGAAATTTCGGCGGATTTGCGCCCATGATCCTCTTTGCGTAGTTCTCAATAGAATTTTAAAATTCCATCCCCAATCAATTTATAAATTTATCTCATATTAGGCATGCTTTTTGATCCGCTCACGTATATTTAGGATTGGTAAAAAAACAGCGCGCGATCGAGGTTTTAAATTTTAAAATTCTGATTTTGAAAGTAACTAAAAACGCTGCGAAAATTTATAGTCTAGACAGATAATCTGTTTCAAATTTACCACGCAAGAGGCCTTTGTCTTTCAGCTCGAGCAATCCAAACTCATGCTTAGCTGCGACAGAAGTATTTCGGATGGGTTTTGGCGTAGTTCTCTGCGGTTTTATGCTTGCGAACTAGGGAAGTTTAACTTTGAAAGGCTAGTGACAAAAACTGCATATCGAAGACGAGACTTACGAGTTTCCAAGTAAATTTTATATTCGTTCACACATAAAATTCCAAAATTTTTTCAAAACGCTTTTATTATACTTATTAATAATTACTTCAGTCAAATTTATAAAATCCTTTGAGTTTAGATTTTGCACTAACTATTTAAGTTATGCTATTTTAAATTTTTGGTTAAATTAGTTCGTCGATTAATTTTTTTAAAATATTACCTTATTCAAATAAATCTTTTATGATGTTTTCCGCATCAAGTGCATTAGCCATACTTGTTTTATCTTTTAGCTTTTTTATTTTGTCATTAGTGTATTGAGGATAGTTGTAATTTGTAATCAAAGCATCACAAAAAGTATAAAAATAATCAGCCAAATTCCAGTTGCAAATATAATTTCTATTAACAATAAATTTTTCAAGCTTATACGAATTAAAAAGCCCGCCCTGTTTTATATTCCAAATTTTAGCTACTCTTAGTAATCGTCTTAAATTTTGGTTATTTGTAAGTTTTCCATTTAACTCATCCGGGTCTGTTACTAGCCAGTCAGCATAATCACTTTGCTTTGCTGGAATTTTGTATCTAATATTAAAGAAATAATCTAATGCTGGAACTAATTCAAATCTAATATGATTTAATTCAAGTACAATGGTCGGATTATCTTGATGAATTTCCGACCTCGTGTATTTTTGCCCTATTAATCCTTTTAGGTAATTTAAATAAGTTTGCGGCTTATTGCGATCGTCTTTGAAAATAACCATAATATCAATATCTGAATTTTCGTCAAATTTACGGGATATTATAGTGCCTCGCTTATATGAACCAAATATTTTTATATCTTTAACTTCGTTATCGCTTTTTAACTTGCTTTTAATGTTTTCAATAGAGATATTTATTTTATTTTTCTCGTTATCCCTTACGATTGCTCTTTGCGCTAAATCGTTTAAATATGAATTTACTGACATTATTTATTCTTATCTACTTCGTATATATGCGTTTCTTCTTCTATTTGCTTTTTTGCATTTTTATAACCAGTCTCGGCAATAGGAAGCGAATTTTCATTTAAAGAATTTCTTTCTTTACTAAATTCAATTAATCTTTTAGTATATTCATCTATATAATTTGAATTTTTTATTTCAATATCATTAAAAATTCTTATTTGATTTCTTAACGATAAAAATTTATTACCGTTATTTTGGTGAGATAAATATTTTTCTTGCGGATTTAAGAATATTAGAATTACTGTTATAAAGCTAGAAATTATACAGCAAATTACTGTACATAATTGACTATCTAGTAAGGTGAGTGTAAATGACAAACAAAGT
>CAUSAC010000021.1:0-35380 GCA_963529615.1 uncultured Campylobacter sp. | reverse complement strand
ATCTCTAATATCGCTCGTTGCTTTTGCATTAAAAAAGTCGTCTAAGAGATACAGCTTTTCTCTAAAATAATCTTTCGCCTCCCGCTTCTCTGCTTCGGTTCGGGTAGAATTTCCCAATAAAAGATTTTCAAAATATCTATCCGCTCTTTTTATGAATTCGTGAAAATAGGCATTCATCTTGTATTCGTAGAGGTGATAATACTTCTCGGAGGGATATTTCCCTTCGTTTATTATCCGTTGTTGCTCTTTTTCAATCTCCTCATATTCCTCAAGGCCGTCGCAATGATATTCCTCGGGCAATGCTATTTGTAAAAAGCCCTTTGCTCTTTTAAAATTTTCATAGCGGAGAGTAATATCTTTATCCTCTTTGAATTGCGCCGCTCGTTCCTCAATGCAAAAAAGACGGTCAAAGTAATCGCAGAGAGCAACTATTATTTCTCCGCAGGCTTTTGTAGAAACACAAAATTTGATAAGAAAATAAAAATCCTCCAGGACAAAATCGCCCGCCTCGCCGTTTTTTACGTTATTAATCATTTCGGCAAAAAAAGCTTTCGGCTCCTGCCCTAATCCGCTATTACGCCCCTCAAGGATAAAATCGATAAAAAATTCCGTCTTTTCTATCCTTAGCTTTCTTGCTTTCTCTGTCTTGTCATCAAAAGCGATTAGGTCTTTGTCTCTGCTTTTGCCCTTTGCGCTTTTGCCTTGCGTCTTGCCTGTTGCCATTTCTTGCCTCCTAGTTGTCTTTTATTTCGAGAATGTAACTGCTCCACCAATCGAGCAAGATTTTAAGCTCGTCCAAAAAATCGGCTTTTTCGGAATAGCTTAAATCTACTTTATCGCCGTGTAGGTGGTCTAGCGCCTTTTTAATAGCCTCTTTGCTTACTCCGTGCTTTTGCATATTGTTAAACGCCTGCGTCATAAATATGCCCCGTAGGCTATGCAGGGTTACGACGCGCCCCGTCTGCCTATCTCTAAAGTCAAAGCCCTTAATCGCATTCGTGGCGGTGTCTTTGTGGATATGCGCCGTAAAGTGCGAGTTAATAAAAATATGCTCGTATGCCCTGCTTAATTTCGCCTGGTCCTCAAGTATCCGCATAACCTCATCGCTAAGCGGCAATTTGAAATCGCCTATCTCGCTGCGCTTGATTTTCTGCTCGGCGCGCGGAATGGTTAAAAGCCTCCTATTAAAATCTACGTAATCCCATTTTAGACGTGACAGCGGTGCGGCTCTTAGCGGCAGGTGTAGGCATAGCTTCATCGCGTTTTTAATCGTCTCAAAATGCGGATAATCATAAATGGCGTTAAAAAAACCCTTTAAGTCCTGGCGCTCGGTTAGCTTGGCGTAATGCTCGACTTTGGTTTTGGGGATTAGGCTTTTGGCGTCGATATTCGCCATAATATTAACCTCTGCGTATCCGCTCGATACGGCGAATAAAAAGACGCGGTTTAAAATTTGGTTGATTATCTCGGCGGTTTGCGGCGTGGTCTTTGACGTTTCTTTAAGGATGTCCGCTATCTCGCCGTGAGTAATGCTCTTTATGCCTCTGTCTTTTAGTATAGGCATTACGTGATTTTCAATGCGCCCGCGCTTGGTCTTTAGCGTTTGGGGCAGTATGCTTTTAGCTTCAAGCTCTAGCCACTCGTTAAAGACCTTTTCAAAACTGAGGTTATGCTCGTTTATCCTTTGAGCTTTGGCGCGCTTCTTTTCCGTGATAGGGTCGATACCTCTCATCACTAGCTTTTTAAGCTCGGTTCGCTTCTCTCGCGCTTCGGCTAGCGATAAAACGGGGTAGTTGCCTAGCCCCGTGTTATTCAGCTTGCCGGTATCGGGGCTAATGAAAGCAAATACCCAGCGCTTGCGCCCGCTCTTGCTTACTATCAGTCCTAAGCCGTCGCCGTCCGTGAGCTTGTAGTCTTTGGCTTTCGGCTTTGCCTCTTTGATTTGCTTATCGCTAAGCGGTTTGACTATCCTAGCCATTACGTTTTAACTCCCTTAAATGCGTTATTTGAGACGATTTAAAAATATTTTTTCGGTTTCTAGCTCAAAATCCCGCGCAAAAATATTTTTAAAATCGCCGCCTTTTTGCTCTGTGTGTGCCTAAAATAGGGGATTTGATGAGGTTTAAAACATTTTTCGCTTTTGCTACGTTTTTTTAAGCTTCATAAAACCATATTTTAGGCGTTTCAAGCGTTTTAAAACATTTTTTGGAGTGCCTTGTAAGCCCGTTAGATAGGGCATTTAGTAAGTTTTAAAAATATTTTTTCGCTTGACTTTTGGAATTTTGCCAAAAATATTTTTAAAATGTTTTTAAATTGCTAGCTTTGCTTGATTATTTTAGACTGCTTTAGAGGGTTAAAATCTCTTGAAGTCCGTATTTTAGGGGTTTTGTTAGATTGTATTAGATTGTAAAAAATAGGCAATGGTGGTTAGAGGCAGAATCGAACTGCCGACACGCAGATTTTCAGTCTGCTGCTCTACCGACTGAGCTATCCAACCACCGAAAAAGAAAAGTAATTTTATCCATGCAATACTTAAATCTCGGTTAAAATCCTCGATTTTGCCAGATTTTTGCACGTTGCGCTCGAAAATGGCTAAATTTACTCAGTTAAAATTTTTTAAATTTCAGTAGCGAAAATATTGTTTGTGCAGTAATTTGCAATAACCAAAATAAGCTATCGATCTAAAAAGCAAAGTGATATAAAATTTTACTATTTAGCCGACTTTGCAAATTGTGTGCTTGGTTTTGGGCTATGCAAAGTAGATAAATTTGCGCGCATAACGGACAACGGGCTGCGATTGGTTAAATTTAGCATCAAAATCCACACTTTATCAAGCTTATTAACGACACCTTTATAAACATTGCGCCAAAGCCAATGGTTGTGTGACGTCGCGAGGCATGCTTCGGCTCTAGATTGCTTAGATATATCCGCGCAGCAGAGGCGTTGAAATTTTAGAATACAATTACAAATTGTATTAAAAAGCCCAGCTCGATCTGGCTAACCTCGATAGGCCTATTTATCCAAGCTGCGCGACCTGTTTTTTAAATAGCTCACCGCGTTCAGCGTAGCTTTTAAATTGATCCAAGCTTGCACATGCGGGGCTTAGCAGCGCTATTTCACTAGCAAAATTTACGGAATTTTTAAAATTTTCGAAATTTTTAGAATTCTGCGAATTCCGAGTTTCACCGTTGTTTGTGCGGCGTTTCGGCGAAGAGGCGTCGTCGCTTGCGGCAGATAAGCCGCCGCCTTTTTGCAGCGTATTTTCGCCGATCTTTGCGTTTTCTTTCGCCTTGCCGCCGTCACACCTGCTATTCGCGCTTAAATTTTGTACTTCCAATTCGCTTGCTCCGCTTTTTTTAAAGTCCGCATCTCGGTACCGCTTCGAAATTTCGCTCACCGCCGTTTGTAAAATTTCGCAGCGCACGCAAGGAAGTCTGTATTCGTCGCACAAACACACGATTTTATCGGTGTTTGAGCCGATTGCGTAAATTTGCAGATCGTATTTTTTAAACTCCGCAAAAAGCGGGTGCAGATCCACGCCTTTATCGTCGCCGCCGAGGATCAGATGTATTTTGCGCCCCGCGTATCGCTTCAGCGCCTGCGCGCACGCATCGATATTGGTAGCCTTCGTGTCATTGACCCAGAGCCTGCCGCGCGCGTCGGTAAATTCCTCTAGCTTATTGCCTTCGATCACGAAGTCGTTTAGTCGCATGGCGTCGCATCTGTCGAATAAAATTTTCTCCACGCACAGCGCCAAAAGCGCGTCTATCAAAAACGGCGTGCGGAATTTTATCTCGCCTAAATCGATGCCGAATTTTTGCGCCAGATCCGCTTCGTCTTCGTAGCAGATTACGCGAGCCAGGCTATTTTGCGCGGCGGCGGAGCTTTCGTAGGCGCGCGGGATTAGCGCCACGGAGCCTTCGCGCATCGCTAGCAGCGGCGAGAGTTTGGTGCGCTCATACTCCGCAAAATCGCCGTGCCAGCTGAGATGATCGGGCGTGATCGCAAGCAGCACGTAGATGTCGGGGCGCGCATGCTTGGTGTAGTGCAGCGTAAACGAGCTCGTCTCCAGCACCCAAATTTTGGCGCTTTTATCAAGCTTTGCAAGCGGAACGCCCACGTTGCCGCCCATTTGCGAGCCGTATCGCTCGAGTAGGTGCTGCATCATCTTCGTCGTCGTGGTCTTGCCGTTCGTGCCGCTGATCCAAATTTTAAGGCCTTTGTAATCGTCAAAATAATCGTATTCGCTGATTAAATTTCGTGCCTTTCGCACCAGCCTGTGATGCGGCGGAAAGCCTGGGCTTGGGATTTCAAGTTCGCTTGCGGCGGGATCGAACTCGCTCGGGTTTAAAAGCGCGTTGCCGAACTCATCCAGCTTCGGCGCGCCCGAAGAAATTTCAAATTTATCGTCGTAGATCTCCCAGCAGCCTTCGTCGCGGCAGTGCTCGGCGATCGCTTTGGTCGTAAGTCCGTAGCCAAATAGCGATTTTTTCATTTTTCTCCCCTTTCGCCCCATAAAATTTGAGTTATCTCATCCGCGCTAAGCTCAGCCGTTTCGCCGTATCTTTCGCGCGCCGTTTCGAAATCAGGTTCAATCTGCGCTCGCATTTTATCTCAGTTTCAGCGACGTCAGCGCTATGATATTTGCGATCAGCGCGATGATCCAAAAGCGGATGATGATTTTATTTTCGACCCAGCCTTTAAGCTCGAAATGGTGGTGTATCGGCGCCATCAGGAAAATTCTGCGTTTGAAAATTTTAAAGCTGCCCACTTGCAAGATCACGCTGAGCGTTTCGATGACGAAGACGAAACCGATCATTATGAGCAAAATTTCATTTTTCGTGATGACCGCGCAGTATCCTAAAAATGCGCCCACGCTGAGGCTGCCGCTATCGCCCATAAAGACTTCGGCGGGGTAGCAGTTAAACCACAAAAACCCAAGCAGCGCGCCGATGAGCGCCGATACGATGATGCAGACTTCGCCTGCGCCTGCGACACGCGGTAGCAAGAGATACTGCGAGTAGATCGCATGCCCGCAAAGATAGGCGAATATGCCCAAGCTGCAGAGCGAAAATACCGACGGAATGGTTGCTAGTCCGTCCAGGCCGTCGGTTAAATTTACCGCGTTTGAGCTCGCGCTTATTACGATCGTCCAAAACAGCGGCGCGAAGATCCATAAATTTAGCAGAGGGTATTTGAAAAACGGCACGAAAAACTCCCCGCCCAGATCGCTAAAAGCATAAAGCGTCACCCCAATCAGAAACGCCAAGAAATTTTGCAGTGCAAATTTAGCCCGCGCGCTAAGGCCTGCGTGGTTTTGGCGGCCTAAAATTTTAGAGATATCATCTTTGAAGCCTATGTAGCCGAAACCTACCAAGCAAAGCAGTCCGCAGAGCACGAAGACGTTGTTTAGCTTGGCGCACAGCAGGCTTGCGAGCACCGCGGCGGTAACGAAAACGAGCCCGCCCATCGTCGGGGTTTTGCTCTTTTTCTGATGGTTTTGCGGCGCGAGCTCGTAGATGGGCTGCGCGGCGTGTCTGGCTTGCGCCCAGCGGATAAACCGCGGCATAGCCCAGACCGAAAAACAAAAAGCGATAAAAAACGCGATTCCTGCGCGAGCGGTGATGTATTGGAAGAAATTTATATTCGTAAGATGGTAAAGATAATAAAACAAAGTTTGCCTTTTAAATTTTATGAAATTTTATACGAAAACGCGCATTTTAGTATAAAAGAGGTAAAATTTAGCTTTTAGGGCGGATGAAATTTTGCCGCATTTGCCAAAAAAAAGTATAATGCCGCTCGTAAAAACAGCGCCGCAGACCTGCTTCAAAAGGCCTGTGCGGCGAAATTTAGACGAAATTTAGGAGCCAAAATGGGGCAAAAGACGATTTTACTTATCACCGACGGTATCGGCTTTAACGCGAGCGATAAATTTAACGCGTTCGCAAACGCAAAAAAGCCCGCCTATGATTATCTTTTTAAAAACGTGCCCAATACGCTGCTGCGCACCTCAGGGCTTGCCGTGGGCTTGCCGCAAGGGCAGATGGGAAACAGCGAAGTAGGGCATATGACGATCGGAAGCGGTAGAATTCTGTATCAAAACCTAGTCAAAATCGATCGTGCGATCGATGAGGGCTTGCTTGAGAAAAACGAAGCGCTACAAAGCCTGCTTTCAAAGTGCCGCAGGCTGCACATCATAGGGCTTTACAGCGACGGCGGCGTGCATTCGCATCTACGCCATTTTGACGCGATCTGCGAGATAGCGCAGAAAGCGGGTTGCGAGACATGGGCGCACGCTATCACCGACGGGCGCGACGTTTCGCCGAGCAGCGGAGCGGAATTTTTAAAGCACCTACAGGCTAAATTTAAAGTCGGCAGCGTGTGCGGGCGCTTTTACGCAATGGATCGCGACAAGCGCTTTGACCGCGTGAAGCGCGCTTACGACGTGCTTTTGGGTGAAGCGGCGCCGCTTGAAATTTCGCCTAGCGAGTATGTGCTACAAAGCTACGAGAGCGGCGTGAGCGACGAGTTTATCGAGCCCGCGAGCTTTAACGGCTTTAGCGGTATCGACGCGGATGACGGAGTGATTTTTATAAATTTTAGAAACGATCGCGCCAGGGAGCTTTGCGCGGCCTTGGGTGATGAGAGCTTTAGTGAATTTGAGCGAAATTTCGTCGTGAAAAATTTAATCACGATGAGCGAATACGACGCGAGCTTTAAATTTCCACTGCTATTTGAGAAGCCTGTGCTTAAAAACACGCTTTGCGAAGTGATCGCGGAAGCCGGTCTTACGCAGCTTCATACCGCCGAGACCGAAAAATACGCTCACGTGACGTTTTTCTTTAACGGCGGCGTCGAGGAGCCGCTGCCTAACGAAACTCGCGTGCTAATCCCAAGCCCCAAAGTAAAAACCTACGACGAGCAGCCGCAGATGAGCGCGCCTGCGGTGTGCGACGCGGTGATCCGCGGTATCGAAGCGGGGATCGATTTCATCGTCGTAAATTTTGCAAACGGCGATATGGTCGGCCACACGGGCAATTACGATGCCGCGGTAAAGGCGGTAGAGGCGGTGGATGAATGCATCGGTAAAATTTTAAGCGCGGCGAAGGCGCACGATTACGCCTATGTCCAGATCAGCGATCACGGCAACTGCGAGGCGATGCGAGACGCGGACGGCGAAATTTTGACCAATCACACGACCTTCGACGTATTTTGTTTCGTGCTGGGACGCGGCGCGTCTGAACTAAAAAGCGGGCTCGGGCTTAGCAACGTCGCAGCGACTGTACTAAAACTAATGGGGCTGCCAAAGCCCACGGAGATGGACGAGGCGCTATTTTGAAATTTAAACGGCGCGGGTCGCGAGTAGATTTAAACTGCTAAAATTTAGGTAAATTTGGATAAATTTACGCTAGAGATTAAAATTTTAACAAAAAGGATAAGTATGAAATTTAGCGGGAAAAACGTTTTAATCACGGGCGCAAGCCGCGGTATCGGCGCACAGATCGCAAGGACTTTAGCCGGCTACGGACTTAAGGTGTGGATCAATTATCGCTCTGCACCAGAGCCTGCCGACGCGCTGCTAGAGGAGATCCGCGCAAACGGCGGAGAGGGCGCGGTGATAAAATTTGACGCGACGAACGAGGCGGAATTTAGCGAGGCGCTAAGCTTGATCGCGCAAAGCGACGGCGAACTAAGCTATCTCGTAAATAACGCGGGTATCACGAACGACAAGCTCGCGCTTAGGATGAAGCTGGAAGACTTCATGGGCGTGATCGAAGCAAATTTAAGCAGCGCCTTTATCGGCTGCCGCGAAGCTTTGAAGCTAATGAGCAAAAAGCGCTTCGGCGCGGTCGTAAACATCGCCTCGATCGTCGGCGAAATGGGAAACGCCGGGCAGGTCAATTACAGCGCGAGCAAGGGCGGAATGATCGCGATGAGCAAGAGTTTCGCAAAGGAGGGCGCCGCGCGCGGAATCCGCTTTAATTGCATAACTCCGGGCTTCATCGCTACGGATATGACGGACGCGCTAAGCGACGACGTAAAAGCAAGCTACGAAGCGAGCATCCCGCTTAAGCGCCTCGGAAGCACGAGCGACGTTGCCGAAGGAGTTGCGTTTTTACTCAGCGACGGCGCGGGCTACATTACTGGAGAGACGCTTAAAATCAACGGCGGGCTCTATATGTAGCGTTAAATAGCGGAATTTAAGGTTAAATATTATAGAATTACGCGGTATTTTTTTAAAGGAGTGCTAAAATGGCAGTATTTGAAGATGTAAGAGACGTAGTTGTAGAACAACTAAGCGTTAGCCCGGATCAGGTTAAACTTGACTCTAAAATTATCGAGGATTTGGGCGCGGACTCTCTTGATGTAGTTGAGCTAGTAATGGCTTTAGAGGAGAAATTCGGTATCGAGATCCCTGATAGCGAGTCCGAAAAATTAGTAAGCATTAAAGACGTAGTAGATTATATAGAAAATTTGCCTAAGAAATAAAATTTTAAGGAAGCGGTTTTGAAACGAGTCGTAGTAACGGGCATCGGGATGATAACCTCTCTCGGGCTTGACAAACAGAGCAGTTTTGAAAATATCTGTAACGGAAAAACCGGGGTTGATAAAATTTCGCTCTTTGACGCTAGCGAATTTCCGGTTCAAATTGCAGCTGAAGTAAAAGGTTTCGATCCTTCGAGCATAATCGAGGATGGAAAAGAGATAAAAAAGATGGATAGATTTGTCCAACTAGGGCTTAAAGCCGCGGGCGAAGCTATAGAGGACGCTAAATTTAGCGGTTTCGATAGCGACGAATTCGGCGTTAGCTCCGCTAGCGGTATAGGCGGTTTGCCGAATATCGAGATAAACGCCAATACCTGCTTGCAGCGCGGCCCTAGGCGAATTTCTCCGTTTTTTATCCCTTCTGCGTTAGTAAATATGCTCGGCGGCTTTGTTTCAATATATTATAAATTAAAAGGTCCGAATTTATCCAGCGTTACGGCTTGTGCGGCTTCTGCGCATGCGATTATGGACGCTGCAAGAGTTATCATGATCGGTGAAGCGAAAAAGATGCTTGCAGTGGGAGCCGAGGCTGCGGTTTGTCCCGTAGGTATCGGCGGATTTGCCGCGATGAAGGCACTTTGCGCTAGAAACGACGATCCCGCGCACGCTTCGCGTCCGTTTGATGCGGAGCGAAATGGCTTTGTTATGGGCGAAGGTGCGGCGGCTTTGATTTTAGAAGAGCTGGAGGACGCAAAAGCGCGCGGTGCTAAAATTTACGGCGAGCTCGTAGGGTTCGGCGCTAGCGGCGATGCTTATCATATCACTTCGCCTAGCCTAGACGGACCGATTCGCGCTATGAAAAAGGCCTACGAGATGGCAGGACGCCCGAAGATTAATTATATCAACGCTCACGGAACGTCCACCGCAATAAACGATAAAAACGAAACTGCGGCGTTAAAAGAGCTTTTCGGTGAGGGCAAGGTGCCTGCAGTCAGCTCCACCAAGGGCCAGCTAGGACACTGTCTGGGCGCTGCCGGAGCAGTAGAGGCTGCGATCAGCCTTTTAGCGATGCAAAACGGCATCATACCGCCTACGATAAATCAAATTTCAAAAGATCCAGATTGCGATTTGGACTATGTGCCAAACGTCGCTAGAAAAGCCAAACTCGATTGCGTTATGAGCAATAATTTCGGCTTCGGCGGCACGAACGCGTCTCTTATTTTCAAAAGAGTAGATTAATGGCTAGCTATCTGGACTTCGAAAAGTCTATAAAGCAGATTGACGAGGACATCACCGCCGCTAAAATTCGCGGCGATGAGGACGCGGTCGAAATTTTAAATAAGAACCTCGAAAAAGAAATTTCCAAAGTTTATAAGAATTTAAACGAATACCAAAGACTTCAGCTTGCGCGCCATCCGGATCGCCCTTATGCGATCGATTATATTCGCGCGCTTTTGCAAGACGCTAGGGAGCTTCACGGCGACCGCGCCTTTAGGGACGATCCTTCTATCGTATGCTATCTGGGCATTATGGGTAATCGCAAAATTGCCGTGATCGCCGAGCAGAAAGGTCGCGGCACCAAAAACAAACTGAAGCGAAATTTCGGTATGCCCCATCCGGAGGGCTATCGCAAGGCACTGCGCGTAGCAAAACTTGCCGAGAAATTTAACCTTCCTATTTTGTTTTTGATCGACACTCCGGGCGCATATCCTGGACTTGGTGCCGAGGAACGCGGTCAAAGTGAGGCTATCGCGCGGAATTTATATGAGCTTAGCGATCTTAAAACGCCTACGATCGCCGTTGTTATAGGCGAGGGCGGCAGCGGCGGAGCTTTAGCGATCGGCGTGGCTGATCGGCTGGCGATGCTTCAAAACTCAATTTTTTCGGTTATCTCTCCCGAGGGTTGTGCCGCGATTTTGTGGAACGATCCAAGCAAGAGCGAGGCCGCTACGAAAGCGTTAAAGATCACCGCCGAGGAGCTAAAAGAGCTGGGCTTGATCGACGACGTGATCAAAGAGCCCAAAACGGGCGCCCACAGAGATAAAGACGGCGCGATAAAAGCGCTTGGAAACTACGTCTTAACCGAGCTGCACAAGCTAGACGATCTTAGCATAGACGAGCTCATCAGCAGAAGGCAACAAAAAATTTTAAGGTTCGGTGCTTATAAAGAAAACTAAATTTTAAATTTCGCAACTTTTTTAAAACCAAATTTAATAACTTCACACTCTAAGAGGACAAATGGAAAATACAAATCAAAATTCCGCTCAGACCGCCGTTTCAAATTCTAATCAAAACGGCAGAAAAACTTACGCTAAAACGCACGTTCCCGTCGAGGGCTACCAGATCGAAGAGCTCCGCTCGATGGATCTTGAAAATCTCATCGCCATAGCAGACGAACTTGGCGTCGAAAACCCGCGAGAATTCCGCCGCCAAGCGCTCGTTTTTGAAATTTTACGCATGCAGACGAAGCAGGGCGGCTTCATACTTTTTACGGGGATTTTGGAGGTTACCGCCGAGGGTTACGGCTTTTTGCGCGGCATAGATTCAAATTTAAGCGACAGTGCCAACGACGCCTACGTAAGCTTAAGTCAGATCCGCAAATTCGCCCTTCGCGTCGGCGACATCGTCACGGGCCAGGTGCGCGAGCCGAAGGATCAGGAGAAGTACTACGCGCTCTTAAAGATCGAGGCGATCAATTACAAATCTATCCAAGAGGCTAGAGAGCGCCCGCTATTTGACAATCTCACGCCGCTTTTTCCGACCGAAAAGCTCAAGCTCGAATACGATCCTATGCGCCTTACCGGTCGCGTGCTCGATCTTTTCACCCCGATCGGTAAGGGGCAGCGCGGGCTCATCACCGCACCTCCGCGTAGCGGTAAAACGGAGCTTATGAAGGAGCTTGCCAACGGCATTACGCGCAACCACCCCGAGGTCGAGCTTTTGGTGCTGCTAGTCGATGAGCGCCCGGAGGAGGTGACCGACATGGAGCGCAGCGTGCGCGGCGAGGTATTTAGCTCGACTTTCGATCAGCCCGCGTTCAACCACGTCCGCGTCGCCGAGCTCGTCATCGAAAAGGCAAAACGCGCCGTCGAAAACGGCAAGGACGTCGTTATCCTGCTCGATAGCATCACCCGCCTTGCGCGCGCCTACAACACCGTCACGCCTAGCAGCGGCAAAGTCCTAAGCGGCGGCGTGGACGCAAACGCCCTGCATAAACCGAAGCGCTTCTTCGGTGCGGCACGAAATATCGAAAACGGCGGCTCGCTTACCATCGTCGCTACTGCGCTCATCGAGACCGGCTCGCGAATGGATGACGTGATCTTCGAGGAGTTCAAAGGCACGGGCAACAGCGAGATCATCCTTGATCGCAACATATCGGACCGCAGAATTTACCCCGCGATCAACATTACCAAGTCGGGTACGCGTAAAGAGGAGCTTTTGCAAGGCAGCGAAAATTTGCAAAAGATCTGGGCGCTACGCTCGGCGATCTCAACGATGGACGACGTCGAGGCGCTGAAATTTTTATACGCCAAGATGCTAAAAACCAAAGACAACACCGAGTTGCTATCGATAATGAACGGCTAAATTTTATTAAATTTGCCGCCCGCTTAGTCGTTTAAAATTTGCAGGCGGCGAGTGTCGCAGCTTGTCGCGACGCTTCCGAGTAGGCGCCTTGCTACGCCCCCCCGCGGCGGCTACTTTGCGCCGCATGCTTGTCGGTTTAAATTTCGCGCTGTGGACGCGAGAATTTTGACTGCCCTTTTACGGGTACATATCATATTTTGCTGCGCCGGATAAGAGTTGCGTGCAGAGCACATGCTTTTTTTATGGTACTGCGGCGCGAAATCGCTCGCTTTAATTTCACATCTAGTTACTTGGTATTTGAACTTTACGCTGCGCAGGGATGTCTCCATACGGCTTTTCTTTGTTCGCTCAATCGTTTTAAATCTACAACTCGCCGCGCGGACGGATACTGCCCCCCCCTTTTTTTTGCTCGCTCTACAGTCGCAGCTTATAAAACGGCCGTTCGGCTTTTTAATTAGTCCGAGCAGATACCGTCCCGCGACTGTTTTAAAGCAGGCGCTGCTGCACCGTTTTTGAAATTTGATTTCTAAATTTCAGATCGCGCGTCGCGACCGCAGGCTTGCGCTTTAAGACGGCACGAGTGCTTGCAAGATCACTGCTTCTAGTCGTTGTGATCTCTTGCATCGTAAGGCCTACATATCCTCCACTTCAAACTTACGCCGCTCATAGTCTCGGCATCTGTAATTCTGCGCACGATAGCCGGCCGTAATTTCAAAGCGATATGAAATTTTATCTCGCGTCCGATCTGCGCTTGATCCTTCTTAAACTAAATTTTAAAATTTCTGCATGCAAGCGAATTTTTAAAATTTAAAACCCTTCGCGCAAAATCCAAGCTTTAAAATTTTAATCACGCCGCATCGGCGCCGTACCTGCCGCAGCTAAGCTTAAGCGTATTTGCGCCCAACTTGCCGCCACTATAGCCGCCGAATGTCTCTCGTCAGAATTAAACAGCCGCCTATCTTGCATTTTAAGAAATTTTAAAAGGCCCTAACGTATAATTAAATCTATTTTAAAGAAGAACTATGAAGGTTTCTAAAAATTTCCTCGTTGCGCTTGCGCTCGGCATCGTAGCTTGCGCGCTAGGAGGCTGCGGCTTCATCAAAAAGCCCATGACTAGCGAGGCGACGCTCTTAGATCGCGCCGAGATGGCGACCGGCGTGGAGAATCGAACCTATCAGTCGTGCCTGATTCAGTGCGAAGCGAGATCGACTCCGTGCACTATAAGGTCAGAAGCAAAAACGGCGACATCTATCGCTGCTACTTCACCTCCGCTTTGGTAGTCGATTCTGACGCGCTTTGCACAAAAATCGTCGGCGCAGAGGGTATAAAAAGCTCCAAAAATAGCACGAAAAGTTCCAAAGACTGCAACGCCCTGCTCAAAGCGGCGGGCAAGTGCTAGCGCGCTAAAGACGGCTTAAACCGCGCGGCTTTAAAACGGTTCATTCGGCCCAAATGCGCGCTGCTAGCCGTTTAGGCCGCACCCGCAAAATCTTCATCGCGTCTGTAAAGCAAGCCCGCTACTTTACGGCACATTTCGACGCTCGTTATGTTAGCGGGTAGTAAAATTTTAATGCTTTTAGGCTTTGCCGAGAGGATTGCAAAATTTTAACGCGTAAATTTTAAATTCGGGCGCATTTGGGCTCTTTTCGTTACGAAACGAGGCGTAAAATTTTACGCTTTAATTTTACTGCACAAGATTTACCGCATGAAATTTCATTACGCAAAGTCCTTTGCTCCGGCGCTTCGCGGATCGCAGCACGCGATCTGGCCGAGTTTAGACGTCGCAAATTGTCTCGCGATCCCCGCGTTCCGCTTCGCCGCGCAAATCTGCCGCGCGATTTATCGCGTAAAATTTCGCTCGCTCCTATCTATTCCGTTCGCCCTCTACTTCCCGCCGAAAAACAGCAGATTTGCCATTATGATTACGATCGCGACGGGCGCTACGAAGCGCAGCGAAAAGTACCAAATTTTAAATCCCAGCTCGCCCATATCGGCGCCGAAAAGCCCGCGCAGGCGCTGTGCATCCATAACAAAGCCCACGAATATCGCCGAGGTTAGCGCGCCGAGGGGCAGCATGACGTTTGAGCTTACGAAGTCCAAGCAGTCAAAAAAGCTCGCGCCGAAAAGCTTAAACCTGCTCGCATAATCCGCGTGCATCGATAGTAGCGAGCATGCGCCTAGCACCGCTATGACGCACCCAGAGATGCAAACTGCGCGCAGGCGCGAAATTTTAAACCTGCCGATGAGATAGAAGACGAAGGGCTCAATCATAGAAACCGCGCTCGTGATCCCGGCAAAAAAGAGCGAGACGAAAAACGCGACTTCAAGCACCTGTCCCGCTAGTCCCATTTTTGCAAACATCGTAGTGAGCGAGACGAACACAAGCCCCGCACCCTGCGCGGGATCGGCGTGGAATTCGAAGATGAAGGTAAAGACGATGAGCCCCATCATCAGCCCGATCGCGATGTTGATAAATACGATATTTACCGAGCTTCGTACCAGCCGCACCCCCTCGCCAAGAGACGCTGCGTATGCCGCGATACAGCCGACGCCCACGCACAGGGTAAAGAGCGCGAGCCCGAGCGCGGATAGGACGGAGTTAACAGTGATTTTGCCGAAGTCGGGGTAAAAAAGAAATTTCGCCGCCGCGCCGAAGCCCTGCATCGTGCATGCATACGCGAGCATCGCAAGCAGCAGCACGAAAAGCAGCGGCATCATCACGACGTTTAGCCGCTCGATACCGCTTTTGATACCGCGCGCGACGACGGATAGCGTCAGCACGAGCGCAAGCGCGTAAAAGCCCAGGCTCGTGGCTAGCGAATGCGAGATGAGATCGTCAAAGACGGCACCCGCTTCCTCGGCGGTTGCGGGCAGCGGAGAAAAGCCCAAAAATATGTATCGGATCACCCAGCCGAGGATGACGAGGTAGAAGGACAGCACCAGCATGCCGCCCGCGATGAAAACACCTCCCGCGCGCCATTTGCGTCCGCCGCGCGGCGCAAGCGTCTCGTAAGCGCTTGGCAGATCCCTCCCGCTCAGCCTGCCTAGCGCCATCTCGGCTAAAAATATGCTAAAGCCCACGCCCAGCGTGAGTGCGAGGCATAAAAGTACGAAGGCGCTGCCGCCGTTTTGACCCACGAGAGTGGGGAATTTCCATGCGTTGCCAAGCCCCACCGCGCCGCCTGCGACGGCAAGTATGAAGCCGATTTTGCTAAATTTATCGTTCATTTTCGCTCCGATGATTTTTAAATTTTAAAGCTACGGAATTTTAAAATTCCAAACTACCGCCGCATCTCGCTATGAAATTTGGCTCGCTACTTTGGGCCGCTTTGGCGCTAAATTTTAAAATTCCAAGCGCAATTTCGCGCGGGTCATCACAAAATTTTACGCGCCGCTTCTGCGGCAGATTGCATAGACCACGTCATAAACTATCGCGGCGGCTGCGTGCGCACCGACCGTCTAGGTTTAGAATTTTAAAATTCCACAGCGTGATTAGACGCGGCTGCGCTATGGCGTCTTTGCCACGCGCGCCGATCGCCACGCGGGTTATCGCGGTCGCGCCAAAAGCTGATTGTCGTTACATACTTTGACCTTCCTCTATACTAAACATAAAATTTTAAACTATCGCCGCAAGGCTAACGGATCACCGTGAGGCTCGCTATGGAATTTTGCCCGTTACTTTTAAACTACTTCAGTGCCAAATTTTAACTTCCATGCTATCCATCCGCTTTGCAAAATTTAAAAATTTAAAATTTTTAGCTGATTGAGCGCTATCACTACGATCGCGGCTGGCGCCACGAAGCGCAGTAGCACGAAATACCACAGCTTAAAGCCCATTCGTCCCATATATGGGCGCAGTAGAATTTCGACGGCTCGTTTTTTGATCACGAATCCTACGAAAATCGCCACGATTATGCCGCTAAGAGGCATTAAGATATTCGAGGTTAGGTAATCAAGCACGTCAAAAAAGCTCTTGCCACCTAGGCTAAAATACTCGCTCGTGCCCCCGTAATAACCCAAAATGCAGCATATCCCTAAAACATACGTCACGGCAAAAACTAAAAGCGAAGCGCGCTTGCGGCTTAGTTTGCGGGAGTTTACGAGATAATAAATCGCAGGCTCTAGCATCGAAATTGCAGAAGTAATCGCCGCGAACAACAGCGAGGTGAAAAATAAAAAGGCTAGGATATTCCCGATCGCACCAAGCTTTGAAAAAAGCACCACCAGCGAGACAAACACTAGCCCTGGGCCTTGCGCTTTGGGATCGCCGCCGAATTCAAAGATGAAAGTAAAGACGATAAGTCCCATCATCACGCCGATTAGGACATTAATGCAGACGATATTTATGCTTGAGGTTAGGATATTGGTGCGCGCAGGCAGGCTCGCGGCATAGGTCATAATCGTAGTAACGCCCAGCGAGAGCGTAAAAAACGCAAGTCCTAGCGCCGAAAGAACGCTATCTTTATTAAGCTTGGAAAAATCTGGCACCAGTAGAAATTTCGCGCTACGTCCGAATCCATCGAAACTCGCGGCGTAAATTAGCATCAAAACTAGCAAAATAAATAGCGCGGGCATCATCCAGACATTAAGCCGCTCGATGCCGCTTTTGACACCTTTAGATACGATGAAAAAGCAAAACGCCGACGCTATGGTAAAGCACACCGCCACGCTTAAAAAGTCGCTACCTAAAAGTGCGTTAAACGCTGCGCCGCTTTCATCTATACTTTTTGGCAGATAAAAAGCGCTTGAGACCACGTATTTTAGGATCCAACCCATTACGACGCTGTAAAAAGCATAGATCAAAAGCGCACTAATCATAAAAAATCCCGCGTATTTCCATGCGCCTTTGTATGAGGGCGCGAGTTTTTCAAATGCGCGCACCGGATCACTTTCGCTTAGCCTGCCGATGACGATCTCGGCTAAAAAAATCACGAAGCTAACCAAAAGCGTCAGCAAAAGATATAGCAAGATAAAGGCGCTGCCGCCATTGGTGCCTACTAAAGTGGGGAATTTCCACGCATTACCGAGCCCTACGGCGCTGCCTGCGACTGCGAGAATGAAGCCGATTTTGCTAAATTTATCGTTCATATTATGCCTTGTAGCGGAATTTGAAAGGGCAATATTAGCAAAATCTAGCTTAACTCGCCAAGCTAGCCGGGTGGAATTTAGGCAAACCCGCTATAATGCCGCGAATTTTAAAGGAGATAAAATGAAATCGATAAAAGAAGTGATGCTCTTTCGCCACAGCTGCCGTAAATTTTGCAGCTATAAACTAAATAGCGAGCTCGTGCGCGAGATACTTGAACTTGCGCGCTTAAGTCCCAGCTCATGCGGATTGGAGCCGTGGAGGATGATGATAATCTCGGATCCTTGTGAGCTAAAAGAGCTTTCTGTAGCCTGCAACAGCCAGCCGCAAGTAGCCGAGTGCTCGCACGCCGTGATTTTAATCGCGCGTAACGATCTGCGCGTGGGCGAGGAGTATTTAGAGCGCACCGTCCGCCGTCGCGCAAACACTCCGCAAAAATATGAAGCTGCGATGAATTATTTCCGCGCGAAATTTGCGGGCTTAGACGACGAAGCGCTGATGAACTACGCGACCAAGCAGCTTTATATCTTAGCGGCAAATATCGCTAATATCGCCGAGGGCTTTGACGTGCGCTCGTGTATAATGACCGGCTTTGACGCCGCGGCTTTGGAAAAATTCTGCGCTTTAGAGGCAAAATTTCGTCCTGCAATCGTCGTAGCTTTGGGACATGGTGAGCCTAGCAAATATCCGCACACGCGCTACGAGCTAGATGAAATTTTAATCTCTCGCAGCGGCAGCGAAAAAAGATAAAATGAAGTATTTTTGCTTGCAAGGCTAGGCGCGAGCTTCGTTTATTAAAAGCGTCGTTTTGCGAAATTTTATCGGTTTAAAAGTGCGATAGCGTTAAAATGCGCTTAAAATTTCAAAGGATAAACATGCAAGTCAAACTTCTAAATTTCACTCCGCTTTGGGTCTGCTCAAACGCGATCCGCACCTGC
This sequence comes from uncultured Campylobacter sp., assembly GCA_963529615.1. GTDB lineage: Bacteria > Campylobacterota > Campylobacteria > Campylobacterales > Campylobacteraceae > Campylobacter_B. The sequence continues at coordinate 17,284 of CAUSAC010000021.1, read as the reverse complement.
TGGCAAAGCTTTGAGCGCGGCGATTGCGGCGGCGCCAAAGACCTAGCGCTAATAGATCGCGTCGGCAACCAGCTCAAGCACTCAAGCACTCTCGAGCATCTCTACTACAACTTCTATATCAGCGGTATTTCGCGCGCGCTGCTTCAGGAGCTGGCGCGCCACCGCCTAGCAAGCCTTAGCGTAAAATCCACTCGCTACACGCTAAAAGAGCTACGCGGCGAGGGTAGCTTCGCGCAAGGAGATTTCGAAAACGCCGCGCGATACATAGTGCTTACCGGCAACGAAGCGGTTGATAACGCAAGTATCGCGGCGCTTGAAAATCTGCGCGTAATCTTACAAACCCCTATTAGCCTTGATATCGCCAAATACTGCCTGCCCGAGTGCTACAAGAGCGAGCTTAGCTGGAGCATAAACGCGCGCAGCTTGCAAAACTTCCTCGCTCTGCGCTCTAGCAAAGCTGCACTTTGGGAGATCCGCGAGCTTGCGGGTAAAATTTACGATGCGCTGCCGCAGGAGCATAAATTTATATTCCAAAGCTGCATGGCGAGCGGCGAGAAGACGCAGGACGAGTAGTAGCGAGCGGGATAAAATTTAGATACAAAAGGGCTGCGATGATAAAACTTACGCAGATGAGAGCGGCTTTTGAAAAAGAGGAGCCGAACGCGCTTTATCTGAGCTACCTGGGATGGGTACAAACCCTGATTCCGTTTTGGAGGCAGGCTGTTGCAAGGATCGCGGAGCTAAGCGGCACGACGGATGAAAAAAGAGACAAGCATTTTCAAGTTATCGACAATTCTTTGCAGCTTTTGCAAGCTTGGCGATTTAAAAAGATAAAATACGTGCAAGCAAGAAGAAAAGAGATCGATAGCGCCATAAGTTTTATTCGAAACGGCGCCTTAATGCAGCAGACATGCAGATACGCCTTTGCGCCCGTTTGCAGAAATTTAGCGAGCATTTTGCGCAGCTTTTTATACGTTTCGACTTTTGGCTATTCGGACGAGCAGCTTCCGACCGTATTCGCTCAAAAAATTTACGACATTGCGCTGTGCCATACCCTCTTCCCCTTTGATACGGGCGATTTTGTGTATTATCTTCCGCGCGAAAAATCCATCCACACCGACGACCCCACCGATTTGGACAACTGGCATTTGATGATGGAGATAGCGGGCGGCAATTTAGGGATTTCTGCGTTGATTGAGCGGCTAAACGAACGCGCGTATGAAATTTGGACGAATTACAAAGCGCCGTTTGAATGGAAATACGACGAGGGATTTGGAATTTAGAATTTGAGAATGTTTCAAAAAGGCTGCACTATGCGGGCTTGCGGGCCTTTGCAGGTCTGAGTAAAGCGGAATAAAAAGCGCGCAAAATTTTAAATTTGCTTTTAAAATTTTATTCGCGGGCGGTAAAAATTCTGCGAGTTTTTAATGCGGGTGAAATTTAAAATTTGCTTGAACTGGTTTTTTGGCGGCCTGCGGTATAAAATTTAGCTGCCGCGCATTTTACGACTTACAGCGCCGAGAATTGCAGCGCCGAGAATTGCAGCGGCGACAAATCGAAAGCTTGGGCGAGCGATGAATTTTAAAGGACGGATCATGAAAAATCTAGCGCTTGTGATGTTTAGCGGACAGACGCACCTCGATTTTGTGGGATTTTATGATTGTATGCTAAGGCTCAAAGCCGTCCGCCCGCAGCTTGAGATGAGGTTTTGCTCGCGCGAGCAGCAGGTTTCGGACAGCGGCGGCCTTACGATCGATACGGGCGAGATCACGACGGATTTAGGCGGCTTTGATGCGGTTTTTGTGCCCGGCGGTATGGCGACGCGTCGCCTGAGGGGCGATGCGGGCTTCATCTCGTGGCTCGCAACCGCGCGCGATGCAAAGTATAAGTTTAGCGTTTGCACCGGTTCGCTGCTTCTGGGCGCGGCGGGGTTTTTGCGCGGAAAGCGCGCGACCACCCATCCGTTTTGCTACGATCTGCTGGCGCCTTACTGCGCGGATGTGGTGCACGAGCGGCTCGTGCGCGAAAGCCTGCCCACAGGAGGCGAGATCATCACCGCTGGCGGCGTGAGTAGCTCCATCGAGCTTGGTCTTTGCGTGATCGAAAAATTTGCAGGCGTCCAGGCGCGCGAGGCTGCCGCTGCGGCGATGGATTATCCGTATTACGACCTTAGAAGCAAGTTTGCGCGATGAAATTTTAAAGCCGCTAAGATCGGCGGCGCAGTTTATAAATACCGCAGTAAATTTTAAAATAGAGTGGAAGGTAAATCGTAATGCAAACAATAAAAATATTAAAAATATTGTGGAAAGTCATCAAGATCGCCATACTCGCATCATTGATATTATCGTTTGCGGCATTGATATTGTTTGTTTTATTTATAGCCTTTCTATTTTCACCCCTTAATACGGATTTTTCATATATAGAAAATAAAAATTTGGCTAAATTTGAAGCCTTAACAAATACGAAGGGAGAAACTTTGCTCATTTATCGCAAAAAAAGTCCTCCTTTATCGTGTAGTGAAAAAATACAGACTTGTATCTGTTACGCGCATTTTATAAAGGCGGATAAGCCCTTTACTTTGACGCAACAAAAAATGTTGCAAGAGGGCTACGAGTTTGTTTCCGAGTCTGACTGTATAGCTGAAACTACAAATTTGCATGAATTTAAACTATCGTGGGCGATGCCGTCTTATTATTATGCCGGCAGTCGGGAGTATTTGATATATGGTTCGATCAAAAATTTAAATATAACGGCAATAGTGAACGATAAAAGGCGAATATGGCACAAAAAAGAGCACGAATCGGGACAACCGAGCGATTATGATCACGAGGTTATTTTTTATCCGGAACTTAATATAATTCAAATAAATAAAATGGGGTATTAATAGTGTGCGCTAAATTTACTTACGACCGATTTAATATAACGTTGCGAACTAAATTTAAAAGCCTTTAGGATAAAATTTAAAGATTTGAAAGATTGGACTTTAGTCTTACGGACGTTTATCGAAGTAGATAAAATAACGATATAATGGGTTTTACATAAAATAGGAGATCGCAAAGACAGCATGAAACCGGCTCAAATTTTATCGCTGCTTTCGCATATAGCTTTCGTGGCAGCGATCATTTATAGGTTAAAATTCAGAGATAATAACCCGTGGGAGTTCGCAATCGCGCTTTTTGCCTATGCGATTTTGTTTGCTTTTTATCCGTAGAGCTTGCTTAACGATAATAAAAAGACGATCGCCCTGCTGTTTTTTATGGCGCTTTTGATCGTGATCGTGTAGCGGCGCCTATAAATCGGCGAAGTCGGTTGCGGCGCGAGAGCGCGGGCGATCCGCCTTTGATTGCAGCGACGCGCACGAGCGGTACTATTTTTAAAATTTATTGTAAAATTATGGCGTTAATTCATTAAAGCTTAAAGGGCTAGCATGCAGATAAACTTAGACGACGTGAGGATCGAGAGCGGCTGGAAAGAGGCGCTTAGGGAGGAATTTTTAAGCGAGTATTTTGCGAAGATCAAAGAAAACCTGCTCGCCGCAAAGGCGCGCGAGATCGTCTATCCGCCGGGAAATTTGATCTTTAATGCCTTCAATCTCACTCCGTTTGAGCGGGTGCGCGCGGTGATTTTGGGGCAGGATCCCTACCACGGCGCGCATCAGGCGATGGGGCTTAGCTTTTCAGTGCCGCGCGGCGTACGAATCCCGCCTAGCCTCGTAAATATCTACAAAGAGATTAAAAGCGATCTGGGTATTAGCGAGCCTGAAAGCGGCGATCTGAGCTACTGGGCGAAGCAGGGCGTGCTGCTACTTAATGCGAGCCTTAGCGTGGGCGCGAACCGCGCGAACTCGCACAGCGGCTTCGGTTGGCAAGCTTTCACCGACGCCGTGATTAAAATTTTAAGCGCTAGGCGGCAAAATTTAGTCTTTATGCTGTGGGGAAATTTCGCCAAAGCCAAATCGGCGCTGATCGATGCGCAGAGGCATCTCATTTTAACCGCCGCGCACCCCAGTCCGCTTGCCGGAGGGGCGTTTTTTGGCTGCAGGCATTTTAGCAGATGCAACGAATATCTGCGCGCGCACGGTCTGGGAGAGATCGATTGGGATCTAAATCACGGCGCAGATTAAATGTATTTTAAATGAAATTTTCGTAAAATGCGCCGCAAAATTTCAAAGGTAAAGAAATTTTAAAAAATGTCGAAAGGAGAAGTGAGCGAATAATATACGACCGGCTTAAGAGGGCTTGCCGAAGCGATGCGAATGCGCGGCTAGGCTAATCATTGTAATTAAAGGAACGATATGAAAAAGATAATTTTGGGAATTTTATTGCTATTTACAAGTAGTGTAGTGGCAAATACCCTATCTGAGATTAGGCAATCGGGCAGTGTGCGCGTAGGCGTATTTGAGGCGCAACCGCCTTTTAGTAAATTTGAAGACGGCAAATTTCAAGGATTTGAGGTGACCCTAGCCGAGGCGCTATCAAAAGATATATTCGGTGGCAAGGCGGGCAAGGTGGAATTCGTGCCCGTAAAGGCTAGCGAGCGTTTAAAAGTGTTGGAAGAGAATAAAGTAGATATGGTGCTTGCGACCTTTACGATCACAAATGAGCGTAAGCAGGTGGTCGATTTTACGACGCCATATTTCGCAGTAAATATCGGCGTGCTAACCCGCGCCGGCGATAGGATCAAGACCGTATCGGATCTGCACGGCAAGCCGATCATCGCAGAAACCGGAACTACGGGCGAAGCGTATTTTAGAAAAGAGGGCTTTGAAATTGTAAATTGCGCCACCGCAAATGAATGCTATAAAATGTTAAAGGACGGTAAGGGCAATCGGATATGCGACAGACAATCTGATAGTTTTAGCTTATGCTGTAATCGACAGCGACACCGAGGTAAATATCAAGAATTTAGGCGTTTCGGATTTCTTAGGCATTGCGGTTTCTAAGGGCAATAAGGATCTGCTCGAGTTCTTAAACGGCGAGCTAGTCAAGCTAAGCAAGAACGGCTTTATGAAAAAGACCTATGACGAGACTATCGAGCCGTATTACAAGGGCACTGCGGAGAAAAAATATTTCTTGCTGGATGACCTTTATAGCTTATTTTAGGCGGGCATAGCGGTACGGCTCGCTTGCATTTGTTTGCAGTAAGCATAGCTGTGTGCTCTCGCTAGGTAAAATTTAAAAGGCTCGCATAGCCTTGCTATTTTGTCCGACTTTGCGAGCTTGGTTTAGATTGTAAATTTTACTAACGCGCCGTTGCAGAATTTATAAAATTCCATAGAATTTCGCAGCGGCGTGCTATTTTTGCGGCGCTAATAGACGCGCAGAATTTTATAGCGAAGCGTTAAAATTTAATGAGAGCAGGCGGAGCTTGGCGCGAAGACGGTAAAATTTAAAAAGCCTCTATCATTATGCTTAGAAATTTTAGTTGCGAAATTTTATCGCTAAGCCCGTAATTTAGGGAATAATTTTGGTTTTGGTAAAATGAAATTTTAAGAAAATTTACATTACAATTACGAAAAATTTAAAATTCAAGGAGGAAATTATGAAAAAGTCATTTTTTCTTATTCTATTGTCGGCGATCTTTGTTTTTGCGAATTCCTTAAGCGAGATCAAGCAAAGTAAGGTTATCAGAGTGGGCGTTTATGAAAACGAACCGCCTTTTAGCAAGTCAAGCGAGAAAGGCTTTGAAGGCTTCGAAGTCGAGCTTGCCAACGCGCTAGCCGGTAAAATTTTCGGTAACAGCGGCGGTCGTATCGAGCTCATACCGGTAACAAACGAAGTGCGTTTTCCGATGCTGCAAAACAATCAGGCAGATATGATAATCGCGGCTGCAAGTATCACTGAAGAGCGTAAAGGCAGCGTGGATTTTTCGATGCCATATTTTACGGTAAATTTGGGGATTTTAACGAAAAAAGACTCAAATATTCACAAAATAGGCGATCTGATGGGCAAAAAGATCGGTATCATCCGCAAGACTACCGGCGAGGCGTATATCAAAAAGGACGGCGGTTATAATGTTTCCTACTGCAACGATTCGGTCGATTGCTATAGGAGATTAAAAAGTGGCGAGATTGACGGATATTGTAACAACAACCTTTTTGTTATGGTCTATCCGATCGTAGATCCTGCAGTCGAAGTCAATATCAAAAATTTAGGCGATAATGTATTCTTAGGCGTCGCGGTGCAAAAGGGTAACGCGGAGCTGCTAGAAGCGATCAACAAAGGCTTGATCGCGCTTAGCAAAGAGGGCTTTTTCAAAAAGGCTTACGAGGATACTTTTGAATCCTTCTATAAAGGCACCGTCGATAAAAAATATTTCTTACTCGACGATCTTTACAGCTTTTTTTAATAAAAAAGGAATTTGAAATGAAAAAATCACTGTTTTTAATTCTTCTATCTTGCATCTTTGCGCTTGCGAATTCTTTAAGTCAAATAAAGCAGAGTAAAGTCATTCGTATCGCCGTTTATGAAAATGAACCTCCGTTTAGTAGGGTTACGGATAACGGCTTTGAGGGCTTTGACGTAGAGCTTGCTAATGCAATCGGAGGCAAAATTTTAGGCGATACCGGCGGTAGGATCGAGCTCATACCGGTATCGGCGCAAGCGCGCTTTCCGTCCATTCAAAATAATCAGGCAGATATGCTTATCGCGGCTGCAAGCGTTACTGAGGAGAGAAAGAAAAATTATGAGTTTTCGATGCCCTATCTTTCGGTAAATTCCGGAGTTTTAACCAGAAAAAGCGACAATATCCAAAAAATGAGCGATCTGCGAGGTAAGAAAGTAGGCGTCATCCGCGGCTCGACGGGCGAAGCGTTTATGCAAAAGGACGGCGGCTACAATCTAGTGTATTGCAAAAATTCCTCCGATTGCTACAAGCGGTTAAAGAGCGGCGAGATCGACGGCGCGTGCGACGATAATCTATTTGTGATGGTCTATCCGGTCGCAGATCCTAGCGTCGAGGTTAATATCAAAAGTCTTGGCGAGAACGTATTTTTAGGCATCGCGATGCAAAAAGGCAACGCAGATCTCGCAGAGGCCGTCAATCAAGCGCTCATCTCGCTTAGCAAAGAGGGCTTTTTCAAAAAGGCGTATAACGATACTTTCGAGCCTTTCTACAAAGGCACCGTCGATAAAAAGTACTTCCTTTTAGATGACATATACAGCTTCTTTTAGTTCTTTTAGAATTTTAAATTTTTATTGCGGGTCGGAATTTTAGATGCTTCAGCTATTTAAAATTCCGATCCATCGAGTTAAAAGCTCATCGATATCGATCAGAATTCAAGACGCTCGGCATGATTGAAATTCCGTTTTTGATGCCCGCGGTTCGTCTATGGATTTTAGGGTTCCTTTTTATAAATTAAATCCAGATATCATGCCTATGTCGCGGACCGCGCGTATGTTTTTGAAAAAAAGCAAATTAAAATTTTAAATCTGCAAGCTTGCGTGCATTTAAACACCTTATGCTCGAGGGCTACGCGCTTAAAACCCTCCATTTGCTCTACGGATTTAAATTTTAATCCCGCATAGTATTAAAATTTCGTCTCTAAAATTAGGCGTTTAAATTTGAAAATTTCGGGCGAAATTTGCGCGTTATAAATTTTAAAATTTCTCTGAAATTGTGAAGCGAAATTCGACCACTTAAGTCTAAATTTTACTTTGCTCTCAAAGCAAATTTTTAAACGCCCCTTTAGGCGCAAAACAAAAGGCGCTGATATGACGGCGCACCTCTAAAATCTAGGTAGTGCACCGCCTTGGAATTTTAAAGGTAAAATTTCAAAAACAAAATTTCGTCCTAATTCTTGCTGCGCGATTTCTCTGCGTCAAGCTTCGGAATTTAAACGCTCGCTTAATTGCGAAGCGAGCGCCGCGCCCTGTGCGGAAAGCGGGCTTTTGCAGATGAAATTTAAAAATGTCCTCCACGCAGGAGTTTTTAGCAGGCGTCGTGCGCAAAAGCAGGTAGTGCCGCTTTTTGTGATCGCGACGGATCGCCGCCGTCGCATCGTAGGTATCGGCTCGCGCAGCTTTTAAATTTCACTGCGCGACGATCTTAATAAAAGCTATTCGTATTTGAGCGCGTTAGGGTCGGATTTTCCTTCCCACGTATTTGTGCCGGATTCTGTAACAAATTTGGCATTAGAACAGTCTTCTTGCTCATTTTTACTCATTCTTTCTTTTTTTGCGCATTCTTGAACTTTTACTTTAGCTTCTTCTACATGTTGTTTGTAATAATCCCTTGTTTTTGGCTTTTCCTCACAACCTGTTAGAAAAATAAAAGCACCTACGGCTAACATACTGACAATTACCTTTTTCATTGCAATTCTCCTTTGCATAAAATTGAAAATAAGCAATTATAATAAATTAAAATTTGATTGCATTTAAATCCGACTTCCCTTCCCAATCGTTTTTCCCTTCTTTCATTTTTTTGCTTTTGGCGTCTTGCAAAATTTCTTTGTTATTTTGGGCCGAAAGATAATTGGTTATGGCATTAGCCTGCGTCATTAAGGTAACTCTAGGCTTTCTTGTTTTCATCAATTTGATATGCCATGAGATCATTTCCAGCCTGCAGTACTTCTAAATTTCCTTTTGAGTTGGCGGGTCTTTCTTTGAACTTTTTGACAATTGCTTGGCGGTAGCTTCTATGCGGTGAGCCTCGCGATTTGCCAAGATTGCGTGATGGCGGTTTTTGTGCGGTTGAGCTTTGATCGCGCGGTGGTTTTCGCGCAGCAAAGCCTTGAAATTATGTTTGGCTAAGCTTTAAAATTTTACTCCGAGCCCTTAGAATTTTTTAAATCCTTCATACGTTCCTGCTGAGCCTGCACGAATGCGTCGTATCTGATAAAAAGATAATCCTTGATCTCAAAAATCATCAACGTAAAAATCGAAGGCAGCGTGAAAAATCTAATTGTCATAAACACCAGATCAAGCGCGTTTAGCTCGTCGCTGTCCGCGCGATACCCTCCCGCGCCCGCGGTTAAAATCCCGTGCAGCGTCTCGTAGTTGTAAAGGATAAAAATCGTCACAAAAAGCGTCGAGAGCTTCGATACGATCTTATTCATGATCTGCGCCACGTCCTCATCTGCGATCACCGACATCGCAAACCACACGAGGGTGAAAAACAGCGGAAAGACGATGTTGAAATTTAGCGAGTTATCAAGCTTCTGTGCACCCGTCACCGCGATGATCGCAAACACCGCCGCAAAGGGGATCACAAATAGCGCGAAGGTCATCGCCGATTTTATCGCCTTAAAAAAGCTATACGTAAGCAGAGGCGCCCCTAAAGCGAGCAAAAAGATCGTCAGCGCGTAGTTGGCTTTGGCAAAATCGTACAGATTAAACAGCGCAAATGCCGATGCTACAGCAAGTAGAGGCACGCTTAGCTTAAACAGCACCCCGTATTTGGCGTAAGCGCGCGACACGACGGCGTCGAGCCTGCTAAATTTGACGTTTAAGCTTTGCGCCCTGATGAAAAACAAAATGACGAATTTGACGATTACGTTTGGGCTCATACACACCTTTCCGTTTAAATTTTATAAAATTTTATCCACGCTAGATTTGCGAAATTTTATCCGCGGAGCCGTCCGTAGAATTAGGCTTTGCCGATGACTTATGCAGCCTGCGTTAAAATTTCATCGCACTCTCGCTGCGTTGCTATCTTGCCGCCTCTCAGGCTCTGTCTTTTGGCTACGTGAGGCGGACCTGCGCGCTTTGGCTTGCATAGCGTCTTGCTAGCAAGCCTTTTCGGGTTGCGACGTGCTACGGCGACGCCCATTCGGCTCGGCGCGCGATACTTTGCTTGCGGTATCCGCGTCGCGTCCGCGCATGAGAGCTTAGCACTGCTAAAATTTTACCGGCTCTTAGCCCTATGCGATACGTCCTGTGCGTCACGATAGAATTTTGTGCGACGCAAGGGCCCGACGCGCTCGGCTTTGCGCCGCTTTGCGGCAAAATTTTAAAATTTGCGCCGCAAAGCGCCTATCTTGCTTACTAGGATGCGGCGCGAATGATTAAATTTTAACCGCACCATCGCCGAGCCGTTTTAAAGCTCAAACGAATTTTTGAGCCGCTACGATACGTGAAATTCCAAAAATCGCGCCTTAGCGATCAAGCTTGTTTGCGCTTGCTTGCGAGCTATGCAAAAAGCGGCGCACTTGTGCCCTTCGCCGCGCCCATGCAAAGCAACGCGTCCCTTGCCGCTCTAAGTCCATTTCCGCTCGCTCGCACCTCTGCCAAGCCAAAGCCAAGAAGCGCGCCGCCTCACATCCAATCTAAAATTTGCGTAATCTCCGTGGCGTGAAAAATTTTAAGCCCCTGCGCGTTTTGCGGCTTCATCGGGACGATCGCATTTTTAAATTTCTGCATCGCGGCTTCCTTCAGGCGCGCATCGAGGTTGAATATCTCTCTGATCTCGCCGTTTAGGCTCACCTCGCCGATGAAGACGCTCTCTTTGCTTATCGGGCGGTTTTTGAAGCTGCTTACGATCGCCGCGACGACGGCGAGATCGCACGCCGTTTCGGTGATCTTTACGCCGCCGCTTACGTTTACGAAGACGTCGTATCCGCCAAGCCCGATCTCAAGCTTGCGATCGAGCAGCGCCAGAAGCATATCGAGGCGGTTTTTATCAAAGCCCGTGGCGCTGCGCTTCGGGTAGCCGCTCTCGCACACGAGCGCTTGGATCTCCACGACGAGCGCGCGCGTGCCCTCCATCGTGATCGTGATCGCCGAGCCGCTTACCGCCTTGCCTCGCGTGAAAAATTTACTCGCGACGTCCTTGGCGCTGACGAGCCCATGCGGCCCCATCTCGAAAATCCCAACCTCGCTCGTAGCCCCGAAGCGGTTTTTAAAACCGCGTAAAATTCTAAGCTGCTTGCTCGCATCGCCCTCGAAATACAGCACCACGTCCACCATATGCTCTAATATGCGCGGGCCCGCGATCGAGCCCTCTTTGGTGATATGGCCGATGATGAAGATCGAAATCCCGCGCGCTTTGGCAAGTCGCATCAGCTCGAACGTGATCTCGCGCACCTGCGTGATCGAGCCAGGCGCAGAGGGGGCTTTGTCGCTAAAAAGCGTCTGGATGCTGTCGATGACGATAAACTTATAATCCCTGCGCTCCACCTCTTCAAGCACGGCGCTCAGATTGATCTCGGTGAGCAAAAACAGCTGCTCGCTTATCGCGCCCAGCCGCTGCGCACGCATTTTGATCTGGCTGGCGCTCTCTTCGCCGCTTACGTAAAGCACGGCGCGACCGCCGCTTGCTAAATTTGCCGCGATCTTAAGCAGCAGCGTGGATTTTCCGATGCCGGGGCTACCGCCGATTAGCACGAGTGAGCCCTCCACGACGCCGCCTCCGAGGACTAAATTTAGCTCGCTATCCTTGGTGTCGATGCGCGAAATTTGCTCGATCTGTATCTCGCTGATCGCTTTGGCGCTTGCGGATGAGGCGCGGGCAAGCTCGCCCTCGATCTCTTTTAGCGCTTTGATCTGGGCGGGCTTGAGCTCGACGAAGCTATCAAACGCGCCGCAGTCGGGGCATCTGCCGAGCCATCTGCTTTGCTGATTGCCGCAGTGCTGGCACTCAAAAATCGTAGTTTTAATCTTCGCCATCTTTATCCCTCGCTCATTTTGTCTAAATTTAGCCTTGAATTTTGCGAAATTATACTTAAAATTTTTAAAATTTTAGCTGCCTTGCGCGCTGTTTGCGGGATCAAAAATCACGAGAGAGAGGACTTGCGGCTAAATTTGAGCTAAATTTAAATATGTTTTAAACATTTATAACTATAATACAAATTTCACTTTATTTAAAGAAGGTTTAAGATGAAGGGCAAGCTTAGTAGAAGCCAGTTTTTGACGATATCGCTTACGCTGTTTGCGATGTTTTTCGGTGCGGGAAATTTTATTTTTCCGCCGGGTCTTGGCAGGGAATCGGGGCAAAATTTTTATATTGCGATAATGTTTTTTTGCGCTACGGCGGTGCTTCTGCCAGTGCTAGGCGTTGCGGGTATAGCTCGTGCCAAGGGGCTTCAGAGCCTGGTGCGCCGCATAGATCCCGTGTTTGCGATCGTTTTTACCGCGCTTTTATATCTTACGATCGGGCCGCTTTTTGCGATACCGCGCGCGGCGAATATGCCTTTTGACATCGCTATTAAGCCTTTTATCGGGCAAGATAGCCTTCAAATTTGGCTATTTGTTTATTCTGCCGCATATTTTGCGCTGAACTATTACATCTGTATGAACCCTTCAAAGCTCGTCGATCTGCTAGGAAAATACCTCACGCCGATACTTTTGGCGCTTATTTTGCTACTTTTCGGTGCAGGATTTTTGTTTCCGATCGGGGGTTTCGTCGCTCCTAGCGGAGAGTATGTTGATCATGCCGCAGCAAAGGGCTTCGTAGAAGGCTATCAGACGATGGATGCGCTTGCGTCGCTGGCATTCGGAATCATCGTAATTAACGCCATTAAAGCAACCGGCGTGAGCGACGAAAAGCACCTTGTAACCTCCACGATAAAAGCGGGAATGATGTCGGGCGTCATACTGATGACGATATATTTTATGCTGGGCTATCTGGGCGCGACCTCCGCAGAGCTTTTCAAAGATACGCCGAATATCAACGGAGCGGAGCTTCTTTCGCGAGTAAGCGATCATTACTTCGGAAGAATTGGCGTCGTGATCCTAGGCAGCGCGTTTTTCCTAGCCTGCATCACCACGACGCTGGGTCTTATAAGCTCGGCTAGCGAATACTTCGAAGAGCTTACGAAGGGCAAGATCAAATACAAAACCTGGGCGATCGCTTGGTGCGTGATCGGCTTTGGAGTTGCAAATTTCGGCCTTACGACCATCATCAAAGGCTCCATCCCCGTGCTCGTCGCCATCTATCCGATCTCGATCATGCTGATAATCCTCTCGCTGATTAATCCATGGATCGATTCGAGCAAGTTGATTTACCGCGCCTGCGTCTATGTTTGCGTCGTCGAGGGCGTCATAAACGGACTTGATATTTTGGGGATTTCGGTACCGCTTGTGACGTCGTTTGTGAAGATGATGCCGTTTTACGACTCGATGCTCGGCTGGATCGTGCCTAGCACCTTGACCTTCGCCGTGACCTACGTGCTGCATCTGATCTTTGAAAAAAGAGACGATAGTTTTTAAATTTAAGAGCTATTTTAAAATTTAGCCGGGCTCTACGGGGCTCGGCACGCTTCTAAATTTTAATTCGTCGCCGAATTTAATCTCACATATTTTTTACTGGAATTTTGACATATAAAATAAGTCGCCTTCAAAATTTTAACCTAAATTTACGCTAAAATTATCAAAATAAAATCGCAAAAGGAAATAAGATGGATAAACGAGACGAGGCGCTAAGCTTGGCGCGAGATTTCGAACGCGACGGCTTTAGTATGCCTAATTTATACGAGCGGTTTTGGCGGCTACAAGGCGACGAGACGGCGTATTTTACGCTAGCGGACAGCCTGCTGCGCGGGCGGAGGGACGGCCGCACGCTGCTAAAGGACGCTCTGGGCTATGTAGGCAAGGAGGATTTTAAAGCTCTGATCGCCACGGCGGTTGAAATTTTGCGCGAAGAAGCAGCAGGGTGGCGCAAAACCCAACAGGACGAAAGCGCGGCGCAGACGGGAGAGAATGCACGCTCGGCGCGGGCAGACGAAAGCGCAAGCAGAAATGCGCGGCAACGCGGCAGAGACGAAAAGAGCGCGCGCTGGAAAAACGCCGAAGAGGTCATCATCATGGCAAGTCTCGAGTTCGCGCCGTTTTTGCACCCGTATCTGGGCGAGCTTTTTAAATTGCAGCCGAACGAGAGCGCGTATTACGCGGAGTATCCGTGGCGCGGGCTTAGTTACGAGAGCTCGCAAATCTGGCGCGAGAAGCTTGCGGATCCGCAGACGAGCAAAGACGATAAGCAAAAAATTTTTAGCTGCCTGTTGCAAACCCGCGATCCGCGAAACGTAAAATTTGCCTGCGAGTTCGCGCTTGCGGAGAATTTTTTCGATCGCCCGTGCGATTTGCTCGAATATATAGGCTACTGGCTGGAGGCCGTGGGATTTACTTTTGAGCGAACTAAATTTGACGCAGACGAAGCTTGCGCCGATAAATCACAAAAAGCGCCGAACGATGAAATTTGCTTTGGCGGCGATAAATTCAGGCTCAAAAGATACTGCAGCCAGCGCGTGTATCACATAATCTTTCCGCGCGGCTATTTCGGCGCTCCCTATGCGGCGCATCTGGCGAAGCATCATCCGACCTGGCGGTTTGAGGGCGGCAAGGCGGGATATAGGCTCGGCGGGGTTTTGGATGAGGCGGACGGCGATGCGCAAAATCCGCTATTTCATCTCATCACGCTTGATCCGCTGCCCCGTGACTTGCCCGTGCGATCGCTGCCGCGCCTAAGCCTCGCCGCGCATGTTAGAGAGATAAACGAAGGAGAGATAGTCTTTTACGAGCACGACGCGCAGGGTATGCCGCGACGTATCGGCGAAAGGACGCAGGTCGAATACGTGCAGGACGAACCGATAAAGGAGTGCGAAGTAGCACTTGCACCCACGCCCGCGCGCTGGGCGGCTCAGGACTGGGGGATGTCAAACAGCAGGCAAAACCTCGCGCGCATCGGCGGCGAGCCATCATGGATACAGGGCGCCTTGTTGCCGACGTGTCCGATATGCGGCGAAAAGATGGAGTTTTTGATGCAGCTTGACAGCGAGCTTCCAAGCTGCGAGCAAGGCGGCGAGGTATATTTCGGCAGCGGCGGGATTTTATATGTGTTTTGGTGCGAACGGACGCGGGTGAGCGGGTTTTTCATGCAGTGCACATGAGTAAAATTTAAGAAAAACGCGCAAATGGACAGACGGATGATCACGGCAAAAATAAAAAGAAAGGGCGGTATTTGGTATTTTGACGATTATTTTAAGTCGCTTCGCAAGAATGAAAACGAAATAGCAAAGCCTATCAGGCAGTTCGTCTCGGATCCGAAAAGGTATCTGTTCAGTACGAAAGAAACCCTTCACGACGCCGTTTTGACTGAATTTAAATTTGGCATTTTAAAAAACGAAGATAGACTGACGATGAAATTTTTATCGCCCTACCGAGATAGAAATTTTAAATTTGTTTTCAAAAACGTCCTAGCCGTCCGCTTCAAAACGGACGACAAGAGCTTTAAAAATAACGATCTGATAGTTCATCAATTTTCGCTAAAGCGGGAAGGCGTTTGCGAGTATGATTTTATCTTTGCGAGCGGACAGAGGATAACCGTAAAATTTAAACGGCTTGAGATCATTGAGGAATTCTTATAAGCGCGCTGCTTTGCTGATGGCGGAGGGATTTTACATATTTTGGTGCGACAGACGCGGGTGAGCGCGTTTTTTATGCGGTGCGTGAGCGAGAACTTTGCAAAATCCTAAACGAAAATCGTAAAATTCTAAGTAAAATTTATTCTAAGATAATCGAGCGGCAAAATTTGGCGAGCATTTCGGCGCGTAAAATTTAAGCTTGTTCGGCGAGAATATGTAAATTTAAGCAGGCGCGAGGCTTAAGCGTAAATTCCCTCCACAAGCGTTTCTACGAACTCATCCGAGTTAAATTCCGCCAAATCCTCCATTCGCTCGCCCACGCCGACGAAAAGTATCGGCAGCCGCAGTTCGCGCGCTATGGCGAAAAGTGCGCCGCCCTTGGGCGTGCCGTCGAGCTTCGTGATGATGATGCCGTCGAGCCTTACGATCTCGTTGAACGCCCTGGCTTGCGCGACGCTGTGATTGCCCTGAGTGGCGTCGAGCACGATGATCTTTCGGTGCGGTGCGCCGCTTTTTGCGCGGTCGCAGATGCGCACGATCTTCTCTAACTCCGCGGCTAAATTTTTCTGATTTTGCAGGCGTCCGGCGGTGTCGATCAGGACGCGATCGATATTTTTGGCGCTTGCCGAGCTTACGGTGTCAAACGCCACGGCCGCGGGATCGTGCCCCTGCGCGGTCGCTACGATCGGTAGATTTAGGATCTGCGCCCATTTTTTTAATTGCTCGACCGCGCCGGCGCGAAAGGTGTCGCATGCGCCTAAAATCACGCTTTCGCCGCTATTTTTATATAAATTTGCAAGCTTTGCGATGCTAGTAGTCTTGCCCGCGCCGTTTACGCCCAAAATTAGCTCGACGAAAGGTTTTCCACCCGCAGGACGGGCGATCTCGTAATCGAAATAGTTCTTCAAAACGCCCTTGAGATCATCTTTTGCGACTAGCTTTTTTGCGGGCAGTTTTTCTAAAATCTCTTCTATAAGCTCGTAGCCTACGTCGGCTTCAAGCAGCATCTCTTCTAAAATTTCTTTTGAAATTTTATCTTCGCTTTTCGCGCCCCGCATCGCGTCTATGGTCTTGCTAAGCCCTTTTTTAAAAAATTCGAACATCAGAAAATTTTCTCCAATTCGGTCATTAAAATTTCTTCCGGCATCAGCCCGAAATACTGCGCGCTAAACTCGCCCTTTTCGTCGTATATCGCCATATACGGCACTTCGTTTATGCCGCCTAGCGTCTTTGTAAAAAAGTCCGTCCCTTCGCCGTAAGCGATCGCGTAATTTACCTCGTGTGCGCTTGCGTAATTTTTTGCATCGTCTAAATTTGCATCACCGATCATTACGCCGATTATGTCAAGCTTGCCAGAGTAGGCTTGTTTGGCGGCATTTAGTGCGCTTACCTGCACGGCGCAGGCGTCGCACCACGGCGTAAAAAATGCAAATAGCGTCACGGTGGAGTTATTATCGATTCGAAAACCCTGCTTTGTCTTTTGCATATTTAAAATTTTGCCGTTACTTAGCTGAAGTGTAAAAGGAGCGGTATAATCGACCTGGATCACGGCTTCGGTTTCGGACTGCGGCTGCGTGGCGTTGGCCTCGGTCGGGGTATCGCTTGATTTTTTATCCTCATCATCGCCGCAACCCGCAAGAAACAAAACAGCCGTAAAAAGCGCTAGAAAAAAACGAAATTTCATAATAAACCTTAAAATTTAATCGCAAGATTATACAAAAACTAGCTAAAATAAGCGTTAAAATTTTATAAAAGGCTTAAGCTATGCAAAAGAATGAATTTAGAGCAATTTGCAAATCGCGTCTAAAATCTCACGCCGCGCGCGCGGCTAGATGTGAGCATTACGCACTTTTATGGCGGCTTGAGCGGCTGATAAAATTTTTAAAAGCGCGTAAAATTTTGATATTTTTGCCGATGAGCTATGAGCCGAACGTTTTGATTTTAAGAAAAAAGCTATCAAAAAGCTGCGAATTTTACGTTCCGTTTATG
>CAUSAC010000020.1:0-36284 GCA_963529615.1 uncultured Campylobacter sp. | reverse complement strand
AAATAACGATAACCACCTTATTATGCAGTATTTTAAAAGAGAAACGAGCGAGTGCCTTGAGATTATTGATGAACCGTCAAAAATCCCACATAATTTGATTAGAGTTAATAGTTTTGAAGAGTGGAAAAAATTAAGACTTACAGATACCGACAATATAATTTGCCCTATCGGTAATTCTAAAAAGAGCGATATTGGCAATGAAAGTAAATAAATTTATAAATTATTCAAATTTACGGCGCCTAAGGCCTACTAATCAACCAAAATATTAGCCATAATTTGAAGCATAAATTTTAAAATTTACTATCTTGCGCCGCGCGTTTTTTGCGGCTGCATATCTGATAAATTTTAAAATAGCGTCGCAAAAGGCGCCGTCAAAAAAGCGAAATTTAACGCGAAATTTTATATAATCTCACGATTTAATGCGAGGAGATAGGATGAATAAAAAGGCGTATTTCGGGAGTTTCGGCGGGCAATTCGTGCCGGAGACGGCGATGTTTGCGCTCGAGGAGTTGGAGGATGCGTACAACACCATAGCGCAGACGAAGGAATTTAAAGATGAGCTGGGTTATTTGCTGCGCGAATACGCGGGGCGTCCGACGCCGTTATATCGCGCCGCGCGCCTTAGCGAGCACTACGGGCATGAAATTTATCTAAAGCGTGAGGATCTTAACCATACGGGCGCTCATAAGATCAATAACGCCCTAGCGCAGGCGCTATTAGCCAAAAAAATGGGCAAAAAAAAGATCATCGCAGAAACCGGCGCGGGTCAGCACGGCGTAGCGACAGCGACGGCAGCGGCGCTATTTGGGCTTGAGTGCGACGTCTATATGGGTGAGACCGACGCTGCGCGCCAGCAGCTCAACGCCTTTAGGATGCAGCTTTTGGGCGCAAATTTAATCAAAATCGGCACCGGTCTTAAAACGCTCAAAGAGGCGACCACCGCAGCGATTCAGGCGTGGGTGAACGAGATCGAGAGCGTATTTTACGTCATCGGCTCGGCGGTCGGGCCGCATCCGTATCCGAAGATGGTTAGGGAATTTCAGAGCGTTATCGGCACTGAGACCAGATCGCAGCTCGCAAGCAAGGGGATCAAAGCTGACTACATCCTAGCCTGCGTGGGCGGCGGAAGTAATGCGATAGGAATTTTTAGCGCGTTCGTGGACGATCCCGCCGTGCAACTCATCGGCGTCGAAGCGGGCGGCTTGGGCGCGCATACCCCTTATCATGCAGCGACCATTACCAATGGACGCGCGGGCATCATCCACGGCATGAAAACGATCGTACTGCAGGATAAATTCGGCATGATCGAGCCTGTTCACAGCATCTCGGCGGGGCTTGATTACCCGGGCGTAGGTCCTGAGCACGCGCATCTGCACGAGATAAGTCGCGCAAAATATGAAGCGGTAACCGACGATGAGTGCATCACGGCGCTTAAATTGCTCTGTGGGCTCGAAGGCATCATCCCCGCGATCGAAAGTGCGCACGCGTTAGCGTATTTGCAAAAGCTCTGCCCGCAGCTAAAGGGCAAAAAAACGATCGTCGTAAACGTAAGCGGCAGGGGCGATAAGGATATGGATACCGTGATGAATTACAAAAAAGGAACGATTTATGGATAAGATCAAGGAGGCCTTTGCCGGCAAAAAGGCAAACATCGGCTACATCGTGGCGGGCTACCCGAGCCCCGCGCACACGAAGGAGTTTTTGTCAAATTTAGACGAAAGCGTGATCGACCTGCTTGAGATCGGCATCCCATATTCCGACCCGCTCGCAGACGGTCCGGAAATTTTTAAGGCGAGCTTTTCCGCGGTGCAAAACGGCGTAAACGCGGAGAAGGTATTTGAAATTTTAAAAGGGGTGCAAACGCGCAAGCCGCTTGTGTTTTTGGTCTATTACAACGTGATCTTTGCCTACGGCGCGCGCGAGTTTGTAGCGCAGGCGGCGCGCTATGGCATCAGCGGGCTAATAATCCCCGATCTGCCGTATGAGGAAAACGAAGAAATTTTCGTGCTTTGCGAGGAGTTCGGTATCGCGCTCATCCCGCTTATCAGTGTTACGAGCGAGCACCGCGCTACGCGAGTTTTGAGCCGCGCGCGAGGCTTCATCTACGGCGTGGGCGCTATCGGCGTGACAGGAAGCAAGCAAACTCCGATTTCGCGCCTAAAAAATATGGTCGCAGATCTTAAAAAGATGAGCGATCTGCCCGTAGCGATCGGCTTTGGTATTCGCACTGCCGGCGACGTTCGCGCCGCGAAAGAATACGCAGACGGCGCTATCATAGGTACCGCGATCGTAAATTTGTGCGCGAACTACGGCGGGCGCGAGCTGCAAGACAAGATCGCCGAACTTTTTAATTAACGGAATAAGCATGAAAAAGATATTTTTGATTTTAATCGCAAATTTTTGCCTCGGCGCCAATCTGATGCAATACGATCTTTTCAACCACGACGACAGCGTCGACATCGCCTTGGCGTTTGACTCCGCATACAAACCTGACATCGTGCGCCGTGTCGATGGGCAGTCGATGAGCCTTATTTTAAAAGGGCTTGGCGGCGATGAGAAATTTAACGAAATGCGCACCAATCAAAAGGTCTTAAAAAGCTTTACGATTGCGCCCAAAGGCAAGGATATCGAGATAAATTTCCCCACAGGAGCCGATCTATCGGTCGATGCTCTTACTCAAGACGGCAATTTAAAGCTCATTTTACGCGTAAAAAACCCTGCTTTCGACCAAAGCAAGATGAGCGTGAAGAGCGAGGCGAATGAAACGGCGCAAAGCGGTAGCGGCGGGGTTTCCGTGATGCCGATAATCGTAGCGCTACTACTTGCGGCTGCGGCTTTCGTCGGCGTACGAAAATTTTTATCACACAAGCCGCAAAAAAGTATCGACGAGACATGGCGGGTTTTTGAAGACGACGCTAGCATGGAGGATGCCGATGTGGATGAAGCGGGCATAGATGAAATTTTAAACGACTCCTCTTTTAAAAATCAGAGCGGATCAAAGAACGCAAATTTTACCAATTATTCTGACGCGCAAGAGTTTGCGAAGAAAGATGAAGCCTCTGCTTTAAATTCCAAAAATTCTAACGACTCAAAAAACGTAGATAGCGCAGATTTTTTCAGAGGCGAGAGTGTGGACGAAGAGAGTGCACACGATAAATTTTACGATGAGGTTGCGCGTGCCGAGCGTTCGGAAGCTATGGGGGCGGACGAAAACTATGAGAGCGCCGAGAATATAAGAGCAGCGGATAAAATTTCGCCGCTTAAAGTAGGTCCTGTCGAGAGTGGCACGATGGAATTTTGCGAGGGAGCAAAAGAAAGATCGGATACAAAAGAGCCCAAGGTTTCGGCATTTAGAAGCATTTTAGAAAATGAGCTGCTTGGCTCGGATACCGCAAGACCTAGCGACGTGCGAGTAGAGCTGGTGCGCGAGATCGACGAAAATAATGCTGCCGTAGTGCTAAGCTTCGCAGGCAAAAAACATCTAGTGGTGCTAAAAAGCTCCAACGCTATCGATTGATGAGGCGTGGAATTTCGTAACTTGCGGGCTTTGCGACCCATAAAATTTTGCAGTTTGTTAAATTTTAAAAATTGCGGAATTTTACAGCTCTAGAAATTTATGCCACATTTAAGCCTCATCGCCAAAAGGTCGCGATGGGGCTTAAATTTAAAAAGAAAGAGGACGCAAGCTCGGGTAAGTTTTAAAATTTAACCCGCGCCTCGCCCGTATAAGCTTAATCTAAAATCTTACTTCCAAATCGACGTAGAAATTTCGTCCAGCGCCTACTGCTACAGTATCGCGTGTGCGGTTTGCGTTGATATAATGCTTATCGAAAATATTATTTACGCCAAAGCTCACGTCCGCGCCGTCAAGGACCGGGATAATGCCGTTTTTGATCTTGTAACTTCCTCTGAAATTTGCGATCGTGAAGGACTTATCTACATAAAAATATTCCGTTCTGCGAGCGAAATAGGAAGCAGGTTTAGAATGAGGCTTAAAATA
This sequence comes from uncultured Campylobacter sp., assembly GCA_963529615.1. Lineage (GTDB taxonomy): Bacteria > Campylobacterota > Campylobacteria > Campylobacterales > Campylobacteraceae > Campylobacter_B. The sequence goes on along the minus strand of CAUSAC010000020.1, from coordinate 32,284 downwards.
GTGGCTTACCTCAAAGCCTAAATTTAAATTGTGCAGAGGCGAGTAAAAGGCGTGCGCGCTTAGTTTTTTGGCGTGGTTATTGATGTTTTCGTGCGTCTTTTTATTGTAAATTCTAAGTCGCTCGAAGCTCGCGCCGAAATCAAAGTCCTGCGTTTGGTAGTTTGAGCTTAGCTCAAAACCATGCCTTTTGGCTTGATCGATATTTTGATACTGCCCGTATTGTTGCGAAAAGCCGCCCGGAGGCACGCCCAGATGCGGAAGCGCCTTTATGCCGATCATATCTTCGATCTTGCCGTTAAAATAGATAAATTTCATATCGAAGTGATCGTCCGTAAAAATTTCATCCTGTTTAAAGCTAAATCCGACCTCGTACTCTTTTACGGTCTCGGGCTTTAGATCGGGATTTGGGATGTAATAATAATGTATGTTCATCGGCCCTGATTGCGATGTCTCGTGCGGAGTAGGCGCGCGGAAACTCTCGCTGTATCCCGCTAAAAGCGTAAATTTATCAAAGAGCGTATAGGCAATCGCCGCGCGCGGAGAAAATCTGGAATCTTTAAATTTAGCCGATCTGCCTTTGATGTCGCGATCGAATCTATCGTATCTACCGCCTAAGGTAAGCTCCAAATCATCGTGCAAGCGGATCAGATCTTGCGCGAAAAGCCCGTAGCTATTGTATTCATTTGGAAAGGAGGCAAAATCCGATAGCACGCCGTTTCGGATAAAGATCGCATCCTCTTGCCGCTTTTCGTAATCGGCGCCGTAGGCCAAGCTGTGATGCAAAAACGCCGTGTCGAATTCCGAGATATTTTTGATCTCTAGACCCTTGCGATCATCCTTGTTTGCGTAGTCGCCGGTAGTTGCGCCGCTGGTATAGCCGCGTTTATACTCGGCTCTGCTTTTGTAGGCCTTAAAAGACATATCCACTAGCGGGCTTTGCGGCGTGAAATTCCAATCAAAAACATAATCTCTCTGGCTTAAATTTCCATGTACGAAGAGATCCTCCTCGTTTTTCCATAGCGTTTGCCAGACGGTGTGTAAATTTTCGTCGTAATCAAAGGCGCTGAAGCTTATGCGGTGATCTTCCAAATTCGCGCCGATCTTAAAAAATCCGGTATCGATATGCTCGTTATTAAAGGTCTTGTCGTAGCCCTCGCCGTAGTGCGTGCCGCCGTCTGCGAGCTTGATATTGCCGTAGCTTGCGCGCTTGCCGTAGAGTAAAACGTCGATCGGAATTTCCTCGCCCTTGCCGTAGACCGCGCCGCGCGTGCTATGCATATTGTTTGATTCGAGCCTCTGCCCTAGCATCAAGCCTGCGCTTTTACCATCGCTTAGATAATCGCTTGCGCTTTTGGTTTGCATATTTACGATACCGCCGATCGCGCCCGAGCCGTGCAGCACGGACGAGGCGCCCTTTATGACCTCGACGCGCTTTAGGATGTCGCTATCGGTGCGGAAGGATGAGATCATGTTTGAGTACATTCCCGCGCTTCTGCGCACGCCGTCTTGTTTGATGATGACGCGCTCGTCGCTTTGATATCCGAATCCGCGGATCTGAAACTGCCTGCCGATCTGACGCCCCATATCCATGCTGCCGTCAACGCCCGGTATCTGCATGATCGAATCGATCACGTTGGTTTTGGCTTTCATATCCTTGGGGGTTAAAATTCCGGCCGAGCCCGCGTATTTTAGGTTATCGACCGCGCTTACCGTCGCTTGCACGACGATTTGACCCAGATCCTGTGACTTCGTGGCGTTGTTTTCGGCCGCATTCGCTCCGCCTATCGCGCCTATCGCAAGCGGCACCAATAAAATTCGCTTTTTCATACCCGCCCTTTAAAATAAAATTGAAATACATTATTATATATCCGCACACTTAAATAAGGTTGAAATTTAATTTCAAAACCATTTGAAATTTGTTTTTATTGGCGGCAAGTATTGTGCTCCGCCTAAGCCGCTTACGCGTTTTGACTTCGTCTTGTCCATATCCTTCCGCGCCGCTCCTGCAGTATTTCCGCTCTTTGCCTGCGTCGTATTTGGGCGGATAAATTCGGCGTTTTTGTTGCAACAAAGAGTCTAAATTTAAACGTCGGCGATTTGCTTGCGTTTAAATTTATCGGTTGCCCTCGTGATTTAAATCTTTCGCTTTTCGCAAATTTAGATCGGAATTTATTTGCTTTTTATTTTACAAAGGATAAAATCGCGCCTAAGAGATCGGTCGATCTAGATTATTTCAGGATCTTTTCATGAATAACGTTAAATGGTACATCATCGCAGGCGCCGTGCTAGGCATGCTGGGTGCGACGCTAGTGCATTTTGGAAACCCGGGTAATATGGGCGTTTGCGTCGCTTGCTTTTTACGCGATACCACCGGCGCGCTGGGCTTTCACCGAGCTGCCGCAGTGCAATACATTCGTCCGGAGATCATAGGGCTCGTGTTCGGCGGCTTTTTAGCAAGCGTGCTTTGGACGCGCGAGTTTGCGCCGGTTACGGGCAGCTCGCCGTTTGCGAAATTTTTCCTAGGGATTTTCGCGATGATCGGCTGCCTTGTGTTTTTGGGATGTCCGTGGCGCGCGTTTTTGCGCCTAGGCGGCGGAGATTTGAGCGCGCTAGCGGGCGTTGCAGGTTTGATCTGCGGCGTGGCGATCGGATTTTTGCTTAAAAAGCGCGGCTATGAGGCAAGCAAAGAGGCAAGACTTAGCGGCGCGATCGGAATTTTGCCTGTACTACTGGGCGCTGCGCTACTTGCAGCCTTGGTTTTCGGGCTCAAAACGGGCGAGGGCAGCGCACTTTTTATCTCCGCTAAAGGCCCCGGTGCGCAACACGCTGCGGTAGGCATCTCGCTGGCTGCGGGCATTATCGTGGGCGCTGTGATGCACAGAAGCAAATTTTGTAGCGTCGGCGCGTTCGGCAGAATTTTCCGCGGTGATTTTTCGATGTTTTGGGGCGTGCTAAGCGTTATCGCGTTTGCAAGCATCGCAAATATCGCATTCGGGCAATACAAACTCGGCTTTGAGGGCCAGCCTATCGCACACAACGATTTCGTTTGGAATTTCTTAGGCATGGTGCTCGCAGGACTTTGCTTCAGCCTCAGCGAGGGCTGCCCCGGTAAGCATCTGGTGCAGGCCGGCACGGGAAATTTAAGCTCGGGCATATTCGTCATCGGCATGGCAGCGGGTGCCGCAATCGCGCACAATTTCTTGCTCGCAAGCTCGGCTAAAGGCATCACCGAGTTCGCTCCTTACGCGGTCGCGATCGGTTTTGTTTTCGCGCTTTACGTGGGGATTTTTCAAAGACGCAGCGCTTAAGGCTGATACTTAGTTTCAGAGATCAATCGAATATAGAGGCGGCGTATCTAGTCAAGCTCCGGCGGCGTACTTATAAAGAAATACGCTGTCGGAGCAGAGCGCTCGCTGCAAGACTGACGCAAGCAGCTGAAGATGGAATTTAAAAATTTGTAGCCGTATTCATAGCGCGATAAAGCAAATGATAAAATAGATTCCGCGCAAGAAAGATTGCGATCAATTTTTAAGAGTCGCGCCTTTAAATTTTAAAAATTTAAAGGCTTCGCCATTTGAGGCTTCTTTCATTTAAAGCTCTTTAATTGCTAATTAAAATCCAGCCATACGTGGCGCTGGGTCTTATCCAAATCAATGCCTTTTGTCTTCATAAAAAATTCTTTTATCCTGACGTAGTCGTCCATAGTTTCTATCGTAAAGGCGATATCTTTATCCTTGCCTCGAATTATTATATTATCGTAGAATATAAATCTAAGTTGAAATTTAAAAACCAAAAAATATATAAATTTTGAGATGAATAAAAACAAAAACGTCAATATTAATATAAAAATTACTTTGGAACTACCTGTTTCTATATATTTTCTTACGCCGATAGCTAATACCAATATGCAGATCAATAAAAAAGCGATTATCGTAGTATATGGATCAAATTTTAAGAAGAATCTATAAAAAACGCCTTGCCTCCTAAGCCACTCATTATCTCTTGCGAAATAAGCTCTTTTTACATCCTTAAGATCATCTAAGAATATAGTTTTTTCGGGCATTTTGTTTGTACAATAAGTAACTCGATCATTATAAAATTTTACAAATTTCTTATTGCAAAAATTTGTAAAACAATTCCATTATTATAGGCAATCCGAAAAATGGAAATACTATAAAAAGCTGATTATATCTAGTTTGATTGGGTTCGTATGAATACATAAAAATCATAATTGCAAGCGTGCATACCGTAGCAAGAACTATATAAAAACTAGTCCTATCTTTGAGCGCTAAAGGCTCTTTATTATAATCACTAGCGCAACTCGGATTTTGTTCAAATTTATTAGGTTTTTCGTTTGTATTTATCGTAGAGTCATCCGTGAGTTTTTCAAATTTAGAATTCTTACTGTCAGAATTTTCGACATCAAAATTCCGCCCTGAACCCTGCTCTAAATTTTGACGCCGTTCATTTAGAATTTTCTTTAGCTCTTCGAGCCTCTGTTTTTTATTCATCTTTATTCTTTATAGCCTACACAAAAATTTGCGGCGGGATTTTATCTAAATTTTTCCCTATTTTTAGTAGAAAATAGGCTTTTAACTCCCTATATTCTTTGCTGCTTAGAAACGAAACCTCTATAAAAGAATTTTTGTCGTATATCAATATGCCGTCATTTATAATATCAAAGCCTAGCCCGTTAAAAAGCCTATATAGCAATAAAGGAAAGAAGCTAATAGATATAATTACCGCAAAAATTATCCAAAAATTTTCCTCCTTTCCATCTATCACTACTGCTACGAAAAAAACTGAAAGCAAGTATATAAAAGCAAATAGCAGCATAAGGCATTTTGTCTTTTTTGATATTTCGGGATATGACGGTCCCGTGGTTCGTTTGATACAAGTTATAGCTGAAATTTTGGTCTCATATAAAACGGCTTCCGTCTTTTTAGAGTATAGGGTTATATCGTCGTTTTTAAAGCATATATAGCACTTGCCGAAATTTGAAAATTTATTTAATGCTCTGAGCGGAAAGTAGCAATCCAGCAAAACGAGAAATAAAATTTGCTGGGCGGAAAATTTACCGCATATCGCCATCAATATCGTAGTAATGATATAAATCGCGCCGATGATAGCATTTAAAATTATAGCGTGGTCTTTTATAACTATCGGCTCTTTATCGTAATCTCTAGCTTGAGTTTTAAAATTTTGCGATGGCATATCAGCGGCGCAAGAGAGACCCCTTTGCGATTTTTGTTCAACTACATTCGTAAAATTTTGCTCTCTGGCATTTATAGAATTTTGCCCGCCATCGCTCTTAAATTTTAGCCCGCCGCCCGCCAAATTTCGCTTATCGCAATTTTTATCTTGTAAGAAATCCTTTATATTTTCATCATACCGCGTTTTGCTTATGCCAAACCTAGCAATTTCGTCGTTATTCATTTGGCTCCTCCTTATACACGCTTGATTTAGATATAACTATCGCGCGAGTTTGCACGCAGAGATCAGCCTTGTGCATTTTTTAAAATTTGTAAAATTTCGCTTATCTTTTGTGGATCTTTAATGCCTCGCGCATCCTCCACGCGGCTGTTTAGATCGATAGCGTAGGGGCACAGCGCGAGTGCCTCACGGATATTTTGCGCGCCGATGCCGCCTGCAAGAATGAAAGAGATCGCACCGCTTTTAGCAGCAGCGTCATGCTTATTCGCGCTATCATCTTTTGTGGCACCCAGATTGTCCACTTCGCCGCCGTCATTTGAAATATTTGGCGCACTCGCCTCATAGTCGCTTGCGCCTCGATCATTGACGCCTTCGCTTGCGGGTCTTACACCACTCAGCCGAGCGGTAGCACACGCACTAAATTTGCACTCATCGCCATTCTTTTCGGCGCGACGATCGGCGCTCGTTTCTTGTTTTATATTGCTCGATCGAACAATATCATGTGCGCGTTCGCTCACTTCGTTACTATTAGAGGCACAGCAAACGTTACTTACTCTTTCGAGCTTTAAATTTCCGTTTTCGCTATGCTCCGCGCAGGAATTGTTGTAGCCGTCGTTTTTGTCGCGCTTTAAATTCCCCTCGCTATATCCGCTACAGATCGCGCTATGTTTAAGATAGCTCCTTGCGCTGTCTGAGCCTTGAGCCGTGCCCGCTACATAGCATTTTTCGTCACTTGCTGCGTTATTTTGCGTATCGCATCGCCCGCTAGCTGAGTCGTATTTTGTACCGCCTATGCTTTGAATCGTGCTGTCCGCGCCGTATTGTCCTTCGTAGCCAAGCCCTGCATGTCGCAGCAAACCCCAGTCGAAGCTTACGCCGTTACCGCCCAGGCTAGCTCCTTTTGCGTCGAATAAGATCCGATCGCAGCTCAAACCCTCAAGCGGCGGCATCTCGACGCCGATACTTAGCACCTGCCACGCCTCGACGCCCGCTGCGTTGAGGCGCGTTTTAAAGTCCGCGCTTATGCGTCCATAAATTTGAGCGCAGTCCAGCTCGCAAAGGCTGCAAATTTTTAAAATTTGCTTCTCGTTTAGGGTTCCCGAATTTAAAATTTCAAAATTTTGATTCTTTGCCGAGACGGGCACAGCACGGTTTGCGTTCAAATTTACATCCAAATCGTCGCACTGCTTTTCGTAAAATTCTGCAGCTTTGTAAAATTTCGCGTCGCCGCTCGTGCCCGCGTAAATTTTATCTTCACAAATTTCTTCGCCGCGAGTTTTGCCGCTAAAATTTTTACATTCGCACACGGCGGCGCCGTGTTTTTCGCAGCTCAAAGCAAAAACTCCGACGCACTTTGCGCCGTTTTGGTGCGCGATACGTGCGATTTCGCGCGCTGTTTCTACGCTGACGCGGCGTTTGGAGCTTGACACGAAGATCACGCCTAAAAATTCCACGCGCGCACCCGAGCCGTCGCCCTGGCTTCGCGAATCGCTACTAAAATTTTTATCGCAATCGGAATTTTGCTCGGACGTAAAATTTGCATGATTTTGTGCGCGGTAGGTGAAATTCTCGCCGTCCTGATTAAAATTTTGTGCGAAATTTTGGCCGTCAGAATCGAAATTTCGCGTAGCATTCTCGGCATCCGAATTAAAATTTCGCCCAGAATTTTCGCCGCAAAAATTAGGAGTTTCCATTGAGCTCTCGCCATCTGATTGCGGTAAATTTTTGGCGCCGTCCGCGCGCTCTAAATTTGTGCAGAAAGCCGAGCTGCACGCCAGCACCGCACGGGCTTCGGCGGCGCTTTTGATGCCGCAAATTTTAATCTTACTTTTGTACGACATATAAAAATTCCGTCACGTAAAGCTCGCGCGCGTTTAAATTTCTGCTCGCGCGGTAGGTCGGATAGCGGATCTCTATCGTGCGCACGGAGCCGATTTGCGCGAGGTTTTTTAAAAATTCCGCCTTCGAGATAAAGCCCTCGGAATTAAAAGAGATTATTAAAAATTTCGCCGGAAATTTCGCCAGCAGCACGAAAAATTCCTCAGCAGCGCTTGATTTTTTGTTGTAGGCCGAGCGGTTCCAGTCTGCGGGGATTCCAGAAACCCTGCTAAGCCCTGCAGCGTTTGGGCGCTTGCCCTCATTTATAAAATCCGTGATCAAATTTAGCATGAAATAGTTCGAGCCGTAGGGGTGCTGATTGTAAGGGGGATCGAAATACGCGACGTCAAGCTGCGAAAAGCGCTCGCGCGCACTCTGTGCAAAGCGCACGGCATCCTCTTGAAAGACCGCGCTTTCGCAGGCGAAATTTGAAAGCACGGGCAGGCGCAAAGAAATCTCGCCCATTATGCGAGCTAGCGCGTTTTCGCCGCTGCCGCCGAACTTGCCTACGCCCGCTTTATCCTTGTAAAAGCCCTTAAAAACGCCGCCAGTGTTTGAGTGGATGCTTGCTTCGCTAAGCAGCGGCGCGGTGAAAAAATCGCGAAATTTTTGCGGGATTTTACCGATCTGCTCGCAAAGCCCGCCCAAAATCAGGGCGTTTCGGCGCGTGTAAAAAGCGCGCTCGCCCGCCTTAATATCCAGGTCGTCCTTCGGCGCGTACAGCTCGCTAAAAAAGCTCTCCTTCGGCGTAAAATTTCTTAAAATTTCAGCGTGCAGCTCGCTCAAGTCTCGCCACAGCCCGTCGCTAAAATTTGAAAGATAGCAGGAGTTTATCGCGCGCGAGTAGCCCTCCAGGTCGTTTGCGATAACGAGGTTTGAGTGCGCTTTGGCAAGGCGCGCGACGATGCCGCTGCCGCTAAAGACGTCTGCGAAGCTGATCTTGCCCTGCCCAAGCTCCGCTTTGATTTCGCAGATCGCCCGCTCGATCGGCGCTAGCAGCGAGCGCTTGTTACCCAGATAGCTGATGAGCTGCTCGCTTAAAAACTCCCTCTTTTCGCCGCTAGCCATCTAAGCTCTCGCTCCTACGTAGTTTTCGTAAAATTTCCACGTTTTGCCCGATCTGATCGCCTCCAAAATGAGCGGCTTAGCCTCCGCAGGGCTTGACACGACATCCGCGCAGTATAGCGCAAACATCGCATTTAGCACGACGATGTCAAATTTCGGTCCGTCTAGCTCGCCTTTTAAAATTTGCTTTAAAGCTTCGGCGTTAGCCTCGCCGTCGCCGCCTTCGATATCGCTGTGAAATGCCCTAGCGAAGCCGAACTGCTCGGGATTTACGCGGTATTCTAAAATTTTGCCGTTCTTGACCTCGTGGATTAGCGTCTCGTCGCACAGGCTGATCTCATCCATGCCGTCCATGCCGTGCACCACCAGAGCGTGCTTACGCCCCAAAATCATCAGCGTTTCGGCGATGAGCCCGTTTACTTCCTCCAGATAATTACCCACGATCTGATTGCTTAGGCTCAAATTTGGATTTAAAAGCGGTCCCATTATATTAAAGACGGTGCCGATTTTTAGGCGGTTACGCACCTCTTTGACCTCGGCGGTGATCTTGTGAAAAAACGGCGCGTGAAAAAACGCTAGCCCCGTGCGATCTAGCAGCGCCCTAATCTGCGCAAGATCGCTAAGTAGCGGCACGCCCAAAGCATCCAGCGCATCGGAGCTGCCCGATCTGCTAGTAATCGCGCGGTTGCCGTGCTTGGCGACGCGCACGCCGAAGCTTGCCGCGATAAAGGCCACGGTCGTTGAGATATTTATCGTCTTTAGCCTATCGCCGCCCGTGCCCACGATGTCAAACATCGGGCTCGGATCGTCGTAGGTGATCGAGTATTTTAAGATACTGCGCACGAGCGCCGTGAGGCTGCTTGGATAGAGCGATTTTTCGCTGATCAGCACGAGCAGCCCCGCAAGCTGCACGATGTCGTAATCCTGCTCGTAAAGCGCCTTGCAAATGACGGCGTAATCGTCGCTGTCTAGCGGAAAGCCCTTTTGTAGCTTCAACATAAACGGGGCGAAATTTACCACGAGTTTCTCCTTTAAAATTATCTTTTTGCCGTAATTGATGAAATTTTCGATGATCTTTTTGCCGTATTGCGTAAAAAAGCTCTCGGGATGAAATTGAATGCCGAAAACCGGCTTACTTCGGTGCTTCATCGCCATTATAATGCCGTCATTTTCGCTCTTTGCTAAAATTTCAAACTCGCGCGGTAGTGTCGCTTCGTCCACATAAAGCGAGTGGTAGCGCATCACTTCGAATTTACGCGGTAGCCCGCTAAAAAGCACTCCGTCACTAAAAATTTCGATCGCCGAGCTCTTGCCGTGCAGCGGCACCTCCAGCTGCTTTATCTCCGCGCCCGCCGCATATCCGATCGCCTGATGCCCCAGGCACACGCCTAAAATCGGCACGTCCAAATCCGCGCGCAAAATCTCTAAGCAGACGCCGCTATCTTTTGGATGATTTGGTCCGGGGCTTAGGATTATGTGAGACGGGGCAAGCTCGCGCACCCGCTGCAGCGTTATCTCGTCGTTGCGGAAGTAGCGCACCTCCTCACCCGTGAGCTCCAAAATGTATTGATAAATATTAAAAATGAAGCTGTCGTAATTATCTATCATTAAAATCAAAATTTTATCCTTTTTTAGGGCGTTTGCGCCTCTTTAAAATTCTAAATAGCTTAAATTTAACCGCTTTGCGGCGAGCAAATCCGATTCCGCTTTAGCACCGCTTGCGGGCTAAATTTAAAATTCAGTCCGCAGCTGCATCATTACCGCATCTGTCGCGACGTTGCGCGCTTTACGATGCCGAATGAAGCTAGCCGTAAATTTTAACGCTCTCGCAGCGATCACGCTTTTAAATTTAGCCGAATCAAACTCGCACCGAAAAGCGCCGCGCCCGGATGGTTAAATTTAAAGCGTCTAAACTTCCTCGCATAGCTCCTCGATCGCTTTTAGCGGGCTTTTGCGCTTTTTGCAGATCTCCGCGTATTCGCTCTTTGGCGAGCTGTCGTAAACGATGCCTGCGCCCGCGCCGATAAATACGAGATTGCTTAGCCCTTCGCAGCCGAAATTCTCCGCGTTAAATTTAGCGGCCTCAAACCGCATCGCGCGGTTAAAGCTCAGCCCATTTTTCAAATTTAGCGTCCCGCCGCCCGCGCAAGCTTTTAAATTTAATCTCGCGTCGCGCTCGCTTGTATGAGTTAAATTTTGCGCCCCGCCGCTACCCTTTTGCGCCGCAGCATCGCAAAGCTCTGTCGTCTCGAGATTTTCATCGTCGCAAAGCTCCGTCGTTTGGGAATTTATCCCGCTGCAAGTAGCGTCTAAATTTAAACAGGAATTTCGTTTAAAATTCTCGTCCGAGCAGGAATCTTGCGCGTCGCGATTTACAAAGATCGCCGAGCGGATCAAGATCGCCTGCATTACGTCGCCGCTAAAGCGCCAAAACCCGATTCCGCCACCGTATATGCCGCGCTCGTAGCTCTCCAGCTCGTTTATGATCTGCATCGCGCGGATCTTCGGGCTGCCGCTTAGCGTGCCCGCAGGAAAGATAGTGCTGAGCACCTCAAACGCGCTTACCCCGCGCGGCTTGGTGCCGTAGACCTCGCTTACGATGTGCATCACGCTTTCGTAGCGCACGATACGCATCGCGTTTTGCACCCGCACTGAGGCTGGCGCGGCGAATTTGCCGATGTCGTTGCGAGCTAGATCTATCAGCATCCGATGCTCCGCAAGCTCCTTTCCGTCGCTTAAAAGCTCGCGCTCGAGCGCCACGTCCGCTTCGGCATTCGCGCCTCTGCTGCGTGTGCCCGCGATGGGAGCGACGAAAATTTCGTCCTTTTTGATCTCCATAATGAGCTCGGGACTGGAGCCCGCGACGCAACCGTACGGCGTCGGGAAGTGAAACATATAGGGGCTCGGATTGTTCTTTTTGAGTCGCTCGTAAAACTCCAAACTGCCGAGATTCGTGCCGATTTTTAAAATTTCGCCCAGCACGACCTGAAACACGTCGCCGCTTTTTATCTTTTCTTTTGCAGCTTCGACCATCGCGCTAAAATGCGACTCCTCGGCGCCAAGATCGGTTAAAATTTTAAATTTAAGCTCTTTTTTCTGCGGCGCGGGCTTCGCTGCGTTCTGCGATTTTGCCTCGCTTTTTATCGCGGCATCCGTTCTTGCTGCGCTCTGGGGCGCAGCTCCCTCTTCGACAGAGCCTTGCTGCGAGGCTTGAGAACTAAGCCCGCACAGGTTTTCGTAAATTTCGGCGTCTTTGCCGTAAAAATCGTAAATTTTGCTGATTTTATCGTAGTGCAGGTAGTTTGCGGCGTCGGCGTAAAAAAACGGCGGGAAGTTATACAGCGCCTGTTTCGGCGCACCGATATTTTCGAACGCACGCACGATGTCGTAGCCCAAAACGCCGAAAAACCCGGCAAAGCTCGCGTTTTTAAACTCGCTTGCACCAGCTTTTGCGCTTTTTACCTCATCAAATTTAAGCTTTAGCGCCTCAAAGCTCATCTTAAATCCGTCGAAATAATCGCAATCGATGCCGATGATGACCTGAGCGTCGTCCTCTGCGAGGTAACTTTGCGGATGCGTCTTTAAAATTTCGCGGTAGTAAAAAAGCGGCTCTTCTAAAAGCATTTTCGTCCTTGGAATTTTTAGCGCCATTATACGCTGCTTAGCTTAAATTTGAGCGGGCGGCGCGAGCCTGAGCGGGCTTAATGCAAGCAAAATTTTAGTAAAATGAGCGAAATTTTAAGGAGAGCGTATGAAAATTTTATTTTCCCCAAGCGAGATGAAAAGCGAGCAAAGCGGCGGCTCGCGCATTTGCAAGCAAAATTTCATCTTTGCAGATCTTTACGAAAAGCGCCTGCAGATGCTGCGCGCCTACGCGGATTTTGTGGATAAAGCAAGCGAGGCGGAGCTTTGCAAGCTTTTTGGGTTGAAAAAATGGGATGCCTCTTTGCGCGAAAATATCTTTGAAAAAGGCTGCGCGAAGGCGCTTTTGCGCTACACCGGCACCGCGTATCGCGCCTTAGGCTACGCGTCGCTAAGCGCTATGGCACGGGAGTTTGCGGAGCGAAACACGATAATTTTTTCAAACCTTTTCGGCCCCGTGCTGGGCGGCGACGCGCTGCCGAACTACAAACTCAAGCAGGGCGAGAAATTCGGCGGCATAGACGCGGCGAAATTTTATCGCGATAGCTTTTCCGCCGCGCTGGATCGGTATCTGGCGGATGAGTGCGTCGTGGATCTGCGTGCGGGATTTTACGAAAAATTTTATGAGATGAAGCGCGAATATCTAAGTTTTAGTTTCATCAAAGGCGGCAAGGTGCTGAGCCACTACGCCAAAGCTTGGCGCGGCAAGGTGCTGCGCGAAATCGCTCTTGCAGGCGCTTGCAGCGAGGCGGAGGTGCTTGCGCTGCGATTGAGCGGCGCTTTCGTGCTCGAGATCAAACAGATCGGGCTAAAAAAGGAGATCGTGCTGGAAATTTCATAAGGCACGAAAACCGCTCGGAGAAATTTACGATAAATTTTGCAGGTTTAATGCATATTTTTGCGTAAAATTTAGCTCGGAAAATTTGCCGCGAGTTCAAATCCCGCCCCATCCAAAGCAATTTTACCAGGAGAAATTTGCGTGCGTAATTTCGGCGTGAGGATTTTGCGGCGACGGCTTTTTGGTCTTTTACCTCTTTTTTAGCGGGCTTTGGACGGGCTTTTAGCGGCGAAATTTCGCCGTAAATTTTTGCAATAAATTCGCACTCTTTGCGTTTGCCCGCTCCGCGTAAAATTTTACGGCGATCTTGTCGTGACTTTGCACCGATTTTATGGCGATTTTAGAATACGGAGCGCGGAAATTTTGCTGTCGTCCTCCGCACAGAAAGAATTTTCGCGAAGGAGAATGCGCCGCGCGTGCAATCGTGGATGGAAACGTAACTTTATGCGAAGGAATTTTACTTGTAATTCGCCACGAAATTTTGAGCGAATTTTACCGCAGTAATTTTGCTTGCAGCTATGCCACGCGGAATTCTGTCGCAGAAAATTCCACTGCTTAAAATTTCGCCGCAGAATTTTGTCTAAAATTTTGCTGTACGGAATTTTGCCGTATGAAATTTCGCCGCGATAGAATCCTGTCGAAAATTTAATCCGCGCTTTAGAATCCCAGAAATTTCCAAATTTAGCAAATCCCTCACATAAAATTTCAAACCGAAATCCCGCGATCAAAATTCCCCGCCTCAAAATCCCGTAAATTTCCCGCTTCCAAATCCAAAATTCCGCAAATTTAGCGAGCTTTAAATTTTAAAGCTATAAACTTCACCTCAAATTTCAAGGATTATAAATGCTAGAACTCCCCTTTGTCGGCGTCGTCGTGGGCTTCATATCGGGCTTTTTCGGTATCGGCGGCGGCACGGTCGTAATGCCCGTGATGATGGCTCTGGGATACGACGTCAAGACCGCCGCGGGCATCTCGGTGATGCAGATGTTCATCGTCTCGCTTTTTGGCTCATATCTGAACTACCGCGCGGGCAGACTCCGCCTAGATAGCGGTATCGCGGTGGGGCTCGGAGGGCTGTGCGGCGCAAGCCTATCGGGCTTCATCGTAAAATACTCGCCAGAAATCGTGCTTGAGATCGGTCTTTTGCTGACGCTTGCGATCTCATTTCTTAAACTCTTTAGCACGAACGTAACAAGCGGCGGCAATGCCGATCCTCACGGCGCGGTGCTGTTTTTCATCGGCTTTGCTATCGGCGCGATCGCGCTTAGCATGGGCGTGGGCGGCGCGGTATTTTTGACGCCCGTATTGGTAGGATTTTTGGGCGTCGATATCAAAAGAGCGGTCTGCATGGGGCTATTTTTCATCGTTTTCGGCTCATTTAGCGCGCTTTTGAGCCTTTCGTACAACGGCCATGTGGATTACGAACGCGGCGCGCTGCTAGCCGTGGGCGGGCTTTTGGGCGTGTATTTCGGTACCTCTCAGGCTCGCCGTGCAAAGCGCGAAACTCAGAAAAAATGGCTGCTCGTCCTCTACGTCGTGCTATTTGCGCTGGCACTAAAAAAAGTGCTGCAGTAGCGCCCGCTGTAGTAGCGCTGCAGCGATTGCCGCGCTATTGTTTTGCTTTGCGATCGTTCCGCTACAAGCGCAGTTTAGGCGCCTGCTACGGGCACGTCAGAGCGATTTTAAGCGTTCGCGCTGTTTTGCTACGCCGCCCTTTTTGCATCTCGCAGTTTTTGCTTTGCCGTCCTCTTACATTGCGCGCGTTTGATCGCCGTCTTGCGGCGGCGCGTAAAACGTCGCATTTCGTCGCGCTAGTAAAATTTTAAAACGAAATTTCAAAAAGCGCGAGCAAATTTTAAAAGCTGAATTTTAACTAGCCACGTTAAAATAGCTAAGTCGCACATCTTTCGTCCTATGGAGGCGAGATAGCGAAATAAAATTTACAAATTTTAAAAGGACTTGGATTGACGAACTTGATTTTAGCGGGGCTAGGCGGCTGTGTAGGCGCGATGGCGCGAGTAGGCCTAAGCGGAGCGATCGCGCGCGCAATGGACCGCGCCGGATTTTGGAGCGCATTTCCGATCGCTACTTTTTGCGTGAATGCGCTGGGAAGCCTGCTGATAGGGTTTTTACTCGCACTAAATTTAACGCAGAGCCTGCGGGCATTTTTTGTCGCAGGCGCGCTGGGCGGCTTTACGACATTTTCTACGTTCAGCTACGATACGCTGCAATTATTGCTGGCGCGAGAATTTGCTATCGGTGTGCTAAACGCGGTCTTAAGCGTATGCGTTTGTATGTTGTTTTGCTATGCTGGGCTACTTGCGGGCAGAGCGCTTGCAAGCTAGCCGTGGAGCACGTGAGCTTTAAATTTAAATCGCCTCTAAGCTTGCGCTTTTAAATCAAAATTTATTTAAAATATCTGCGCTACAGAATTTTATCGCGCGCATGTGCTGAAAAATCTGCGAGCGATGGGCACAATCCCACATGCTGTGCAGTTTTGCGAAAGGGCGCGCAGTAGCTTCGGCAAAGTGCAATATCAAGCAGGAATTATAAGACGAGCAAATCGTAAGACGAGCGAAAAGTAAAGCGAGCAAGAGGGATTGTAGCTAAATAATGGTGCTCGGCGTCGGGCAGGCTGGCAAAATCCAGATAAATTTGAAATTTGCGTGCATTCTCTGCGTATCTTGTTTGCCGCAGCTTTGTGAAATTTCGCTATCTTGCGCCTAGTTATCGCGACGCCCTAAAAATTTCGCTGTCTTGGCGCGGATAAAATAAACCTAAGTCGCGCGATAAATTTTAAAAGCTCCGCGGGCAAATTTTAAAGCTTGAAGCTTAGAATTTTAAAATTCTCACGTAAATTTTAGAAGCTAAATTAAAGCGCGCCGAAATCACGACCTTATATGCCAAATCCTGCAGCGCTATCTTAGATTTATCGCAAGCGACTGCGAGCCCTCTTAATTTCGTTTCTGCAGATTTCATTAACCTGCTCGCCTTCGCTATTTCGCAAGATAACCTCGTAGTCCGTGATCTCGCGATCTTTGTTATACCCCTTGATATATCTGAATCTTGATAAAACTATTTTAAAGGATTCCACATCGTCTAAAGTATATTTATCGCCGAGCTTGACGTAGTTAAAATTACTACTAGTAAGCATATGAAAATTGCTAAATTTTTGCTTTAAATTTAGCGTATAGATCGTCGTATGCGGGGCGTCGTTACGCAGCGGCTAAATTTGTCCTCGCCAAAGGTAAGCGCGAGGCAAATTTCATCCCCGCAGATTACCTTTATATCTTTGGCGCGGCTGTTTATACGGATGGTTTGGCGCCAACCCTCGCCCTCTATCTCAAAGACGTTGCGAGCGAGCTTTTTGGCTATTTCATCTCCGACATAGCCTCTGGCTTCTGGTTTATCAGCCCAACCGAGCCCAGAGTAGTTCGGTTTTTGCGGAAAATCCGCAAGCGGAGTTTGAAGCTCGCTTATGGCATTTAAATTTTCCTCGGTGCCTTGCGGAGCCGCAAAAGAGGTGCCTCTCATAGAGTGTAGATTAAAGAAACCGATAAATTTTCTGACAACTTTATATGCAGTTTGAGAAAATATCTTGGCTTCGTTTTCAAAAAGCGAAATATCGTAGATGCCGTAGCTATAATATCCAAGCTCTCTACTCACCCACCTTTCGTCCGGCGAACGATCGATCTCGTCGTATCCATAGTAGCGCTCTGGCATATCTTTTTGTAGCAAGAAGTCGTCGCTATCGCTGTTTTTATACCTAAGCCAGACCCCAAAATCGTCCTTAATGTATAGATAATCGAACTTCGCACCTCCTGCGAATTTTTTCTCGCCTAGCCAAAATACGGGTCTTTTGTCTAATGGCGGCAGAGCGGCGACCGGGGGCAAATTTTGTAGCTCTTTTTCAAATTTTTCATCGATATAATCGCAAGCGCTAGTGGGCATACTAGGATCGCAACCCTCGGGCGTATCGGATGAAAAAAGCAAATTAAAATCACAAATATATACAGCACAAAAAGCACGCACGCAACGCTCACGACCAAGGCGGTAATTTTTAAAATTTTTATAAAAGTTTTAATGTCCAAATTTTACCCCGTTGCACCCAAAAAGCATAAAATTTTGCTTTAAATTTGAAATCCTCCGCGCATTATCTGTACGTTTCGCCTATTGCTTCGCTAAGACTTTTTAGTAGCTCGTCCGTGGCTTTCGCTTTGTCGCGCGCGCTGCGACTTTTGCCGTTTGAAGCGCCGGGTCCCGCCCCGCTTACGCAGTCTTGCACGAAATACCACCAAAAATACCCACCTACGTAGTTTTTCACGTAGCGCGGCATTGTATAATACCGCCTCATCATCGCCTTTTTGCTCGCCTGCGTAGCGCCCGACGCCGTATTTCCGCACTCGCCGATACCGAGCTTCGAAGCGGGAAAGGCGCTTTGCAGATCGGTAAAAATTTCGCTCCAATTAGGCGCAAAGCCCTCGTTATCGTCCTCGTAGTAACTTACGAAAAGATAATCCAGCCCCTCTTTCATATCCTGCGGCACGAATTTTCGCAGCCACTCGCGCATCTGCGTTTTCTGCGCTCCACTCGGCGTATAATACGCCGTAAGCGCCGTCTTGGCGCCCTTTTTGTGGATGAGCTCGAAGGCCGCGATCATCTTAGCGGCGATAAAATTCGCATCGTTCCCCAGCCAGCCTTCGCCGTTTATTTCGTTGCCGATCTCCCAGATCGCGACGTAGGGCGCGAGAGCAGCGAAGGCGTCCGCGAACCTCTTTTCGTAGCTTTTCACGCTTTTGTACGAGCTCATCTCGTAGGAGTCCACGGGGCAGGCCATCACGTATGAAACCTCGCTAAGTCGCCTAAAAAGAGGCTCGTACTCGCGCGGGCTAATTTCTTTTGACATTACGACGCGCACGGTTGGCTTTACGGGTAGGGCTTGCAGGGCGCGCACGATGCTTTGCAGCTTCGCGCCCGAGGCGTCTTGCGCGTCCTCGTACCAGCCGTCGTCGATCGTAACGCCCCAGATGAAGTCGGATTTAGAATTTTGCTTTGAAATTTTATTTGGATTTTCGCCGTAAAGCGCGCCGCAAAACAGCGCTCCACAAAATAGAGCGAGAAATATGTGTTTGAAATAGACCACGGCTTGCTCCTTGATTTTAAATTTTAAAAATTTAGCTCTCTGCCGGTCTTTGCACAACCGATCAAGCAATCAAAATTTATCTCTTGCCTTTAAGATCATAAGAATAATACGAACGAGAAAAGCCCTCTACGCTGAATATAGCAAAAGCGTTAAGTGCAAGAGCCGCTAAGCTGAGCAGCACCGTAGCAGGCAGTGAAAAACGCGCCAAAAACGCATTTGCAATAGCTGCAAGTACAAGCGCGATAAAGCAATATGAAAATATTGCGACTCCGCTAGTATCGGCAAGCTCCTGATAAAATCTATAAAAAAACAGAAACGATGCGATGAATCCCAATGCAAGTAGTATTTGAGCGATGATGCCGCCCGCTAAAAATATAAATAACAATACGCCTATAAATATTGCCGCAAAGGCAATGGCTGCGTTACGCAAAAGGCTGCGGCTTGCGGTAAGCTTAGAGATATTATAAATGCTAAAGATAAAAAGCACGAATGCCGCTGCGCTTAGTAGTACTCCTAATCCGCCGTAAATCCCTAATAGCAATAGCACTAGTTCAGCTATAGCTTTTAAGGCGCAGGCTGCGATGAAGGTGTATTTGATGAGTGCTACTTCTTTTTCTTGAGGGTTTGAGGGTTGCTGGCCTTGAGTGTGGAGGTAGTCGTTTAAGTCCATGGTTGCTCCTTTAAAATTTAGCAAAAGTATATCTAAAAAACGAATAGGTAAAAATAAATTTTAAAATTTAGTGGCTAGCAGGCGGGCGTATTGTATAAAGCAGGCGCCGCACAAAGGCGGGTAAATTTAATTAGGTAAATTTTAAAATTTAGATCGGAATTTCGGCGCTGTCGGGGCGGGTAAAATTTCAAGCAGGCTGTAAATTTAAAAAGATGTGAGATAAAATTTCGCGCAGATCTACAAATTTAAAATCCGCAAATCCGCGCAAACTGCTACAAGCGGGACTCGTAGCGACGTAGCGTGTAAAGACGTTTAAGCATCTTTTTGCGAGCTGAAATTTTTTGCTTTTTGCGGACTTCCGTCATCGGCTCAAAAAATCGTCTCGCACGAACCTCAGTAACGACTAGGTTACGATCGGTCTGCTTCTTAAAGCGTCTGTAAGCTTCGTCAAATGATTCGTTCGGATATACCTTTACTCCAGGCACTTTCCTCACCGCCTTTCAAAAAAATGAATCGTGAGTTTAGCGAAAAATTCCTTAAATTTGCTTTTGAAGCGCTTTTTTATACTTCCACACACTTTTGTTGTTGCGAGTATCTATCATCGAAAGCTCTAAAAGTAGGCTTTCGCTTGCTTGCGCGGTAGAATTTTTAGCTGCAGAATTTAAGCTTTTTGATTTTTTAGATCCTGCCTTACCATCGTTTGTCGCAGCGGGGCTTTGCGGTAAAATTTTACCTACCAAGATGTAATCCGGCGCGTAGATCGAGCCGCTTTCTACGGCGTGATAGCCACAGCTTACGCCATCGTTGCTAAATACGAGTTCATCTTTACTTGGAGCGTCGGTGACGACTGCTTTGCCTGAATGCAGCAGCGAAATTCTAATTTTTTTGCTCAAAAATTCCGCATCTACGCCGTGCGCGTTCGTCCCGTCCAGTGGCTCGATGCCGACGACGCTGAATCTACCGCCTTTTTTCCCGACGATACGCTTTGAGAGCAGATCGGCGATGCTTTCGCCTGCGATGCGCTCCAGATATGCGTTTGGATATCCTGCGTGATCGATGCCTCCTGCAAGTGCCGAATTATCTGTGCTTTTAGAGCCTTTAAGCGCAGCGCAGCCCGCTAAAAAGGCGCACAGCAAGATCACGAAAAAACTTATTTTAAAATTTTTCATAGCATTTCCAAATTTTATAAAATAAACTCCGCGATTATAGCGAGATTTGGTTAAATTTCGTTTTTTATAAGCAAAATTTGTAACGGATATTCCGCTCGTTCCTTTAATTTTGAGTTAAAGATTCCTTGATATACTTTCTGCCAATTTATTCAGAAAATTCTCGGGGTGCTTATGAAAAAAATCATTAAAAGAGACGGAAGTTTTCAAGAATTTCAATCCTACAAAATAAAAGATGCTATCAAAAAAGCCTACAAAAGCGTCGGTACCGAATTTGACGAAAAGGTTTTCGATAACGTAATGAGCGCTATCGTTTTTAAAGACAAATTAAGCGTCGAAGATATTCAAGATCTTATCGAGAAAAAGCTCTTCGAAGCGGGCGATTTCGCCGTTTTGAAAAGTTTTATGATCTACCGACACACGCACAAGATGCAGCGCGAGCACATTTTGGGGCTTGAGGAGGATACGACCTATATCAACTGTACCCAGACGGTTAATGAATACATCAGCAAGCAGGATTGGCGAATTTTAGCAAATTCCAATACCAGCTACTCAAACGCAGGCCTCATCAATAACACTGCCGGCAAGGTCATCGCAAACTACTGGCTAGATAAAATTTACTCTCGCGAGGAGGGCGCGGCGCACCGAAACGGCGACTATCATATCCACGATCTGGACTGCCTTACGGCGTATTGTGCGGGCTGGAGCTTGCGTGTGCTTCTGAACGAGGGCTTTAACGGCGTGCGCGGCAGGGTCGAGAGCAAGGCGCCGAAGCATTTCCGCGAAGCGCTGTATCAGATGGCGAATTTTCTTGGAATTTTACAGAGCGAATGGGCGGGCGCACAGGCGTTTAGTAGCTTTGATACATATCTGGCGCCATACGTTTTCCGCGATAAATTAAGCGACGATGAGGTCAAAAAGGCGATCACGAGCTTCGTGTTCAACCTAAATGTCCCGGCGCGCTGGGGGCAGAGCCCGTTTACCAACGTCACCATCGATATGACCTGCCCGGATGATCTAAAAACGCAGATCCCCACGCACAATAACGAGCATCTATTTAAAAATTTACACGACGAGGAGCTTTTGGCTGAGGCTAAAAGGCGCGGCAAGGACTCGCTTGAGGCGATGACTTATGGCGATTTCGAGCCCGAGATGAATCGCATCGTGATTGCGTTTTACGAGGTTTTAACGACGGGCGATAAGTGCGGTCAGCCCTTTACCTTCCCGATTCCTACGGTAAATTTAACGGAGGAGTTTGATTGGGATACGCCCGCTGCGAACGCGGTTTTTGAAAACACCGCCAAGGTAGGCTCGAGCTATTTTCAAAATTTTATCGGCTCGCAATATATCACGAACGAAAAAGGCGAACGCGTACCGAACCCAAAGGCGTATAAGCCGGGCGCCGTGCGCTCGATGTGCTGCCGCTTGCAGCTTGATCTGCGCGAGCTTCTTAAGCGCGGCGGAGGACTTTTCGGAAGTGCGGAGATGACGGGAAGTATCGGCGTCGTAACGATAAATTTAGCCCGCCTAGGCTATCTGTATAAAAATAACGAAGAGGCGCTGTATGCGAGGCTGGATGAGCTTTTGGAGCTTGCCAAATCGACGCTTGAAAAGAAGCGAAAATTTGTAACCGAGATGTTTGAGCGCGGCTTGTATCCATACACGAAGCGCTATCTGCCGGGCTTTAACAACCATTTTAGCACTATTGGTATCAACGGCGCAAACGAGATGATCCGAAATTTTAGTGGAAATAAAGAGGATATTACGACGGAATTCGGGCGTAAATTTGCCCTTAAAATGGTTGAGTATCTGCGCGAGAAGATCCGCTCGTTTCAGGAGCAGACGGGCAATCTATACAATCTTGAAGCCACGCCTGCCGAGGGCACGACGTATCGCTTCGCCAAAGAGGATAAGAAGCGCTACTCAGATATCATCCAAGCGGGATTTGATAAAAACATATACTACACCAACTCTACGCAGCTTCCGGCAAATTTCGGAAGCGATCCGTTCGAAGCGCTGGCGATGCAAGATGAGCTGCAAAGCTCCTACACCGGCGGCACGGTGCTGCATCTGTATATGAAGGAGCGCATAAGCTCGGCTCAGGCGTGCAAACAGCTCGTAAAAAGCGTAGTGCAAAACTACAAGCTTCCTTATATCACGATCACGCCGATTTTCAGTGTCTGTCATAAACACGGCTACATCAGCGGCGAGCATGAATACTGCCCGAAATGCGACGAGGAGCTGCTTGCGGAATACAAAGCCAAGCAGAGCAAGGGCGCCTAAATAGCGATTTAAATTTTAATCTTAATGAAAGGATGGAGAATGGAATTTCCAAAAGAGTTAGAAGCAAAACGCACAAAATGCGTCGTTTACACAAGAGTAATGGGCTATTTGCGTCCGGTAGAGAGCTTTAATATCGGAAAGAAGGGCGAACACAAAGAGCGCGTCTTTTTTGAAGAGAAAAAAGACAAAAAGCAGATCGCCTAGTCGCCGCTACCGGCCAAATGCAACAAACGCATACGAAGCCGCCGCAAGCCTTAAACCTGCGTAACGCGCAGATTTACGAGATCACGCCGTTTACGATGCTTGATTTTGCCGATCACATCGCCGCGATCGCGTGGTTTTGCGGCTGCAATATGCGCTGCATCTACTGCTACAACCCACAAATCGTTATTTCACGGGGTAAAATTTCAAATGAAGAGTTTCTGCGTTTTTTGGATGCGCGCGCGGGCAAGCTTCAGGGTATCGTATTTAGCGGCGGCGAATGCACCTGTGCGAGCGATTTTATCCCGCTGGCGCACGAGGTTAAGCGGCGCGGCTTTTTGCTCAAAGTAGATACCAACGGCTCGAATCCGCAAAAGATCGAAGAGGCGCTAAGCCTAGGGTTGATCGATTATATCGCGCTTGATTTTAAGGCGCCGCGGCAGGATTTTGAGCTCATTACAAAGTCAAGCTTATACGATAAATTTCTGCAAACTCTTAGGCTTTTGCTGCGGCTAAATTTTAAATTTGAGGTGCGTACGACCGTGCATGCGGATTTTTTAAACGAAGCAAAGATCGAGCAGATGGCGCAAATTTTATGGAGCGAGGGCTACCGTGGCGTCTATTATCTGCAAAACTTTCTACCCACCGGCGATAATTTCGGTAATTTAAACGCGCCGCTTGCGAGCTTTGATCCGAGCAAAATCCGCACCAAGCTAAAGATCGAACTTCGAAATTTTGATTAAATTTGCGCCGTCGCGAGTATCTTACCGCGATGAAATTTTAATCTAGCGCATTTATCTAGCGCGCATTGCCCGGCATATATTGTGCCTCGATAAAATTCCGCCTCGCCGTTTGCCGCAATGGTGCTTACTGCAGGCATTGGCAAAAAGTAAACAGATGAAATCGCACCGCATGCCTTTAAAATTTCATCATAAAATTCCTCCATCATAAAATTTTACCCCAAAGTTTCGCCATAAAATTTCATTTCAAAGCTTCCAAGTATGCAGCCGGTATAAAATTTAGCTTCTGCTCGCTCGGTCGCAAAATTACGCCATGTGTTCCTGCCGAGCTGTGTGCGTCTTATAAAATTCTGGGCAAATTTACGGGTAAAATTTCACGCCTTTAAATTTTGCCCGCAAAGCCTTCGATAAGATTTTTTTCGTTACAATACGCTCTAAATTTTTAAAAAGGCAAAAAATGGATAGGAAAAAAATCTACAACCCCTTCTCCGACGAGACGCTTACCGATCGCAAGGTCTTCGGCGGCAATCCGCAGGGAATTTTAAATTTTACCAAGGCGAAATATCAATGGGCGCTGAAACTTTGGGATCTGATGGAGGCCAATACCTGGTTTCCTAAAGAGGTCGATACCACCGACGACGTACGCGATTATAACTTCAATCTTACAAGCGCCGAGAAGCGGATGTACGATCTCGTGTGGAGCCAGCTGATATCGATGGATAGCTTTCAGACCAACAATCTCGCCGATAATATCAACCCCTACATCACGGCTCCGGAGATCAATGCCGTGCTCGCGCGCCAAGCCTACGAGGAGGCCAACCACAGCAAATCCTACGCCGTCATGGTCGAGGCGATCTGTGAAAATACCGATCTAATTTACGAGATGGAGAAGCACGACGATATGCTCCGCAGGAAAAACGACTACATCTCAAGCGTCTATGAGGAGCTTGCGGGCGAGGTTAGCGACGATAAGCTGCTGCTAGCGATGGTGGCGAATCAAATTTTAGAGGGGATCTACTTCTACAGCGGCTTTACCTCGATCTATGCGCTTGCTCGCGCGGGCAAGATGTTAGGTAGCGCGCAGATGATTCGCTTTATACAGCGCGACGAGATCACGCATCTGCTGCTCTTTCAAAATATGATAAATTCCGTCCGCAAAGAGCGCGCCGATCTGTTTAATAAACGCAACGTGGATAAAATTTACGAGATGTTCGAGACGGCGGGGAGCCTAGAGATCGATTGGGGCAAATACATCACGGATAATCAAATCATGGGCTTTACGGACGACATCATCGAAGAATACATCCACTACCTAGTCGATCAGCGCCTGCTTGCCATCGGGCTTGAGAAGCGATACGGCGCGAAACATCCGATAAAATGGGTCGATGATTTTTCTAAATTTAACGATCAAAAGAGCAACTTTTTCGAGAGCAAAGTCACGAACTACAGCAAAGGAAGCTTGAGTTTCGATGATTTTTAGCGGATTTTACGGTTTGAAATTTTGCTCTGCCGCATTGCGGCACGGATACTTTGCAGATACTTGTCCTGCGCCGCACGGATGCGCGATAAGCGCAAAAAGCGTATTACCTGCAAAATTTTTAAAATTTAGCCGCGCTATGTATCTAAAAAACGCAATTCACGCTCTTTTGGTGCGGAGTGGGCGCTTTGGCGGCATTTTTAAAAGCTCTATTGGTTTGGAATTTAAACATAGCAAAAGCTTTTGCGGCCTTAAATTTAACGTCTGGTCGGGCGGGAGCGCGTTATGGTCTCGCTAGAGCGACTTCGCTGCGAAAAGATGGCGAACGACATCGCCGAGCAGGTGAGTTTAAATCCTGCGCTTTTTGAGGCGTTTTGCAGCGTCGCTAGAAGCGAGTTTGCTCCGCTGGGCGCGCACGCTTTCAGCCTTAACGCGCAGCCCATTTTGGCCAGCCAGTGGATCAGCTCGCCGCTGACGGTCGCGCGCATGACGATGGCGCTAAGCGTGGATCCGAAGGTCGAGAAAATTTTAGAGATCGGCTGCGGTAGCGGCTATCAAGCGGCGATTTTAAGCAGGATGGTTCATCGCGTCTTTGCCGTAGAGCGCGTCGAGCGGCTGGTGGGCGAGGCGAAAAGACACTTTGCGAATCTCGGGATTTCAAATATCAGCCTACGCCACGACGACGGCAACGCGGGGTGGAAAAATTTTGCTCCTTTCGATAGGATATTGCTTTCCGCGTGCGCCGAGCGGATCGACGAGCGGCTGTTTGCGCAGCTGGCAATCGGCGGAATTTTAGTCGCTCCGATGAATAAAAGCGGTTCGCAAAAGATCGTTAGATTTAATAAAATTTCGCCGTCCGAGATCAAAGAAGAGGAGCTTGGCGCCTGCGAATTCGTCCCGTTGGTGCAGGGTCGCGGATAGATCTAGCGCGCAGTAAATTTTAAAATTTCCTACCGCCTCCTAGCGCGTAAATTTAATAAAATTTGCTTTCGCACTGTGCCGCGAGATCAGAGTTTTATTAATTATTTATTTAAATTCAAGTACAATACACAATTTTAATCTTTCAAGGATGAGTCATGCAAGATTTTAGCAAGGAAAAGATAGAGTCGCTGGTCGCCAGCTGGAAAAATCACAACAAAAACCAATTCTGGCTTAAAAAACAAACCGCGATTTCAAAGTATTTAGGCGAGATAAAGCGCTGCCTCGCAAGCTTTGATGAGACCGAGAACGAGTTTTTGCAAACTTTATATATAAATCTTAGCGACGGCAATCTTAGAAGCTGCAAAATTTTATCTTTGGGCGAGAAGTTCGCGCACGCCGAGTATTTCTTTATGGATCAGTTTTTTGATTCCAATATCAGCGCGTTTTATTATGATTTCGCTTTCAAAGACCGCATCGTCGGCAAAAAGGAGCTGTTTCCTAAAAATGCCGTAAAGAGCGTAGATAGCGTGCTTAGCGGCGAGGATAAAAACATCGTCTCGCTTTATGTTTTTATCGAAAATATCGTCAAAAATTTCAATAGCTATTCGCAGGAGCGCACCGCGCGCGATATTTTCAAACAGAAGCTAGTCAATTTCTACGACGAGCTTTACAGGCTTCTTACGGCGGTGGATAGTGCTTTGGCGATCGATTTTTTCGATGTCGCGCTGCATAATCAGCCCTTCGTATTGATGGAATTTTTAAAATCCGCGATAAATGCCGATAATTTCTATCTGATCGACAGCTACCTAAGCGACGACGGGATGCTAAATTTAGGGCTTGCCGAGGGCGGTGATTTCGCACAAATTTCGCGCGAAAAGCTCTATCTGCTAGCCAGCATATTTGCACAGTGCAACGATGAGTTTCCAACTCTCATTTATCGCGATGAAACCGCGCAAATTCTATCCTTGCTCTACGACGAAAAGGTTGAAATTTTTGAAGAATTTTACGAGGTGAGCTCGCGATTTATCGCGGAATTTACCCCGTATCCGCAGGATGTCGTGGGCGCGGCTAGGATCGTTTATTCGTCGCTGTTTTTCGAATACGTCAAAAACTACAAGAGCGAAGAGGTTGCGAAAAATACGATATTTTACGGCGCGATCGGCACCGGCAAGACCCGCAAATTGCGATCTTTGATCACTGAAAAGAAGCTTGCGGCAAAAAATTTCCGCTACGTTTGCCTGCACGAAGACTTTGAATACCGCGATTTTATCGACGGATTTTACGGCGAAAGCTTCATTAGCGGCGAGTTTAAGGCGCTGTGCAAAGAGGCGCTAAACGATCCGAAGGGCGAGTATTATTTTTTGATCGACAATGCAAGTGCCGCGAGCTTGGATAAAATTTTTGGCGAGGCGGCGGTGCTTTTGGATCGTCGCTACGACGAGGAAGACGAGCTTTCGCTGATCCGCACGAAAAACTCACACATAATCGATGGCTTTGAAGAGGGCGAAAAAGCGCACGCCAGCGTCCTTTTAAAGGATGGTCGCTCATATTTTGCGGTGCCTAAAAATTTATACGTCCTATGCACTCTAAGTGATCATAAATGCGTTTCGCCGTCGATTGCAAAGGCGTTTAGATGGATCAGATGCGAGTGCGATTACGGCGCGCTTGAGGATTATTTAAGAGATCACGAGATCGTAAACGCAAGCGCGGTCGTTGCGGTTTGCAAGGCGCTGAATAAATTTATCGCCGACGAGGCAAAGGGTCTCGGCGCGATCGGGCACGGCGTATTTATGGGGCTTGCGCGCTATCAAAGTGGCGCGCAGATCATGCAGGAGGGGCTAAACGGCTTTTTTGCCGAGGTGCTGGAGCCGATCTTTAGGTGCGCGGCAAGGAGCGAAGATGCCGCTACGAGCCTTGGCGAGCGCATCGCAGAAGCTAAAGGCGTGTTTAAATTTTAGCCGCCGTTTGGGCAGAGAGGTTATATTTGCGATGAAATTTTAAAATTTCATCGCACTGCGTTTCATTTGTGCTCACGGATACGGCGCGCGAATTTGGGTTTAAATTTTATTTTATGCTACACGGGCTTACAAGACGATTGTAGCGCTATTTTATTTGCTGTGCAGCGCATCGACTGGATTGATTAAATTTGCTATAAATTTAGACTTGAAATTTTGATCCTCGCTCGACCATACTTATCGGAGCGCGGGCACGGAGTTGGATTGAAATTTTGATCTTTAAATTTAGCCTCAGCCGCTAAATTTACACAAAATCTTTATTTTGAAATTCTGCAGTATCTCTACGCGGAATTTTGTTTGTCGGCGCAATTTCTGTTTTGATTAAATTTGATTGAATTGAAGCAAGCCTATAAATTTAAGCGGGGCGTGCTTTTAAATTTAGCCCAAAAGCCCCGCGCCTTTTATCTTCTGCGAGCGATCCGCCGCGTAGAACCTCTTCCCGCCTACTACTTTGCCGCCCTCGATTTTGCCGCCCTTTACGTCGTATTTCCAGATCGGCGCGGCCGCCTTGAAATCCTCCACAAACTCATTTATGAGCGCCAAAGCGACCTTGCGCTGCGGGCTTACGACGCCTGCGACGTAGGAGCTTTCGTGGATCGGCACACCCCCGTTTGCATGTGCAAAAAGCACGAATGCGCCCTGTGCTGCGGCCTTTTTCTGCCACGCTTCAAACCACGTCCGCAAAATCGGCTCGTATATATCGAAGCTCAGCGCGCAGATGCCGCCCTCTTCGCGCACGATGCCCACGAAGGTGATAAACGCGCCGTAATTTGCGTCCTTAAATTTAGCGTACCAGCGCGATAAAATCGCGTTCACGTCCAAGCTGCCCTCATAAATTTCAGGCTCGATCCCGCTTAAAATTTCTGGATTAAATTTAGCTTCGCTCATCGCCGTCTCCTAAGCTTAGCCGCCGCAAACGGGAGGCAGAAGACTTACGCGATCGCCAGATTTGAGCGCGAAATTCGCATCATAAACCATCTTATCATTTACCGCTACGGCGCAGTTTGAGAGCCACTCTCGCAGACTTTCGTCCTTTTGCAACTCCGCTTTTACCTCTTGCAAGGAGTTTGCGTTTAGGCGTAGCGGCTCGCGCCCGATCGGCCCTAAAAATTCTACCTCTACCATTTTTATCCTTATTTTAAAGATTGGGCGATTTTAACCAAAAATTCATAAAATTTTATATAATTGCGTAAAAATTTAATGAGGAAAAACGATGAAAATCGATGAAATTTCAACCCCCGCTTACGTGTGCGAGGAGCAAAAACTGGTAAAAAATTTAGAAATTTTACGCGGCGTAGGCGAGCGAAGCGGCGCAAAAATTCTATGCGCGCTAAAAGGCTTTGCGTTTGGCTTCGCGATGCCTTACGTTGACAGATACCTCTGGGGCGCCACTTGCAGCGGTCTGCATGAGGCGAAATTTGCCGCGGAATTTATCAAAAACGGCGAAATCCACACATACTCGCCAGCGTTTAAAGAGGATGATTTGGATGAAATTTTAAAAATTTCAAACCACGTCGTGTTCAATAGCGCCGCGCAGTGGCAAAAATATCGCGCAAAAGCGCTCGCTGCGGGAGCGTCGTGCGGCTTGCGGATAAATCCGCAGACCTCCTTCGCGCCCAAAGACGCTTACAATCCGTGCGGCAGCTTTAGCAGGCTAGGGATGAGCCTTGAAGCGCTGCAGCGGGCGATCTTGCAAGACGGCGAGTTTTTGCGCGGCATCTCGGGGCTGCATTTTCACGCGCTGTGCGAAGAAAGCGCACAGAGCCTAGAGCGGGTGCTTGAGGTTTTCGAGGCGAAATTCGGCAAGTATTTTAGAGCTCTAAAGTGGCTAAATTTCGGCGGCGGTCATCATATCACGCGCGCAGGTTACGACGTGGAGCTACTGATAGATCTGATCAAAAAATTTCGCGAAAAATACGAAGTCGAAATTTATCTCGAGCCGGGCGAGGCGGTAGGTTGGGAGTGCGGATATTTGGTCGCTAGCGTGCTTGACATAGTAGAGAACGGCGCTAAAATCGCTATTTTAGACGCTTCCGCTGAAGCTCATATGCCCGATACCGTGCTGATGCCGTATCGTCCTGCGGTACGCGGCGAGAGTAAGAGCGGTAAATTTAGCTATCGCTTCGGCGGCAATACCTGCCTCGCAGGCGACGTCGTGGGACTTGAGAGCGGGCAGCCCGAGTATAAATTTGACGCGCCGCTAAACATCGGCGATCGGGTGATTTTCGAAGATCAGATCCACTACACTATCGTGAAAAACACGACCTTTAACGGCATCAAACTGCCCGATCTTGTTCTGGTAGACGAGCGCGGAGAGGTTTTAATGATCAAAAAATTCGGCTACGACGAGTATGCGAGGCGAAACTAGCGCTGCACTTAATGCAAAAATGTAATTTTGCTTTGTAAGAAAATTTTTTGCAAAAAATGATATAATCGGCTTGAATTTTATATCTAAGGAAATCCATGAAAAGATTGTTTCTCGCGCTTTTTGCCTGTATTTATGCGCAGGCCGAAGAGAAAAAATATGCCGATATCGTGCAGGGAAATAGCGATGTTTGGGGCAATGCAAGGCTCGAAAACATCGATAACTACGGCAACGGCTTCGGTCCGATTTTTCTGCAATTTCAAGGACATCTGCAAAGCTCGGGCTTTTTTGCGTGGCTGGCGCTGGGTGCGGTTTTGGGCGTAATCATAGCTTTTATTGGGCACTACGCGATCATAGGGCCGAAGCACTTCGATCATCACGCAGGCAAGCCGATCTATGCATTTAATAAATTTGAGCGACTATATCATCTCGTAGCGGCCGTCGCATGGGCGATCTTGGTTCCGACAGGCTTAATTATGATGTTTGGCGAAGAATTCGGCGGCGGCGCTTTCGTGAGATTTTGTAAAAACGCTCACGGACTGGCTACGATAGCGTTTGCGATTGCCGTTGTGCCTATGCTAGTGACATGGTTTTGGCGTATGCTACCGCGAACTTACGATATCAGATGGATGATGATCGTGGGCGGCTATTTAAGCAAAAAGAAGCGCGCGATCCCTGCAGGTAAATTTAACGCAGGCCAAAAGGCGTGGTTTTGGGTCGCGACTTTAGGCGGTATAGTGATGATAGCGACGGGTGCGTCAATGTTTTTCCTAGACTACGATATCCCCGCAATGAGAAGTGCGCTAGGTATGAGTCAGATCGAAATTTTAAGAGCAAGCGCGATTATTCATAATTTTTTGGGCGCGGTCTGCGCGGTATTTTTGCTTGTGCATATCTATATGGCGGTCTTTGCGATCAGCGGCGCCATCCACTCGATGATCGATGGACACAAGCCGGAGGAGGAAGTTTACGTCCTTCACCACTACTGGTATCGCGAGCTGCTGGATAAGGGGCAGATCGCCAAATCGCAATTTGAAGCGAAGTACCCGCGCTTATAACTTGGGTAAATTTTATGCGGGCCCGCTTGCGCGCGGCTCGCATTAGCTTTGAGGTTCAAAGAATTTTATTTTTAAGGATTACATATGCAACTAGATTGTCGCAATTTAAATTGCCCGGAACCGCTTTTACGCGCTAAAAAA
Source organism: uncultured Campylobacter sp. (assembly GCA_963529615.1). Classification (GTDB taxonomy): domain Bacteria; phylum Campylobacterota; class Campylobacteria; order Campylobacterales; family Campylobacteraceae; genus Campylobacter_B. Next base: position 1,248 of record CAUSAC010000020.1, on the reverse strand, counting down.
GCCCTCGGCGAGCTAAAAATCGGAGAGAATTTAGAAATTTTGGTAAACGACGTAGCGCCGCGCGAAAACATAAAACGTTTTTTGGCTAAAAACGGCTTTGAGGCGCAAATTTCACAAGCGGGCGCCGACACGCTTATAAAAACCGTAAAAACGGACGAGCTTAAAGATGAAAGTATCGACGATATTTATTGTAATGTCACGGCGCCGAAAAGAGACAAGGTGATATTCCTAAACGAGGAGCAGTGCGGAAGCGGCCCGATCGGAAAAAGCCTGCTTGCTAAATTTTTAGGCGCAGCGCTAAGCTTAGACGAAAAGCCAGTGAAAGTGATCTGCGTAAACAACGCCGTGCGCATAACTACCAACCGCGGCCACGAATGCTTTGAGGCGATCAAGAAGCTAAACGAAGCGGGAGCTGAAATTTTAAGCTGCGGAAGCTGCCTAGAGGGTTACAAACTGGTCGATAAGCTCGCGATCGGCGAGATTTCAAACGCATACGAAATCATGGACGTCCTATCAAAATATGAAGTAATCAAACTATGATCTACAGAGATTTTAACCTCACGAAATTTATTGCAGCCGCCGGTTGAGCCGCCAAGCTTGACCCGGCGGGTCTAACCGAAAATCTTGGAAATTTAATCGAGCCCAATGCAAGCCTGCTGTCGTCCACCTGCAGCAACGAAGATGCGAGCGTATTTCGCATAAGCGACGATCTTGCGCTCGTGCAGACGCTCGATTTTATCACTCCTTTGGTGGACGATCCGTTTATCTTCGGACAGATCGCGGCGGCAAACTCCCTAAGCGACGTATTTGCAATGGGCGGTGAAGTGATAAACGCCCTAAACATAGTGGGTTTTGACGATTGTCATTTCTCAAACGAAATTCTGCGCGAAATTCTGCGCGGCGGCAAAGATAAGATCAAAGAGTGCGGAGGGGTCTTGGTGGGCGGCCACACCATCTCTACCCCCGAAATTTATTATGGACTTAGTGTCACGGGGCGTGTGAATCCGCGTAAATTTTGGAGCAATAATACAGCGCGCGAAGGCGACCTGCTGATCCTAACAAAACCTCTCGGCACGGGCATCATCGCTACGGCTATAAAGGCGAAATTTCTTAAATTTGAAGAATTTCGTGACGCGATAGAGAGCATGATTTTGTTAAATTTTTATGCCGTGGGCGCGCTAGCGGGTTTAAAAATACATGCCGCAACGGACGTGACGGGCTTTGGTCTGCTTGGACACGCCCTTGAGA
>CAUSAC010000019.1:0-38780 GCA_963529615.1 uncultured Campylobacter sp. | reverse complement strand
GCTCAAGGGAGGTGGCGTAGAATTTCGTCGAATTCCGTGCTGGCAATCGAGATAGAATTCTGTCCTTAGCAAGCGAGATAAAATTTATCCAAGGCGAGTGAGATAAAATTCTGCGTCTTATCTTAAAAATTTATCGAAATTTAAGTGGGGGGGGGGGGCTATTATAATCAACAAATTTTAAACGGATTTGTAAGCGAATCCGGTGGAGGAGGCTCAAAGATCGTAAGTTATAAAACGGTAAGAGCGGCTGTGGCGAGAAGCCCTGAAATCATAAATTGTAAGGAGAAAATATGAAAAACAAAATTTTAATCGCGGCATTTGCCGCTGCGGCTTGCGTTAGCGTAGGCTCTAGCGAGGGTTTACTTCTAGGCATCGAGGGAGATTACTCGTTCAAATCTAGTCTTACAGCCAAATGGTCGGAGGATGGAGACTCTGGCTCCGTTAAAGATCATAAGGGGCAAGCTGCGATAGGTTTTAAGGCTGGCTATGATTTTGGTATAGCTAGAGCATACGGCGAGTATATGTATGACTTTAAGGTTACAAAAAATGGTAGTGATGAGGATGGAGATTTTAAACACTCTTGGAATAAGCATAGCTTGCTAGTAGGCGGAGATTTTACGCCTGAGATTACGAATAGCTTTAGGCTAGTAGCGGGCGCATATACGGGGGTTTCGTTTTTGAAATACAAAGATTCGTATAATGACTTCAGCGGCGATAGCGACTCTATATCAAAGACAGTACCAGGCTGGGTCATTGGCGCAAGACTGGGTGGGCTATATAGCTTTGATGAGCATAATGAGATCGAGTTTGGCTACAAAGCGGACTACACGAGATACAAGGCCAGTAAGCTCGGAGAGGACGTAGATAAAGCCTACGAGACCAATCATGGACTATATTTAGGATACAACTTTAAATTCTAAAAATTCTAACGTGCTAGCGCAGGATGGAGCGAACGAACTCCCGCTCCATCCATTTTAAATTCCAAATAATTATTAGATGTCAAATTGCAGGATTGTTTAATCCGAAATTTGCTAGCAATTCAGACATAATTATATGATAATCAAGGATGCTGCCGGTACTAGACATCAAATTTTACCCGCTTACGCGTATAAAATTTTAAAATTTTTAAAAATATCATTACACAAGCTTAATTTCCTATTTTTAGTGCTATCTGGTAAGCACTTAAATTGATGGAATTCATGAAATTTTACTCAATCCGCTTTTTTCTAAGAATCGTTATAATTTCAAGTTGAAAAAGCGGAATTTTATCAATATTTCCATTTGCCACTTTAAATTTGTTTCATAATTGCTTCGGATATCTCACGACCCCTAGTTCGAGTACGACGCAGAAATGCCATTTTGCTTTATGGAAATCTCGCATTTACATCTTCGGGATTAGCACTTAAATTTTGCGGTAAAATTCTAAAACTACTACACCTAAGAATTTTACCGTTTTAAAGCATTAAATTTTTACGATTTTAAGGTTAGTTGCAACCGTAGAAAAATTCGCGGTAAAAGTGGTGGATGCCTGTCGTGCGGATTTAGATGCTAGATTAATCCGCAAGCGCTACGCTTTTACTAAAATTTTGTCTTTGTAAAAATTTTAAAATTTCAATCGCTGTTTTTAAAATACTTCGGCGCAAACATAAATTTCTAGCTACTTCGCTATATTTTGTAGGCCCGTTCGGAGCTTTAAAATAGCAAGTCGTCGTGCCTGCTATTTGCCAAAAACCCTAGCGAAAATCGCGTCCACGTTTTTGGTGTAATATCCGTAGTCGAAGCACTCTTTGATCTCGCTTTCGCTTAGCTTTTCTCGTAGCTTTGTATCTGCGAGCAGATTTTGTAAAAACAAGCTATGCCCTTGCTCATCTATAGCTTTTTTGCCCTCTTGCAGATCCGCCCAGACCTTCATCGCATTACGCTGTACGATCTTATAGGCATCCTCTCTGCTAACTCCTCGTTTAGGCAGCTCTAGCAGCACGCGCTGCGAAAACACGAGCCCACCGGTTAAATTTAGATTTCTCATCATATTTTCGGGATATACGAGCAGTTTTTCGATCAAGCTTGTCAAGCGATTTAGCATAAAATCAGCAGTTATAAAGCCGTCGGGGAGGATAAATCGCTCGACCGAGCTATGGCTGATGTCGCGTTCGTGCCATAGAGCTACGTCCTCCATCGCGGGTATTGCGAAGCTGCGGATCATACGACATAGTCCCGTTACGTTTTCGCTAAGCACAGGATTTCGTTTGTGTGGCATCGCAGAGCTGCCCTTTTGACCTGGGCTAAAAAATTCCTCCGCTTCATAAACCTCGGTGCGTTGATAGTGACGGATTGCGATAGCGATCTTTTCGCAGCTGGAAGCCAGGATCGCAAGTGCGCTCATTACCTGCGCGTAGCGATCGCGCTGGATGACTTGATTGGATGCGGGAGCGGGCTTTAGCCCCAGATATTCGCACACTAGCTCTTCCAGCTCTAGTGGAGCGTGGGCGAAATTCCCCATCGCACCGCTTATTTTGCCGTAGCTGATAACGCTTTTTGCGTGTTGCAAAAGCTCTAGCGCGCGATTTATCTCATCATACCAGACCGCAAGCACGAGTCCGAAAGTGATCGGCTCGCCGTGGATACCGTGGCTGCGCCCGACCATCAGTGTCATTTTATGCTTCATGGCTTGAGATTTTATCGCGGCTTTTAAATTTTGCACATCCTCAATGATAAGCTCCATGCTTTCTTTGATTTGTAGCGCGACGGCGGTATCGATGCAATCGCTGCTAGTCATGCCGTAATGCACGAAGCGGCTCTCCTGCCCAAGGCTCTCACTCACGCTCGTTAGAAATGCAATCACGTCGTGCTTGGTCGTCTTTTCGATCTCATCTATCCGCTCGATTTTAAAGCTTGCGTTTTGTAGAATTTTATCTTTATCGCAGTCGCTTATTAGACCTAGCTTATTCCACGCTTTAACCGCCGCGAGCTCGACTTTTAGCCACGCGTCGTATTTGGCTTGCAAGCTCCATTTTTCAGACATCTCTTTTCTTGCGTATCTTTCGACCATTTTAGTAGCCTTTCGGTTAGAATTTCTTGTATAATGATGGCAAAAATTATATAAAAATGGGGCTGAAAGTTTAATATGGGTTATGAGAAAAGAAGCTTGGGAAGCTTTGAGGGGCGCAAAATTTACGAAATTCTGCTTAGCCTCGGATACGATATGAAATCCGCGCAGCGCATCTGTGACAAGCATCGCGTAACCGATGCGGAGGATCAGAATTTGCATAAAAACTCCGTCGCGCACGGAGAAATTTTTTTGATCGATTACAAATGCGAGCCGCGCGGACTGAAGCCGATCTTTGAGTGCGATGCGTTTGCGGCATTTGACAAGCCGAGTGGAATTCTTAGCCATCCGTGCGGGCGCAACTCGCCTTATAATATGTATGACGAGATCTGGTCGCTATACGGGCAGGATGCGTGCGTGGCGCATAGGCTTGATTTAGAAACCAGCGGAATTCTTATCGTTGCTAAGGATAAAGACGCGGCGCGCGAGCTTAAAGAGTGCTTCGAACAGCGTAGAGTGATGAAAAGCTATCTAGCGCTCGTGCAAGGGGATTTGAGAGAAGGCTTGCAAGGGGATTTGCAAAGTGCCGCTTACAATGGCGAGATAGAGGATTGCTATGCGCTAGGCTCGGATGAAATTTGCGGATCGAAATTTGCGGGCGATGCTGTGAGTTTACCAAGTAGCGTATCGGATCTGCGCGATATGCGAGCTTTAAAAGGGGCAGGCGATAAATTTGGATTTAATATCTTGTCTAATGGTGCGAGTAGGGGATTATGGCGCAGCACTCTATCTGGCGGCGCGCAGGCTAAATTTAAATCTGGCGCTCCTACTGGTAATGTTGGCGGCGGGTTTGAATTTGATGACTTATCCTGCGGCGTGAGTGATAAGCTTAAACCCGCTATCGCGGTGAGTAGCGCGGATAACGGACATAAACCTTACGCCTTACCTGCGGCTAAATCTTTGCCAGCTACTTCTATGGGCTGCGTAAATTTTAAAAAATTTGAGCCTGCAAAATACGCAAAATTTAGCGAGAAACTGAAATTTTTAAAGGATTTTGAGGGGTTTGTGATTGATGCTCCGATCGCTCCTAGCGACGAGTTTGCCGATCTTAAAATTCGTATGAAAATATCGCGCGACGGTAAGGAGGCGATCACGCTGATACGCCCGCTGCGATATTTCTCGGACATAGACGCTAGCCTGATCGAGTGCTATCCGCTGACGGGTAGGCAGCATCAGATCAGGCTGCATCTATTTGCCGCGGGTGCGCCGATATTGGGAGAGCCGCTGTACGGGCTTTCGCGAGAGCAAGCGGAGCGGATATTGGATAAAAAGATGGATGAGACGGAGCGGGTCAGAACGACGGGAGCGCCGAGATTGTTGCTACACGCGAATGCAATTCGCTTTGAACTAGGCGGCGAAAGATACGAGATAAAAAGCGAATTTGACGCCGTAAGAGAGTTTTATAATCTCGCGAAAATCGGTAAAATTTAAGTAACTCAATAAAATTTTGAGGTGGCGGCGATTATTTTTATGACCAGAATTTTGCTTTTGCCGGTTTTTATAAAATTTTGTGGTTACAACGGCGTTAATTATTAATTTCTCATCTATAGTTATTTGAAAATTTTAAGACGATTTTATTTTGCGATGGCTATAATGCACAATTAGAATATTAGTAATTTTGAATAAAGGATGAAAATGTTGTGGTGGGAAAAACGGTGGAGTATTATTTTGTAAAGCAGTGTTTATTGGACATCGATATAGCTCCACTTGATGGTGATGTAGAAAAAATAGGTGATGCCTTAACACATAACAATGGGAAGTTTTTACTTATAGAGTTTAAAAGGACATTCGAGAATTTATCCTCAGAAAAGAGAAAATATGCAGATTGGGAAAAAAGCGCTAAGGCCATAAAAGCATATAATTCAACTTGGCTAGACGGTGGGTTTCATATATTTATTTTCGGTAGCGAAAATTACGGTAAATTTGAGCTCAGAGCGCATAAATATTGGATGCTTCAAGATAAGTTGGGCGGTAGCATAAAAGATTTTAAATCCGATGTTGATTCTTTTAAAAAATGCAATCAAGAATATGGAATATTTAAAAGAGAATTTGACGAATACGCTAATTTTCTATTTAAGCAAAAGGGCGGGGCGGGAAGCTCTGTTAATTTAGAAAGCTCGGCATTGATAGCAAGCATAGGGAGCAAAACGGTAGTTGCTTCTTTTGGGGAATATTGCAAGAGGGTACTTCATCTGAAGAATAGTAAGAAACAAGAGCGTACAATAGAGATAACACCACCAAGCAGAGGTGTGGGCTTCGGGCTATAATTATTCTTTGGTATCTATAGTATAAAAACTTGAAAGACAGAGGGAGAGGTAAGAACTGTGGATTATTTTAGTTATTTGTTTTGGTTTGGTATGTAATATAGAAGTTGAATGGCGACATATATATTGTAAGCGCAAAACTTTATAAACAGCAAAGAGAGAATGCTATATTCCTCGTTGTATCGATAAAATTCTATATCTATTTATTTGTGCAATCATAATTATAGGTTAGTATGAAATTTGATCGATAAAAATTTGCGTGAGATTGAACTATGACATCTAATTTTTATTATTTCGGCTTCTTATATTTGCATATGGTAAAAGTGATAAAAAAATGCGTAAAATTTAGCCTAAAAGTAACTATAAAAATTTGTTTTATGCCTTAAAATTTGGTTTATTTTATTCAAATAGCCATAAACGCTACTTCCGCTTCGCCGATATTTATGACCTTGCCTTCGCGCGTCATCACGCCTAGGCCGTGCTCCATGTCCCACGAGCAGCTAAACTCAAAGCCGATTTTCGCGCCGTCTAGGATATAGATATTTTGCAGCTCCAATAGTTCGCTAAGCTCCTGCGGCGTAGCGACGTCAGGCATGAAATCGCTTTTCGTCTCGCTCGGATAGTCATAAATTTTCTGCCATTTTGGGTAGTTTTTTAAAATTTCAGTTAAGATGCCCGTTAAAATTTCTTCCTGATTTTGCTTTAGAAACTCTAGTGCGTCCGATTGCGCCTGGCTTGGCTCGTCCGTCTCCTCGCCGTCTTCATCTAAAAACGCGCAGCGAAACTCGCCCTCTTGCTCTAAAGCTTTACCGAAATACTCCAGTCGCAGCGGGAAACTAAAGTCCTCGTATTCCTCATCTTCAAATTTAGGCAAAATTTTAGTCTCTGCAAGATGTGCATTAAAAAACTCCGCGACCTTTGGGCTGCGGGTGAAAAGATACTCTTTATTCGCTTCGTAGCTTTTGCGCAAAAATTTAAGCGCCTCCTGCTCTGCGCCGCACTCCAAGCAGTATTCGCCCTTGTAATAATCGCTCACATAGGGCGGATTTTCATTGCTTCTGGCGTGCTTGTCCATTTCGCCTAGCCAGCGCAGCATATTTGGGGCGTCGCCCGCCCATTTGTACTCATTCACCATGCGCGCTGCGTAGATGTATGAGTCGTAGACGCGGTATTTCTCATCGTCCGCCTCCGCCCATCTTGCCTCGATAAAGCGGATAATTTCCGCCTTTGTGATCTTGGATTTTTTAAGCAGCGATCTGTTTAAGAAGACGCCGATCTCCTCCATTATTTTTGCGCGTTTATTCCTACTCCTTTATAAATTTTTTGCCGATTTGCTTTGTGATCTGGAAATATTAGCCGATTTTTTTCTATCTTTCTAAAATTTTATCCATATTGACGCCATTTTGATCTAAAATTTTATCTTGCTCGTTTCTTTGTTTAAGCTGTCCGCACGCCGCACTGATATCTAGCCCCTTGCTCTGACGGATCGTGCAAGTAATGCCGTGCGCGCAGAGATAGTCTTGGAATTTCACCATATTTTCAGGGCTTGGTCTGCCAAAGCTCGAGCCTTCGTGCGGATTAAAATAGATCAGATTTACTTTTGCGCGGATGCCATGCAGAAGCTTCACTAGCGTTTTGGCATCGCTTGAGCGGTCGTTTACGCCATCGATCATTAGGTATTCAAACATCACGCGCTTTCGCAGATCAATTGGGAACTCGCGCACCGCCTGCATGATCGATGCGATATTGTAGGCGCGATTTATCGGCATTAGTTTTTCACGCAGTTTGTCATCCACTGCGTGCAGCGAGATCGCGAGTAGCACGCCAAGATCCATTTCGCCAAGCTTTTTTATCTGCGTAGAAAGTCCGCTCGTACTTATCGTTTGGCGACGTGGCGCTATGGCGAGTCCGTCGTTTTCTTTTAAAATTTGCACGGCTTTGGTAACGTTGTCTAGGTTATTGAGCGGTTCGCCCATCCCCATATATACGACATTGACGCGGCGCTCGTAAGGGATCGCGTTCATTTTTTTGATGAGCCAAATTTGAGCCACGATCTCGCCTGGAGTTAAATTTCGTACGAAGCCACCTTTTGCTGTCAGGCAAAAGCTGCAGCCAATTTTGCAACCCACTTGCGAACTTACGCAGATTGAGTAGCGCGCGTGTCTTATGATTTTTTCGTTTTCGTCTCGCAGCTCATCCTTCATCGGCAATAAGACACTTTCTATCGTCTTGCCGTCTTTGAGAGCGAAAAGGTATTTGATACTGCCATCGCTACTTGTTTCAGATCTGACGCATTCAAGCGGGTCTAAATAAAAATTTTGAGCTAAACTTTGACGGATCTCTTTTGGTAGATTTAGCATTTGTGCAAAGTCATCCACGTTCTTTTTGTAAATCCATTCGTAAATTTGCTTGGCTCTAAATTTTGGTTCAATGAAATTTTCAAGCTCTTTCATCGTAAAATCAAAGATATTTTTCAAATTAATGCCTTGGTTTTTAGATATTTAGTTAAATTTTCTTTTGCGGCGGCGTGGTTTTTTAAAAAATCTGCGTGAGCGTTTGAATCACAAAAATTCGTCGCACAAAAAATTCCGTAAGCGGGGATTTGAAATTTTTGTGCTACCTTGAGAACCGCAAAAAATTCCATATTTTCTAAAAAATAACCTCGCTCAAAGAATTTTAACGCAGATTTTTTATCGGTCGTGATAAAATTTGAGCTATTGGTTATTGTTTCATATGAAACATCGGCAGAATCCCTAGCTATAATTTCATAGTTAATTGGAGAGTATGAAAGTTCATAAAGCGCCGATATCTCGCAGTTTACAGCCGATCTGCTTTCATAAATTTTTAGAATTTCACCCTCTTTATATAGCCCTGCAGAACCCACGAAAATGATTTCACTCAGCAAGCTTTGTCTATTTTCGCATAAAAATTTAGTCAAATTTATACTCATATCCACTAGTCCCATGCCCATAGGCAGGGCAAAATCAAAAATTTCATTTCGTCCGGCAGAGATTATCATTTACTCATTCACGCTTTCGTTATTTTTCACTAATCATAGCAAAATGACGATAAATTTAAGGCTAAATTTTGAAATTTTATCGCGGTAAATTATCTGATAAAATTAAAATTAATTTAAGCAAATATCTATGAGAGCTGTGCCATTACCTTTCATAACGATAGTAGTGCAGGTGGCGGGTAGAAGATAAAAAAATATCATAAAAAAAGCTTATGATTTAGCTAAAACGAAGAAATTTTATCTAAGCAAAAATGATGCTTGCAAAAAAAACTTGCAAGATGATAATGGGTTGAAATAAAATTGTTTAGTTGCCTTGACGGCTAAACTTGAGTCATGCAGTATAAATCTGACCAAATTTACAGTCTCACTTCGATGCCTTGCTCCTGCAGATATGCTTTTAGCGCCTTAATTTCGATTTCTCTGAAGTGAAAGATCGATGCTGCCAAGCATGCATCCGCGCCCGCCAAAAATGTATCTTTAAAGTGCTCCATTTTACCAGCACCGCCGCTCGCGATGACAGGGATATCAAGCTCGCTAAAAATGCGCGTCAAATTTAGCTCAAAGCCGTTTTTAACGCCGTCGCAGTCCATCGACGTGAGCAAAATTTCGCCCGCACCGCGCTCCTGCGCCTCTTTCGCCCAAGCAAGCGCATCCCTGCCGGTATCCAGCCTACCGCCGTTTATAAACACACTATAGCCGCAAGGCTCGCCGTTCTCAGTTAAAATTTCATCCTGCAAGCTGCGTGAAGCCTCTCCAAAATTCTGTGCTTCATTGCGTAAATTTGCGTCCGAATTTCGTGCGCCGTCGTGCAAACTCTCGCTCAAATTCCTCGCCGCGCCATATAAATTACCGCGCGAAATTTCACTAGAATTTCGTTTTGCGTCGATCGCGATCACGACGCACTGTGAGCCGAATTTGTTCGCCGCTTTGTCTATTAAATTCGGATTTTTTATCGCGGCGGAGTTGAGGCTTATTTTGTCGCAGCCGACGTTTAGCAAGCGCGAGATATCATCGATCGTGCGTATGCCGCCGCCCACGGTCAGCGGGATAAAAAGCTCGCGCGCGACCCGCTCTACGACGTCCACGATCGTATCGCGCCCCAGATGCGACGCCGTGATGTCAAGGAAGCACAGTTCGTCCGCGCCCTCCTCATTGTAACGTTTGGCGACCTCGACCGGATCGCCCGCATCGCGTAAATTTATGAAATTTATCCCCTTTACAACGCGCCCTTCATTTACGTCAAGGCATGGGATTATGCGTTTTGCGAATCTATTCAAAGTAGCCCTTCGGAATAAAATTTTTTATGATTTTAGCCAAATTTTACTTAACATAATGACTTTATAAGTAAAATTTGGCTAGACTCTCGCGATGATTAGGGCGAAAAAAGAGTTCGGGCAAAATTTTTTAAAAGACGAAGCCGTTTTGAGCAAGATCATCCAAGCGATTCCCGAGAGCGTACAGAATGTCGTTGAGATCGGGGCTGGCTTAGGTGATTTAACTCGTAAGCTTTTGGAATTTTACAGATTAAAAAGTTTCGAGATAGATGAAGATTTATATCAAATTTTAAGCGCTAAATTTGCGCAGCAGATCGCTAGCGGCGAGCTTAAGCTCGTTTTGGGCGATGCTTTGCGGATTTGGCAGGAGCGGGGTCTTGAGCGCGGCGAATATTTTTTAGTCGCAAATTTGCCCTACTACGTCGCTACAAAGATGATTTTGCAGGCGATCGACGATGAGCTATGCGGCGGATTTTTGGTGATGATCCAAAAGGAGGTTGCTTTAAAATTCTGCGCTAGAGCAGGGCAGAGTGATTTTAGCGCCCTTTCGATCCTGGCCGATTTTGCGGGCGGCTGCGAGCTTTTGTTTGACGTTGAGCCCGGCTGCTTCGAGCCCGCGCCGAAGGTGACCTCATCGGTAATCAGGCTCGTAAAAGGCAAAAATTTTAAGCCCGGCGCCAAGATAAACGCAAACGACCTCGGCGTAAAAAGTTGCGTCCGCTTCCAAAATCTCGATGAATACGAGAAATTTAAAAGCTTTTTGCGCTTATCTTTCAGCGCGCCGCGAAAGACGCTTATTAAAAATTTAAGCGCGAGATTTGATAGAGGCTTAGTCGAAGAGATCTTTTTAAAATTGAAAATTCCGCCCACAGCTCGGGCGCACGAGTTAAATTCCACCCTTTTTTTAGAAATTTTTAAAAATTTAAAGGCAAAAGATGGAAGAAAACAGAAATGAAAACGGCGTCGAACGACTCAAAAAAAGCAATCGCTACAAAAAACGCAAGGAAAATCTAAAAAAATCTATCGCAAGCGAAAGCTCTGCGGGCGGCGCAGAATTCGGCGGCGAGCATGAAAACGGCTCTCACAAAAACAAAGGCGCGAAAAACGGGCAAAATTCCGTTCGTTCAAAGGGTTCAAAAAACGGCTCTCGCAACGGATCAAATTCTACGGGAGGCTCGTCAAACGCCGTGCATTCAAACGGCGTGAATGGTGCGCATTTCGGCGGTGCATACCCAAAAAACAACGAAAACGGCGCGGGCGGTTCAAATTTAAACCGCGACGGTCGTGCAAAATCAAATAGCAGCAGCACAAAAGGTGCAAATCCTAGCGCCGCAGACGATGCAAGCTCCGCAGACGCTCAGAAAAAGAAAAAGCATAAAAAGCGCTCAAATATGCCAAAGAGCCTTACTGGCAACGAGCCGTGGCAAAAGGCGATGGACGAGACGATCGCGGAAAATAAGCTGATCCACGAGGAGCGCTTGCATCCGCTTAAAAACGCTAATCGTAGCGATGAGACGGTGCGTATCACGCCGCTTGGCGGACTTGGCGAGATCGGCGCGAATATGACCGTTTTTGAGACCAATACGAGCGCAATCATCGTGGACGTGGGTATGAGTTTTCCAGAGGAGAGCATGCTAGGCGTGGATATTTTGATCCCCGATTTTGATTATGTCCGTAAGATAAAAAACAAGATCAAGGGCATCATTATCACCCACGCGCATGAGGATCATATCGGCGCGATGCCATATTTTTTCAAAGAATTTCAATTTCCGATCTACGCTACGCCGCTTCCTCTGGGGATGATAAGCAATAAATTTGAAGAGCACGGCCTTAAAGCCGAGCGCAGCTACTTCCGCCCCGTGCAGAAGCGCCAGCTCTATCAGATCGGCGATTTCGAGGTCGAGTTTATCCATATAACTCACTCGATTATCGATGCAAGCGCGCTTGCGATCACGACTAAGGCGGGCACGATCATCCATACGGGCGATTTTAAGATCGACCACACGCCGATCGACGGCTATCCGACCGATCTGAACCGCCTAGCTTATTACGGCGATGGGGGCGTCATACTTTTGATGAGCGATAGCACAAACTCGCACAAAGAGGGGATCACAAAGTCCGAAAGCTCGGTAGGAAAGACCTTTGATACGATATTTTCAAGCTGTAAGGGGCGCGTGATAATGAGCACCTTCAGCTCAAACATCCACCGCGTCTATCAGGCTATTGAGCGCGGCGTAAAATACGGCCGCAAGGTCTGCGTCATCGGACGAAGCATGGAGCGAAATTTATTTACCGCGATGGAGCTTGGCTACGTAAATTTAGACAAAAAGATCTTCGTTGATGCCGATCAGGTCTCAAAATATCCTGATAATGAGGTTTTGATCGTAACCACCGGCTCGCAGGGAGAGACGATGAGTGCACTGTACCGCATGGCGACAGACGAGCACAAATATATCAAGATCAAATCCACCGACCAAGTAATCATCAGCGCCAAGGCGATCCCCGGCAACGAAAGCAGCGTCTCGACCGTGCTTAACTACCTGCTAAAAAGCGGCGCAAAGGTCGCGTATCAGGACTTCAGCGAGATACACGTAAGCGGGCACGCCTCGATCGAGGAGCAAAAGCTCATGCTACGCCTGATAAAGCCGAAATTTTTCCTACCGGTGCACGGCGAGTACAACCATATCGTAAAGCACAAAGAGACCGCGATGGAGTGCGGTATCGAGGAGAAAAATATCTATCTGATGAACGACGGCGATCAGATGGAGGTTTGCGAAAAATATCTAAAGCGCGTCAAGACCGTCAAGACGGGCAAGGTCTTCATCGACAATCAGATCAATAAGCAGATCTCCGACGAGATCGTCAAGCACCGTCAAAATTTAGCCGATGCCGGCGTCGCGGTCATCATCGCGCAGATCGACAAAAACGAAAAGAGGCTTATTCAGACGCGCGTCATCACCTACGGGCTCGTCGCCGAGAACCAAACGGCGCACTTTACCAAAGAGATGCAGGGCATCATCGAGCAGTTTTTGGCAAATTTAAAAGATGAGTTTTTGCTCGATCACTGGGCGCTGGAGGGCAAGATCCGCCAGGCCGTGCGAAAGCATATCTTTAGAAAGATCAAAAAATATCCGACCATCGTGCCGGTGATTTATTTGATGTAAGCGTGGCTAAATTTAGCGAGCGAGGCGGCTTTGATCTGCGGCGGGCGAGTGAAATTTTAATGGCATGGGTGAGCTCTCGAGCCTGAAATTTTGCGATGTGAGCGGGCTTTGCAGCGTTAGAATTTCAAAGCGGCATTAGCAGGTCTTGTAGCGCGAAATTTTAAAGCGGCGAATAAAATTCAAGCGTAAAATTTCGGCGTAAAGCGAAATTTAAAGAGCGCCCAGTAAGCTCGCGGCAAGCAGGCAGAGCGGCGCGTGATTTTGTAGATTAGAATTTATGGCGCAAATTTCAAAGGCGTGAAATTCCGCGTAGCGTAAATTTAAGCGTGGCGCAAAGAGGCGCAAAATAGAAGCAAATTTTAAAAAGAAGGTTTAATGAGTGAAATTTTAGATACGGCACGAGAGGTGCTGAGGCTCGAAGGGGCGGAGCTTTTGCGGCATGCGGAGCTTATCGGCTACGAAATTGAGCGAGCCGTAAACTTGATCCTTGCTTGCAAGGGCAAGGTGATCGTTACCGGCGTGGGTAAGAGCGGCCACATAGGTGTTAAGATCGCCGCGACGCTTGCCAGTACCGGCACGCCGTCATTTTTCGTCCACCCTACCGAGGCGCTGCACGGAGATCTGGGCATGATCGGCAAGGACGATATGGTGCTTGCGATCAGTTTTAGCGGCGAGAGCGAGGAGCTGGTTAGAATTCTGCCACACCTCAAGCGCTTCGGCGTAAAGATCATCGCGATGGCGCGCGATAAAAACAGCTCGCTCGGCAAGGTTTGCGACGAGTTCATAAGCCTTAGCATCGTCAAAGAGGCCTGCCCCCTAGGCGCCGCGCCGACGGTTTCTACAACGCTAACACTTGCGTTAGGCGACGCGTTAGCGATATGTTTGATGAGGCAACGCAGATTCGGCAAGGAGGATTTCGCAAATTTCCACCCGGGCGGCAGCCTCGGCAAGCGGCTTTTCGTTAAAGTAAAAGATGTGATGCAAAGTAAAAATTTACCGGTCGCAAGCCGTAACGCCAGCCTAAAACAAGCTATCGACGTTATGACTCACGGAAAGCTCGGCACCGTCTTGTTAGTGAATGAAAATGGCGCGCTTGAGGCGATCTTAAGCGACGGCGATCTGCGCCGCGCGCTGATGCGAGAGGACTTCGATATCAACGGCGATGCGCTGAAATATGCCACCAAAAACCCTAAAATGCTGGACGATAAAAATATGTTAGCCATAGACGCGCTAAATTTGATCGAGCAGTTTAAAATCCAAGTCCTGCCTGTCGTCGAAAATGGCGTGCCTGCAGGGATCTTACATATCCATGATCTAACTAGCTTGGGGCTAAAATAATGCAAAAGATGCGTCTGAATAAATTTATCTCTCATAACACCGCCTACTCGCGCCGTGAGGCGGACGAGCTGATCAAGCAGGGCAAGGTTAGCATTAACGGCCGCGTCGTTAGCGATTTTATAGAGGTTAGCGGCGAGGAGAAGATCCGCATAGGCTCGCGCCTCATTAAGCCTAAGACGGAATTTACGATGATCGTTTATAACAAACGCAAAGGCGAATTAGTTACTAAAAAGGACGATCGCGGCAGGCGGACGATTTACGATAGCTTGCCTGAGGGATTTAGTAGATTTGTTAGCGTAGGGCGTTTGGATTTTGCAAGCGAGGGGCTTTTGCTGCTGACCGATGCGCCCGCGATCGCTACGGCGCTGATGAACAGCGATATCGAGCGAGAGTACTATCTAAAGGTAAAAGGTGAGGTAAAGGACGAGGTCGTAACGGCAATCCGCGAGGGTTTTTTCGCCGCAGATGCGAGCAAAGGTGCGCACGCCAAAAGCAAGATCAAATCGATGGAATTTAAGCCCTTTTTAGGCTACCGCATAATGCCTAGCAGCGGCGGTTATACGAAAATAAAAGCGATCATTAACGAGGGACAAAATCGCGAGCTGCGTAGATTTTTCGGCTATTTCGATCTGGACGTTGTGGAGCTTAAGCGCACTGCATTTGGTAGAATGACCCTCGGGACGCTAAAGCCCGGCAAATGGCGCTATTTCGATCAGAGTGAATATGAAGATCTGCGTGATTTTTTGAAAGAAAACAAAATCCGCTATTAAATTTAAGGAGGCGAAATGAGCTCAAAAACAAACGCCGCACGCGTACTGGACGGTCTGAAAATCCCTTACGAGATTAAAGAATATGCGGTGGATCCTTTAAATTTAGACGCGGTACACGTGGCAAACAGCGTGAACGAGCCGATCGAGCGGGTCTATAAAACGATAGTTTGCACGGCGGATCACGAATACGTCGTAGCTTGCCTGCAAGGCGATCTAAATCTCGATCTCAAGGCGCTCGCGCACATTTGCGGCGCGAAGCGTTGCGAGCTGATGGATTTGAAGGATTTGCAAAAGGTCACGGGCTACGTCAGGGGCGGCTGCTCGCCGCTTGGGATGAAAAAGCACTTCCGCACCTTCATCGATGAAAAAGCGCTAACACAGGAGAAAATTTACGTTAGTGCAGGTGTGCGCGGAAAACAGATTGCTCTTGCGCCGAAGGACCTTGCAGTCGCAACCGAAGCGCAAATTTGCAAAATTACTCACGACTAACGCGGCGTTACTTTTGCTGCCGTTTACGTAAGTAACGCCGGTAGCGAGCTAGCTAAAATTTACACTGTGAGATTTAGACTTTTAAAATTTGGCGTTGCACCGTTTGTTAAAACGAGCTCCTGCGCAGCAAGAAAATACAAATCAAATTAGTTTTATAAATTTTATTGTTAAAATTCTAAGTACCGCGCATCGCAAAATATCTCAAACGAGATGACGAGCAGGCGGGGGCGCAAAGCAAACCTATTTAAAAACCGCATGCTTTGCGCGCGATCTGTTTTGCTCACTATAAATTTAGCCTTTCGGCGCTCGCATTATTTGCGATAAAATTTTAAAATTTCATCGCAAATTTTCTACGTCTCGCGCCTATTTTTTGAAAAGCTCAGAGACGTTCGGGGCTTGCTTTTCTTGCTCGCTAGCGGCGAAAAATTCCGCTTTGACGAAGTTAAAAACGTTAGCGATGATGTTAGTAGGAAACATCTCGCAAGCGTTATTATAAACTGTAACGGCGCCGTTATAAGCGCGGCGTGCGGCGCTAATCTGCTCCTCGCACTCGCCTAACGCGTTTTGTAGCTTGGCAAACGATTCGTTAGCTTTGAGGTTTGGATACGCCTCCACCGCGATGCGGATCTGTCCTAAAAGAGCTGAAATTTCGCTATTTAGCTTAAATTTGTCCGCGTTAGAAGTCGCATTGATCGCTTGTGAGCGAAGCTCGCTAACGCGCGTTAGTACGGAGTTCTCGTGGCTCATATATTCTCGCGTGGCGCTAACTAAATTTGGGATGAGGTCGTAGCGTTTTTTAAGCTGTGTATCGACTGTGGAAGCGATATTTCGCACCTGGTTGCGCTTGGCGATGAACGAGTTATAAACGCCTACTAACGCCAAAACTAACAAAACTATGACGACTAATAAAATCAAAGCCGCATTCATTTTCTCTCCTTTTAAAGTGTTTCAATTAAAAATAAGAATATTTAGCTATACTTGCCATTTCTTTTCGCGTGTCAAGGTAGCTCAGCTGGTTAGAGCGCTGGTCTCATAAGCCGGAGGTCGAGAGTTCAAGTCTCTCTCTTGACACCATCTTCAAATTGCCTTTAAGAGCGCAACGGCGCCTCAAAAAAGTTCGAGATTATATCTTACTTATACTTGAAAAATAATGAAAATTAGCAAAAGAATGAAATTTACCTTCGGGTCCCTATCGAGTTTTCACATCGGCAAATATTGCGCCGACACAATTTAACACGCCTCGTACAAATTCACACTATTTAGATAAAATTTTGATATAATCTCCCGCTTTAAAAGCTAAAATTCAAAGGAAACATATGAAATTTATTTCTCACAAAATTTTAAAAAGCGCGGTTTTGCTGGCGGCATTGGGATCTTTTGCGACTTGCGGCGCCGAGATGCAACAGCCTAACGACGCCATAAGCGGCGCGTCGCTATCGACGCTGCAGGAGGATGATAGAGCGAAAGAAAATTATCTAGTCATCGACGTCAGAGGCGCGGATGAGTACGCTGCGGGTCACCTAAAGCACGCGATCAACATCCCGCTTGGAGAGCTGGAAAGCAGGCTGGATGAGATAAACGCCTACAAGGATAAAAACGTCGTGCTTTATTGCAATACCGGTAATCGCAGTGGAAAGGCGCTTGATCTGCTTAAACAAAAGGGCTTCAATGTGCTTATGAACGCGCCCGGTGTGAAGCAGTACGACTACGAGCTGTATAAGGTCGGCAGCATAAACGCGGAGGGGTTTTTGAAAATAGCAAATGATCCAAACGTGCTGATCATCGACGCTAGGCAGAAGCAGGACTACGACGCGGGGCATATGAAGGGCGCTATAAATATTCCTGATGGCGAGCCTTTAGAAAATTACAAGGATGTGCTTGAGGCCAATAAAGACAAAAAGATGATCACACACTGTTACAGCGGCAACCGCAGCGCCAAGCTCGCCAAGGCCTTAAATGAGCTAGGCTACAACGTCACAAATCTACTCGACGGAACGAAAGAGTATAATTACGAGCTGGTGAAATAAATCGAGATTAGCTCTTGAGGTAAAATTTTACGACCATTCTTTGTATTCGCCGCGTCTTTGTAATATGCAGCTTCGCGGCGCCGATAAGACAGGCGCCGCTAAATTTGAAATTATTTGCTCCGCCTGCTCATTTAGCGCCTACTTTGCATAAAATTTGCCTTTGATGTAGGGCGTAAATTTTAAATTCTCCATACCGAGGCGGCAATAGCGCTTGGGAGTTTAGCTCCTTTTAGAGGAATTTTTAAAATTTAAATCATAAAGCTGTAGCGGGAAGGCAAGTATTTAAAGCTAAAAATAGAATTTTATAAGCTAGCGCGGGTTTTGTGGGATGTAAAAGTGAAACGGACTCTATAAAAGTTGCGTGAATTTTAAATGCAGACGAATCGCTTAAAAATTTTACTTCCGAAAATGGAATTTCGCGCTAGTGGTGCGCGCGTTTTAAATAGCCTCACCAATTTCGATAAAATTTGCGCTTTAGGAGAGGTAAGCAAAATCAAGACCGAATTCTAAAAGCAAATTAAGCCCGCAACGTATTTTTCTCGCTCCATCATTACAAAGAATCGAATTTTAAGCGGAAACCAAGCGCACGTTAAATTCTGCACGAAATTTTATTCAACCAAGAATTCCTTCTTATCGATCGTGCCATGATAAAAAATCCCGAGCGTATCATCAAAGGTCTTATCCAAAAATCCATCTTTTTTTAGTCCTGCCAAAGATGTATTGATTAGCTCTAGCAGCGCATTATTACCCTTCTGTACGGCGATTGCATTGTAAGTTTGTTTGCCTAGACCATCCAAAGCAACCTGCGTTTTATTATCGATGATCGCGTATGCGTGCAGGATTAGATTATCATCGACATGCACGGCATTTTTCGCCCTTTTGAAAGCGCGGTAGCATTTAGCCGAGCTGGCGCAAAAGTTTAAATTCTTTCTGAAGCCCGCTTTGCGTAAGAAATTGTGAATAGGAGAGTGTTTGATGACGAAAATCCTCTTTTTGCGGAGTTGATCGAAGCTCGTGATATTTTCGTCTTTTTTGGCTAGCACACCTACCTGCACCTTAAAATAAGGCTCCGAAAAATCTACTTTTTTCGCTCGCGCGGGCGTCGGAGTAAAGGTCGCAATCACCATATCCGTTTCATTGCGCTGTAAAGCGCTAATGCGTCTTGAAGCCGTGATCGGGATAAATTTTACCTTGCCAGGATTATCGCCGAAAATCTCCTTACCGAGCTTCTCGCCAAGAGCAATCTCAAATCCCCTATATTTGCCGTCTACGAGCGCACTAAACGGCGGCTGATCGTTATATACACCGATGCGAACGAGCCTATCTTTTTTGATCTGATCCAAAGAATTTGCAGATAGAAAACCAAGTAGCAGAGCCGCCAAAACAAATACTTTCATTTGCTCCCCTTTTAGTTGAAATAAGGCGCAATTATAATAAAAAGAAATTATAGCCAGCTAAAATTCTGCGATTTATGGTGCATTTTCATCTAAATTTATGAAAAGATGAAATTTGCGGAGAAAATTCTATGCCCAATTTACAAACGAAATCCTCTAAAAAACCTCATGCAAGCAAAATAAGGCGTTTTTAATTAAATTTATAGACAAAATTTTACGGATGGACTTCACGCTAGAAAACCTTAGCAAAATTTACGATATTCTTAAAAGCAAACGGCGAAATTCTACGCAGATTTAGCGTCTAATTGCGGATTTAGCTAAGAGCAAAATTTAGCACTGCATCAATCGCACAAAGGCTAAAGCTCTTAAAATTTCGTCAAGACCAAGCCAAGATGAAACATAGCGGCCGATAAGTTTAGATCGGCATTACGCGGATGTTTGGGCTAAGGTTTTCTTGCAAAACATTTTCGATCGCGTATAATGTACCGCTCGCACCGCTGGCGCAGCCGCTACAAGCGCCAAGATAACGGATATATATGTCCGTTTTGCCGTCGTCTGCAGGTCTGATATCGATGACGTCGAGATTGCCGCCATCCATCTGAAGCATCGGACGGATATCCTCGTCAAGCACTCCTTCGACCGCTTTAAATTTACCGATTAAATTTAACTGCTCGAAGCTCATCTCAGCTCCCGCTTTCGCGCTAGTGGCGGCGCTCGCGTTGGCTTGAGCTTGAAGCCTCTCCCGCTCCATCTCCTCTCTGGTTTGCTTTAAAATATCGACCAGATAATAATCCTTCTCCTCGTGTCCACCCGGGCGTACGCAGGATTTGCAAAACGCGCCCGCTTTTGTGTATTGCGTGATCTCCTCGACCGTATGAAGGTCGTTTAGGCGGATCACCTCTTTGATTGTGCCGAGGCTTACGCGCGCACAGTCGCACACGATGATCTCATCCTCGAAATGCGCGGGATCGATGCCCTTATAATTCGCCGCAGCCTGCTTGATGACGTCGTATGCCATGACCGAGCAGTGCATCTTTTGCGGCGGTACGGCAGGCTCATCGGGATTATCGCGCATCGCGTGCTCTACGTCTAAATTTGTAATCTTTACCGCTTGATCGACGGTCTTGCCGATACAAAGCTCAGCCATCGTATCCGAACTCGCAATCGCCGTGCCGCAACCGAAGCTTTTAAATTTAGCGTCTAAAATTCTATCAGTCTTAGGATCTATCAACCAATACAACCGCACCGCATCGCCGCAGCTCTCGGCGCCGAAGTCCGCGACCACGAGCTTGCCGCCTCTAGCCTTTGCTTCCTCCTCGGTGATCTCGCCCATATAGCGAGGATTATTCATACGGTCTTGCACTTTTTGCGAGTATTGCTCCCAGATCGAGCCGTTTATTAAACTGTTTTTTGCCATTTTTTATCCTTTATTTTTCTCATAACCTTGCGGCGCGTAAGCAAACGTGCTTGAAATCCCGCGCAGACGGGCGATAGCTTTACCAATATGTTCGATCGCATAATCGATCTCCGCCTCCGTCGTAAAGCGCGACAGCGAAAGCCTTAGCGCTGTATGCGCCAGCTCCTTATCCGCGCCGATCGCTTCCATTATCGGGTTATTCTCGAGCGCCTCGCTCGCACACGCAGAGCCAGTAGAAGCGGCTATGCCAGCTTTATTCAGATCCCATAGCATCGCCTCTCCCTCGACGCCTTGGATTGAGGCAAGGATGGTGTTTGGCACGCGAATGCTGCGATCGCCCACGACGCTTACGTTTGAAATTTGCAAAAGCGCATCCTCCAGCTTATCGCGCAGTCTACTTACCTGAGTGCGCTCAAAATCCATAAATTTATTTGCTAGCTCCAAGGCTTTACCGAGCCCCACGATACCCGCTACGTTTAGCGTGCCGCTGCGGCGCCCACCCATCTGCTCGCCGCCGTGAAATAGGCTCGTAAGCGGCTTACTATCTTTGATGTAGAGCGCGCCGACGCCCTTTGGAGCGTGAAATTTATGCCCAGAAAGGCTTAAAAAATCCACATCCGCATCGCGCACGTTCACCTTTATCTTACCTATCGCTTGCACCGCGTCGGCATGATATAGCGCGCCATGCTCGTGTGCGATTTGTGCGATTTTTTTTACGGGGAAGATCGTGCCGGTTTCGTTATTTGCCCACATCACGCTAACGAGCGCAGTTTTGTCGTCGATCTTTTCGCTAAGCTCGTCAAGATCGATTAGTCCGTCTTTATCGACGCCGAGGCGAGTGATCTTTACGCCGCAAATTTTTTCTAAAAAAGCACAGGTCGCGCTGATTGCAGGGTGCTCGACGGAGCTTATGACGATATTATCCTTCTCGCCGGTTAGAATTTTATCGTAGTAAATTCCTTTTAAAACCCAGTTATTGCTCTCGGTCGCGCAGCTCGTGATGACGATATCGTCCGCGTCCGCAGCGCCGAGTCCCGCATAGAGCCTATCCATCGCAGTTCTTAGCGCGGGGTGGGTCTCGCTGCCGAAGCTGTGAAGGGAGTTTGGATTGCCGTATTTATCGCAAAAAAACGGCTTCATCTCCTCAAAAACTTCGGGATCGACCATCGTAGTGGCGTTATTATCCAAATAAACGCGCTGCATAAAATTCCTTTCTAAAATTTGCCTGAAATTTAATCAGACAATTTCGCTCTTTTATCAATTTCGCACGATAATATAACATAATTGCTAAATTTTTCTTTAACGCTTGCCGTTTTAAAAACCGAAAGTTTTCGGAGAATTTATTAGATCGAAAAATTCCTTACGCGTGTCGTTTCGGCTGATAAAAAGCCCCCGCAGTGCCGACGTAGTCGTGGTCGAGTTGATCTTTTGCACGCCGCGCATCTCCATGCACATGTGTCGCGCTTGAAGCACCACGCCCACGCCGAGCGGATGGATCACCTCTTGGATAGCGCTTGCGATCTGCTCGGTAAGCTGTTCTTGTATCTGCAGCCTGCGCGCGAAAATATTTACCATACGCGGAATTTTGCTAAGTCCCACGACCTTTTTATTCGGTATGTACGCGACGTGTGCGCGCCCGATGATCGGCAGCAGATGGTGCTCGCAGAGACTATAAAATTCTATATCTTTTATCAAAACCATCTCATTGTTGCTGCTCTCAAACAGCGCGTCGTTTAAAATTTCTTTTGGATCCAGCTCGTAGCCGCTAGTTAGAAACTCATAGGCTTTGGCCACGCGCTCGGGCGTCTTCGCAAGCCCGTCGCGCTTCGGATCCTCGCCTAAAATTTCAAGCATCTGCGACACGCAGTTTTCAAATTTCGCTCGGCTCTTTTCGTCCATTTTTAGCAATTCCTTAAAATATCGATGCGCGATATTACTCAAAAACGCCTTTTATAACGCTGATAAATTTTAAAATTCCGCGCGAAATTTTATCAATCTCATTATGTTAATGATAATATATTTAAATTTAAGAAATTTTTGTTTAAAATCCGCCGTTTCGATAAGCTTTATCTACAAGGAGTTCGGTAATGAAATTTAAGATGAGTTTTGGCGCGGCTTTGGCGTTTTTTTCTTTTGCTTGCGCCGAACAAAACGCCGCAGCAAACTCCGCCTCGGGCGAAAACCTAGGCGATATCGAGGTCGTAGAGTGGGCGAATAACGACGACGGCTACCGTGCCGTACGCAGCGAGATCGGCAAGACGACTAAGAGAATTTTAGAAATTCCGCAGACCGTAAACGTCGTAACGCAGCAGCATCTAAAGGACAAAAAGCCAGACACCTTAGCGGAATCGTTGCAAAACGTAAGCGGCATAAGCTATGCAAATACGACGGGAAATATTTTTGATGCGATCATTAAGCGCGGCTTCGGCGAGGGTCGCGACGGCTCGATTATGCGCAACGGCGTGCCGGGCGCCGTGATGCACAACTACAATAAAACCATTCAAAGCGTCGAGGTTCTAAAAGGGCCCGCGAGCATGCTCTACGGTGCGCAGCAACCGGGCGGCGTCATAAACATGGTAACTAAAAAGCCGCAGTATGAGTTTATAAATGAAATTTGGGGCGGGCTAGGCAATCGCAACTATTGGGACGCGGGATTTGATACTACAGGACCGATCGCAGATAGCGGCTTTGCGTATAGATTTATATTCGATTACTACACAAAGGATTATTGGCGAAATTTCGGCGGTATAAAAAACACGCTCTTTGCGCCGTCGCTTGCGTATCAAGGAGACGATTATTCGATAAGCTTAGGCTACACCCATAGCCGCTCTACCGATCCGGTGGATCGCGGCGCGTTTTTGGTGCCGAGTACGGGTAAAATTTACGGCAGCGGCAAAGTCCGCTTCGACGAGCCGGTAAACAAACTACAAAGCAAGCTCGATACGGTTGATTTCGGCTTTGAAAAGGAATTTAGCGAGGATTGGATATTAAAAGGCGCCTATGCTTTCTCGCGCAGCAAGCACGAATACGGCTACGTCCGTCCGAACAATCCATTCACGCCCCAAGGCCTTACCGGCACGACGCGATCGTATAACTACTACGATAATTTCATACACCGCACGCACGCAGCAAGCGTCACGCTAAACGGCAAATTTGAAACGGGTCCGCTTAAGCACGACGTTCTTTTCGGCACGGATTACAAAAACTACTACAGATACCGCCCGGGCGCGCTAAAAGGTACCGCAGGACGCATCAATATGCTTACCGGACAGACCGCTTCGGGCGCCGTCTTAACGAACGATAGAGAGCCAAAAATACAATATCAAAAACTAAGAACGATAGGACTTTACACGCAAGATAATATAAATTTAACCGACGAGTTGATACTTTCTTTGGGCGTGCGTAGGGAATTTTACGATCAAGTAGCCAAACAAAACTGGCAAGGACCGAACAACACCGATCAGAAAAAGGCCGCTACGACCTATCAGGGCGGGCTTTTGTACCTGTTAAGCCCGCAGTGGTCAGTATATACTAACTACTCGCAAAGCTTCACGCCGCAGATGTCCATAGGCGAGGCGATAGGCGGCGATCTAAAGCCGGAGGAAGGCAAATCCGTGGAGCTCGGCACTAAATTTCAAAACGATCGAGTCACTGCGGGTGCGGCGGTGTTTAATATCGATAAAAGAAACATCCTGCGAACGGTAAATAATATAAGCGAGACGATCGGCAAGGCTCGCTCGCGAGGATTTGAGCTCGATATAAACGGGCGTGTGACGCAGGGACTTAGCATGTCGGCAAGCTACGCATACACCAAAACGAGGGTGCGCGAGGACGACGGCGCTTTTGCGGTGCTAATCGGCAAACCGCTGGAAGCGACGCCGAAGCACCAAGCAAGCCTATTTGCCAACTACGATTTTGCGCATCTAGGCGCAAAGGGGCTTAGGCTTGGCGGCGGCGCGCGATACTTTGGCTCGTGGTACACCTACTATATGCGCACGAACCTACCGAGCGTGCCCGCAGGAACGGCGTTTAAGCTGCCTCACGCCGTAGTTTATGACGCCTTCGTGAGCTACGATACTAAAATTTCGGGCTATGATACGAATTTTTCGTTCAATGTCAAAAATTTGACCGACAAAAAATACTATACCTCATCCTCAACCGGCACAACCACGAGCGTGATACCTATTCAAATGGGCTACGCGCGGCAGTTTATGTTTAACGTATCGGTAAAATTTTAGCCTCAGTCCCGCTTTAAATTTCAAGGCGGGCCCTTAAAATTTTAAAATTTAAAAGTCGCGAGCCGCTTAGGCTCGGCAAATTTTAGGAATTTATACTTTAAATAAGAAATTTTTTGATATATTACGAACTATTTTTAAATTTTCTAAAGGAATTTTATGGAAGTAAAAGCAAAAATGAAAGACGCCGCGAATGCGGTCGCTGCGAGCAAGATCGAAGCAAAGCAGATCGCAGCCAAAGTAGAAGAGCTAGCCAAAAAGGCCTCCAAGCAGCTGAGAATCGACGGATTCAGACAGGGCAAAGTGCCTACCGCAGTGGTTTTAAAGCGATACGGCAAGCAGCTTGAGGGCGATGCAAAGCAGGAGCTTCTTAAAAATATGATCGACGAGTCTCTTAAAATTTTAAAGAAAAAACAAGATGAAATTTTATCCGAGCCGATCTTTTCTAAATTTGATGAAAAAAACGGCGATATCGATGTCGAGATCGAAATTTCTTTCAGACCGGAGGTTAGCGTCGAGGGGTACGAGGAGCTGATCCCTAAGTTTAGCAGCCCGCGAGTTACTCAAAAAGAGATCGATGAAAAAGTGACGGAATTTTTGCAGATGATCGCTCCGCTTTCTAAAACCAACAAAAAAATTCTAGCCAAAGACGATTTTGCAAAATTTGATTTCGAAGGCTTCGTGGACGGCAAGCCATTCGACGGCGGCAAGGCCGAGGATTACGTCCTTCAGATCGGCTCAAATCAATTTATCCCGGGCTTTGAAGACGGAATGATCGGACTTAGAGTGGGTGAGGAACGCGACGTGGCGGTTAAATTTCCGCAAGATTACGGTGCAAAAAATTTAGCCGGCAAGGACGCGATCTTTAAAGTCAAGCTTCACGAAATTCAGGCTAAAAAACCTGCCAAAGAGCTCGGCGAGGAGGAGTTAAAGCAAGCGCTTCCGGGCGAGAAAGAGCCGAGCAAGGTGAAATTTGAAGCGCGCATCAAAGAGCGCATCAAAAACGATAAGCTTCAAAAATTGATAAATGAGGATCTAAAGCCTAAATTTGCAGACGCGCTCGCCGAGAAATTTAACTTCGCGCTTCCAAAAGCGATTGTCGAGCAGGAGATTAATTTGCAGTTTAACAACGCCTGGAGCGGCTTTTCAAAAGAGCAGATCGAGGAATTTAAAAACAACAAAGACGCCCTGGATAAAAAGCGCGAAGAGTTTAGAAAGGCTGCCGAAAACAGCGTCAAACTGACATTCCTAATCGACGAGCTAGCCAAAAAACGCAAGATCGACGTGAGCGATCAGGAGCTCGTTCAGGCGGTCTATATGGAGGCCTACACATACGGCGCCGATCCGAAGGAGCATCTAAATAGATACCGCAACAACGGCATGCTACCAGCCGTCAAAATGGCGCTAATCGAGGAGAAGCTATTTAACGATATTTTCTCCAAGCAGGGCAAAAAAGAAGAGAAGGGCGAATAGATGGTGATTCCTTACGTTATCGAACAAACTAGTCGCGGAGAGCGCAGCTACGACATCTACTCGAGACTGCTAAAAGATCGTATCGTAATGCTTAGCGGCGAGATCGACGACGCAGTGGCAAGCTCGATCGTCGCGCAGCTTCTGTTTTTGGAGGCGGAGGATCCGGATAAGGATATCTATCTATATATCAACTCCCCGGGCGGCGTAGTTACGAGCGGATTTAGCATTTATGACACGATGAATTACATCAAACCCGACGTAAGCACGATCTGTATCGGTCAAGCGGCGTCGATGGGAGCATTTTTGCTAAGCTGCGGCGCCAAAGGCAAACGCTACGCGCTTCCAAACTCGCGCATAATGATCCACCAGCCCCTAGGCGGCGCGCAGGGTCAGGCTACCGACATCGAGATCCAAGCCAAAGAAATTTTACGAATGAAAGAAATTCTAAATGGCATCCTTTCGCAAAATTCCGGCAAAGATCTCGCGCAGGTCGAAAAGGACACCGATCGCGACTTTTTCATGAGCGCCGAGGATGCCGTGCAATACGGACTGATCGACCAAGTACTTCAAAAGAGCTTTAAATAGATGATCCTGGACGTCCTTACCTATCCGAATAAAAAGCTTTATCAAAGATCGACCGAGGTCGTGAAATTCGACGCGGCGCTGGGCGAGCTTTTAGACGATATGTATGAGACGATGATCGCAAAAAACGGCATAGGCCTTGCCGCCATCCAGGTAGGCAGGCCCGTGCGCGCTTTGATTATAAATTTAGCCAATGAGGAAAAAATCCAAGACAAAAAGGACCTCATCGAGATCATCAATCCGCAAATTTTAAAAAAGGAAGGCGAGGTCGTATTCCAGGAGGGCTGCCTCTCGGTACCGGGCTTTTACGAGGACGTCACGCGCGCCGAGTTTATCACGGTGCAGTTTCAAGACCGCGCCGGCAATACCCAGCAAATAGACGCTAGCGAGCTGCTAGCCGTCTGTATCCAGCACGAGATAGATCACCTCGACGGACATCTTTTCATCGAGCGCATCGGATACAACAAACGCAAAAAATTTGATAAAGAATTCAAAAAAAGTCTAAAAGAAAAATCGAAATGAAATCCCTAAAATGCGCTGCCTTCACGGATGCACTGATCCCCGTAGAGGTCGAGTCGACATTCGTGCGGGGACTGCCTGGATTTAATATCGTTGGCCTTGCGGGCGCTACGATAAAAGAGAGCGAAAGTCGCGTAAAAGCGGCGCTTATGAGCCTAAATTTTAAATTTCCCGCATCCAAAATCATCATAAATCTCTCCCCCTCCGACACGCCCAAAAACGGCTCGCACTTCGATCTTGCGATCGCGCTTCTCATCGCGCTGCAAAAAGAGCGCATCGACGGCGATTTTTTCGTCTTCGGCGAGCTCGGTTTAGACGGCAGTTTAAAGAGCACGGCGAGCCTCTTTTCGATCCTGCTTTTTTTAAGCACGAAGGTGAGGCGCGCTAAAATTTTAGTGCCGCAAAGCATAGCTCTAAAGGCCTGCACGATCCCAAACTACGACGTGTATGCGGTGGATAGCCTAAGCGACGCGGTCAGATTTTTTTTAGACGAGGAGTTCGCCGCAAGTAGGCTCATGCGAGAAACTCATCCGCTTTTTAAAAACGTAGTGGAGATTGGCGGGCAAGCTTACGTCCCCAACCGCGATTTTTCGCTCGATTTCAAAGACGTCAAAGGGCAAAAGCGCGCCAAGCGCGCGAGCCTGATCGCCGCGTGCGGTATGCACAATATCCTCTTTGAGGGCAGCCCAGGCTGCGGCAAAAGCATGTGCGCCAAGCGGATAGCCAGAATTCTACCGCCGCAGAGCCTGGGCGAAGTGCTGCTCTCGTGCGCCTACGAGTCGCTAAATAACAAAGACGTCGATTTTAGCGCGCTGCGCCCCTTCCGCTCGCCGCATCACACCAGCACGCGCAGCTCCATTTTCGGCGGCGGCAGTAGCGGCGCAAAGATCGGCGAGGTCGCGCTCGCAAACGGCGGCGAGCTGTTTTTCGACGAGCTGCCGCACTTCGGCAAGCAAATTTTAGAAAGTCTGCGCGAACCGCTGGAGGATAATAGAATTTTGATTTCGCGCGTAAATTCCAAGGTCGAATACCAAACGAAATTTATCTTCGTCGCGGCGCAAAACCCCTGCCCGTGCGGAAATCTGTTCTCCAAAAACCTCACCTGCACCTGCTCGCTAAACGACATCAGGCGCTACAAAAACACGATCTCCGCGCCGCTGCTCGATCGCATCGACATATACGTCGCGATGGACGAAACCGGCGCGGACGACAGAAGCGACGTTTGCAGCGAGGAGATGGCGGATGCGGTGCTGCGAGCCTTTCGCGCGCAAAAGGCTCGCGGGCAGAGCGAGCTAAACGCAAAGCTGCGCGACGAGGAGACCGAAAAATTTTGCGTCTGCGAAAGCGCTGCGCGGGAGGTTTTGCAAACGGCGATCACCCGCTACGATCTTTCGCAACGCGGCGTAAATAAAACGCTAAAGCTTGCGCGCACGATCGCCGATCTAGCAGGCGCCGAGATCATCGCCAAGGCACATATTTTGGAGGCTCTTAGCTTTCGCATAAGGAGCGAAATTTGAAAAAAATTTTCTTTAGCACCGAGGAGCTCGACGCGCGAGCGAGCGCGAAATTTGGACTTGGCGAGCAAATTTTAATGGAAAACGCCGCCGGCAGGATCGAGCGCGAGATCAGAAAGCGGCTCAAAAAGGGTTCGCGCGTTTTAGCGCTTTGCGGCGGCGGAAATAACGGCGCGGACGCGATGGCGGCGCTGCGAAAGCTAAGCGGCGATTTTAGCTGCACGGCGCTTTGCGTGCTTCAAAACAGAAGCGTGGCGGGCAAATTTCAAGCGGAAGCGGCGCGGGCTGTGGGCGTTAGACTTATCGATATCGCAAGCGCAAAAAATGCTTGCAAGCACGCAGACAGCGCATCTAGCAAGGATATATGCGCGCATGAAAGCGCAGGCGGCTCATCTTTAAAGGGTGCGGGCTCTTGTGATGACGATCCCTATAACGAGCGCGAAAGCCTAAGCAACGCGGGCATTATGGGCGGCGGCGATAAATTATGCGCAAAATTTGAGGATACAAAATTTACAAACGCAAAATTTGAAACCGCAGAACACGGCGGAGATTTAGGCAAGCCAGGCAACGAATGCGACAATCCAAGCGGCGTCCTGCGCGATGAAATTACAAGTGCAGACTGCATAATCGACGGGATTTTCGGCAGCGGTTTGAATAAACCGATAAGCGCTGAAATTTGTGAAATTTTATCTCTCGCAAATAGCGCAAAATCCCTAAAAATCGCCATAGATATCCCAAGCGGCATCGATAAGAGCGGGCGCGTTTTAGGCGGTGCGTTTTGCGCGGATCTGACGATCGCGATGGGAGCGCTCAAACTCACGCTGTTTTCGGATGCGGCAAAGGATTGCGTAGGGCGGATCAAGGTCGCAAATCTCGGAATTTCGCGCCAAAATTTTGAAGAGCGGAGCGAATATTTTCTGCTTCAAAAAAGCGATCTGAAGCTGCCGCTGCGCACGAAGCAAAACACCAACAAGGGCGACTTCGGGCACACCTACGTCGTAAGCGGACAGATGAGCGGAGCGGCGCAGATGGCGGCTCTAGCGGCTCACGCGATCGGCAGCGGGCTCGTTAGCGTCGTTAGCGATGAGCCGTTAAACTTAAGCCCGATTTTGATGCAAAAAAGCTCATTCAATGCCGCGCGGGTGGTAGTCTGCGGCTGCGGCCTCGGAGAGCAAAAGATCGATCTTGCCGCGCTGCGGGACAAAAGCTGCGTCATCGACGCCGATCTGTGCTACGAGAGCGAAATTTTAAGCTTACTAAACGCCAATTCAAATTTAATCCTAACGCCCCATCCAAAGGAGTTTTGCTCGCTTTTAAAGATCGCGGGTATCGCGGATCTTAGCGTGAGCGAGCTACAAGAGCGGCGCTTCGAGCTTGCGCGGGCATGGAGCGAGAAATTTAGCGGCGTACTCGTGTTAAAGGGCGCAAACACGCTCATCGCGCAAGCTGGCGTCATTTATGTCTGCGACAAGGGAAGCGCCGCGCTCGCAAAAGGCGGCAGCGGCGACGTACTCGCAGGGCTCATCGGCGGGCTGCTCGCGCAACATTACTCGCCTCTGCAAGCCTCAATCTGCGGCGTCCTAGCCCACGCACTCGCCGCGCGAGCCTTCGCCAAAAACTCCTACGCACTAAATCCGCTCGATCTCATCGAGGAGGTAAAATGGTTGTGAAAAAGCTCGCCGTGCTTTTTAGCGGTAGCGGCTCAAATTTGGAGGCGATCCTGCAGAAGCTGCACGGCAAAATTTTCGGCGAAACCAAGATCGAAGTTGCGCTAACGCTAAGCAACAAAGCTGACGCCGGCGGTATCGCAAAGGCCGCGAAATTCGGACTTCAAAGCGTGATCCTAAATCACAAAGACTTCGCTAGCCGCGAGGAATTCGACGCCGCGCTCGTGCGCGAGATCGAAAAAAGCGGCGCGGAGCTTACGGTGCTTGCGGGCTTTATGAGGATTCTAACGCCTGTTTTTACGAGTAGGGTTCGCGCGATAAATTTGCACCCGTCGCTGCTGCCGCTTTTTAAGGGCGCGCACGCGATAAAGCAGAGCTTTGAGAGCGATATGAAGGTGGGCGGCGTGAGCGTACACTGGGTCAGCGAGGAGCTTGACGGCGGCGCGATCATCGCTCAGCGCGCGTTTGAAAAGAGCGCAGGAATGAGCCTTGAAGCTTATGAGGCCAAAATCCACGAGATCGAGCATGAGCTATTGCCGCAGGTGATCGTAGAAATTTTGTGCCAAAGCTAAATTTAGCGCAGAGATTCGCGCTAAATTTAAAGAGCGAAGTTCCGCGGATTTTGTAAATTTAAAGCTTAGTTCTTTAAATTTAGGGGCGAATTCGAAGCTAAATTTTAAAATTTGCTAGCTAAATTTAGAAAGATAAAGATGACCGCAAACGAACTGGAAAAACTAAGACTTAGCATCCTAGATGAGGCGGAGCGGCACAAAGGTACGGCGTTTTCGATAATAGTACTAGCGGTGCTAGCCTCGGCGCTGTGGCTATTTTTCAATTTTAGAGATCAAGAAGCAGCAGTAGGCCTCTGCTGGATCATAGTGGTATTTAGCTGCGGCAGCATCTCTTATAGAGTAGTGAATAAAGATGCAAATATAGTGCGCGTATTTATCTTTTGCACCTTGCTGTGGATGCTTGCCAAAGGCGTAGAGATGTGCGAGAATGATACCTTGCGCTTCGTCATCGCACTCGTAACCATCTGCCTTTCTTTGTTTAATATCGCGGATGCCGCGCTGGAGCGGATCAAATACAACAGATCCAAAAAATTCGTCCGCGCCTTTAAACACCAATATATCGCGCCATATATCGCAAGCCTAGGTTATCGCTACGAAATTTCAGGCTCGTTTCGGCCGGCGTATCTGCGCGCTAGCGGCCTATTTGTGGACGGCATAAGCTATTTTGATTGCGAAGATAAAATTTCCGGCGTCTATGACGGAGTATTTTTCAGCTTTGCGGATGTTTGCGTGACTCATACTGACGAACGACGTAGCAGCAGGGGGATATTTTTCTACGCGGAATTTAAAAAGTGCATAAACTCGGTGGCCGTGATCCTGCCTTCGCTCAGCGCGAGACCAACACTTGGCGGACTTAAGAAGATTGCGATGGACGATAGCGAGTTTAGCTCCGCATTTAGCGTATATAGCGCCGATGCGGTGTCTGCAATGTATGCCCTCACGCCCGCCTTTATGCGGCGCTTACTTCGCTTTAGAAGCGGCGCCGGCGGACCGATCAGTTTAAGCTTTTCGGGCAGAAACGTCTATATTTTCATCCGCACGGGATACGATAGTTTCGAGCCTAGCGTGGATCGCAGCGTATTTGGCTTTGATCCTGCCGCGTCTATCAAGCACGAGCTTCTATTCTTTCTCTCCATCGTAAAAAGTCTGAAATTAAACGAAAATATCTGGCAAGATTAAATTATAAATTTGACCTTAAATCCGCAAATACGGAGGCTTTGCGCCGCCGCGAAATTTTAAAATTTAAAAGTACTCTTCCCGGCTCGGCGTCGCTATGATTTAGAATTTTCGCGACAAGGTCTATTGCATTTGCGGCGGAGAGCGAAGTTTGAAATCTATCGCGATGAAATCCCATACGATTTATAAATTTTTGCGGCCCGCATAGAGGAATTGAGCGAAGATGGATGCTGATATGGCGATGATTGCACCGTACGCTTTCCATAATGGAGATTACCACGCTGCCTATCATCGTGCCGCAAACGCTACTTTTACCGCCGCGAGCCCGCGTTAAAAAAATTGAGTGCCGATCGCGGCAATGATAGAAGAGATAATTTACTCATATTTTCATAGTTTATTTCCTATCCTAACGCTTTTAAAAATCGACGATTAAAAAAGCTCATACAAAAAGCCGGCTACACATTTAATCTGCCTCCAAGCATTTTTAAGCGACAATACGAAAATCAAATTTTCGGAGTCCTCATGACGATTTACGAGTTAAAGCCCAAATTTCAAAATTTACTTCGTCCGTTAGTAAGACGTCTTTACGGCGCGGGCGTCAGCGCAAATCAAGTCACGATCGCAGCCTGCGTCATTTCCGTTCTGCTGGGCGGACTTATGATAAAATTCGCCGAAGTTTCAACGCTATTTTTTCTGCTGCCCGCTTGGATGTTTTTGCGTATGGCGCTAAATGCCATTGACGGCATGCTGGCTCGCGAGTTTAATCAAAAAAGCCCGCTGGGCGGCTACCTGAACGAAGCCACGGACGTCATCTCGGACGCCGCGCTGTATCTACCCTTTGCTTTCGTGGCTCCGTTTGGACGGGACGTTATCTCGCTTGTTATTTTTCTAGCTTTTATGAGCGAATTTTTAGGCGTGCTAGGTCAGATTCACGGACGAGGCAGACGCTACGACGGACCTATGGGTAAAAGCGACCGAGCGTTTTTATTCGGGCTTATAGCTACCGTTTACGCGCTGCTGGGACAGCTACCCCAGTGGAGCGTCTGGGTGCTTTACGTAGCGGTGTTTTTACTAGCGATTACCTGCGTAAACCGCGTGAGGATGGGACTAAAAGGCGGGGAATAAGGAGCTTCGGACGAGGATAAATTTAATAGCCATCTCCAAAATCTACGCAAGGTAAATTTGTCTAAATTTGATATAATTGCAAAAGTTTTAAGCTCGCCTCGGCGCGGGCACGCAATCGTTATAAATTTGGGCTTGTTTAAATTTATGAGATTTTTTGAGGCGAGGATAAAATATCACGACGAATTTGTCTGCTTAATTTAGACGTTTTAAAAGACGCTCGGCGCGCAAAACGCGCTCGATTAATTTCGAGCATTTTATCAAAAGCAAGTAGTAAAAGCGG
Source organism: uncultured Campylobacter sp. (assembly GCA_963529615.1). Taxonomy (GTDB): domain Bacteria; phylum Campylobacterota; class Campylobacteria; order Campylobacterales; family Campylobacteraceae; genus Campylobacter_B. Next base: position 5,378 of record CAUSAC010000019.1, on the reverse strand, counting down.
CAAATTACAGGCATTACTTAAACCGTATCGACTTTAATCGCCTAAAATTTATATCTAAAGCGCTCGTTTTCGGTAAGGTGGGCAAAGAAGCTCATTTGCTGCACGCAATCGTAAAATTGAGGGCGTCACAAAAAATGAATTTGAAAAACAAAAGAGTAAAAAGGATACAAGATGAAAAATTTTTTAGCGGCCACGCTTGATTTTATCCTTTGCCGCATCACGATATTTATCACGGGCGTACGGCCGACGCAAGAGCTTTTAAACATCGGCGACGGCACTAAAATTTACTACGCAAACCACGCTAGCCACGGCGATTTTTTGCTGATTTTCGTCTCGCTGCCTTACCGTGTGAGAAAGCGCGTGCGCCCCGTTGCGGCGGCGGAGTACTGGGAGGGCGGGCCGGTGCGCAGGTTTCTTGCTAAAAACGTGTTTAATATGGTTCTAATCAGTCGCCATAAAGATCCGCTAGAGTCGCTAGCGCAAATGAGCGAAGCGCTGCAGACACACTCTCTCATCATCTTTCCGGAAGGCACGCGCAAGATGGACGACGATCTCGCGCTACAGCCGTTTAAAAGCGGGATATTTCGCCTGGCGCAGCAGTGTCCTGACGTCCCGCTCGTGCCCGTATGGATCAAAAATGCGCGAAACGTCCTGCCTAAGGGCTTTTTTGTGCCTATTCCGCTGCTTTGCGAGCTGATAGTGGGCAAGGAGATAACCTACGGCGGCGAGGGCAAGGGCGAGTTTTTACAAAAGGCGCGGGACGCGCTGCTAGCGATGAGCGATACGCAAAATGATAGAACGAAAGCCTAGCACGGCGGTTTTGGCCAGAGCGGTAAATTTAAGCCCCGCAAATCCGCCGCGCAAGAGATTTGCGAACGATTTTTACGGCAAATTTGACGGCGAGCCTTTTAAAGCGGCAGCTAAAAGCGTCAAATTTAAAAACAAAGCCCGGGCCAAAACGCTCGCCTCTCCGCAAATAAAATTTGACCCAAGCGCGACCCCAAAATGCGAGCTTTTTTCGCTAACAAATTTAATCAAGCAAGCTACCTGCACGGCAAACCAAACACGCGTAAATTTGACTAGCTCGGAGCGCTCCGAAACAGACGTCAAATTTAGCTTCAAATTTAACCAAAAGGCACTAAAATGAACCCGCAAAATCATATATTAAATCTATTTTTAGGACTCATCGCAGTGCTAGTCGTCTCTAGCGCCATTGCCTTTATGCTAAAGGCAAAATTTGGCGCCGAGAACAAAACCGTATCAAATTTGACCTCGCGCATAAACGCCTGGTGGGCGATGATTTTGGTGATTTTTGCATTTACGTATATGGGCAAAAACGCCGTGATATTTTTGTTTTTGCTAGTATCTTTTGCCGCATTGCGCGAGTTTTTGTCGCTCATCTACATCCGCAGGGGCGATCACATCGCGCTCGTGGCGTGCTTTTACGTGATTTTGCCCGCGCAGTATATCTTTATCTATGCCGACTGGTACGCGATGGCGATGATATTTATCCCGGTTTACGGATTTTTATTTTTGCCGATTTTGGCGGCTATTTGCGGCGATGCGGCTTATTTTTTAGAGCGCTCGACAAAGATCCAGTGGGCGCTGATGATCTGCGTGTTTTGTATCTCGCACATCCCCGCGCTTCTTTTGCTGGATCTTGATCGCGGCAACAGCATGGAGTTGATGCTATTTTTGATCATAGTCGTGCAATCAAGCGACGTGCTGCAGTACGTCTGGGGCAAGCTTTTCGGTAAGCGCAAGATCGCTCCTAGCATCAGCCCGTCTAAGACCGTGGTCGGCTTTGCGGGAGGGGTTCTTAGCGCTAGCGCGCTGGCCGCGTGCCTACATCATCTCACGCCTTTTGGCGTAGCGGGGGCGTTTTTCATCGGGCTTGCCGTTTGTATGATGGGCTTTTTAGGAGGGCTTGTTATGTCGGCGATCAAACGCGATCTAGGCGTCAAGGACTGGGGCTACATGATCAGCGGGCACGGCGGGATGCTTGACCGTATGGACTCGCTGTGCTTTGCGGCGCCGATATTTTTTCACATCGTTAGGTATTTTTACTCGTGAGGTTTTGATGAAAATTTGGAGCAAAATTTTATTTTTAGCGCTAACGGCAAATTTAGCCTTTGCTTTTTCGGCCGAAAAGCTCGTGCAAGACGCTAGGGCGCAGGTCGGGCGGACGCTGTTTTACGATCCTTCGTACGAGAGGCTAGCCTATCCGATGGGTGACGTGGATATGATAAGAGGCGTTTGCACCGACGTCGTAGTTAGGGCGCTGCGCGGACAGGATATCGATCTGCAGTGGCTCATCCACGAGGACATAAGCGCAAATTTTAGCGCCTATCCAAAAAACTGGGGCGCGAAAAAGACCGACAAAAACATCGATCATCGCCGTGTGCCAAATATTGCCACCTATCTAAAACGCAAGGGTTACGAGGCGAAGGGCGAGTTTAAAGCCGGCGATATCGTGACGTGGCGGCTGGATAACGGCAGGCCGCATATCGGCATAGTTTCGAATAAATTTGCCGCCGGCAAAACCCCGCTCGTGATCCACAACATCGGGCTTGGCGCGCAGGAAGAGGATGTGTTAAATGTTTACGAGATAACGGGGTATTTTAGGATAAAATAAGTAGAAAAATTGATAAATTTAAGCGAGAAAGGCGAAAAATGGATTTTAAAGAGAGCTATTTTATAACAAGCGACGGGGCGAGGATATTTTACAGATATCGCCTTGCTAGCGACGTAGCGTGCGAAAACCCGTGCGCAGACGAAGTAAATTTGAGCGAGGACGGCAAATTTGACAGGTCAAATTTAAGCGCCGGGGGCGAAAACGAAACATCAAATTTGACTATCGAGCAAACAAGCGACACAGACGAAAATGCGGAGCTAGGCTCAAGCGGCGAAGGTAAATCGGGCGAGCAAAATTTACCAAACGGCGGCGAAAACTCGGACTCAAATTTAAACGAAACGAGCAAATGCGCCGCTTCAAATTTGAGCGAGACGCCTAGCGAAAATGCCGAGCAAAATCTCAAATTTAAAGCCTCGCCAAACGCCAAAGCCGTAGCGATATTTCACCGCGGGCACGAGCACTCAGGCAGGACGACGCACGTGGCGGACGGGCTGGCGGACGAGAGTTTGAGCTATTTTGCGTGGGATCAGCGCGGACACGGCAGAAGCGACGGAGAGCGGGGCGACGCACCGAGTATCGGCCGCCTCATCGCCGACGTGGACGAGTTTGTAACGCATATCGGGCAGAGATTCGGCTTTGAGACGCAAAATCTAGCCGTGATAGCCCAGAGCGTGGGCGCCGTGCTGGTCTCGGCGTGGCTGCACGACTACGCTCCGCGCGTTCGCTGCGCGGTGCTAGCTAGTCCGGCGTTTAGCGTGAAGCTTTACGTACCGTTTGCTAGAGCGGGACTAAAGGCGCTCTACCGCGCTCGCGGAAATTTTTTCGTAAACAGCTACGTTAAGGCTCACTATCTCACTCACGACAAACAGCGTCAGGCAAGCTACGACGCCGATGCACTCATCACTCGCGCGATCTCGGTGCGCATACTGCTAGGGCTTTACGAAGCGGCACAGCGCGTGGTTTCTGACGCTGCGGCTATCACGACGCCTACGCTGCTGCTGGTTTCGGGCGATGATTGGGTCGTGGAGCACGCCCCGCAGCACGAGTTTTACAACGCTCTTGGCGCGCACGTAAAAAGGCGCGAGGTTTTAGATGGATTTTACCACGATACGCTGGGCGAAAGCGAGAGAGAGAGGGCGTTTAGGATAGTGCGCGAGTTCGTCGGCGAGCGCTTTAGAGCGCCTTTTAGCGAGGTGGACTGCACGCGCGCGGACGAATACGGTTTTAGCCGCGAGGAGGCCGATAGGCTAGCTACGCCGCTGCCGAGATTTAGCCCGAAAAATTTACGGTTTAAGTTTCAGCGGATATTTATGCAGGCGGTTTCGCCGTGGGTTGGCGGGCTAAAGATCGGCGAAAATACCGGCTACGATAGCGGTAGTACGCTTGATTACGTCTACCGAAACGAACCGCAAGGGGCGAATAAATTTTTTAAATTTATCGACAAATTTTACCTAAACGCTATCGGATGGCGCGGTATCAGAGAGCGCAAGCGAAATATCAAGCTAGCTATCGATCAAGCAGTAGCAAAGCTACAGGAGCGCGGCGAGCCGCTACGACTGCTCGACATCGCCTCGGGCCACGGCAGATACATACTAGACGCCGCGCAGGGGCATAAATTTGAGCGCATAACGCTGCGCGACTACAGCGGCATAAACGTAAAAGCCGGTAGCGAAATGATAAAGGAGCGCAGGCTAGAGGACGTCGCGAGCTTCACGCAGGCAAACGCCTTTGACGCCGCTAGCTACGATGGCTTGCAGGACGCATATACGCTTGGCGTCGTGTCGGGGCTGTTTGAGCTCTTCCCGGACAACTCGGTCGTGCGCACCGCGCTACAAGGCTTTTCAAGCAGCGTAAAAAGCGGCGGCTACCTCATCTACACCAATCAGCCGTGGCACCCGCAGCTTGAGATGATCGCGCGCGCTCTATTTAGCCACAGGCAGGGCGCTGCGTGGATCATGCGCCGCCGCAGCCAGGCCGAGATGGATCAGCTCGTAGCAAATGCAGGATTTAAAAAGGTGAAAGAGTGGGTAGATGGGGATGGAATATTTAGCGTGAGTTTGGCCGTTAAAATTTAACGGCTTGTCTTTTGAGTGCTTTTTGTGGATTTCGTTAAAATTTGACTCGATAGGCTACATGCCTTATCTTCGTAAAATTTTAACTTCAAAACCCCAAAAATCATCTCAAAATACTTCGCCTTATCGTTTTACGCTCAAATTTGGGGTCAAATTTGCAAATTTTACCGACCGAGACCCGCATCGTGAAAGCGTAAATTTGAACACGCAGCGCGTTAGCGCCAGATAAACCTGCACGCAGTGCAGCAACATCTCACGTGCAGTGGGGATGGTGGGGGTTTGGGGGCGGAAGGGGCGACGCTTCGTAAGTAGAAACCCCTTCCGCCTCCCAAGAAAAAGAGAAAGGCGGATACAAAAGGGAGCTCTTTTGCTTCGGCTTTGCCTCGCCTTGTGCTTGCACTCTCTTTGAGAGCTGCTAGCAGAGCGCAATTTAAGCCCCCACCCCCCCCCTTTTTTTTACGAAAAGAATCTAATTAAATTTGACTAATTCAAATTTGACACCTTAAAGATGCAGGTCTCGTCGAGTAAAATTTACAAATTTGTGTCAAGCGAGCGATCTCGGACGATTAAGTCATAAAAGCGCAAATCCGCTAAAATTTTATAGAATTAGCAAAAAAGGCAAAAATGAACACAAAACCGTTTTTATCGCAGCTGGCAGCGTTAGTCGTCGT
>CAUSAC010000018.1:0-39620 GCA_963529615.1 uncultured Campylobacter sp. | reverse complement strand
AGAAGTCTCTTTCTTTTGATAAATGCTCTTCATACTCTTTTTTGAGCGTTGCATTATCTTCTATCGTAAAAAAATAAAAACTCTTGCCATTAAAGGTAGTTGCACCCCGGATCATAGGTTCGTGAAGAGCTTTTCTTACAACTTTTTTATCTTGAATTTTCCATAAAATAGGTTCCAGTTGCCATGGCATCGATGGATGCTTTATATCATCCGCTTTTACGAACGATACGGCAAACAAGATCGCTAAAATAAAAGCACGAATTTGCATCCCTTGCTCCTTAAAATGGGATTTTAGAATCCTAAAAGCGTTTTTTATTATCGGTTGTATAAGCTTATACAACATAATTACTTAATCTAAAGTATAAAATACATTATCATATCCGCACAAATATGAATTTATGCATATACCGCCGATCTATACGGCAGGCTTTCAGTGTTTAAAGCATCAATCAATTTTATTCACATTCATGAATATACGGATCTTTTAGGGTAAATTCGCCATGATCTCCCAACCAAAACGTCGCGTACTCAAAATTGTCAATCGCAAATGTCGCATGGTGTTCGCTATACACTCTGCGCGATCTGCATTTTTTGCCTTTGTAATCATAGTGATCTGATAGCTTTTTATAAAACTCGATGCTTTCGTTATCAAAGTCGTAGCCTAGCGCGATATCTTGATTTCGCCCGTCGTAAAAATGGATATAGTCAAAATCGAGATTATAGTAAACCTTGCAATGGCTATTGTCGCCGTTTATTATGGCATCGCTGCAATATTTTTCTAGCTTTGATTTCTCTTTTTCAAACTCATGCCGTAGCTTGGTTTGCTCAGACGGGTCTAAATTTTGTGTTTTCTCAGTAAAAAATTCCTCTTCATACCTAAGCGCCTTCTGCAATAAAATAGCCGCATATTCGGCTCTTTTAGAATAAAAATATAGAAAATAGGAGGTGTATAACATAAAGATAAAACCCGCAAAAATCATAAAATTTCTAAGTAGTTTTTTCAAATCGTTGCCTTTATATGCTCTATATCGGTGCAAATAGTTTTGCCTCTTTCAAAAAGAGCGATGACTTATTATATCCCGTTAAGATTAAATCGCATTTGCAATTTGATATTATATTTTGATTTTAATCTGATATAAGAATGACGGGGCGTAAAATTTATCGTCGTATCATGTAAATTCCGCGGGCAAAATTTATATAAATAAAATTCGCTTAACTGCACGCTTAGCCAAAACTCACGGAGTCTATATTTGTTCCTGCGGACAAACCCTCAAGCGCGCCGATTTAGAATTTAAATTTCTTAAATTCTATCTTTTCATCGAAAACCGACATCGTGCGCTGTAGCTCGTTTATATCGACATTTAGCACGGCTAAGAAATACTCCCGTAGCTGCACGTATTCATCTTTGTTTGCCATCAAAATATTCATTATATCGACGTTGGCGTTTTCTTTATATAGCACGAGCTGATCGTGAATGCCGAAAAATCCGAGGCTGCCATTATGTAGATGCATAAATATCTTAGAGCCGTAAAGCAAGGTAAGTACCATAGTAAAAATACAAACTATATTTCTAATATTAACACTCACGCTTTCGTCGTCTCCGCCAAACTTAAGCGCGAGTAAAACCCAAACGACGATAACGATCTTAAGGGCTAGTGGCATTTGCTGCTTCCAATTCCATCTGCAATCGAAGCTAACCGCCATCGCACCGATCTTTTGTAGCTCAAAAAATTTCACAATTTCGCCCTTTTTATAATACTCGACGGCGGAGTTCGTCATCACGAAATATGCTTTGCCCTCGCGCCTAGCTGCCTCTATGAGCGGCAAGGGCACTAGGATAAACATTTGCAATACGCCTAGCTCTGGCGGCCCCACCACGATGACGGCAAAAAACAAAAATATTAAAAATACGCAGCACATCGCAGGGAATTGATATTTAACGTAATCGCGATATAGATGATCCGTGATGATTAATGGGGCTCTGTCATAATCTATGATTATGGTATTATCCTTGCTCGAAAGGCTCGCATTCTTGTCGGTATATGTTTCTGCGCTATCATCTACAAGCTCCGAGCCATCTAGTTTTAAATCCAGTTTTAAAGAATCGAGCTCGTCACTATCTATCTGCGATTTGCGAGGCGCCTTCGCGTGCCTTCCACGCAAGACTTCTCTTAGCTCATCTAAATTATCGCTCAAATCGTCTCCTTAAATTTTACCCGAAATTTTGCCACTCTTTTTTAGCCCACTCCGCAAACAAACGCTGCAAAAAGGCGTCCGCGGCGGATAAAATTTCGCTCGAATTTTAAAAGCTATGTCTAGCCGAAGTTTACGGGATCCATATCGATCTCGACCGGCAGATGCTCAAGCGCGCGCGCGGCGTTAATCAGCGGCGTGTGCGAGCTAGCGCGCAACAGAATTTCAAAGCGAAATTTCGACGCGATATAGGCGATACCGGCCTTACCGTAGCCGATAATCTCAAAGCTCTCGCTCGCCTTCTCTTTCAAATACTGCGCGGAATTTTCGGCAGGGTTTTCGGTTTTTAAATTTATAAAATTTTGCGCGATCTCGTTTCTTTCGGGCTTTAAATTTACGCTACGCGCATCCCCGTCGCAAGCTGAAATTTGCACGGTATTTTTTAAATTTGAAGCATTTTTTTGATGGTTTAAATTTGCGTCGTCCCCGCACAGATCCGAGCTTTGAAATTTAAAATTTGATATTTGCTTATCGCCCTGCTGCGCAGAATTTTCTAAATTTAAAGCGCTTAAATTTGCCTGCCTCGCATTCAGCCCGTCATGCGATGCAAACGCGCTATCTCCCGCCTGTTTGCGGCGCAAAAGTTCAAGCGCAGCGTTCATTATCTCGCTGGCCGCCTTTTCGTTTTTATGCGAGATCAGTACGCGCAAAAGCCGCATATACGGCGGATAGAGCCCCTCGCGAAACTCCGCTTCGTCGCGCAAAAAATCATCGTAGTTTTCGATATAATCCCTAAAAAAGCCGCTCTGACGCGTCTGTATGACGACCCTGCCCTGCCCCGAGCGGCCCGCGCGACCCGCCACCTGCATCGCAAGCGCTAGCGTCTTCTCGCGCGCCCTAAAATCGGGATAACTCAGATGCTCATCGATCCCCATTATCACCGCAAGATCGACGCCATGGTAATCGTGCCCCTTGCTAAGCATCTGCGTGCCTACCAGAATGTCGATTTTATGGGCGTTGAAGTTATTTAGCAGCGCCTCAAGCTTGCGCTGCGTGGTGATCTCGTCGCGATCAAATTTTGCGATGTGAGCACTTGGGAAACGCGCCGTAAGCTGTGCCGCGAGCTCGCCCGTACCGATCTTGCGCGCCTGCATCACCTCGCCGCCGCAGTTTTCGCAAGATGCCTTGTAAAACGTGCTAAAGCCGCAGTAATGGCACTTCAGCGCCGCAGCGTCCGCGTGATAGCTCATCCCGACGGCGCAAAACGGACAGCGCACGATCTGCCCGCAGTTTTCGCAAATCATATATTTGTAGTTCGCGCGCGTCGGCAAAAACACGACCGCCTGCTTGCCAGCTTCGAGGCTACGCCCAATCTCGGTTAAAATTTTAGGGCTCAGTCCCGTCTTGCTCTCATCGAAAATGAAGCGCTTGGCGCTGCTAAAATAGGTGCCGCGCAGGCGGAAGTGCGGCTGCTTCGCATAGGTGCTAAGTGCGGGCGTCGCAGAGCCCAAAACCACGCGGATACCGAGCTTCTTGCCGACGAAAATCGCGGCGTCACGGGCATTTAGGCGCGGCGCGGCGGCGGATTTATAGCTGTCGTCGTGCTCCTCGTCCACGACGATGAGGCCTAGATCGCTAAAGGGCAAAAATAGCGCTGAGCGGGCGCCCGCGATGAGCCTGATCTCGCCTGCGTTAAATTTCGCTAAAATTTCACGCTTTTTTTTGGGCGAAATTTTGGAGTGCCAGACGCCGAGCCGCTCGCCGAAATAGCTCTGTAGCCGCTTCGTCATCTGCGGCGTAAGCGAAATCTCGGGCATCAAAAACAGCGCCTGCTTGCCTGTAGCAAGCGCCTGCGCGATCAGCGCGATATAAATTTCGCTCTTGCCGCTGCCCGTATCGCCGAAGATCAGCGACGTCTCATTAGCTTCGGCAAATTTACGCGCTTGCTCCTGCGCAGGGGCGAGGTTTGGAATTTTACCTATTTGAAGCGGAGGTAGCGACGGCGGGGCGGGGTTTTGTGCTGCGGAATCTGAATTTTGAATTGAGATGGAATTTTGCGCTGAAGCGGAATTCTGAATCGAAACGTAATTCTCTCCCTCGGCAAAATCCCGCTCTTGGGTCGAATTTTGCGCGATAGCGAAATTTTGTTTGTGTGTAGGATCAGGTTCGGCAACAAAATTTATTGCAGCGGCGGAATTTTGTGCCAATGTAGAATTTTGAATTGAGACGGAATTTTGTTCATTGACAAAGTCTCGCTCTTGGATAGAATTCTGCGCGGAGGTAGAATTTGACGCCAAATTTTGTAAGATAGAATTTGGCGCCTGCTTCAAATTTTGCTTTTGCGTGGAATTCGGCGCAGTGGCGGAATTCATGACGGTAACGGAATTTTCTATGATAGTAGAATTTCTCGTCAATGCAGAATTTTGGATTGAAATGGAATTTTGTGTGGCATTAAAATTCCCATCGAGCGTAGAATTTTGTGTGGTGATGGAATTCTGCTCGGAAATAAAATTTTGTTCGCGGGTAGAAGTTTGCTTGCAAGTGGAGGTTGGCTTACTAACGGGAATTTGCTCGCAAGCGCAATTCCACTCGGTCATAGGATCCTCCTGCAAATTCCGCAAATCCTGCGTCGTCTCACTTGTAGGCTCGAAAATCCCAAATGCAACACTCTTTTCGCAGACATAGTAGTACGCGATAAAATTTGCAAGTGCGATCTGAAATGAGGTAAATTTAAGCTGCGAAATCTCTAAAATTTCCTTGGTTTTGAAGGTCGGTTTTGCAACCTCGCGCAGGACCACGGCGGATTTGACGCTCGATTTTACGGGAACGGATACGATTTGATAGGCTGAGATTTTAAAATTTGAACTATAAGTAAGCGGCTTTAGGCTAGCGCCCAAAACCGCAACTTCATAATAAAGCATTTAGCTATTGAGCTAAGGATTGACAAAGAGGCTGTTGATGATTGCAGTCGAATGAACCTACATTAACCGTTGAGCCTGCAGGTCTAGAAGCCGCAGTCGGATAGTAGTTAAAAGTAGTTGATTGACCGGCAACGGTAGCTGTATATGTGGATGTAGCATTAGCATTACCATTTGTAACTAAGCTCCAGCCGTTTCTGCCACCAGCTTTCATTGGATAGATGGGCTGCTGCAAAACACCTTCAAAAAGCGTACCGGCTACATCTGGATTAGCTTCTAGACCAGGCCACGTAGTCACGCCTCTCATCATATTCTCGCTTCTAACTAGCGAAAGTCCGCTTCTAATAGCAGCGATGTCTCCGCGCATCTTAGCGATCGTAGCATCATCGCGCGTAGCGGCTAATCTAGGCACCGCGATGCCCGCCAAAATACCTAAAACGACGATGACGAAAACAAGCTCTATCATCGTAAAAGCTTTTAAATTTTTCATGTTAAATCCTTTGATTTAAAGTGAGATGATTATAGCCAAATTTAAATAAAATTAATTTTAGTTAAAGAAAAAATCCTGCATTTTAAATGGAATTTTGTGAAATTTCATTAAATTCTGCGATTTTTTGTCCGAATTTTACGGACATATTAGCCGGAGTTTCAAATTTTAAAAACTCGCTTTGCGCTACGAGCACGATCGTCGAACCCAGTTCAAAATTTCCCAAATGATCGCCCTTTTTAAAGTTTAAATTTTCATATTCGTAAAGCGCCTCAGCTCTACTTGCGCATGCATTCGTTTGTATTCGCGCATCGAAATCAAATCTCATCTTGCCGACGTTTAAAGCACCCACGAAAACCATCCACAAAATCCCGCCGCCAGGCATTTTGCACTTTAAAATTACGCGCTCGTTTTTAGCGTAGAGGTTTGGAATTTTAAGTAAAAATTTCTTCGCCACGCTGTAAAGATCAGCAGGTATGTAAAGCGCCTCCGTCACGCTCAGATCGCACGGCGCGTGATAATGATGATAATCGCGCGGGCTTAGATAGATGTTTGCGTAGCTTAAATTTACGCCGCTTGTATTTTCGCCGTCTTGGACGTTAATTGTGCCCGTTTCGCGGATCGCGCCGTTTTCATCGCTATAAATTTCAGCCTGCACGCCGCTTGTAGCATAAGTTGCGCCGCTTTCATCGCTTCTAATTTTTGCTTGCGCGGCGCGAAATTTCATCCCTGCGTCGGCATCTTTTGCGCATCCGGTTCCAACCTCGCCGCTCCCGTTCGTAGCAACGGCCTCGTCATATAAATTTTTAGCCGCTCCGCCGCTTTCACTCGCAGTAAAAGTGCGCCCCAGCAGCTCGCTAAGGCTGTATTCGCTGCCTTTTACGCTAAAAGCCCGCATATCGGCGCAGCATCCGCTCTCAAAGATCATGCCGTCGCTAGGGCTTATAAAAGCCGTCTCGTCTGTAGCTATCTCGCGCGGGCGCAGCAAGCGGCGGGTAAAAAGAGCGTTTAGGCTTGCGTAGCTTTGCGGCGGATCAAATTCGCTCATATCGATTTTGAAAAATTCCACATATTTTAGGTTGATAAAATTTTGTATAAATTTAGGGAATTTTACCGCGGCGATAATCCCGAAAATCCTCGAAATAAAACTTCTCATCTATGCCTTTCTAAGCTTAAGCAGCGCGATCTCGGCATCGGCAAAGACCCTTATCGGCGGCCCCCAAAACCCTACGCCGCTGCTTACGTAAATTTGCTTCAGCCCGTCGTTATACAGCCCGTAAAGATACTTCTGACTAAGCAGCACCAAAAGCGTCCACGGAAAAATTTGCCCCGCGTGCGTGTGTCCGCAGATACACAGATCGACCTCGTCGCGCACGAAATCCACGACGTATTTTGGCTGATGTGCGAGTAAAATTTTTGGTTTATCGGGGTCTGCTTGCGCTAGCGCAGCGTCGAGATCTGGCTGCATGTATCCGAAGCGAAAGCCGCTAAGATCGTGCACGCCCATTAAATTTAGCCCTTCAAATTCCACGCTTTCGTTTTGCAGCACGCGCACGCCCGCTTTTTGCATCGCCGCGATAAGCCCGCTTGCGTCGCCGCGGTAATACTCGTGGTTGCCCGTGACGAAAAAGATAGGCTTTTTGATCGCCTCAAGAGGCTGCAAAATATCCCCGAGCTCATCCGAGCGCAGATCAAACATATCGCCCACGATCAGTAGCGCATCGTAATTTAGCGAATTTATCTGCGCTACGACGCCTTGCAAAAACTCCTTTTTCAAAAACTCGCCCAGATGCACGTCCGAGATGACGGCAAAACTTAGCTCGCTAGCTAAGTTTTTGATTTTTATTTCGCGCTCGGTGATTTTTGGAATTTTTAGTGCATTATAAAGCCCCTTAAAAATATAGCTAAACGCCATTATTACGAAGGTTATGTCGATAAAGGTTTTTAAAAATTTTCGCCTATTTTCTCTAAATTTAACCACATGCGCGGCTGCGCTTAGCACATCGTAAGCAAGGCAGATAAAAAAGAGCGAAAAGGACGCTGCCATGCAAAATACGCAAGCTTTATAGAGCAGCTCGTTTTTAAAGCTTCCATTAAGCCCAAAACCCGCAAAAAATATCGTATCTAAAATTGCTAAAGCTACGCAAAGCAAGCTCAAAGCGGGGCGAAACGTAGCGAAGCCTTTATATGGCGCAAAGCGCGCGCTGATCGATCTGTAGATGTAAAGATTAAAAAACAGGAATAAAACCGTGCCGACGATCGGGAAAATATAGGCGCTTTTCAAACTCTAGCCTTGGATATACTCATCCAGCTTATCTTTATCAAAGCCCGTGATTTCTTGCTTATCGTCTAAAATTAGCGCGCCGCTCTTTTTAAATTTAGTGATGGTGCGCGAAAATGTCTCGGGGGTAACATTTAGAATTTTGGCTATTCTAGTGTATTTCGTGCTCATAAAAATATCGAAATTCTCGCTGATAAACTTAGCGATCTTGCCGTCGCAGTTAAGCACGACTTGATTATCAAAGACCGCATTTAGCGCTCGGATCTTCTCAGACATCGATTTTAAAAGCTCCAGGCAAATCTTTGGATCGATCATAAACTCGTTTTTAAATTTTTCATAATCAATCTTTAGCACCTCGCCGTTTGTCGAAAACACGCCGCTTGCAGGATAGCTCGTCTCTTCGAAATTTACCATCTCGGCTACGAGCGAGATGGGGCGGATCTCGCGCATATGGATCTCTCGCCCCTTTGCGGAGGTTTTATAGATTTTTAAAATTCCTTTTAGCAGGATTAATAGATACTGCGAGCGCTCGCCCTCGAAAAATAAAATTTCGCCCTTTTTGTAGCTTTTATGGATGCTAATCTGCTCCAAACGATCGATTTGCGCTGCGCTTAGAGCTTTGAAATAAGGAATTCTCTCAAGCATCGCCGCGACCTATTTTTTAAGCAGGTCTCTTATCTCGGTAAGAAGTTTAATCTCTTCGCTAGGCTCGGCAGGTGCAGCAGGCTCTGGCGCAGGCTCGGCGGGCTTTTTAAGCTTATTGATCGCCTTGATCGCGCAGAATATACAAAACGCGATGATGATGAAATCGACCGTTACTTGGATAAACGAGCCGTAGTTTATCGTAACGGCCGGGGTCTGCCCCACCGCTTCTTTTAGCACGATCTTAAGATCGGTAAAATTCATGCCTCCCGTAAGAAGTCCTAAAACCGGCATCATAATGTCGCTTACGAGCGAAGTTACGATCTTGCCGAAAGCCCCGCCGATGACGACGCCCACCGCCATATCGATGACGTTTCCTTTCATCGCGAATTCTTTGAATTCCTGAATGAAACTCATATTGTCTCCTTAAATAAAATGTGCCGATATTAGCCTATTTTTGCTTTGTTTTTGCTTTTTATTAGGAAGTAAAAAGTATAATCCCAGCTTAAATTTAAACCCAAAGGACCTAAATTGTATCGCTTCGCTCCGTCGCCCACCGGCGATATGCATATCGGAAATTTACGCGCAGCTATTTTTAACTACATCTGCTCGCTGCAAGATGGAAGCGGCTTTATTTTGCGCATCGAGGATACCGACACTGCGCGCAATATCGAAGGCAAAGATCAAGAGATCATCGAAATTTTAAAGCGCTTCGGCATTGAATGGCAGAGCCTGTATTATCAAAGCAAAAATTTAAAATTCCACCGCCAATTCGCAGCCAAGCTGCTCGCCGAGAAAAAGGCGTTTTGCTGTTTTTGTAGCGAGGAGGAGCTGGAAGCGAAAAAGCAAGCCGCCAAGGATGCGGGAGAGGCGTATCGCTACGACGGGCACTGCGAGCATTTAAGCGCACAGGAGGTGCTAAACTGCGAGAAGCCCTTTACTATCCGCCTTAAAAAGCCCGATCACGCGCTGGAATTTACCGACGCGATCAAGGGCCGTATCGCATTTGAGCCGCAGAATATCGACAGCTTTGTCATCATGCGCGCGGATAAGACGCCTACATATAACTTCGCCTGCGCCTGCGACGATATGATGCAGGGCGTGAGCTTCGTAATCCGCGGCGAGGATCACGTCTCAAACACTCCGAAGCAAAACTGGATCCGCCAAAGCCTCGGCTACGACGGCGAGATCAAATACGCTCACCTGCCGATCATATTAAATTCCGAAGGCAAAAAGATGAGCAAGCGCGAGGATAGCTCCTCGGTAAAATGGCTGCTTCAAAGCGGCTACCTACCCGAGGCGATCGCGAATTATCTAATCCTGCTGGGCAACAAAACGCCGCGTGAGGTCTTTAGCATGGATGAGGCGGTGGAGTTTTTCGACATCGCTAAAATTTCAAAAAGCCCGGCGAAATTTGACGAAGATAAACTCGCCTTTATAAACCGCGAGCATATCAAAAGAGCGAGCGAGCAGCGCTTAGCAGAGCTTTTTGAGCTTGAGCCGAAATTCGCGCCTTTGATAAAATTTTACACTCAAGAAGCGAGCCTTATCCCGCAGATTAAAGAAAAGATCGCAGCGATCTACGGCGCGAAAGATATCCCGCAGGAGTGGGCGGCGCAGGCGCAGGCGCTGCGAGAGGCGATCTTAAATTTATTAAGCTCAAAGGGCGCTCCAATGGAATTTAATGATTTCAAAGCGGCGCTTTCGCAGGCTACAAGCTTAAAGGGCAAGAGTCTGTTTATGCCGCTTAGATTTTTACTAACCGGCGCACCTCACGGACCGGAGCTTAGCGAACTGTATCCGCTGATCCGCGCCGATTTGAAGGAGATACTCGATGCTACTAAATAGCGTATTTTACGGCATTTTAGTGAGTATTCACTACGTGATTCAAGCTTATATGATGCTAATTTTCGTCGCCTGCGTTTTGAGTTTCATCCGTCCAAATCCGTTCGGTAAATTTTATAAAATCGTCCGCGTCATCTCTGCGCTTACCGAGCCTGCGTTTGCATTAGTGCGTCGCTATCTGCCTACGACTTTCGGCGGCTTCGATCTTTCGCCGCTTCTTATCCTACTCGTGCTTAACTTCTTTGACAGCGCGATAATCTATATCATCAATAGGACGGTCATTTGAAAATATTTCTGAAATTTAGCCTTGTTTTGGGACTGCTGTGCGCCGTATCGGGCGGTAAAATTTTAAGCTACGAACAGATCAAAGACGAGCCCAAATCCCTAGCCAAGGACTATTACATCTATCGCCTAATAGATGAGACGAAATACAACAAAGCGGAGATTAGAGCTTTAAAACAAAGTATCTTTCGCTACAAAGGCAAACTAAAAGAGAAGCTAGATAGAATTTTCGGCGCCATTCGCCCTCCTAAGCGTCCAGATCGCTGCGCAGGCGTTACCTCCGCCAATATTTTAGATGCAAATTTAACCTGCAAAAAGGCGCGCTCCTATCCAAATTTCATCGCCAAACTAAGCCCGTCGGTACGAGAGACGCTCGCTTTGCAGCTTGAAAAGCACCAAGACGCGGCTGCACGCGACGCTGCAAATTTACTGCGCGGATTTAACGACGAAAATCCGAGCGAGTATTTTATGCAGAGCCGCAACGCGCAAAACTACTTTTTATATTACGACTACTTAAAAGGTGCGGGCAAAGACGCTCTGATCGACATCGACACCAACGCAGCCTTCGTAAGCGAACTAGCTTCGCAAAAAGGTTTCAAAGCGGTTCTTAACGATGCGCTAATCAACCGCAAATACCCGCACTTGCGCCGCTCGCTCACGGGCGTCGATCCGCTAACCGTGGAGAAGGACGTAGCATTTATGCTGGGCGTAAATGCCGTCATGCAGGGCGACGAAGGGGCGGCGCTTGCGTTTTTTAGCCGCGCAGCAGCGAGCTTTGAGAAGCCTCACGATGTACACAATGCAAAATTTTGGATCTACCTGCTAAATGGAGATCAAAACGTCTTGCGCCAGCTTGCTAGCAGCGATTATTACAGCCTCTACGCGCTTTATGCCAAGGAGGTCTTAGGGGATAGGAATTTAAACATAATCATCCCAAATCCCGCTAAAAATTCCATCGAGGGCTACGATATCACCGATCCTTTCGCTTGGGTTCGCACGAAAAATAGCGCTGATCAGATGTCGCGCCCACAGCTTTTGGAATTTGCCAAAAAATTCGACACTAAGCAAAGCATCGGCGAGTACTCATACATCATGAATAAAGCAAGCGGCGGCAAGGACAACTTCTATCCGGCGCCGTTTATGGAATATATCGGCGACGGCGATAACCGCCGCAAGGCGCTAATTTTGGCGCTCGCCCGCCAAGAAAGCCGCTTCGTGCCCGCATCGGTATCTACATCGTATGCGCTTGGGATGATGCAATTTATGCCATTTTTGGCTAACGAGATCGGAAAAAAGCAACTCAAAATCGACGGCTTCGATCAAGACGATATGTTCCGCCCGGAAGTCGCTTACCGCTTCGCCAACATCCACATCGACTGGTTGGAGCGTAAAATTTACAGCCCGGTTTTCATCGCATACGCTTACAACGGCGGGCTCGGGCTAGTCAAAAAGATGCTTCAGCGCGGCGATATGTTTAATAAGGGCAAATTTGAGCCGTGGCTTAGCATGGAGCTCGTGCCGTATGCCGAGAGCAGGGACTACGGCAAAAAGGTGCTTGCAAACTTCATCATCTACTCGCAGATCCTCGATCCGCGCGCGAAAGTCTCGGTGCAACAGGAGCTGCAAGATCTGCTGGTACCGAGCAGAAGCGACGATTTTAGATAAATTTACGAGGCGGCGAAATGAAAGCAAAGCGAAATCTTATAGTTAAAATTTTAGCCGCTTCGGTTTTTATCTGCGAAATTTGCGCGGCGACTCAAAATTTTTCGGCTGCCAAAGATGCCGCGAAATCGCTTAAGGAGGATGAAATTTTAATCCTTAAAAGCGATCTTGCCACCGCGAAAAAACATGGCGGCGCGCTGCAAGAGCTAAATTTAGAGGAGAGGGAGCTTGCAAAAAACGCGCTTAAGCTTCCGTTTGAAATTTACGAGCTGCGTCTTTCTGAGGATCAAAATACCCTCTTCGGTTTGGGCGACGACAAGGGCGGTATCGTCCTGATCGATGTTACCGAGCCACGCAGTCTAAGGCTTGCGGGCATATTTTCCTTTCCGCAGCACAAGCTTGATCCCGCCTACATAGATATCGCGCAGAGCAAAGACGGCAAAAGTCTATTCGTCGCCGATCCGAATTTCGGAATTTATAAGCTGGATCTTAGCGACCGAAGAGATATTAAAATTTCGGCTCGGCTTGAGGCGCGATTTGTAAATAAAATAGAGTTTTCCAGCGACGGACGCACTCTCTTTGCGAAGGATTTTTTTAGCACCCTTACCGCCTATGACGTAAAAGATGATAAATTTACGCAGCTTGCTTATTTTATCGCCCCTTCCAAAGTCACTAAGCGGGAATACGATTACGCTTGCGCGCCGCATAGGTTGTCCGAAATAAAGGAACTCGGCGATCTGAAACTGCTATCTGAGAACGAACTCTTGCTGGCAAGCTGGACGGGGTTTTATATTTTAGATATATCGGATATGCATAGGTACCGCGCAAATGCCGCGCAAAGCTCTAATATCTTAAAGCAGATCCGCTATATCGCTCATCCGTATTTAGAAATCGATAAAATGGCACTATCCAAAGACGGCAAGCGGGTATTTTCATCAAATTGGAGCGAATTTGGGTTATATGATTTAGGCGAAAACGACACGGTTCAATCAAGCGCGTATTACAGCGGCGCGCATTTAAATAATTTTAAAGTCATAGAGGATCTAAATTTAGCCTACTTGGGCAAAAAAAATATCCGAAAAAGGGGAGTTTCCAAGCGTAGATCTGATCGATTTTAGCAATAAACTTGACCCCGCTCCGATAAAAAAATATCTCTTTCCGCAGAGCCTAAAGGGCGTAAGCGTCGAATCTCGCGGCAAATATCTTTTCTTTTCCTATTTTACGAGAAACGGAGCGTTCATAAGCGGGCTTGATCGCGCTTCGTTAAGCTCCGCCGAGAAATCCGCTCAATCTGCGCAGATACAAAATGAAATTTTAACCGAAAAAAGCCCCGAAGAAAAAGGCGCTATCTGGGAACTTCCTTACTCTAAAAACGGCTTTAGAACCGTCGATAACATAATAAAATCTCCGCAAGGATATCTGCTCCTTGCAAGCGCAAACGACGAATACCGAGTCTCGCTAGTTGCGTTAAACGAGCAGGGAGCGGAGCTTTGGCGCAAAAAATTAAATGTTGTATCCGCAGCCAATATGCCAGTAGCCGCGATGGACTCATACGCGCTTTTGGATAATCAAATTTTAGACCCCGAAACGAAAAAGATAGTCTACGAATTTCCTATTAAATTTAAAGAAGTAGCGAGCTTCGGCGATAAATTTGCCGCGATAGACGAAAACGACGATCTGCGCTTTTACGAGAGAGAAAAACTGCTATGGAAGAAAAAGCTAAATATCGCAAAGAGCAAAAGGCCGTTTGACGGCACCATGACAAAGATAGCCAAAATATCCGAAAGCGAGATCCTGCTTATCATCGAAAAAGACGGATTTTTAAAATTTAACGCTAAGGGCGACGAGCTTTGGCATAAGAGCGTAAATTTCGCCCGCACGAAAGAAGGCGTCGCCTCGGACGAACTCGTAATGGATCAGAAAGCGCAGCTGCTAAAAGCAAAGGACGGATCGATATTTCTGCTGGCAAAATTTGGCGCGAATATCGCAAAATTTGACGCTTTCGGCAATGAAATTTGGAGAAAGCAGATTTGCGGAAGAGATCGCGGCGTCTGCGATCTGCCCGACACGCTAAACGCGACCTATAAATTAGCAAACTACAAAGAGGGGCTACTTCTAATCGGCGCAAACGACGCTTCGGAGGATCAGACGATATTTTTAGAGCTTGATTTGGACGGCAATATATTGCGCGAAAACAAAGCGAAATTGCAAGATTTTTGGCTCAAAAGCGCCGTAAGCACGGATGACGGAGGCGTTTTAATAGGCGGAGGCGCTCACGGCGACGATACGGTCATAATAAAAATCCGCTCCGACCTGCCGCTGGATCAACAAAAGATCAAAAATGTAAACAGATAAATTATCGTAGATTATCCCACTGCAAAGGCTGCGACAGGTTTAGATTTAGCCTCTTTTGCAGCTTGTTTGCGGCGATTTAAAATTTCGTAACTTCGGATATGCAAGCCGCCGTTTTAAA
Organism: uncultured Campylobacter sp.; assembly: GCA_963529615.1. Taxonomy (GTDB): domain Bacteria; phylum Campylobacterota; class Campylobacteria; order Campylobacterales; family Campylobacteraceae; genus Campylobacter_B. The sequence goes on along the minus strand of CAUSAC010000018.1, from coordinate 24,837 downwards.
ATTTCGGCAAGTTTTAAATTTTAAATTTACACTTGTCGAACCGTGCCGTTTTAGCTAAATTAACCGCGCGGTGCAGAGCTCGCGAGCGCGAGATGATTTAATTTTACGACCTTAACTCTGTGCAAACTTCGGCGGAATAAAATTTAGCGATCAAATTGCTATTTAAAAAGCCCTTTAATCTTGCCGAAAAGCGACTTCTTGCCGCCTGCGGAGGTTGCGTCTTTATGATCTTCTGCGACGGAATTCTCGCTGCCGCCTTCCATTGTATCGCCGCTGCACGGGACGGAATTCTCGCTGCTTGCCTTCATTGCGCCGCCATCTGCTTCCGTCGTACTGCCGCTGCCCGTCGCATTGGCGCCGCGCGAGGTAAAATTCTCTCTGACCATCCTATTGCCTCCGCCTGCCTTATCTCGCTCTATCGCCTCGCCGATCTGCTGCGCGGCGATTTCCGCATAGATCAGCGCGCCCTGCGTATCGCAATTAAAAAGATTTGAAAATGACTCGGACCTATTCAGATCGATCGGATTGGGCTCAACCACCTCGGTAGCCTCAAGTAGCCCTACTCCAAGCTCGCGAGCCAAATTTAGCGCGTTTAAAAACACGGGCAAATTCTGCGCATAAAACTCATCTATCGCCTCTTTTATCTCGCCATCCGCTTCATAATCGCGCAGCAGTTTCTGCACATTATCGGCGCCAAGATACGCGCCGCAGCAGTAGTTTTCGATGATTTCGTTATGAATTTGCCCGCTAAATTCCGCTAAAAATTCCGCCGGCAAAACCTCGCGCCAATCGCTTATGTAGGGTTTAAATTTAGAGCTTTGCTCCGCCAAAAAGCTAAACGCCGTGCCGCGCGTGTAAAAATACTCTCTAAAATAGCCCTGCGCCACGGCGAGGTGAAATCCGTGCGTTTTATTAAAAATCCCCTGCGTGCCGTACTGCAGCGCCGAGCGGAAGCCGTCCGCGTATTTTTCTACATAAAATTCATCCATCTCCGCTTCGCGCGCGATTTTAGCGATAGCCTCAAAATCTCCCTTCTGCGCAAGCTTTAGCGGCTTAAAATACCACTGCGAAATTTCATCTTTGCCGATCGCATGGTAGCTTATGTCGTAACCCACCTTCTCTCCTTCAATCTTTCAGATCGATCTGCGGCTGCCAATACAGCGACTTTGAAATTTTACGAAATTTCATCGTGGCGTTCAGCTCATTTGAGGTGCGGTAGCTAAGCACCAACTCGTCCTTATCGCTCTTAGGCGCGGTGATCTTGTAGCGGCTCGCCCACGCGATCTTAAAAAGCTCCTTTTGCAAAAGCGGATCGCCGTCGCTCAGCGGCACTACGTTTGCGTTTGCACCGTTGATCTGTACCGCGCGGATCTGAATCTCTTTAGGATAGGAGGCGAGTAAAAACACCTCGTCCTCCGCGGCGTTTCTAAGCTCGGGCGCGACGGGATTTAGATAGGTCGCCACTGCCAAATAGCGATCGCCCGCGCGCACCGATTCAAATTTTTGCGTGTAAGCCAGAAACTCGTTTTTAAGCGGATCGTGACGGGGATCGTTTGCGGAGCAGGAGTTTAAAAATAGCGCTAGCGCGGCTAAAATAGCGCCCTTTGCTGCAACGCTTAACGAGCCCCTTGCCGCGCTACCTCGCGCGCCGCTAAAATCAAATTTCTTCATCGATCTTCCTTTGAAATTTTAGGCGCATTTTAACGAATTTTGCTTTTTAAAAGGCTAAATTCGCTACAATCTGCTCATCTTAAAAAGCCGGATTTTAAAAATGAAAAGACTTGCTATCGCATTTTCAGGCCCTTCCAACAGCGGCAAAACGACGCTAATTTGCAAGATCGCTAAAATTTTTATCGCTAGCGGACTACGGACTGCGATCGTAAAGCACGATCCTGGCGATAAGGCGCGCTTTGATGTAGAGGGCAAGGACAGTGCCAAATTTAGCGAGCTCGGCGCCGAAACCGTCGTGATGAGCCCGACGCGGACGAGCTATTTTTCGCAGCGCTGTATGCAAATCGACGAGGTCGTGCGGATGCTAGGCGAGTTTGATATCTTGCTCGTAGAGGGGCTAAAGACGCTGCCGCTGCCGCGCATAAGCCTGTTTCGCGACAGAATCGATCCGGCGTATCTGCCATTTTCGGACGCGATCGCTTCAAATTTAAGCGGCGAGCAGATGGATAAGTTTTGCCCGGTAAATTTCGACATCGACGACGCTGCGGGCATTAGCGAATGGATCTTAAAAAACGCCAAAAAAATGTAAAGGAAACGGAATGCAAGAGATCGTAAAATCAATCCAAAATATCGCGCTACAAATCGCCGAGGAGCTGAAATACGCGGACTTCGGCTACACCGATCATCACAACAGCACGGGCGATACGCAGCTCAAACTCGACGTAAAAAGCGACGCCATAATCGAGGCGGAATTTCGCAAAAATCCGCTCGTGCGCGCCCTAATCAGCGAGGAGAAAGATGAAATTTTAACGCTGCGAGAGGACGCGCGCCTAATCGTCGCTTACGATCCGCTCGACGGCTCAAGCTTAGTGGACGTAAATTTCGCCGTGGGTTCGATTTTCGGCATCTACGAGGATGAAATTTCGCCCGCAAGCTTAAGGGCAGCGATCTATTGCATCTACGGGCCGCGCCTTGAGATGGTCGTTTGCGAGGACGCGCCGAAGCTCTACCGCCTAAATCGCGAGGGCAAATTTAGCTTCGTAAAAGAGCTGCGCCTACAGCAAAAAGGCAAGCTAAACGCCACGGGCGCGACGCAAAATGGCTGGAGCGAACCGCACCGAAAGCTCGTGCGGGCGCTATTTGATGAGGGCTACCGACTGCGATACAGCGGCGCGATGGTAAGCGATCTGCATCAAATTTTATTAAAAGGCGGCGGACTTTTCAGCTACCCCGCCACTAGCGATCATCCGCACGGCAAGCTTCGCGTAACTTTCGAAGTGCTGCCGTTTGCGTTCATATTCGAGCGCGCCGGAGGCGCCACCAGCGACGGCGCGAACGGCTCTCTTTTGGATCTTAAGATTGAAAAAATCCACCAAAGCAGCCCTTGCTTTTTCGGCTCGAAGTACGAGATCGCGAAGATGCATGAAATTTACGGCGAGAAAAACTGATGGCTGATACCGAGAGCAGCGCGCCGTGCGACGTTTACGACGAAATTTTGGATAAAAGCTTAGCCGCGCTGCAGGCGTGCCAGGCAGAGCACAATCTCACTAGCTGCTTGGAGTGCGAGAAGCTGCTAGATTGCGTGGTGCGCGATAAGTACGTCAAGGCGGTTTATGAGAGCATGTCGCACGGCGCGACGGGGGATTTTTCGTTTTAAACCGTACTTTTGCGGCGTGATGGGGATTTTTGACGGACTTTGGCATAAACGAACCGCCGCCGCCTTCCTCTTGCGGGCGCGTAATTTTTATGAAGCGGGCTTTGCGCGCGAGATCTCTGTAAACCAAGCCGCGGCGCGGAATTTGCTCTGCGGCGCAGATTTAATCCAGCGGCGCGTAGGTTCTTGCTTTGCAGTGTAAAATTTGCCCCGCTGCGAAACGATAAAATTTACGGCGCGATTTGGCGTCGCGGCGGAGTCTGCTCTGCGGCACGTCTGTTTTGCGGACCAGGTTTTGCGGCGGCCGATAAAATTTAAAATGAGGGCGTAGCCAAATTGCGGGCGTGCGGCTAAATTTAAAGCAGGCGTACGATTAAATTTCAGGCGCCGCGGCTGGATTTTAAAATTTACGGATAAAATTTTAAGGCGCGATTTCGCTTCGCAAAATTTCAGCCGCGATTTACGAGCGCGGATACGCAAATGTCTGAAATTACGCAGAGCCCCGGCGGGCTAAATTTTACCGCCGCGATCTTTAAATTTACGCGACTAAAACTTCCCGACTTGCACGAGGCGTCGTTCGTCGCCAATCTTTTGCTAGTTTAAATTTTGCCTTGTGAAATTTGGCTCGCAAACTTAGCGGCGCAGCAAAACGGCAAATTTTGCCTCACAAAATTCGAGCCGCAAAATTTAAAGTGCAAATTTAAATCGCGATCTGTGCGTTAAAATTTAAAAACCAAATTTGAAGTCTAGTGAGCGGGTCCGCCGCACGAATGCTCGTATAAATTTCAAGCACATAATGCTCATATTGAAATTTTGCGACTGAGCGTGTATGTGAAGCGCTCGTTAAAATTTCAAAGTCGAAGCATATGCGACCGCACGCGTTAAAAATTTTAGAGCCGAGCGCACTACGACGCTTGCATTAAAATTTTAGAGCCAGAGCACATTACGGCGGCGATTGCGTTAAATTTAAAACCGATCGGCGGTCGCGCGGAATTTTAGGATTGATCCATTCGCGAAGCTGTGCGTCATCGATCTATTCGCAAAGCCGCGTCCATAGGTTTTTTCGCAGCGCCGCATGCCGAAATTTTAAAGCAGATTGGGGAGTACAAGCAGAGGGATGCAATCGTTCGTACAAGGGGTTTTGATGGGGCTTGGCGTTAGCGTGCCGATCGGCCCGGTAAACGTGCTGATAATGTCCTACGCGCTGCGAAGCTACACCAAGGCGCTGTGCCTGGGCCTCGGTGCCATGAGCGCAGATATGCTGTATCTAGCGCTATCGGCGTTTGGCATATCGCAGTTAGCCAAAATCCCGATCGTTTTTGCCTGCATATCGGTATTTGGTGCATGCTTTTTACTCTACACGGCGTACGCGATCTGGCATGGCGCAACTCGCTCGGTGCAGCCTGCAAGCGTCGAGGCTTGCTCGGGCGCGGCGCTTTACGGCAAAGGCTTTTTGATAAATTTACTAAATCCATACGTCATTATGTTTTGGCTCAGCGTCTCTGCCGGCACCGCGCGAGCAGATTTCGCGCTTGCCCTTGCGGGGCTTGCAAGCGGAATCTTAGCTTGGATCACGCTTTTTCCGCTTGCGATATATCTAGCCCGCAGCAAGCTTCCAAACATTGTAGTGCGGACATTTGCATATATCTCGGCGTTTATTTTGGTATTTTTCGCACTAAAGCTTTTATACGCTATAATTTTCGCTAAAATTTAAACCAAAGGATGGCTTATGAAACCGATTGAAATTCTAAAAGAGCTCATCAAATTCCGCTCGCTCACGCCTAGCGACGACGGAGCTTTTAACTACGTCTCGATGCTGCTGGCAGACTTTAGCGAGGATAGATTTGAGCTAAACGGCGTAACTAACGCGATTTTTACCAAACGCTTCGGACAGGGTCCGCATCTGTGCTTTGCCGGGCACATCGACGTCGTACCACCGGGCGAGGGCTGGGCGAGCGATCCGTTTGTGCCGGTGGAAGCGGACGGCTTTTTATACGGGCGCGGCGCGCAGGATATGAAAAGCGGCATCGCAGCGGCGATCTGCGCGCTAGCGGCGGCACGCGATTTTAAGGGCACGCTAAGCCTGCTGCTAACCAGCGATGAGGAGGGCGACGGCATCTACGGCACGCGCGAAATGCTCTCTAAATTACGCGAGCAAGGTGCCCTACCCGACTTCGCAGTCGTTTCGGAGCCTACATGCGAAGTGCGCTTCGGCGATACCATTAAGATCGGCCGTCGCGGCTCGATTAACGGCGTCCTCACACTCACGGGTATCGGCGGGCACGCAGCCTACCCAGATAAATGCATCAATCCTGTCCACATTTTAGCGCCGGTGCTAGCAAGTCTTGCGGGGCATGATCTGGACGCTGGCAGCGATGATTTCGCTCCAGCCAAGATAGTCATCACCGACATTCGCGGCGGTTTGCAGGTAGTAAACGTAACACCCAAGGATGTGCGCGTGATGTTTAACGTCCGCGGCGGCGTAGGATTGGGGCTAGAGGACGTGCGAGACTACGTACTGAGATTATTTGAGCTAGATGCAAAAGACACGCTGTGCAACGAAAGCGAATCCTGCGGCAAGCTAGAAATGAGCTGCACCGCGCAGCTGCGAGCAGGCGCGTCGCTACACCTTGCGCTAAAAAGCTCCTCAAAGTCTTTTTTAACTCAACGAAACTCCAAAATCGTGCAAAAACTAAGCGCTAGCGTGCAGAAAATCTGCGGCGCAGCAGCCGAGCTAAACACCGCAGGCGGCACGAGCGACGCGAGATACTTCGCGGAGTTCGGCGTGGAGACGGCGGAGTTTGGCGTGCGAAACGACACTATCCATCAGATCAATGAACGTGTAGAGATTAGCGACGTCGAAAATTTAACTAAAATTTTTAGCGATCTGATAGAAAATTTCGACTAATTTAGAAATTTGGCAAAGCTGCATAGATTTGATAAAAATTATTCGTTCTACCAAGTTTCGCCGAATTTACTGGGGTTTTCGCTCGTAGTTGCTTGGCAAATTTTATCTTTGCTGTGCGTCTTACGTAAGAATTTCGCTCTGCGCCTCTTTTGCTAAGAATTTTATCTGCAGCACGCTCGCCGCTTTTACAATTACTTTGCTATGCAACGTCGATTTCGCAAAAAGCCTTAGCAAAACGCCACCGCCTCAAAGGCGAGCTTCGCCGACGAACGCTACCGCTACTAGGAATTTTTTAAAAGAATACTGCTTTTGCGCGAATTTCAGCAAATAGCGCGGTCTTTGCGCAAAATTCATCTCGCTCTCTTTGCATAGAATTTCATCTTCGCCAGGTGTCTCTAGCAGCATACTGCTGTACTTTGCCGTCTCCGTGAAAATTTTATCTTTGACGCGCCCGCTGCTTACGCAAGAAGCTTGGCTAGGACAATGCTGCTTCTGCCGGGATACCGCCCGCTTCGTGGATTTATAAAATTTTACTTAGTCACGTTGCCGCTGAGATAATTCCGCCTGCCTTACCACTTCTGTGGAAATTTTACCCCGCTTCGGCAAGCGCAATTAAAATTTTACTTTGCTTTGATACAGCGGCGTGGAATTTTGCCCATACGGCGTAGCGACACAGAATTTTAACCTCTGCAAAATTCCGCCTCAAAACTTGCTATCCTTGCCGTATTTGCACGAAAGTAGCGGTAAAATTTTGCTGCCTCGCGCGCTGCCGCACTAAATGCACGCAGGATAAAATTTATCGAAGGACTTCAGCGTAGAATTTCGTGAGGCTAAATTTTACCGCTGCGAAAAATTTCAACTGCTCATAGCAGGCGTCTACGGCGCGATAAATTTAAAGTTAGGACTTGAAAGTAGGCTTAGCAGGCTTCGCTTCTTGCAAAATTTTAACTACCTTGGTCGCCACAAAACTAGAAACTTACAAAATCGCTTTATGAAATTTCGCAGCATCGCGCGGTAAAATTTTAAAATAAACGCCTTAGTGGCAAGGCTGGAATTAGCGGAATTTTACTTGCCAAATTTGGCTAAGCTTTCTCTTTCAAAGTTTAGCAGCCACGCTTTGGTCGCTACGCCGCCCGCGCCGCTGTATCCTCCGAGCCCGCCCGCAGCTACGACGCGGTGGCACGGCACGATGATGGGGATTTTGTTTTTGCCATTTGCGCTACCTACTGCGCGGCTTGCGCGCGGTCTGCCGATAGCCCGGGCTAGCTCGCCGTATGTCACGACCTCGCCGTAAGGGATCTCTAAAAGCGCACTCCACACGGACTTTTGAAACTGCGTGCCATTTTGGCTAAGTTTAACGCTGAAGCTCTCAAGCTCACCCCTGAAATAGGCGCTAAGCTCGTCGGTGCAAAGAGTCAAATTCTTTCTTAAATCGCTAAGCTTTAAATCGCGTCCTTTATCGTCCGCAGCACGCACAAAGCCGAATTTAAGCCCTGCGTCGTGTTTTTTAAAGATCTCATCATTGGGCCCGCAGACAGAGCTTTTGACCCAGTCGATACTGCAGATCCCGATCTCATCATCCCGAATTTCAAGCATTCCAACGGGCGAATTAAAAAAGGCTTTTTGCATCTCAATCCTTTGAAATTTTTACTGGTTTGATCAAAAAAATTTTAAAAAGCGTTTGTTGCGGTGCAAGCTAAAGCTCGAAAACGGCAGAATTTCATGCGGTAACGCGAATTTTTTAAAATTTATCTGCAAGGCGCCGCAAAGCCTCTACTCAAACCGTACGATGTTTACTAAAACCCCGTCGAAAACGTCTTGCTTAAAGAGTTTGATCTCCCGCACGATATCTGCGTTATCATCGTCGATGACGCCGTTTTTAACGAGGCTGTCCTCGATGAGCTTAAAGATAAAGGCGTGGTTGCTGACGTCGGAGATACCGCTTTTAAAGCCCATTTCAAGGCGCACCGGCACGCCTATGTGCACGCCGCGTAGGTCCTTGGCGATGTAAAGATCGGCGATCGTGCGCACCATCTTTTTCGCCATTTGGTAGCTCGCCGTGGACGACAAAATATCATTAAGACCGAAATTCTCCATCAAAAGCGGAATACGAACGCGCGCCAAAACCCCTTCGCCCGGCTCGCTCGCGCTCTTTTTCAAAAACGAAATTTTAATCCTATGCGCGATGCCTATAAAGCGCGGCTTAAGCTCGATGAGCCTAGCTCTAGGCGCTTGCGGTAGCGAGATAGGACGCGAAGCGCTTGCAATAGGCAGAGCCTGCGGACGCTCTCGAAGGCTCGCGCGCTCTTTCGTAGGCGCTTTGCGCGCAGGCTTGCCATAGAAATTTACGGGCTTAGCCGCAAAAGCAGCAGACGCGGGCTCATCACCAAGCGCCCCCTCCGCCATAGAAGAAGCAAACGTAGAATTCTCACCCGTTAACGCAGACTGCGCGGATTGCTCGAATTCGAGCGCAAATTTATTTCCCGCTTGCGGCGGCAAATTCGAAGGGCGCCACTCTCGTGCGGAGCTTTTCTGTGCTAAATTTTGCTCGTCGGAATTTTTTAGCGCGTAATTTTGCCCTTTTGCCAAGCACATTGAATCCTCACCGACTAAATTCTCATCTTGAGGCGCGAATTCCAAGGCATTTTCTAAGGCAAAATTTGCGGCACGGCAGCTAGCGGAATTCGCGATTTGCCCCTTAGAAAACTCGGAGCTTTGAGGCCCACAATCATTTGCGCACTTTATATCAAGCGTAGAATTTGCGAAAGTGGAATTTTTTGATGCAGAGCCTTGCGCCGTAGAATTTTTACTTCGTAAGTCCGCGTCCTGCTCTGCTACAAACGAATTTTCAGCTGCAAAATTCTCCGCTTGCGCCATAAAATTAGAATTTTGCGCCTCAAATACGGAATCTTTCACGAGTGCAGAGCTTTGCGCAGAAACAAAATTTCGCGATGTAGGAATGAAGCTTTGTCCTTTGGCAGAATTCGCAGGCGTAGAGCTTTGCGGCATAAAATTTTTACTCCTCGCGTTTGCGCTCTCTTCGAAACTAGCAGCAAGCCCCACGCTCACGTCATCCTGCGCAGCATCATTTTGCAAAATTAAATTCTCGCGCGCCGTATCCCACGTGGTATCTACGCAAAATTCCGCCCGAGCTGCGCCATAAAATTCTGCTTGCGAAACATCTTGAAATTCTGCCTGTGAAGCAAAATCTCGCGCGCTCTGAGCGCTACGCGCAGAAAAATCTCGCTCGCCACACCTTGCATTTGTGGCATACGAGGTCTTTGCCAAGCTGCCGCCAGCCTCGGGCGAAACTGCGCTTAAATCTCCTTCGCAAAAGCTACCAAAATCGCAGGCGCCGTCAAACTCCGCATAGCCATCCGCCTCGCGGAGACGATCTGTGCGGGCTTTCTTTTTGGGCGTAGAAGGGAGCGTGAGCCTACCTGCAAGCTCGCGTCCGCCAGAGTTTAAAATCCCAAAAATTCTAGCTCTAAAGCGCTCAAACTGCTCGCCACTGAGCGAAATTTTATCATTTAGGCTCTGCACGCCGAAGTCTGCGGCGATAAAATTTACGATCGCTCCGTCCCTACTCGCGACGCGCACGCGGCCTTTGACCGAGCCTTTTAGCTTAAAATCGCTGCCTGCGAGAATTTTTTTCATTAATTCCTTCGGATTGTAGGGCATTTTAGCGCTCGCGAAAAACCACTTCGTTGAATTTAGCGACGAAGCTTAGCGGATTGACGCTCACGCCGTTGATCGCGATGCCGAAGTGCAGATGTGGACCGCTAACTCTACCGCTCTCGCCCGAAAGCGCGATTTCATCGCCTTTGCGAACGTAATCGCCAAGCGCCACTTTGATCTCGCTTAGATGATAGTACTGCGAATAGATGCCGCCGCCGTGATCGATCACGACCGAACCGCCCGCGTAGTAGCGATCTTTGGCGATGACTACGACGCCGTCGTTGGCGGCGCGCACCGCAGTGCCTACCGCGGCACGATAATCGGTGCCGCTGTGATAGCTTTTAAGCTCGCCATTAAAGGTGCGGGCATTGCCGAACGCAGAGGTTATTTTGGAGTTTAAAGGCAGCTCAAACGGCGTGGAAAAAAGATAGCGTGGCGTGGTGATCGCATAGATCGCGTTGGCTTCGTCGAGCTCTTTTTTGATACGCGCGGCGGCTTCTTTGGGTGGTTTAACTTTACCAGGAGCGACACTTAGAGCCTCTTTTTTATACTCACCCTTTTTCAAAGCAACGATCTGCTCGTGGCTGCCGTTTTGATCTACTATCCGCAGCGCGAAATCTCCCTTAGCACGGTAATTCGCTGCTAAAACGGCGATTTTATCGTTAGAATTTGGAGCCGTGATGAGAGGAATTTGCTTTGAGCCAAAGCTCAACTCGGTCGTGCTTTTATCTAATTTTAAGATAATAACGTCACCGTTTACTATGTCTAAAGCGAAAATTTTGATCGCCAAAAGTGCAAAAATAGCTAGAAATTTCATAAATTTTCCAAAATTCGTTATTTTTCATCAATTTTTTGTTAAAAATTAGCTAAAACAAATGAAATTGCTGTTATAATAACGAAAATTCAATTTTAAAAGGATTAAATGATGAAAAAGTTTTTGCTTCTAGCATCTGTTGCACTTTGCGGTCTTTTGCACGCGGACGTCGTGGCAAATCAAGAGGTTATAGCGGCGACTAACGTCGTTAGATCTTTCGTAGCGGCTAATAACTTCGGCACCGATGAGCGCTATCTAACCAGCGCCAAAGCCGTCGCAATCCTAACCGACGTAAAACGCCTAGCTGCGGGCGCATCGCTACAATACGGCGATGGAATTTTTAGCGTCAAAGGCGAGAACGGCGAGTGGAGTTCGCCGATTTTTATCAAATATAAAGGCTACGGCGTGGGCTTACAGGCAGGCTACGAGACGAGCGACATCGTGATGATCTTCCATACTACGAAGTCATATCAAGACATTTTTACTGGCACAGACACCCTTGAGATCAATGTAGGTGCCGCAGCAGGCGGCGTAGGTAGAAGAACCGGTCGCGCAACCGATCTGCCTGATATCTCTGCATGGATGGTAAGCCCGGGCGAGCAAACAGGCGTCTACCTAGGCGTATCGATCGACAACGGCAGAATCACTATCGACGATCAACTAACTAACGACTTCTATGAGAGAATTTACGACTACGAGGATATCTTAAACGATTCTCCGCGCGCGAATAAATACGCAAAAAGATGGAAGGAAGTGATGAGGAAGTATTTCACAAACGGCGAGAAATATGGCGCTAGCAGCAGTGCAGCGATACCTGTAAATCACGTGCAGAAAAAATATCCTGATGGTAAGCCGATCATCTCAAACCGCTCTCCTAGAACTCATGCTAAGGCTACGCGAAGCAAAAAGGCTAAAAAAGCAAAATAAATTATCGAGTTAAGCCCCGCCTATGGGGCTTCTTGTTTTGGCTTTGCGTTGAGTTTGTGCAAGAGCGTTTAGATGTGAAATCGAAACGCATGGGTCATTTTAAAAAGATTTATTGGTTCTTTACTAAAGTATCTTATTTAATTTTTATGAGCCATTTAGATATTATAAAAGCCGATAGAATTTTATGGAATTTAACGAAATTTTTATAAAATTTAATCAGTTTTTTATATTTTTATCACTACAATTACGTTTCTTGTCTCGTTAGCTCAGTTGGTAGAGCATCTGACTCTTAATCAGGCGGCCGTAGGTTCGAATCCTACACGGGACACCAATACTTTCTTACATACAATTATAGAATTTTGATCGGTGCTTTTTAATTAATACACTAAATTTATAATTACGATGCTTTTGTAAATGCAAATTAGGGCCACTAGATAATAATAAATGACTTTTTCGGTAATGTATCCAAGCGATAGAATTCGATGTATGGATAAAATTCAATAGTCATAGCCAAAAAGCAAAAAAACAATTCTAGCCTTGATACCGCAATAGCTAAATGTCATCCTTACTCTTTAGTAAAATAGCATTGCTGATTTAGCGCAATGCTAAAGTTAGCGCAATATGATCTTTAATATAAAGCGCCGCAGTAGCGAGTTTTATCAAAGCGGTCTTTACATTTAACCGCAACGCCCAATATAGAAATAAATTATTTAAAATTTATCTATTTTCGGAGTTGCAGGTTTTAAATTTATCAAAAACCAATACTACAAAGGTAGAAAGCATGAGTCCTATTATTGCAGATATTGCTAAAATTATTAGTTTTTTAGGCTTTGCTGGGCGATCAGATAAAACTATATTAGAAATTATATGAGAAGTTTTAAAATTAAAATCAGAAAGCCTACTTTCTATAATGCTCTTTTTCTTCATTAAATCAGGAATTTGTACTAGAGTTATAGCACTAATTTCGTCACTTATTTTAGGTATATTGTCGTTTAAAATTTTGTCTTTTATATTCATTAACTCCATCAGTTTTAATTCGCCAGCATCGCTAAGCTTTTCTTTCTTGTTCAACATGTCTATTTGATCATCTATTTTGGCTATCTGAACACCTTTTAAATATTCTATGCGTTCTTTTAAATTACGAATTTTATCATTTTTTAAATAACTTATCTGTGAATCAATACTTACCAATTGTTCGCGTATAGCCTTTTTATATTCATCTAAAACTATAGCATCTTCTTTGCTTAAATCTGCCACCATCTCATCTATCTGTTTTTTTAGTAATTCGTTTGATTTGGCAAACGCCGTTATAATAAATATATTGGCGCTATCTTTATCAGCGACGATACTATCAACCGTTACGTTCTTGTCCTTAATATCCTTTAGTCCATCAATATATTTTACTCTAAGCTCATGCATCCGAACGGATCTTTCGGTTATATACTGTGGCATACCAGTTTCATTATTATAATAGGCGGTTTCTACCACCGCCGTTGCTTTATACCACGGAGTAGCAAATATAATATACAAAAGCCCAACCGCAATAAATCCGCAAGTTACTATACAAATTTGCTTTTTATATTTCCATATCTTTTTTGCCAAATCTAGCAAATCAATCTCATCATCTTCACAATAATTCTGTTGCATATTTCTTCTCCAAATTTAAAATTTAAATTGCGCCCTCGCGAACAAGGACCACCTTAAAGGTTTTTATGATTATCACGATGTCGTTCCAGATCGACCAGTTTTTCATATACCACGTATCCATGCCGGCCCTGGTCGCAAAATCCACGTCGCTGCGCCCGCTCACCTGCCAAAGCCCCGTAATGCCCGGCTTGACGGCCAGGATTAGATCTGCGTATTCGCCCATATCCTTGCGCTCGTATTGCGCGCACGGGCGAGGACCTACGATGCTCATTTCGCCCTTTAGGACATTGATCAGCTGAGGGAGCTCATCTAGCGAGCTTTTGCGCAAAAAATCGCCCAGCTTCGTGATGCGCGGATCGTGCTCGTATTTATGATATTTTTCAAAATACTCCACCTCTTGCGGATTTTGCTTTAGATACTGCGTTAAAATTTCATCGCCGTTTTCTTTCATCGAGCGAAATTTCAGGCATCCAAACGGCTTACCGCCGAATCCCATTCTTTGATGCGAAAAAAATATGCGCCCCTCCGGTTCTTTTATTTTCATCATCAGCGCGATTACGCCGAAAATCGGCACCAGTAAAGGAAGCGCCAAAATGATAAGTGTCAAATCAAGCCCGCGTTTAAGCGCTAAATTTAGAGGACTTTTCAGAGAATTTCGTATCGCAAAGAGGCTTGTGCGCGAGGCAAAGACGCTGTAAATATAGGTCTGCGTGAAGTCGTACGAACGCAGCACTGGGGTAAATAAAATTTCTTTATTTTCCCTGATGTTGCTCTCGATGAGCTCGTTTAAAGCGCTCGCTTCGAGCCTGCTTCCGCCGATAAACAGTACGTCGTAATCCCTGCCTAGCGCTCTTACATACCCAAGATATGCGCTTCCCAAAACAGCACTCTCGAACTCCTCGCCCTCGCCTAAAATTTTTGCCCTCTTTTGCCATAATCCAAATTTAAAAAGCCTCCTTTTTACTATGAACTTCAAAAGCGGCAAAACCACCGCCATAAAAGCAAAGCTTAGTATGAAGCTGGCGCGCGAAAATTCGTAATTGACTTTGATTAAAGCAAGTAACGCTAGGCTGAGCAAAAGCCCCAAGAAGCAGCTTTTTACTAAAATTCTACTCTCGTGCCAAAAATCATATCGCCTCGAATAGATCCCCTGATAGAAAAATAGAAATATCATTATGACGTAGGATGGCGCAAAGCCCTGATACCTGCCGATGTCCAGCAGCACGCTATCGCCGTAGAGTAGATTTTTAAGCACTACTGCAAGCCCGAAGCAAAGCCAGATGCCAAAAATATCAACTGCCAAGATTATCAAAACACAGAGTTGCTTTTTCATCCTAGCTCCTATTAAAATCATCTTGCAGACGCACGATATCATCCTCGCCGGTGTAGCTGCCGACTTGAGCCTCGATTAGCACGACGGGGATTTTACCCTCGTTTGCGAGGCGATGGACTTCGCCCATCTTAATGAACGTCGATTCGTTCTCGCGCAGCAAGAAATTTCGCTCGCCCACAGTCACGGTCGCAGTGCCGCTAACGACGATCCAGTGCTCGTTGCGATGATAGTGCTTCTGAAGCGATAGCCGCTTGCCGGGCTTAACGACGATACGCTTGATCTTATAGCCGCGCTCGTCTTCGAGCACCGTATAGTTACCCCACGGGCGGTGCGTCGTTACGTGCACGCGCGCTAGATCGCTATCTCCGAGCCGCTCCACCACCTGCTTTACCTTTTGGGTAGAGCCTTTTTTGCATATGAGCAGGGCGTCTTTGGTATCGACGATAGCGAGATCCTCGACATCTATGGCGGCGATCGTGCGGTCCGAGCCGATGATGAGATTGTTTTTAGAATTTAGAGCGATATTTTGCTCGCTTGCGGTGTTGCCGTTCGCGTCTTTAGGCAGCTCGGCGTCTAAGCTATCGAAGCTTCCCAGATCGCTCCAGCCTATGTCTGCGGGCACGACCTTAGTAAGGCTCGTGCGCTCCATAACTGCGTAATCGATGCTATCTGCGGGGATCTCTTGCATATCGGGGAGTTTAATTCTAATCGGATTTTCTGCGTTAGAATTTTCGTACGCACGAACGCAGGCTTCGTAAATTTCAGGGTTCTGCGCTTTTAGCTCGCCTAAAAATACGCCCGCTTTAAACATAAACATGCCGCTGTTCCAGTAAAAATTCCCCGCTTCTATGTAGCTTTGCACCGCTGCAAGCTCAGGCTTTTCGTGAAATTTTAACACGTCCTCGCCGCTTGCTTCGATATAGCCGTAGCCCGTATTTGCCTCTGTGGGTTTGATACCAAACGTCACCAAAAACCCCTGCTTCGCAAGCTCACGTGCGTGCAGGACGCTGTTTTTATACGCCGCTTCATTTCTAATGAGATGATCGCTCGGCGTTACGAAAACGATCTCCTCTGCCTTTAGGCTCAAACAAGCAAGCGCGATCGCAGGAGCCGTGTTTCTGCCGACGGGCTCGAGTAAAAATTTTACGCCGCGCGCACCCAAAGCCTCAAGCTGATCGAGCGCCAAAAAATACTGCTGCTCGTTAGAGACGACGAGCGTGCGCTCGCATAGCGGGGAGTTTCGCTCGTAGCTCATCATAAAAAGCGAGCGGTCGTCAAAGAGGCGCACGAACTGCTTTGGCATAAGCGTGCGGCTGATGGGCCACAGCCTCGTGCCGCTGCCGCCGCTTAGAATTATATTAGTCATTTAGGCCGTCCTTAAATTCCTCATATTTTTTCTCGACGTAGCTTTTGATCTCGGCTTCAAAGCGTGCGCGCGAAAATTTTAAAGAATTTTCTCTGATTTTTACAGGCTCAAATTTATCATAATTTTGCTCAAATTTAGCTACGGCGGCGAGCAGCTCCTTTGTATTTTGCTCCATAAAATACAGCCCGCTCTCGCCATCAAGCACCGTCTCGCGAGCACCGCCTCGCCCGAAGCAGATCACCGGCGTACCGCATGCCTGCGCCTCTACGGGCGTAATGCCGAAGTCTTCCTCTGCGGCAAAAACAAACGCCTTAGCCCGCCCCATGAGATCCGCCATCGTTTCATCGCTCGCAAAGCCCAAAAGCTCGACATTTTTGCCCGCTTTTGATTTTATTTTGGCCATATCGGGCCCGTCGCCGATAACGAGCAGCTTTTTATCCGTCTGCAAAAACGCCTCTACGATGAGATCGATCTTTTTATACGGCACCATGCGCGAGGCAGTGAGGTAGAACTCCTCTTTGGCTTCGCGCAGCGTAAATTTATCCACATCCACGGGCGGATAGATGACGTCGCTAGGCTTGCCGTATGTTTTTTTGATACGGCGCGCGATGTAGCGGCTGTTTGCGACGTAGTGATCCACGCGGTTTGCGGTGCTCGCGTCCCAAAGCCTAATTTTATGCAAAAAATACTTCGCCAACATGCCCTTTAAACCGCGATCTAGCCCGCTTTCGCGCAAGTACTGATGATACAGGTCCCACGCGTAGCGGATCGGCGTGTGCACATAGGCGATATGAAGTTGATTTGAGTGCGTCAGCACCCCCTTTGCGACGGCATGCGAGCTAGATAGCACGACATCGTAGCCGCTTAGATCAAACTGCTCGATCGCGAGCGGGAATAGCGGCAGGTAGTTGCGGTATTTATCCTTCGCGAAAGGCAGCTTCTGAATAAAGCTCGTGTGGGCGCACTTGCCTTTTAAAATTTTATCCCTGTCGGCATCGCTTAAAAAGTCGATGAGGCTGTAAATTTCAAAATCATCCCAGATATCGGTAAAACTCTCGACGCATTTCTCTGCGCCCGCATATACACTAAACCAGTCGTGAACAAGAGCCTTTTTCATTGCAAACTCTCCATTATTTCAATTATCTGTTTCGCTGAGCGCTCCCAGCTAAATCTTTTTATATTTTCAAAACCTTTAACGCGAAGCTCGTTTTGTAAATTCTCGTCATCTAAAACCATTTGAATTTTATCTCTCATATCTTCCACGCTGTATGGATCAAAATACACGACGCTGTCTCCGCAAGCTTCAGGCAGGCTTGCCGCATCTGAGCAAACGACTGGACAACCGCATGCTTGCGCCTCAAGCGGCGGAATACCAAACCCCTCGTATAACGACGGAAATACAAATAATTTCGCCAAATTATAAATAGCAGCGATATCTGCGTCTTTAACATAGCCCGTAAAAAATATACGATTACTTAGATTTTTTCTCCGAATAATCTCAGAAATAACGCTATCGCCAGTTATAAAGCCATCCTTTTTCCCTACTATGACTAAATTTAAATCCATCTTTTCTAATGCAAATAATAAATTCTTTAAATTCTTATGCGGTTTGACATTTCCCACAAACAAAACGAAATCCTCAGGAAGACCATAGTCCTTTGCCACCGCTTTTAAGGCATCTGAATCGCAATGATGATTAAAGTGTCCCTCGTCTATCGCGTTTGGCACAACAAAAATATTTTTATCGGTTTTAGCGTATTTCAATATCTCACTCCGTGAAAAATCTGAAACGCTAAGAACTATATCGCTTCTACTTAGTGCTTGATAAAAAATTGTTTTTGCATATATTTTCTGCATAAAATTTAGCGTATCATAGAAAGCCAAATGAAATGCATCATGGATAGTAACTACTCTAAATTTCGCCCTTATCGGTAAGATCGGGATATTGTAATGCGGAGACCAAAAAATATCGCATTTAGGAATTTTTAAAGGCAGCTCAAGCTGCTCTTTTATAGAATAAATTTTGGATTTACATTCTAAAATTTTAACGCCTTTGCTCCACGCATAATCCTGTATCTCAGCTCTACTACCAAGCAGAATAACCTCAAATTTTTCCACTAAAAAAGGTAGTATTGATTTAATATATGTACCTATACCAGATGCCTTATGCATACGAAAATCAATTACTAATAACAATTTTGGCCTTTAACAAAAAATTTATTAAAAAGAAGAAGAAATAAAAAATAATAAATAAAATAAAATTATTAATAGAAAAAAGCTGATAGTACCCACCCATATTCCATATGCTATTTAAAAAAGCTATCAATAACAGACCCGGTCCAAGATAGCCAATGTTTCCACTATTGATAAATTTTTTAAACAGAAAATTTATCAGACATATATATATAGCAATCAATATAAGTATAAATAATATTCCGATTATACCTAAAGTAAAAACAGCTTCCCCCAAAGTGGTCGTAACCAAATTCCAACTATTAGCAAACCAGTCACTAGTATAATATAATGTCACTTCATACTCAAATTTCTTATAATATATGTATTCTCCAAATAAATCTTGTAAAAAACTAGAGTAAAAAGCTTGATTTAAAAAAGATAAATTATAGATATATGGTAATTTATCGTTTATAAAATCTGTCCAAATTAAGTAAAAATTAGATCCTTGACCCACAAACAGCCTAAATATAAATTTCAAAACAATATCGTACAATCCAAATTTTTCTGAAAAGTGAAAAAACATCAATACAAGAAAAAATAATAAAATAAGCAATGCGAGGACTAACAGGACAAGTTTAGTTTTATTATATCCATAGTATAAAACAATCATAGTTATAGTATAAAATAAAACCACAATCATAGCAGATTTATGTGCCATAAGTATCGGATATATAATCAGCATAATAAAAGCGAGGCCCACATAACAAAACTTCTTATTTATTAAGGCAAACAAAATTAATATTGAAGCTAATATGGGGAAAAATATAGTCATCATTACATGAAAAAGATTACCAAATCCATCGCCTTTCACTCTAGCCGCATCCGTTGCCCCATTAAGCAATGGAATATTACCGTATGTATATATATATAAGTAAGCAACCACCATTGGTATAAGAAATAAAAATATATAAACAAGGGTAAAATTGATATTAGGTACACATAACTTTTTAACTAGATGCTCACATTTATATAATGGAGTTTTGAAATTATTTATTGTTGTTAAAAATACCAAATTGATCAAGATAGCAAAAAACAGATATACTACGCTAGCTCCGTTTAAAAATTCATACTCATAGATATTTTTAAGATTCTCTATCTCGATGATCCCCCAAAATTCAGCTAATATAATTCCTACAATATGAGTAAAAAATATAAAATTAAAGTAAATATAGACAAAAAAATACTTATTTTTATAAGACAAATAAAGAAATATGAAAAATAAACAACAGACAAAAATTGAATAACAAAAGCTCATAATATATCCCCAATCTTTTTACTCCAGTCATTGTTTTTTGCAAACTCGATGAATTCATATGGCTTATGATATTTCTCTAAAGTACATAATAAATATTTTTTAAAATTGAGATAATTCGATGCTAAAAAAGCCGGACTATTTATCGACTCTAGCTCGGTCCATTTTGTAGAAACAACGGGTAACCCGCAAGCCATATATTCATATAGTTTTAGTGGACTTATAGAATGAACTAAATCCATATCTAACCTAAACGGGATTATGCCGACGTCTGAAAATTGCAAAAAAGAGGCAATCAAATCATTATCGACCTTGCCGTAAAACGTAATATTTTCTCTAGATTGTATTTGATCAAAATTGTCGGGTTTAAATTTTACGGCTCCAATTATTAAAAAATGCACATCTTTTAGCTCGTCGGCGACATAATCTAGTAGGTCGAAGTCAAACCAGCTTTCTATAGCGCCTACATAAACGGCAACTGGTTTTGCAATCGTGCAAAAAAAATCTGGCTTATCGTATTTTTTTTGAAATTTATTAAAATCAACTCCATTTGGTACATAGAAGCAACTTTTATTAAATTTTTCTATATAATTTTTAAGATTCGATGATGTATATATCACTTTATCTGCTTTTTTTATTAGATACTCCTCTGCCTTGATAGCTGCTGCCCCTACGCCAAAACCTTCAAGCCTATCGGTAACCCTAACAATCAACTTCTTATATTTTATAATGTTTATTAAAGGTAGAAATACGAAATTATCTATCACCAAAGTATCTACGTTTAAGAAATCATAATTTTTAAGCATATTTTTAAAATTTGGCAAGGTAAAAATATGCCATATTTTTATAATCCAATAAAATTGGGACGGCAGCTTTTTAAATGGCGGAATAAGCGCAAATGGGGTATATATAAAATAGTTTTCAAAAATTTCATGCAAGCCTTTCTTTGCCTGAGCTAGTCTGGTGGCTTCGTTGATCTTATTATGAAAGGGGGAAACAGGCGGCGCGATAAATAAAACTTTGTTTCCTTCCTTAGCCAGTAATTCACTATAATAATTACAGCCGACTTTAAATGGAGATCCATAATAAGAATTTCCACACCATAGTATTTTTTTAGGCATTTTTCATCCTGCTGCGATATAAGCTTTTACTTTTTAAGTTTAAACACGGTTTCTCTACAAAAAACCAGCTGATTATAGCGCAGCACATAGATAAAATAGCGACATATACTACATAAATGCTGCCCCCCTCACCTATTTGGACAAAAATATTTACAAAAAACATATGGTATATATAAATACCGTAAGTAAAATCATTACCTCTTAAAAAATTATCAAGACCTTTGAAGCTAAAAGCAAAAGAAAAAACTAAAAATGAAAATATAAAATAATTTACTAATATATCTAAAAAGATATTATTAAAATAATAGTAGCAAATTCTACCTATAATATAAGTAGCAAAATATATAAAGAATTTATCCTTTAAATACTTATGGAAAAAATCAAAATAACTATAGAAATAAAAGCCGATTAAAAATACAAATAGGTATGGCGCCAGAGATACATTAATAAGTTTATTAATAAACAAATTTCTATCACTACTAGAATTATATATAAAAAATATTATTGAGATTAGGAAAATGCAAGGTAATATTCTCTTGATCTTTTTATCTATAAGAAAAATGATAGGCAAGACAGCATAAAATACTAGCTCAATCGAGATCGTCCAAAGCGGCGCATTTATCTCGCCAGTACCAAAAGCTCTGCTAGCTTCAAGATTGTAAAACTGCAAAAAACTAATTTGAGTAAGAAGCCATTTAAAAAAATCAAAGTCAAAATTTAAGTCTACGAAAACATATAAAATTACTATACCGATAAAAATATTAACATAAAGCCCTGGGTAAATTCTTAAAATTCTATTTTTAATATAATTTTTTAAATCTTGATTTTTTGCATAAGACATACTTATTAAAAAACCACTAATCAGAAAAAATACAGTTACACCGCTAAAATTTAATATTTTAGTTACATACCAGGATAAATCGCTTTTATTTACCAAATAATCATTTGCATGAACAAACATAACCTGAAATGCAGCTATCAACCTTAATAAATTAAAATTATTATTCACTATAATATTATTATTCATTGAATGCACCAATTCTCGATAACTTCCCATATCCATTTGAATACAACTCAAATTTACTATAATAAAATTCCCTATTTGCCATATCGATAATCTCCAATTTGTCCTCTTTTATCTCAAATTTTCTAATAATTTTTACGCCTTTGTATTCTACGGCGAGGCTTATAAAATTTTCTCCAAACTCCGCCACTTCACATCTGCATTCCGCAAACATTCCAAATAATCCTATCGCTCCCTCGCCCCAACTATTTTGTTCCAAATCGCCTATAATCGGCACATTGTGCGCTCTGACGCTTCTAAATTCATTTCTCCTGCTATGGATCGGAGTATAAAGATAGGTGCCGGGATCTCTTGCTATATCCAGCCCGTCTATCCACAGCTCGTAGCCCAGCTTATCATTGTGCGTGTGTCCGCCGTGACCCTTTTGCCCAAGCGACGTAGCACAGACGGCGAGGTAAAATTTGCTGGATTTAAAGATAAAAATTCCGCTGTTCGGATAAAATATATTTTTGATCTCTTGCGAATTTGGAATTTTAAATTCCATACTTTTTCGGTGCGGCAGTTCGCTAAATTTTACGCCCGAAGCGATCTGGCTTTTGTATGTTTTATCGCTTGCTTGCAGCGTGCGCCCTGCAGGAGCTCTCACAAAACTCCGCTCAAAGCGCATATCGTTTTTAAATATCTCATCATCGAAAATCCCGCCCATGCAGCTAATTAGCGTGGAGTGGTTTAAGATATTTTCATCCCAAAACGCCTCGTCGCCGCCCACAAAGCCGCTTAAATTTAGATATTTTCGCGCGGCCTGTTCATTACTCAAAAACTCGCCGTTTGGGCTAAATTTAAAAAACCTGCCGCTGTCGTTATCGCCGAATTGCGGCACTTCGCCGTTTGGCTTTGTAATGTCCGCGGTAAATCTGCCGATTTTATACAGCCTGTCTGCGAACCACTGCGGCAGCGCTATTTCTCCGTTTAAGATTTTAAATTCCTGCTCGTCCGGCGGTAAGAGCTTCGGCTTTTTGCGCCAAAACTTTGCGTCGTAATTTTGCAAAGATAAAATTTTCTCGCTTTTTAGACCCAGTATCAAAGCCGCGCTATACACCATTAGCTCGCCGCTTAGGCGGTGATAGCTCGTAGAACTCTCAAAATTTCCGCCGTCTTCGTAAAATTCCTTTTTCATTTCGCAGATTATCTCTTGCACGGCAAACGCCAGCCACGCGTCTATCTCGCCGCCGCCATCTAGATATGCACACGCATACAGTAGACCCACGATGTCGCTTAGATAGTGATTTGACGTAAGATGCGGCGAATACTCCAGATTATTTACGATATGAAGCGCATGCTCGTAGACGCTATTTGAAAAGGTCTGCTTGAAATTTTGATCTAAAATTCCGCCCTCATCCATCTGGCAAAACATATCGTAAGCCGCCAGTATGTTGGCGACCCTGATGCCCACATCCATCGTGCAGGTCCAGTTTACGCCCATTCTAGGCGGATTGTTGCTGATAAAATCTAAAATTTGGTTTTTAAATTCCTTTAAATTTCGCTCTTTTAAACTCGGATCCGTCATCGCAAAAATAGCAAGCTGCGGCAAGTGCTGAAGCCTCGCAAGCTCCCACGGCACCTTTATATCGCTACCGGGCCTATGGGCTATGCGCTGATCTTTGTACCATTTTTTTTCGCTCCACCGAAAGCCGCTTTTAACATCTTTTTGCCAATCGATCGGCTCGTAGTCTTCGGGCGCATTCGCGGGTGCCGCGACATTCATATCGTACTTATAGTCCTCAAGCCCGAGCGCCGCGCTATCATAGCTATTTTTTACCCACCCGCTACCGAGCAGATCAAATTTATGCTCAATGTACATTTTAGATAGATATCTCGCGACGTCTAAATTTATGTTTGAAACGTCGAGTTCGTATAAATTTACGTAGCTTATTCGTACCGGCGAAACGTTAAATTTGATACGGGTATCGCCCGATACATCGTGCAATTTTTGGATTTTATTTTTAGTTAAATTTAAAATTTTATTAGCTATTTTTGCAGCCAACGCATCAAACGGCATTGATCTAGCTTTTTTAAGATAATAAGAAATTCTACTCATTACCTACGGCCTTTAAAATTTTATCCGCATGCTTATCCCACGTGTATTTTTGGATCACTTTATCTCTGGCGCTATCGCCCAGGCGCCGCCTTAGCTCGCCATCATCCACAAGCTCCTTCATAGCAGTCGCCAGCTCGTCTATATTCCCAGGCTCTACCATATAGGCGGTTTTGCCATGTTCCAAAATTTCAGACATCTGAGCCATATTGCTGCATATTATGGCTTTACCCATAGCCATATACTCAAACAGCTTAGTGGGGCTTCCGAAAAACTCGCTTCCGTCCGGATTTGGAACAGTGGCATTGATCAAGATATCGCAAGCGCTTAGAAATTTTGCTCCTTGCTCTTGTGGGATCAGGCCCGTTAATACGACGTTTTCTTGCAAATTGAATTCCAAAATATGTTTTTTTACGATTGGCATCCTAACGCCGTCGCCTATCATGAAGAGCTTTGCTTTATTTTTATACTCGGGGTATTTTTTTAGCAACCTGCCAAAAGCCAGAGCTATGTTTTCAGCCCCGTGCCACTGCCCAAACGTTCCTATAAAGCCGATTACGATTTTATTTTCAAGATTATACTTTTGCTTCACATCATCGCATTTTATCTGCGGATTATATTTGCTTTCATCAATGCCATTTGGGTTTACGATTATTTTGTTTTCATCTACTCCAAATTTTAAAAGAATATTTTTTAGCACATCAGACACTACGACTATATGAGCCGCGCTATTTAAATTATATTTTTCTATAGTAGAAACGATGGGTAATTTGAAAATTTTATAGTAAATGGTTTTAAAAATCCGCTTTAAAAACATATCATTGTTTTTCCAATTTTTGATTTTCCACACATCCGATGAATTAAATTCCAAAATAAACGGTATATTTTTCTTTTTTGCTATATATGCCCCGCAAAAGCTAAATCCGTTATATCTTTGATATATCGCGTCGGCCTTTAAATTTTTACAATATTTAATTATTTTAAAATTATAAAAAAACTCAAGTATATCTTTTGGAATAAGCGGTATTTTTATAGGCTTAATAATTGTGATATCTTTGTCTACATCGGGCAAAAAATCGTTTGAAACAACAGATAATTCGACTTTTTTATCC
>CAUSAC010000017.1:0-40493 GCA_963529615.1 uncultured Campylobacter sp. | reverse complement strand
TATCTCGGCAAAGGATTTAGGCATTAGCCAAAAAGATGCGGAGCTGCTCTACGAAAAAGCGGTGCCGTTTAATTTCGCTGCTTCGAAGCTTGCTTCCAAGCAACTTGCGGGAGCAGATTTAAAAGAGACGGAATTTAAAGCACAAAAAGGCGCTAGCGGCACTGAAATTTTGGAGTTTAAAAACGGCGCGAAGGTAATTTTAAAGCCCCTTAAAAGCGAGAAAAATAAAATCGCCCTCGCAGCCGTTAAAAAAGGCGGCTACGCGCATTTTGGCAAAGCTCGTGGCGAAATTCTAACCGCGCTGCTAAACTCGGGCACCATAGGCGAGCTAAACGAATATGAGGCGGGACGCTTGACTTCAAAATTTGATTATAAGCTAAGATTTAGGATGGATGACGCAGACTGCGGTTTTAGAGGCGCAGGGGCGGATTTGGAGGCGATGACACGCGAACTTTACGCAAGATTTAGCGAGCCGCTAATTCATGCAAACTCGCTTACAAAATATAAAACCGACGCGCTTTCGGCGATTGCGCTACGAGACGAGACGGCGGAATTTAAATTCGGCGAGCAAATTTTAAAATCGCTATATTCGGGAGATATAGCTCGTAAGCAGCCGTTTAGTGCGGATGACGTAAAGAGCGCAAATCTTGCCGATTTACAGCGCGATGCGGATGAAATTTTTTCAGATGCTGGAGATTTTATCTTTGTGCTTAGCGGCGATTTTGAGCCTGCACGCGCGAAACAAATTCTAGCCAAATATATCGGCAATCTAAAGCCTGGCGCAAGCAGCGCTACACCTAAAACTTTGATGCTAAATACTTCTAGTGGCGATATAGTACAAGATTATGGCGATAGTGATAAAAGCGAAGTTCGGATGATTTTTTCAAACTATGAGCTGCAAAATTTCGACTTTGCAGACACTTATAAATTTCAAGCGTTAAAAAGCGTGCTAAGCAATCGTATCGTCGAGCAGATCCGCGAGGCGCGCGGACAAATTTACTCAGCGATGGTGCATAGCGCCTATGTGCGTGAGCCACAAATCGCAGCGAGCTTGAACGTATCGTTTTCTACCGAGCCGAAAGACGCCAGTGCGGTTGCAGCAAGCGTGAGTGAAATTTTAAAGCAGATCGAAAGCTCGGGCGCAAAAGATAGCGAGCTGGCAAATTTCAAAAAAGCTCAAATTCTATCGACCAAAAGAGCTGCGCAGACGAACGATTTTTGGCTTGCTAATATCACTGCGCACGAGCTTTACGGCTATCCGCTCTACGATGAAAAAAGCTACGCCGCGCGCGTGAACGCAATAAAAAGCACGGACGTGCAGGAAGCGGCGCGGATACTTCGCGAGCATCTATTTACGGCAATCTTAAATCCAAAACCTAGCAGCGATGCAGAGGCGCAAGAGACGCAACCGAAAGAATAAAGGAATTTAATGTTTTCATCGTTTTTTAAAAGCAAAAAATGGGCGCTTTTAGCATATACAGGGCTAGTATTTTTGATCGCTATCAATTGGTACCAAACTACGCTGAGCGTGCGTTTCAACGAATGGTATCGCGTATTTTATGATTTGTGTCAAAACGTAGATCGTCATACGTTAAACGATTTTTACGCGCAGATGAGGGTCTTTTTATGGATAGCGATGCCTGCCGTAGCGGCGGCGATTTCGGAGCGATACGTGGCGCGAATTTGGGCATTTAAATGGCGAGAGGCGATGACATTTTCGTATTTTTCATACTGGAAAAAGGTAAGTAAAGATATCGAAGGAAGCTCGCAGCGTATCCAAGAAGACATCTACCGCTTCTCAAAAATCATCGAAGATATCGGCACGCGCGTACTTTCGGCGGCGATGATTCTTTTTGCGTTTATCCCTGTTTTGTGGAGCCTTAGCGAGAAAGTACCTTTTGAGGCGCTCAAAAAAATTCCCGGCTCTCTCGTGTGGATCGCACTTGCAGTAAGCATCGGCGGACTGATAATTTCTTGGCTAGTAGGTTGGTTTCTGCCTAGGCTTGAATACAACAATCAAAAGGCGGAAGCTGCGTTTCGCAAAGAGCTGGTTTATGCCGAGGAGAATAAGGCGGAATATGCGAGCGAAGAGACCACAAAGACGCTATTTGGCAAACTAAAGCACAACTATTACAGGTTATTTTTGCACTACTGCTACTTTGATTTGTGGCTAAATTCTTTCTCGCAAATCCTAGTTATCGTGCCCTATCTCATAATGGGACCGGGGCTTTTTACTAAGGCGATTACGCTTGGAGTGATGATTCAAGTGGGTAATGCTTTTAACCAAGTACGCGGTAGCTTTAGCGTTTTTATCAATAACTGGACGACGATAACGGAGCTTCGCTCAATCCATATGCGACTTAAAGAGTTTGAAAAAAATATCGACTACAAGGGCTAGATAAAATTTCGCCCGCACCTTGCGCAGGAATTTCGCTTTTTAAATTTAAAGCGAAATCCCGGACCACAAGCTTTTAAAATTTCTACGCTTTACTGCTCGCTTTTTTCGTGATGAGTAATGTTGAGCTTTATAAATTTATAGCTTCCTACGAGCAAGATCATCCAAATCGCGATGAAAACTAAAGATTTGACCATTTTTAATCCTTAAATTTTTTTATAGATGTGGCGCATAAAAAGCGCCGCCGATATGAAATTTAACTAAGCGCAAAAGCGCGCAGTGTCGTGCACAAAAGCACAGCCTCGCCGCCACACGGCGCGCGGAAGCCATGCTGGAGCTGGTGCGCCTAATAATGCTCGTTTGAAAGCCCCTCTTTATCAAGCTTTTTTGCATCCATCGCGCGCCAAACATAGCCGATATAGCCCAGCACGAAAGGCACTAGAAACGACACGTAAAACATCGTCTTAAGCGTATAAAGGCTCGAGCTTGCATTTGCCAAAGTAAGAGAACTTTGCAAATCAAAATTTGACGGATAAAACGCCGTATTGTTTAGCCCCAGGATCAAAAATACGCTCGTTACCGCGCATACGACTCCCACTCCGTAAAAAAATACTCCGCGCACGCTGCTTGTAAATGCGCCTTTGAATATCCCCACCAGTACCAGCACGACGCCCAGCAGCAGCAAGATTAGCGCCGCAGGCAGGCTTAGGTAGTTGTGCAGATACTTAAAGCTCTCAAGGCTTACTACGCCGCCGGCGCCGATGGTGTAGCCCTGCTTTAACAAGACCCACGCCAAAAACGCGATGAAAAAAACCAAAAACGCGCTAGCATTAAATTTAAGCGAAGCTTTGAGCTTGGCGATCATTTCAGGCTCGGCGATATTATTCATCAAATATAAGCTCGCTCCCGTCCTAGCGCAGAAAAATAGTGCAACTCCCAAGATGTAATTAAACGGATTTGCTAGCGCCTCAAGCCCACGAGCGGGGTTTTTCCACTGCACGAAATTATTATCTCCTAGCGCGAATTCGCTGCCGCTAAAAAGCGTCGAGACGATGATGCCAAGCAGGATCGTGCCCAGCGAGCCGTTTATGAAAAGAAAGGCTTCATAGGTCTTAGCGCCCAAGAAATTATCGGGCTTTTTTCTGTATTCGTAGGCGACGGCTTGGATTATGAAGCAAAAAAGCAGAGCCATCCACGCCCAATACGCCCCGCCGAAG
The DNA here is from genome assembly GCA_963529615.1 of uncultured Campylobacter sp. Taxonomy (GTDB): domain Bacteria; phylum Campylobacterota; class Campylobacteria; order Campylobacterales; family Campylobacteraceae; genus Campylobacter_B. Next base: position 36,881 of record CAUSAC010000017.1, on the reverse strand, counting down.
CTGGTCGCATAAAATAGAGGAAACGCCGCAAAGCACGCCCCGCCGAACATCACGAGCGTAGTAAACGTAAGTTCCCATTTCTTGCCGATGGAATTTATTATAAAATCCTTCTCGGTTTCATTCTTCGCCAGCGTAAAAAGCAGCGTCTGACCGCCCTGCACGAAGAGCATAAAAACCAAAATTCCGCCCAGAAGCGAAACCACGCACCACCAATAAATTTGAAAAATTTCGTGCATCTTAAAATCCTATCTTTATCTGTTTTAGCATGATCTTTATCTCGGCTATGAATAAAACCGTAAATAAAACCGCAAAGAGCGCAAACGAGATCATTATGTTCGTTCCCGCTAGGCTCGTAGCTGCGACGCCCACCGGCATAAGATCTTGTATCGCCCACGGCTGGCGCCCTACTTCGGCTACTATCCAGCCCGCCTCGCACGCGACGTATCCCAGAGGGATGCTAAATACGCAAAGCCATAGAATTTTCTTGTATTCGGCGAGATTCTTTCGCATCGCCAAAAATAGCGTCACGAAAAATAGCAAGATAAAATAGCTTCCCAAAGCCACCATCACGTGGAAACTATAAAAGGTAAGCGCCACGGGAGGGACGATCTGCTTCGCATCGTCAAGGTAGCCGTAGCCTAGATTTTGCATATTTTGGTTACCGAATAAAATTTCCCGCGCCTGCTGCATCGCCGCGGTGTCATTCGCGTCTTTGGCGAGCTTGTAATCCTTTAGCGCTTGCAGGGCGATTTTGCCTTTTTCTATCTTTTTATCCGCGCCTTCGATGCCGAATTTTTCGTTTCCAAATACCAAATCATCGATGCCCGGAGTGAAATTATCAAGCCCTCTCGTAGCCATCAGCCCCAGCGCGTAAGGCGCCTTGATCTCAAATAAAAACGGCTCCTTATCGTCTCCGGGAAGTTTGCTCGGATTTAAAACTCCCGCCGCGACGATGCCCGCGTTTACTTCGCCTTTGTACAGGCCCTCCATCGCTGCAAGCTTCATCGGCTGCTTTTGCGCGACCTGATAGGCGCTCTCGTCGCCGCTAAATAGCACGAAAAGCGAGCTTAGCATACCGAAGCTTGCCGCTACGATGAAGCTTTTTTTAGCAAGCGCGAAGTCTTTGTTTTTTAGCATATAAAACGCCGAAATTCCAAGCACGAAAAGCGCCGCGGTAATGTAGCCGCCGCCAACGGTATGTAAAAATTTAGCCACTCCGAAGTGAGATAGCGCGATATCTAAAAAATTACTCATCTCGTTGCGCATCGTATCGGGATTAAAGCTCGTGCCTGCCGGGTTTTGCATCCAGGCGTTCGCGATTAGGATCCAATATGCGCTTAAATTTGATCCGATCGCCACGAGCCAGGTCGAGAGAAGATGAAATTTTTTGCTTACGCGATCCCAGCCGAAGAACATTACCGCAAAAAAGGTAGCTTCCAAGAAAAACGCAAGCAAGCCCTCAATCGCAAGCGGCGCGCCGAAGATATCGCCCACGAACCAGCTGTAATTCGCCCAGTTGGTACCGAATTCAAACTCCATTATGATGCCCGTCGCGACGCCGATGGCGAAATTTATACCGAAAAGGCGCAGCCAAAATTTAGTGATTTTGAGCCACTCCTGCTTACCGGTCGCGACATATAGGCTCTCCATAAACGCCACGATAAAGCTAAGCCCCAGCGTTAGGGGCACGAAAAGAAAGTGATAAAGCGCCGTGAGCGCAAACTGCGCCCTCGACCAATCCACGCTAGCAAGCTCTTGCATTCCTACTCCTTAGTCAAATTTTTATAGATGAAATCGATTTTTTCTTGATCGGTTTTAAATTTAGAATCCAAGTTTTCGTCAAAAATGAAAAATTTCAGTAGCACAAAAATTATAAATAGCTTGATCAAAATCACCACCCATAGCGTTTTGCCAAGCTTCATCGAAGCAAATCCATGCGCGTAAAATTTTAAAATTTTGCCGAAAAACATCGAATTTTAACCTTTAGCAATTATTAGTTTATATTTTTTATTGTATAACAATTAATTAAAATTTAGCTTTAAATTTTGAAATTTTGGTAATAATTTTATCTTTTTAATAAACGCCTCGGTCTTGCGCGATCTCGCTCAAGTAAGTTTTATGGTATAATTCACAAACAATCACATTTTACTTAAACTGCACAAAATTTTAGTTTAGATTCGTCGTAAAATTTTAGAATAGAACATCCAAGAAACGAGCAGAAAAATGCGCGAGACTTTACCAAGCATCTTTATGCCTAATTCGTAGCGATTTTTTAATAGAATTTTTGTAGGCAAATTAACGCACCTCAGCTGAAAGCAGACGTAAGAATTTTAAAATCAAACGCCCAAAGCTACACGATATAAAATTTAAGAACGTATAATTAACTCGACGCAAAATTTAAAGCATTTCATTAGACTGGGCGGATAATTAAAAGCCTAAGAGTCGATTTAGCGTAAATTTGCAGCACGGCTCATCAGCGATACAATCTCTGCTAAGTCGAATTTACCGCCGAAAAAGAGATTGAAAGCAAGCGCGCCTTGATTTATCAGCATCTCTTTGCCGTCTTTTGCGGGTAGATTTTTTGCACGCGCGGCTTGCAAAAACGGAGTCTGCTTCCCATAGATCGCATCAAAGGCAAATTTTGCGCGGGATAAAATTTCATCTATTACCCCCTCGGGCGCAGGCAACGCGTCATCTTTGAGCCCCGCGCCAGTGGCATTGACGATCAGATCGTAGTCTTTGGATCTGAAATTTTCATAGGTAAAAAATTCCTCGCAGCCGAAGTCAAAATCTTTTGCGCTGCGATTTAGGATGTCAAATTTCACGCCGTTTTCGCCTAGCGCGTAGCCGATCGCTCGCGTCGTGCCGCCCGCACCTAAAATAAGCGCATTGCGAATCTCACCAAAGCCCAAAATCGCGCAGAAAAACCCCTGCGCGTCGGTGTTAAAGCCGTGCAGCGCGTCGCCTTTTAGCACCAGCGTGTTTACCGAGCCGATCTTCTGCGCCGCCTCGCTTAGGACGTCGCATGCTTTAAATGCGTCGAGCTTAAAAGGCACGGTCACGTTTGCGCCCGTAAGCCTTAAAGCTTCAAATTTAGCGCGCAACTCCTCGCCGCGCTGCAGCAAAACCCGCCCGTAGTAGGCGTCCAGCTCCAAAAATTTTATCGCGTAATTATGAAGTAGCGGCGAGAGAGAGTGGGCGATCGGGTTGCCAAAAACCGCAAATCTGTCCACTATTTCACTCGGTAGATATACGCTCCACTATTGATGCTGCGCATATCGCTAAGTGCCTTTTGTAGCGCCTCGCCCTCAAAAGGTCCAACTAAAATTTTAGTCACGCTCTTGCTGCCGACGTGAGTTTGCAAAGCGATCGGATTATAGCCTTTTTTGGTAATTTTTTTGGTATCAGACCCGTTTGGATCGTAGGCATTGGATGCGAAAACCTGCACATAACTGCCGTTTGCCACGCTGGTGCTGGTGCTCTTTGCTGCAACGCCAGCCTTTACGCTCTCACTTTTAGACTCCGGCTTGCTAGCTTCTTTTTTAGGCTCGGACTTAGCAGGCTCTTTCTTGGTCTCAGCTTTAGCATGTTCCTTTTTAGCTTCCGTTTTTGAAGGCTCTTTTTTAACTTCTACTTTTACTTGTTTTTCAGGTTCTTTTTTAGGCTCTACTTTTTGCTCGACTTTTTGCTCGACTTTTTGCTCGACTTTTCTAATTTCGGTTTTAGAAGGTTCTTTTTTGATCTCGTCTTTTGCAGACTCTTTTTTAGGCTCGGACTTTTTTACGTCCGTTTTTTCAGACTTTTTGGATTCGTCTTTAGGCTCAATCTTTTTACTTTCTATTTTAACTTCGGATTTTTTTGGCTCTTCTTTGATTTCGGGCTTTTGGATTTCTACTTTCTGTGCTTCAGGCTGAGCGCTTGCGACGACCTTGCTTTCGGAATTAGGCTCTTGGGTTTTTATCTCTACTTTGGTTGGAGCTGCAGATGCTGCATTGGGTTCTGATTTCACCTCTACAGGCTCAGGCTGCGAAGGCTCAGGTTTTTGAACTTGTACGGCAGGCTTTTGCTCCGCTTTGGCAAGCTCTTCTTCACTAGGCATAGTAAGACCTGCGTTAGTATCAATATCGTCTTTATTAATAGCCTTCATTATGATTAAAATGATTAAGAATAAAACTACGACGCCGGCTGCGACGGTAAGACCTTTTTTTAAATTCGCGTTCTTATCGACATTGCCGCTATTGATCACTATGTCGTCTATGCTGCTCATATCGAAATTTTTGTCGTTCATACTCTCTCCTAAGATTATTATTTACTTTGTAAATTCTACCACGCAAAATTTACGAAATAGATAATTCGGGTAAGCTTACCCGAATTTATTAAATTTAATACATCGCGCGGTCGTAGATGATAAAGCGGTGCGCCAAATCCCGCACCTCCTCTTTGACCTGCGCCTGAAGCTTGGAATTTGAGATGTCGCTTAGTACGTCGGCGATTTTATTTCCGATAAACTCAAATTCTTTCTCTTTCATCCCGCGCGCCGTAAGTGCGGGGCTTCCGACGCGGATACCGCTGGTGATGAACGGGCTGCGCGTCTCGCCCGGTACGGTGTTTTTATTCGTCGTAATACCTGCATTTTCAAGCGCGGCGCTAGCGTCCTTGCCGCTAAAATCTCTATTTAAAAAGCTCATCAAAATCAGATGGTTATCGGTGCCGCCGCTAACGAGATCAAAGCCGCGCCCAACCAGCGTTTCGCCCAAAACTCTAGCGTTTGCCTTGACCTGCTTGGCGTAGACCTTCCACTCGGGGCTTAGATTGTGTTTAAAGCCCACCGCCTTAGCGGCGATGACGTGCATTAGCGGGCCACCCTGGATGCCGGGGAAGATCGCCGAGTTGATCTTTTTAGCAAATTCCTCGTCGTTGGTCATTATGATGCCGCCGCGCGGACCGCGAAGCGTTTTATGCGTGGTCGAGCTTACGACGTGGCAGTGCGGAAACGGATTAGTATGTTCGCCTGCAACGACTAGCCCAGCGACATGCGCTACGTCGGCGAAAAGAAACGCGCCCACGCTATCAGCGATCTGTCTAAATTTAGCAAAATCTATCTCGCGCGTATAGGCGCTCGCACCACAAACGATCATCTTCGGCTTTACGATCTGAGCGATCTCAAGCACCTTATCATAATTTATGCGGCCGTCAAGCTCTACGCCGTATTCGAAGCTCTCATACATCTTTCCGCTGCTTGAGACCTTCGCGCCATGCGTCAAATGCCCGCCGTGGCTAAGCGCCATGCCTAAAATTTTCTCGCCAGGTTTCAAAAATGCGGCATAGACGCCTTGGTTGGCTTGGCTGCCGCTGTTTGGCTGGACGTTTGCAAACTCACAGCCGAAGAGCTTTTTGCAGCGATCGATCGCGATCTGCTCAATCTCATCTACGAACTCGCAGCCGCCGTAGTAGCGCTTGCCTGGATAGCCCTCGGCATATTTGTTCGTTAGCACCGAACCCATCGCCTCCATCACCTCGGGATAGGTAAAATTTTCGCTCGCGATCATCTCTAAATAATCGCACTGGCGCGCAAGCTCTTTATTGGTTAGACTAAAAATTTCATTATCAAATTTTTCTAAATTTGACACGTTCACTCCTTCTCTAAATTTAGCGGCCTCATCGCAGGGAACAAAATCACGTCGCGGATCGATTTTTTATTCAGCAAAATCATCGCCAAGCGATCGATTCCAAGCCCCCAGCCGGTAGTCGGCGGCATCGCGTAGCTAAGCGCGCGGACGTAATCCTCGTCCATCTCGTGAGCTTCGTCGTCACCTGCATTTTTGGCGTCGATTTGAGCCTTAAATCTAGCGTATTGATCGAGCGGATCGTTCAGCTCATTAAAGGCGTTGGCTAGCTCTTTGCCCGCGATGTAAAGCTCAAATCTTTCGGCTATTTGCGGATTTTCGTCGCTTCTGCGCGAAAGCGGGCTGATCGAGATCGGAAAATCCACGATGAAGGTCGGATTTATGAGCTTAGCTTCTACGTAATTATCAAAAAGTTCGCTCTGCAAGTGGCCTAGATCGAGCTTTTCATTGACTTCAAATCTGTCTTCTTTGAGTTTGGCGATGATCTTTTCGCGATCATTTATGATCTGCGGCTCGATGCCGCCTATCTGCGTAAGCGCGTCGAGATACTTTATGCGCGCAAAAGGTTTTGAAAAATCGATCTCACGCTCATCGTAGGTTAAAATTTCGCCCAGCCCGAGCCTCTTAAATAGCGCTTTAAATAGCTCCTCGGTTAGGTTCATCGCGTCGTTATAATCATGCCACGCCCAGTAGAATTCTATGCTTGTAAATTCCGGATTGTGCGTCAGATCCATACCCTCGTTGCGGAAGTTTCGGTTGATCTCAAAGACCGCCTCCATGCCGCCTACGACGAGACGCTTAAGATACAGCTCCGGTGCGATACGCAGATAACGATCGACGTCGAGGGCATTGTGGTGCGTGATAAATGGCTTAGCGTTCGCGCCGCCCGCGATTGGGTGCATCATCGGCGTTTCGACCTCTAAAAATCCGCGCTTTTCAAAAAAGCTACGGATCTCGCTAACGATGATCGAGCGCTTGATAAAATCCTCGCGAATCTCGGGGTTCATTATCATATCGAGGTATCTTTGGCGGTAGCGCATCTCGATATCGACAAGGCCGTGAAATTTCTCCGGAAGTGGGCAGATCGCTTTGGATGCGAGCATTATTTTGCTAGCATGGATCGAAAACTCGCCCGTTTGGGTAACGAAAGCATATCCGCGCACCAAAATTATATCGCCCACTTCGAGATTTTTCTTAAATTTAGCGTAATCCTCCTCGCCGATGCTGTCGCGCGAGTAATAAATTTGAATATTACCGCTTTGATCTTCTATGTTTGCAAAGGTGGATTTGCCCGCGACACGCTTTAGCTTTAGCCGCCCGGCGAGGCTTACCTCCTCGCTCGCTTTTTTATCCTCGGTATCTTTTATGAAACCGAATTTTTCTTTAAACTCGGCTATGCTCATATCTTTTTTCAGAAAGTGCGGATAGGGATTAGCCCCTAAATTCCGAAGTTCCGACGCCTTATCTATCCTTTGATTTTCTAGCTGGGAGTCGAACAATCTACTTCCTTTTTGCCGCGCATTCAGGGCAAATTCCATACAGCTGCATCATGTGCCCCGTAAGCGTAAATCCGTGCTCTTTGGCGACGGCAAGCTGTTTGCGCTCGATAGTCGCGTCTTGAAATTCTATGATCTTATTGCAGCTTTTGCAGATTAGATGGTCGTGGTGAGGCTTGTTGGCAAGCTCAAATTTCTTACCCTGTGCGCCGAATGAGATCGACGTCGCCATGCCCGAATCCTCAAGCAAATTTAAGGTGCGATACACCGTCGCTATGCCTACGTTTAGTTCGGGGAATTTCGCTTTGATCTCGTTGTGAAGCGCCTCGGGCGTAAAGTGTTTGTTGTTGTTATAAAGCGTGCGGAGTAAAACCTCGCGCTGCTTGGTATATTTTAGACCGCTAGCGGCAAGCGCCTTTTTAAACTCAACGATTAGAGCGTCAAACTCTAAATTTTCGATTTTTGCATTCATAATTTTGTCCTTTCTGTAGAATTTACTTCTGAACTGGCGTTAAAATCGCTAGGTTCAGTGCTTTGATTTTGATCCGAGTTCATACGGGTGGTAGAATTCTGATCTTTTAAGAGCTTATCATCCATCTTAGAACCGATAGAATCCAAGCTTTGTTTGATCTTCGGATCGTCTTTGAGATTTAAAATCCAATTTCCTATTTTTAAAAAAATCGGCGCAGTTTTGCTGCTTTCAAAATACCTTTTGGTCTGTTCGTTCATTGACATAGGACCGCTTGCAAGCGTAACGATAACTGCAAAAATCAAGAAAATTTTACTTACGCTAAACACAAACCCGCCGATCTTATCGACAAATCCGAGTCCGCTCCATTTAAAGAATTTTGAAATGATTTCGCCTATAATCAGACACGAGATCCATACGCCAAAAAGCACAGCGATAAAGCCGATGAGAACCTGCGTCGTGTCGCCCGAAAGCACGCCGTTTGCATTCTGCAAAGCTGGAATTTTTGCTGCAATCCACTCGCCAGCCATAGTTTTATAACGCATCGCGGCAAAAAGACCGCCGATGAGACCCAAAATTCCAAAAATTTCTTTTACAATGCCATTAGTGATACCGCGCAGTCCGAAAAGCACTACGAGTACCAAACAGCCGACGTCGAACCAATTAATACCTTCCATCAAGCACCCACCACGCCTATTAGCTCTTGCAGGTTAGTCGAGTACCTAAACGCCGTGTCTTTTGAAATTTGATTTGCACGGATCGCTTTAACCATCGCTTGAGTTTGAGTTATCATACCGGTAGATTGCTGATTTAGCTGCATTTGAGAGTAAATTTGATGCACCTTGTTTTCTCGGATTAGATTCGCTACGGCATTGTTATTTAGCAAAATTTCATGGATCGCGATACGTCCACCGCCAAGCTTCGGCAAAAGCGATTGCGAAATGACCGCGGTAAGTGATACGGAGAGCATATTTCGCACTTGGAGCTGCTCGCCGCCATCAAAGCTATCAATAATACGGTTGATCGTCTGCATCGCGGAGTTGGTGTGTAGCGTACCAAATACCAAGTGACCGGTCTCTGCAGCGGTAATGGCAATCGAGATAGTCTCTCTATCGCGCATCTCACCAACTAGGATAATGTCCGGGTCCTCACGCAAGGCAAATTTTAACGCATTAGCGTAGGAATGGGTATCGGTGCCGATATTTCTGTGAGAGAAAAGCGCTTTTTTATTGGTATGGACGAACTCAACCGGATCTTCAACAGTAATGATGTGCTTGCGCTCTTTTTCATTGATCTCGTTTAGCATCGCGGCAAGAGTTGTTGATTTACCGCTACCCGTAGGTCCGGTAACCAAAATCATGCCTTTTTCGTGCTTAACTACCTCTTTAAAAATCGTAGGGGCTTTTAAATCGTCCAGGCTAGGAATATCGATAGGAATAATACGAAATGCAGCAGCCAAATCGCCATTCATAGTGTAGTAGTAGTTGCCACGGAAGCGTCCTATATTAGGAAGCTCGATCGCAAAGTCGAGCTCTTTATTTTCCTCGAGCGCACTTTTTTGAGCATCGGTAATGAGCGCGTAGCAAATATACTCGATATCCGTGCCCTTAAGCGGATCCATGGCAAGCGGGCGCAATGTTCCGTCGATACGTATTTGAGGCGCCGAGCGCGAAACTAAGTGAAGGTCGCTCGCTTTGTTAAAAACGACGGTTTTTAGTAGGGTTTCGATATCTACTAAATTTCTTTGAACTTCTTCCATAAAATTCCTTTCAATCTATGATTTTCGGTACTACGAAGTAGCCGCCTTCGGACTGCGGAGCATGCTTTAAGACGCTTTCTGCGACGTCGCTTTTGCGTGGAATATCTTTGCGAAACGGAGTACCGCCTTTTAGCGTAGTGATAGCCGCCTCGCCGCTTTGTAAATCCAGTTCATTTAGAATTTCTACAAAATCTACAATATTATTTAATTGACCTTTAAATTCTTCTCGCTTAGCATCTGGAATTTTAAGAGCAGATAGCCTTTCCAGCTTACTTAGCAAGGCGTCGTCTATTATCATAACTTTCCTTTTTCTGATAAATGCGACATTATATCATAAAAATTCTTTATCTTAGGCGGTATTTAAAATTTTTTATGCTACAATTACGCCGATTTTCTCAAATAAAGGACTAAGTTTTGGCTTTAAAAGACGACATCGAAGGCGTGAAAAAAGAGATTGGCACAGAAGAGCAGTTTCTAGAAAGCGTCATAAAAAGTGAAATTTTCGTAAAAAAATACAAAAAGCCGCTGATATTTTTGGCTGCGGTTTTGATCGTAGCATTTATCGGATATTACGCAAATGAATTTCTAAGCGATCGCCGCATAGCAAGTGCTAATGCGATCTATGACGAGCTGCTTAACAAGCGCGACGACGCTAAGCTAGCCGAGCTTAAGCAAAAAGATATAAATCTATACGCTCTTTATATTTTGCAAAACGGCTCTGCAGACGAGCGAGCGGCGCTAGAAAATACCCAAGGCATCGATGTTATGCTAAAAGAGATAATAAATCTACAAAACGGCAAACAAGGCGGAGTGCTACTCGCCGATTACGATTCTTTGCTCAAAGGCTACGACCTACTAAAAGAGGGCAAAATCGAGCAAGCTCACGCAGAGCTAGATAAAATTCCACTCAACTCGCCAGTTCGTCAAATCGCACTTGCTTTGAAACACTATGGAGGCAATAAATAATGAAAAAAACGCTGATATTTACGCTTTTACTATCGTTTTTATTTTTGGGCTGCTCGACGAAGCGCCAGTATTTCGAACCTAGCGACGAAAACATCACAGGCGATATGAAATTTAACGGCTCACTGCCATCAGAAATCGTAGCGATTAGTAAAGATGGTGCTACGCTAAAAGACGGCGAAGTCATCTCTAAAAACGGATTGGTGAAAAATTTCAAAGTCTTAAAAAGTGAGAAATTTTTAGGCGAATATGACGGAAATTTCGTCGTAACCGACATCAATGGCACGCTTAAAGTAGTTGGTAGCACAGGTGCCGTAAAATTTGAAAAAGCCCTCGGCAGACAAGCGCTAAGTGCAAATATACGCGGCGATGATTTGGCTTTAGTGATGAGCGATGATTCGATTATGCTTATCAAGCTAAGCTCGGGCGCAGTGGTACTCGATCATAAAGTAGGCGATGCATTCGCAATCGATTCGCGCGTGGCGTCACCGCTATTTATCAACCAACTTATCGCTTATCCTGCGTTAGACGGACTAGTCAGCATCGCAGAAGACGTAGGCGGGCGCTCGGCACGCGATTTCGTCGTGAGCAACCAGCCGTTTTTTAACAACATTATCGCCTTAGAAAACAAGGGCGATAACCTTTATGCCGTAACTGCCACTAGGCTAATGCTGGTAAGTCCTACGGGCAATAAAAACCATAACGTAGACATCAAAGACGTGATTTTTAGCGGCGATAGAATTTATCTTTTCTTAAAAGACGGCAGAGTCGAGCTACTCGATCGCGGGCTAAATTTGATCAAATCGCGTAAATTTACCTTCGCGCAGTTTAGCGGCGCACTACTTAGCGGCGGCTATCTGTATATCATCGAGCGCAACGGCTACGTCATCCGCACCGACGAAAATTTAGAGGGACAAGCGATCTACGAGCTAAATGGCGAGTTCGATGATAAGTCCTTTATCGCAGGCAGCTCGTTTTACTACGGCGATAAAATTTTAAATTTTGATGCTAGATAAAATTTCAAAACTTTGCGTTCGCGAAGGGCTCTTGCTTCAGAAATTCCAAACGCTAGATATCGCTAGCTTCACGCGCTCGCGCTCATACGGCGCGTATTTCGGCGTGGATCTAAAAAGCTACAACGTCCTTTTATTTATGCGCGACGCAAAATCTCGCTTTGTAATGCGCGACGCGGAATTTCTGCTATCGCTCGCAAGCGACATTAGCGCAAACCTAGGCAAGGTCGTGAAAAAGCGCGTGCTGTTTTACAACTCACAGATGTGCTCTAAAAGCGCGAAATTTTTAAAAGAAAACGGATTTAGCCTCTATGCTTTTGTGTGACGTAGGAAATTCCAGAGTTAAATTTTATAAAGGCGGCGTAACGCAAAGCATGCCCATAGCGGAGTTTATGCGGTACGAGCCGAAAGAGCAAATTTTTTTCATTAGCGTAAACGATAGCGTGAAAAAAAAGCTGAAAAACCCTCTGTTTGTCGATCTGGCGCCGCACTTTGAGCTAAAAACAGCCTACCGCGGGCTCGGGATCGACCGCATAGCGGCGTGCTCCGCGGTAGCGACGGGCATCGTCGTCGATGCGGGCAGCGCGATCACCGTGGATTTGATGTTTAGAGGCTCGCACTTAGGCGGATTTATAATGCCGGGCATTAGCACACTTTTAAAGTCGTTTGCGAGCATCGCACCCGTGCTAGACGTCACGCTTTCAACCAATATCGATCTGGACCCGCTACCGCAAAAGACCGTAAACGCCGTAAACTACGGGATTTTAAAGCCTATCGTGCTTACGATCGAAAACATCGCGGGCAATAATAAAATTTACTTCACGGGCGGTGACGGAGCCTATTTGATGCGGTATTTTCGCAACTCGATCTATGAAAAGGATCTGATCTTTAAATCGATGGTAAGCTTGATCGCAAAAAAAGGGCTCGCATGATAACCATAGCGCTTCCCAAAGGCCGCATAGCCGACGATACGCTTAAAATTTTTAAAGCCATCTTCGGGCTTGATTTTGCTTTCGAGGATCGCAAACTCATAATGCAAGAGGGCGATTTTAAATTCCTCTACGTCCGCAACCAAGATATCCCTACTTACGTTATAGGAGGCGCGGCGGATATCGGCGTAGTGGGGCTTGACGTGCTTGAGGAGCATCGCCCCGACGTGCTTACGCTGCTCGATCTTAAAATCGGAAAATGCCGCGTCTGCGTGGGCGTGCATGCGGGCACCCAGCTAAACTACGGCGCTCCGAGCCTAAAAATCGCTACGAAAATGCCCAACATCACTCGCGAATACTTCGCCTCCAAGGCCGTCGCCGTAAATATCATTAAACTCTACGGCTCGATCGAGCTAGCCCCGCTCATAGGGCTTGCCGACGCTATCGTCGATGTCGTGGAGACCGGCGCTACGATGAAGCAAAACGGGCTGCAACCCGCAGAAACCATAATGCAAAGCTCCGCGCACCTCATCGCCAACAAAAGCAGCTTCGTGCTAAAGCGCGATGAAATTTTAAATTTAAGAGATAAACTAGCCCGCACGATCGCTTAAATCCTCGCTTGCCCGCCGCACGGTTTTTGCAACTGGCGCGGCATATTTTGCGTGAGTAAATCATCGCCGCCTTGACGCAGTGTCGTTTAAAAAACCACTGCTGCGTATAGAATTTTACGGCAGCAACCAACCGCACCGATTAAATTTAAACAATTGATTTATCAAGAAGCGGAAGCGCTGTCGAGCCACGGGGCGTAAAATTTTAAAATTCTATCGCTACAAATTTTAAAATTTAGCCTAAATTTGCAGCTCGTAGAATTCCGAAATTCTAAAACCCTGCGGCATAGAATTTCAAAATTCCAAAATCTCGCTCCACAATTTCACGCCGTAAAATTTCAAAATTTTGCAAGTTCTAAATTTAGGCTCAAATTTCCGCGGCTTGGAAACGACAGAATTTCTGAATTTCAACTCGCTAAATTTCGCCGCTCAAAATCGTGCAAAATTTAATCGGCGATACTTTTAAGCATAGAAAGTAGCCTACGCCAAAAACAATATGCTAGCCGCCCACATCTCAGCTACTTAGAACTTCGCAAGCCGCGCGTACGGATCAATCCCTGCCGCAGCGGCATTTGAAAAACTGCTTCATAAGGCTTACAAAGCCCGCACAAGCAGCATTATCACCTATATTTTCGGGCAGGACAAACACGCTTAGCGCGATCAATATATATAGCGCGAAAAATTCCAAATATAATCGTTTAATAATTTTGATAAATTTTGGATTTAAGACAGGTTGTATCCCGGCGCCTGACTCGGCTCGAGCCCAGTCCGCACTAGCTTGATTTTTTCGGGCACCGTTTGCTTAGGTCAGCTTTGTTTCGGATTTTTTCTGCACGTCTTGAGTCTGTTTTTGCGTGCTTTACTAAATTTGCTCGGCGAAATTTTACCGCGATAAAATTTTACGTAGTAAAACTATGCCTAAAATTTCAAATCCGCTAAAGTTTAAAATTTTAAAGCTGCGCGGGGATTCGCCAAAGTAAGGCTTCGTTCGCAAAAATTTAGCTCGAAATTTAAAAACGCTCATGCCGTTTGTCGTGCCGCAGGTAGGCTAGCGCGGCAATATAATTCATTCTCTACCGAGGTACGGCGAGCTGTTATTGCGGTAACTCAAACGGCGCGCTATAAGCCTTGCCGACGCAATAAAACAGAAGCAGTCTATGTGCCTGTAAATTTGTGGCAGATAAAATTCCACCGCGATGAACGCAATAAATTTAGATATCGAGAGCGATCCGTGCGGTTTTGATTTCTGTGCGTCGCACAGTAAATTTTGCACGCGACAAATTTTGGAACAAACAGCTTGCCTCTTATCGCAACCGCGCCAAAGTCTAGGCTCCTCGCGCGCTTAGGTCGCTTGCGTGCGGCGCAACAAGTAAGAAAATTTTAACCGACCTAGCGCGGCGAGAGAGCCGCACCTACGCCGCGATGATTTCGCGCACCTTTTCGGTGAAATTATCACTCACGATGTATTCGGTCGGATAAACGAGCACTTCGCTGCCGTTGCGGATCCGCAGAATCAGCCGCTTGGTGTTTTTCAGCGCCGTGTCGCAAAAGGCGAGGTGGTAAATTTTATAAATTTTCTCGCGGCTAAGCTCGCCTAAGCTTAGCTCAAACTCGAAATCCTGCGCGTTTTTGCGCTGCTCTTTGCGCGCTTTAAAAGCGGGATCCTCCGCAGCAAACCCTCCCCTTCGCTCCGCAAAATTTCCTCCGCCAAAACTGCCACCTCGTTCGCCGCCGAAGCCGGAATTACCGCCGTTAAAGCCCCCGCGCTCCCTACCGCCGAAACCTCGCACCTTGCTAGGTACGTAGTCATCGATATTCTGTGCGGCATCTAGGGTTAAAATTTCATCCAAATAAATTTGAAATTTCCCGCCGTAAGGGGATGTATTTTTGCTAAGCCGCGCCCAAAACGCCATCGGGCGCTCCAGCTCCACGTCCGTTAGCGCAGTAACCGCATCACAAATATCGCCAAATGCGCTCATCTCGAAGCTTCCAGAAAGATCAAGCACCGTGAGATTTGCCATCTGCTTGCCCGATTTGGTCGTGCGCGCAAAGACGTTTTCGATCTTGCCGACGCATAAAATTTTAACACCCGCGCCACCGTCGTCCACTAGCTCGCCGAATTCGCTGGATTTGGTGTATGAAATGCCGCCGAGCTCTGAGGCATAGGCTCTTAGCGGATTTTCGCCCAAAAATACTCCCGCGCGCGGACGAAAGCTCGCATCTCGAGCGTTTTGTAGGCTCATCATCGAAAGAAACGATAGCTGATACGCCGCGCCGCCGACCGCGCTTTTTGAAATTTTAATCATAAAGGCGTACGGGCGCTCCCTCTCCTGCGGGCTTAAGCTTTCGATCGCCTTTAGCGCGTTATCGAACACCGCTAGCTCGAAGCTGCCGTGCAGATCAAGCACGTTTAAAATCCCCATTTTTTTGCCCATTTTTGTCATGCGCGTGGACAGATCCTCGATCCGCCCCACGCTAAGAACCTCGGCACTATCGCCCTCGATCTCGCTAAACGCCGAGGATAGCGTATAGTCGATGCCTTCCATCTCCTCTTTATAATCATCCAGCGGATGCCCCGAGAGATACACGCCCACGGTCTGCTGCTCAAATTTTAAAATTTCGCCCTGCGGAAATTCCTTATCGGTATCGACGAAGCTCACGCTCATGCCGCTCGTCATATCCTCATCCTCGCCAAAAAGCGAGCTTGCGGCGTCCTTTTTAATCTCGGTGATTTTTTTCATCACGTCTAGGATATTTTCCATATTTTGAATCATCGCTAATCGGCTCTTGCCTAGACAATCCATCGCGCCTGCGTAGATCAGTGACTCGATGACCTTTTTATTGACGCGGAAATTATCCACGCGCGAAGCAAAATCGTCGATGCTTTGAATTTCAGCCTCGCTCTGAAGCTCTAAGATATTCTCGATCGCGGCGCCGCCCACGCCCTTGATCGCGCCGAGGCCGTAGATGATCGAGGTGCCCGATTTGGAATTTTCGTCGTCCACGACGCTAAAGCCTCTTAAGCTTTGATTGATCGACGGCGGCAAAAGCCCGATGCCTAGGCGGCTAGCCTCGTCGATATACTTTGAAATTTTATCGGTATTGCCCTCCTCCGAAGTAAGTAGCGCCGCCATAAACTCCGCCGGATAGTAGGTTTTAAGATAGGCTGTCTGAAAGGTGATCATCGAATACGCCGCGGCGTGAGATTTGTTAAAGCCGTAGGAGGCAAATTTCATAATCAGATCAAATAGCTCATCCGCCTTAGCTACGTCAAAGCCCAGCTCTTTGGCGCCGCTTAGATACTGCTCTCGCATGTGAGCAAGCTTCTTTTCATCCTTTTTACCCATCGCGCGACGCACCAGATCGGCATCGCCCAAGCTAAAGCCGCCCACCTTCTGCACGATCTGCATGACCTGCTCTTGATAGACGATGATGCCATATGTTGGCTCTAAAATTTCTTTTATCTCTGGGAAGATATAGCTAGCTTTTAGCTCCCCGTGTTTGATCCTGATAAAATCAGGGATTAGATCCATCGGTCCTGGGCGGTAGAGCGAGATCATCGCGATGATGTCCTCGAAGCGGTCGGGGCGCAGGTTCATCGCCAGATCCTGCATGCCCGCGCCCTCGATTTGGAAAATCCCTAGCGTGTTGCCGCTTTGAATCGTTTTGTAAGTTTGCGGATCGTTAAAGTCTATCTCCTCCCAAACTATGTCGCGATTATAGCGGCGCTTGACGAGTTTGATGGCATTATCGATCACATCGAGGTTTTTTAGACCAAGGAAGTCAAATTTTATCAGATCGACGTCCTCAAGGTAGTTTTTGGTGTATTGCGTTACTAGGCGCGCATCCTCGCCCTTATCCTGCTTAAATAGCGGCGCTTTGTTCCACAGCGGCTCGTTTGAGATCACCACTCCCGCGGCATGCATTCCTGCGTTGCGATTTAGCCCTTCAAGGCCCAGCGCAAACTCCCAAACCTGCTGTGCGATCGGATCTGCGTCGATAAATTCCTTCAGCTTCGGCTCGGCGTCGTAAGCCTGTTTGAGCGTGATACCGAGCTTATCGGGGATCAGCTTTGCCATCTTATCGGCTTGTGAAAGTGGCATGTCGCAGACGCGAGCCACGTCGCGGATGACGCCGCGCGCGAGCAGCTTACCGAAGGTCGCAACCTGCGCGACGTTGTATTTGCCGTACTGATCGATGACGTAGTCGATCACCTCGCCTCTGCGCGCCTGGCAAAAATCCACGTCGATGTCGGGCATCGAGATACGCGACGGATTTAAAAATCGCTCAAAAAGCAGATTATAGGGGATTGGATCGAGGTCGGTAATGCGAAGTGCATACGCGCAGATGCTACCCGCCGCAGAGCCGCGACCGGGGCCAACCGGGATGTCGTGATCCTTCGCCCAGTTGATGAAATCCTGCACGATGACCATATAGCCCGAAAAATGCATGTTTTTGATGATGGCAAGCTCCTTTTCCAGGCGCTCGCGATAAATTTCGTGTTTCTGTGGGTCGATAAATTTAAGGCGCTCTTTAAGCCCCTCGCGGCAGAGATGATCGAATAAAAAATCATCGTTTGCAAAGCTATAGCGCTCCGAGGGCTGCGGCAGCGAAAGCCCGAGCCTAGCGGCGTATTCGATCGTAAATTTAAAATTCGGCGGCGTCGGCGCGTAGTCCTTCTCGTCGAAAGCAAATTTCAAATTGCATTTTTCTACGATCTCGGCGGTATTTTCGATCACTTCGGGGATGTCCGCAAAAAGCCGCCTCATCTCCTCGTCGCTTTTTACGTAAAATTCTGAAACGACGTGTTTTAGGCGGTCGCCGTCGTTGATCGTCTTGCCCATCGAGATGCACTGATAGACGTCGTGAGCCTTGGCGCGATCCTTGCGCGAGTAGTGAGCGTCGTTGGTGGCGATGATCTTGACGCCGATTTCGCGCGAGAGGCGGATGAGGTCTTTATCCACGTTTAATTGCTCGCCGATGCCGTGGCGCATGATCTCAAAATAAAAATCCTCGCCGAAAATTTCCTTATACTCAAGCGCCGCTTTTTTCGCCGCTTCGTAGCCGCCCGCGCCGCGCTTTAAATTTCGCTCGCTTCTATTTAGATGAAATTCCACCTCGCCCGCTAGGCATGCCGAGGAGCAGATGAGCCCTTCGCTGTGCTCTTTTAAAATTTTTTTGTTGATCCTCGGGTAGTAGTAAAATCCGTCCAAAAACGCGCGCGAGCTAAGATACATTAAATTTTTGTAGCCCGTCTCGTTTTTGGCAAGCAGTATCAAGTGGTAGCGCTGGCGGTCGCTTTTATCGCCGATATCCTCGTGGTTATGCAGGTAGGTCTCAATGCCGATGATCGGCTTGATGCCGTGCTTTTTCATCGTCTGATAAAAGTCTATCGCGCCGAACATATTGCCGTGATCGGTGATCGCGCATGCCTTGGTACCACGGCTCTGCAAAAGCTCGGCGAGCTCGCTTACTTTATTCGCGCCGTCTAGCAGCGAATACTCGGTGTGAAGGTGCAGGTGGGTGTAGTCGCTCATTTTGATCCTTTTTTTGATTTGAAGATTATAGTAAATTCGGGCTTTAGAAACGGTCAAATTTAATGGAATTTTAGCTTAAATTTCAGCGCGAAATTTTACGAGCAAATTTTGTTACGGAATTTTACTTCGGAGGTTTTACATTCTGGGTTTTGCGGATTAAATTTTGACAAAATTTTAAGCTTAAAATCCTGTGATGAAATTTTGCTATCGTAAAATTTCACCTCGATGGAATTTTGAGCCAACGCAATTCCGCAAAATTCTACGACTTAAATCATCGTAAAATTTTGCGGTTTAGAATTCCGCTTGCAAAGCCTTTTACGGCTCTACGATCTTGAGAATTCCACGATCGCTTTGGCAAGCTCTCTAGTAGGATCGACGAAAATTTTATCGCTTTTGATTAACGGCAAAAATAGCGGCAGCTCAGTGCAGGCAACGACATAAATATCAGCATCGATTTTGTCTAGCAAATTCTCAAAAGCCCCCACGTATTCGGCAGTCTTACCCGCCTTAACGCCTTTGTAGATACAATCCATCAAAACCGCTTGATTTTCTTCACCAAACTCCACGCTGATTAGCCCCGCTTCTTTGAGCGGATCGTCGTAAATTTTAGCTTTTTTTGTACCGATAGTGGCTAGCACGGCGATTTTATGAGCGTTTGGATAATTTTTACGGATCGCTTTTACGGTAACCTCGGCGATATGAATTAGCGGGATTTCCGCCGCAGCTTCTACATCGTCTGCGAAAAAATGCGCCGTGTTGCACGCCATCGCAAACGCCTTGCAGCCTGCATTTTTGAGCCTAACGGCACTCTCGCTTAGGCGCGGAAGCGGATTTGCACCTTTACCTAAGATAAATGCCGTGCGATCTTCGATCTGCGGATAGCTATCGATTACAAGCGGAATATTTTCTTGATCGCTTCCCGCAGCAGTCTCTTCTATGATCTTCATATACAGATCCGCACTCGCCAAAGGTCCCATTCCACCGATAATCCCAACTCTTTTCATAGCTCGTCCTTTCTAAATTTTACTTGGGCTAATTTTCCCACTTACTCATATCCATTTCGTTTTCGCTCTTTGCGACGTAGATCGACGCCACAACATCGCCCGTTACGTTCATCGAGGTTCGCCCCATATCCAAAATCGCATCAATGCCTAAAATCATTCCGTAAGCGATCGCTACATTACCGCTTACCTTGACACCGATAGATTCGAGCACTAAAAGCAGCATCAGCGCACCGGCTCCCGGAACTCCGGCAGTTCCGATCGCAGCAAGCATCGAAGTGATGATGATCGTGAGGTAGTGGCTGCTGTTTAGATCGATACCGCAAGCATTAGCGATAAAGAGCGTGCACACGCCCAAATATACGGTCGTGCCGTTCATATTCACCGTAGCGCCCACAGGCAAAACAAAGCCGTAGATCGCCTTTGGAATTCCCATATCTTCGGCGGTTTGCATCGTAATCGGAAGCGTGCCGTTGGAGCTACGGGTAACAAAAGCCGTAAGCATCGGCGGACGCACTTTTTTAAGAAATTTAATCGGGCTAACTCCGATAAGCATACAAATAACGCAATAAACCGCAAATACTTGGATCGCAAGTCCCACGTATAGTGTAATCGTGACGTTTAGCAGCGAGCTGAAAGCCTCGATACCGCTTTTATTAAACACTACAAACATTAGCGCAAAAACGCCAATTGGTGCGTATTGCATTACCCAGTGCACGACCTTAAACATAATCTCGCTCATTCCGTCGAAAAAATTATAAACCGTATCAGCGGAATTTTTAATACGAGCATCACTAATGTCGCGACAAAACGCAAGCCCTACGCCAAGAAATAAGCAAAACGCGATGATCGGCAAAATTTCGCCCTTGGCTATGGAATCAAAAGGATTCGTAGGAATTATATTAAGCAAAATTTTACTCATACTAGGAGCGTTCGCTGCCTTTTCGACAGCCTTGGACGCATCGCTTAGATCAAGCCCGCTACCTGGAGAAAATACAAACGCACACGCTAGGCCGATGACGATCGCAAAAAGCGTAGTTATAGCGTAAAATATGATCGCCTTAACGCCTACCTTGCCCAGGTGCGCGGGCGAGATACTGCTAGTGCCCACGATGAGCGAACAGATGATGATCGGCACCATAATCATCTTTAAAAGTCTCACGAAAAGATCTCCCAAAGGTGTTAAAATCGCCACCCACGTGGTATCACCCACCGGCATATTTTTAGGTAGCAACATACCGATCGCAGAGCCCAACACTAAAGCGATAATTATGCGCCAAAGCAGGCTTGAGTTAAAATAAAAAGCTAAGATTCCGCCTTTTTTCGTTTGATTTTCTGACATGGACATCTCCCTGCACTAAGAATTTTAATGGAATTCTACTGCAACTTGCCATAAAATAAAATTTAATCGGTCGCCAAATGAAAGTTAAATTTGAAAATTCAATTGCGAGCTTAACCAAATTTTAAAGCTGAAATTATGCGGCAAGCTTTGTCTTTTGAAGTTATGAAGCAGAATTCCAAAGGAAAAACGACGCATAAAATTTTATGGAATTTTGCGGATTTCGATGCGGTAAAAAGCTAAAATTTTGTGGTGGTGGGCTCACTAGGACTTGAACCTAGGGCCATCCGGTTATGAGCCGGATGCTCTAACCAACTGAGCTATGAGCCCGCCAGCGGTAAAAAAGAAATGTGATTTTACAAAAATAATCTTAAAACGGCGTTAAAATTCTAACCGCGTAATTTTATGAAACTTAGACCCGTCCAAATCGTGGCTAAATTTCACACCAAAGCACACAACTTTATCTGATTTCCGATCAGATCACTTTCGTGCGCACAAGGCGGCGTAAATTTAAGACAAAATTTATATAAATTCCAGCTCTTAAATCCGCCGCGATAAATCTAATCTGCTCGCAAATCGCGTAAATTAATAGCTTTTTACTTGAATAGGCTCCGATAGCATTTTAGGGACGCCCGGTAATCCATACGCTCCCCGGCAGATATTATTTTCGGCATCGGGACCTTTTGCGATGGTGATCGTTTTATTTTCGCCGTCCACGCTGATTAGGAAGCATTTATCTCCCTTTGTGCTTTTAAGATATGCGGAATTCGCTCCGTTGGGCTCTAGCGGAACATTCGTCATAACCGAAAAATCGGATGCGAATTTGCCTTGAGAGATATAGTAGGCGTCCAGATCGTATTTAACGGTAATTAAATTTGTTGCCAACTTAGAGATCTCCGCATCATCTCTAGTAGTCAGCCCCGGTTCCGCAATCGCTACTGCAGGCAAGGCAATCGCTACGATACAAACCGTAGCTATTATCGTCGCTACGGATACTTTTTGGGGCGTTACGTCATATTCACAGTTTTGTAGCGACTTTGCGGCGACGGCAAGCGAGCTTTTATTTTTGCACGCCATGTCGTTGGTGAAGGGCAAAAACAGAAATTTGCCGTATTCTATAAAACCTAATCCCGCAGGAGCGGTCCGACTAAAACGGTTAAGGACTAAACCCGACAAATAAGTTAAGATAGCCAAGATCCAACCGCCCAGAAAAAACCAAATAATGTTGCCTAAAATACGCATATTTTAACTCTTTATAAATTTATGCAAATCAAGCGATCCGCCCGTTACAGACGTTGCACAGCCTACCATTGCTTTTGCGGCGTATTTGATGCGACCTGCACGCTATGCCGCACAAAACGAGTCTTGTACGCGCAAAATTTCCCATGCGCAAAACAACTGCGAAATGATAAGGGATGGGGTTTAACGATTGGCAACAAACGCTTTTCATCGATAAAATTTTAGTATGCAAATAACTGCGGCAAGAGTGTTTAAAAAATTTAAATTTGTTTTAAAAATATTAGAAATTCTAAAATTTCGACGCCGAAATTTAAAAAATTTCATAAATTTTATAAAATTTGCAGATCAAAATTTTAAAATTTTTACGGTACGGCGAAGCGAATTCTTAAAATTTTGCTATAGCTTTTAGTGTAAAATCTTCCTAATTGAGATACAAGATAGAAATTCCAAATCAAATTTTCGCGACGTGAAGCGCTTCCTTAATTATGAATTTAAAATTTTACACGTTACACGGTGCAGCATATTTCTGCCGAGATAAAATTCGCAAGCAAAATTCCAACCTCGCAAACTCAAAAGCATACGGCAATTACTTCTTGAAATTATAGCACCGCTTACCCGTAGACCAATATTACGTTGCTTTATAGAATTTAGACCTCACGACGCAAGCTCCTCGCACTGCAAACTCGCTTCGTGCTCTCGCCATAGCCGCGGTCTATACGCCGCTATGGCGTCTCGTCGCCGTCTTGGTCTTGAAGCGCGCTCGCTTCGCCCTCTGCCGCGATCGCCTCGAGGCTTAAAATTTCATCGACATCCCCCAGCTGCGCTACACCGCTTCCTGCAATGCTTCTGATGCTTGCGTGCATAGCGATCGCACCGTCTCGCGCGCGGGCGATCTGTTTTTCACGCTGTTTCCAGATGCGCTCCATCGCGTTGCGCTCCTTATTTAGGCTTTCTTGCATGCCGACGAATGCCGAAACGATCGTCTTTATCTGGTTGGCAAACTCGGGCGAGGTTAGATAGTCGTAGAGCATCGCCGTTTTACTATCTTGATTTTGCCCCGATCTTTTGGCAAACGCAAGCGCCACGACGTGTTCGCGCAAGACGGCGCAAAGCCCCTTAAATTCCTCAAACGAACAGATCCAGATGCTAGCATCGCTCGGCGCTTGGTGCAGCCTAGGGCTGTGAGGCGGCATCTGCTCGGTGACGATAACGCCGATCTGCGCGCCCTCGCCTATCATATCGTCTTTGAGTTTGTCGATCCATTTAGGCTCGAAGCTTTTCGTGCGCTTGCTCTCGTATAAAATTTTACCGCAGCCCGCAAACTCCCTCGTATGCACCATCTGCACGCAGTCTGCGCCGCGCGCGCCCTTTTTGACCTCATCTATCTCGTCCAAAGGAAAGCTTAGCCGCAGATACTCCTGTAGCGCAAGTTCCTGCACCTCTCCCTGAAGCTGCTGCGAGCCCACCTCCGAGCGGCGCTTGAGCTCGTTTATTTGGCCGATTAGGCTTTGGATCTGCTCATCTTTTTGGCGGAATTTCAGCTCGTTTTCCTGCAAAATTTGCTTCGAAAGCCGCTCGCGCTCCTGATTCACGCGGTTGGTTAGCTCGATCTCGGATTTGGCTTTATTCTCGGCCTCAAGCTCGCTAAATTTACGCTTTTGCGCCTCCATTTCGGCCTTTATTAAATTTAGCTCAGAAATTCTTTGCGATTTTTCTTGCAGCTCCTTTTGTAAAATTTCAAATTTCGCCGCGTTTTCGCTCTCGATCTGAGATTTTGCGAGGGCTAAAATTTTCTCCCGCTCGCTATTTAGCGCGGAATCGGTCGCCGCTTTTACGCGCTGCTCGAAGGCGTTTTCCTTCGCTTGCAGCTGCGCCAGATGCTTCGCGTACTCCTCGCGCTTAGCGGCGATCTCGGCTTCAAATTTAAGCGTAGCTTCGTTTTGCTGCTGCTGCCACTTTCGCTTCTGCTGCAAAATTTCATCTTCAAATTTAGCCTTGATATCGCGCTGCAGCGCCTCGTCTATATCGATCTGCGAGCCGCAGTGCGGGCACTTTACGTTAGCCATCTTTGCCTCTTAAACTTTGCTCTTTCATCTTTTCAAATTCCTGCGAAATTTGCGCGGCATTGGGCTCATCCGCCATCTTATCGAGCACGGAGTTGTAGCGATTTACGAGCAGTATCGCAAGCGCCGAAAAGCAAAAGCCCGGCAGCAGCTCATAAACGAGGGCCGAAAGCCCCGATAAGATCCAGCAAATGACCGTGATACCGCCTACGAGCATACCCACCAAAGCAGAGAGCGCGCTCATTTTTTTAGAATACAGGCTGAAAAGAAGCACCGCTCCAAAGCTCGCGCCAAATCCCGCCCAAGCGTTTCCGACGACGTTTAGCACCGTATCGTTTGAGCCGAACGCCAAGATCGCGGCAACCGCGGCGATGATCACGACGGCGATGCGGCTGCTTAGCGTCTGCGTGCGCTCGCTCACCTCTTTTTTATAAAACGCAAAGATAAAATCCTTCGTAACTGCGCTCGCGCTTACCAAAAGCTGGCTTGAGATGGTGCTCATAATCGCCGCCAGCACCGCAGAGATTATGACGCCTAGGATAAATGGATGAAAGAAAATTTTACCAAGCTCAAGGAAAATTTTTTCGGGATCGTCTATGCTAAGACCTT
Organism: uncultured Campylobacter sp.; assembly: GCA_963529615.1. Classification (GTDB taxonomy): domain Bacteria; phylum Campylobacterota; class Campylobacteria; order Campylobacterales; family Campylobacteraceae; genus Campylobacter_B. Next base: position 12,229 of record CAUSAC010000017.1, on the reverse strand, counting down.
TTTGCGAAAAATACACAAAGCCGATCAAACCGCTAAGCATCGCGCCCGCAAGACCCAACACCATCCATGAAATTCCGATGCGGCGCGCGCTATCAAGCTCGCGCGAGCTTCTAATCGCCATAAAGCGCACGATGATATGCGGCTGTCCGAAGTATCCGAGCCCCCAAGCAAGCAAGCCTAAAACGCCCAAGAAGCTTTGATTGTAAAATAGATCGAGGTGGCTCGCGCCATATAGCCGCACCTGCGCAAAAAAGGAGCTGTTCGCAGGGATCTGTAGCGCACGGTAAGAAAACAGAGGGATCAAAATAAGCACCGCAAACATCAGCGCCCCCTGAAACGCGTCGGTGATCGCTACGGCCTTAAATCCGCCGAAAAAGGTATAAAACACGACGATTAAGATTGTAGCGATCGCGCCGTAGGTGAAATTTAGCCCGAAAAAGCTCTCAAAGGTCTTGCCGCCTGCAATGATGCCGCTGCTAACATAGAGCGTAAAAAATATGATGATCAAAAGCCCTGAGATGATGCGAAGCGTCTTGGTGCGGTCTTTAAAGCGGTTTTCTAAAAAATCTGGGATCGTGACGCTGTCGCTTGCTACCTCGGTGTAAATTCTAAGCCTTTTTGCAAGAAATTTATAGTTGCACCACGCGCCCACGCAAAGCCCTAGAGCTATCCAGATATTGCAAATCCCCGTCGCAAACATCGCGCCCGGCACTCCCAAAAGCATCCAGCCGCTCATATCGCTAGCGCCCGCGCTAAGCGCCGTTACGAATGGGCCCAGGCGGCGGTTATCGAGCAGATACTCGCTTAAGCTCGCATTCTTGTCATAATAATACCTACCTATAAAAATAAGTGCGCCGAAATATATCGCGATTGCGCAATAGGTCCAAAAGCTCATCGTTGCCTCCTTTTAAAAAAGCTAATTTTACTCTATTTCAAATAAAATTTTACTTTCGGAATTTAGCCAGATTTTAACGAAATTTTAGTATTCTTGCCGTTTAAATTTTAAGAAAAAGGCGCCTTGGTTGAACGAGAAAATTTTAAAGGTCGTATTTGTTTTGACTGTAATCGCCGTGGGGCTTTATTTCACCTATCCCGAACTGAGCGAAGCGCAAAAAATTTCATACGCCAAAAGCTACGGCATTACTCTTATTTTGACCTCCGGCGGCATTGTGATCGGTATCGCATTAGGATTTATGCTGGCATTTTTAAAATTTCTAAACAATAAATTTTTAAGCTTCATTATCGACGAATACGTAGACATCATCCGCGGAACTCCAATCGTCATCCAGCTGATGGTGTTCGTGTTTATTATCTTTGCTACGTGGAGCAATAATATCGCAGCTGCGATCTTTGCGCTGGGGCTTAATAGCTCCGCCTACGTCGCAGAGATCGTGCGCAGCGGCATAAACAGCGTCGATCGCGGTCAGATGGAAGCTGCGCGCGCGATGGGGCTAGGCTACGGCACGGCGATGAAAGAGATCGTCTTTCCGCAGGCGATAAAAAACATCCTGCCTGCGCTTGCAAATGAGTTTATTAGCCTATTTAAAGAGACCTCGGTCGTGGGTCTCGTAGCAATTACTGATCTTACGTTTTTTTCAAAAAGCATGCAGGCGGCGCTTTATACCGTCCAGCCGATACTTTTTGCCGCAGTGCTTTACTATGCAAGCGTGAAATTTTTCTCGTTTTTAGTAAAAATGCTAGAAAGTAGGTTAAACCGCAATGATTGAAATATCAAATTTAACCAAATCCTACGGCAATTTATCGGTGCTAAAAGGAATTTCAAAGACCATAAATAAAGGCGATATCGTAGCTATCATCGGTCCAAGTGGCGGCGGTAAATCAACCTTTTTGCGCTGCTTAAATTTGCTTGAAATTCCAAGCGGCGGCATTATTAAAATAGACGGCGAGGATATTACCAATAAGCACACCGATATTAATAAAATTCGCCGCAAAGTTAGTATGGTGTTTCAGCATTTCAACCTCTTTGCAAATAAAAACGTGCTGGAAAATTTAACTCTAGCGCCCATAAAAGCGGGCATTTATACTAAAGAACAAGCCTGCGCAAAAGCAGAGGAGCTGCTGCAAAAGGTCGGTCTTAGTGATAAGGCCTATACTTATCCGCACAAGCTTAGCGGTGGGCAAAAGCAACGCATCGCAATCGCTAGAAGTTTGGCGGTAAATCCGGACGTGATTTTATTCGACGAGCCTACCTCGGCACTAGATCCCGAGATGATCGGCGAGGTGTTAGGCATAATGAAAGAGGTCGCTAAAGAGGGCATTACGATGCTTGTGGTAACGCACGAGATGGGCTTTGCACGCAATGTCGCAAATAGGATTTTTTTTATGGAGGGCGGTAAGATCGCTGTGGATGATACGCCTAAAAATGTATTTGAAAATCCGCGAAATCCGAGATTGAAAGAATTTTTAAATAAAATTTTAAACCACTAAAGGAGAGGGAAATGAAAAAATTTATGAGATTTTTAGTTGCGAGCGCGCTACTTTGCGGTTCGCTAGTCGCTAAAGACATCACCAAAGATACGCTCATTGTAGGCACGAACGCCGAGTATCCGCCGTTTGAGTTTGTGGATGAAAACTCCAAGGTTACCGGCTTTGATATGGATCTGGTAGCTGAGCTTGCCAAGCGCGCGGGCGTGAAATACGAAATTTTAAATATGAGCTTTGACGGACTGATTCCTGCGATTAAAAGCGGTAAAATCGATATAATCGCCTCGGGAATGAGCGCGACGCCGGCTCGCAAAAAGGCTATCGATTTCACGGCTCCTTATTATAAAGTCGAGAATTTATATGTCAAGCGCAAGGACGATAACTCATTAAATTCCAAAGCGGATCTACAGGGCAAGCGCCTTGCTGCGCAGCTAGGCACCATTCAAGAGCTTGCGATCAGAGATATCAAAGGCGCTGAAGTTAGCGCTACGGAGAACGTTTTTGTAGCCGTTATGTCGCTAAAGAACAAAAAGATCGATGCGCTTTGCGTGGATTCATCCGTAGGCTACGAATATCTTAAGAAAAACGACGATCTAACCGCATTTTTTAAAGAATCCGACGGCAGCGAAGGCTTTTCGATCGCATTTGATAAGGGCAAGTATCCCGAGCTGCTAGCTAAATTTAACGCAGCGCTTGAGGAGATGAAAAAGGACGGCAGCTACGAAAAGCTTTTGGAAAAGTATAATTTAAAATAATCCGCAAAATTTAGGCGCAAATTCCTCTCACAGAATTTGCGCCGCCTAAGAGGAATCCTATGAAAAAGATATTTTTGACACTTGCGATTTTGCTCTGCATGCGGAGCTTTGCGGAGCAAAAAGACAGATACGGCATCGCTGCGTTTGCAGGTCTTGGCAATGATGGCAGAAGCTTCGTTTTTACTTTCAGAAAGGCTCAAAAAGATCGCTTCTTTCCCTGCGACTTAAAAAATTTAAACATAATCGCCGCAGGTGCTTCTAGGTGCATAACGGACGCTAAAGAGCTGAAGAAATTCGACAAAGAATATAAAAAAGCTCTCGAGTCTGTGATAAAACCCGGCAAGCGCTACTACGTAAATTTAATCGATCGCGGCAATGACGCCTATGTTTGCGACGCAAGCGATCCTAAAAGCAATCTGCGATTAGATCTGGTAGCGGCGGGATTTGCCGTGCCAACAACCGACGATAGCGAACTTCTTTTAAAAGCCGCTGAGGAAGCCAAAGAGGCTAAACGCGGAATGTATAGCGCAAAATTTTACGATATCACTAACTGCATCCTAAACGGCGTACCGATGCCGAAAAAGATAGATGAGTGAAATTTACGCGCTTAGCGACGATGCCTTAACGCTGCCGCAAACTATCTTTTCGCAGATAGATGAAATTTTGCGCTGCGGCGTAAAGCTCGTGCAGTACCGCAGCAAGCTCGCCGTGCGGGATGAAGCCTTAATCCGCTCTCTCATAGGCCTTTGCGAGGATTACGGCGCCAAACTCATCATAAACGACGATGCTACGCTTGCCAAAAAGCTTGGCGCGCACGGCGTGCATATCGGCAAGGACGACGGCGAAACGGCGCAAGTGCGCGAGTTTTTAGGCGCGGATAAGATCGTCGGCGTTAGCTGCTACGCTGATCTTGCTCGCGCGCAAAAGGCAGAAGCGCAGGGCGCTAGCTACGTAGCCTTCGGCTCGCTAAGGCGCGGCAAAACAAAGCCCGATGCACCGCTTTGCCCCGATACGCTCGTGCGAGAGGCGCGAAAATCTTTAAATCTCCCAATCGCCGTAATCGGCGGCATAAGTTTAGAAAATCTGAATGAAATTTTAGCTCTCAAGCCCGATTATATCGCGATGGTAGAGGCGATCTACAGACCCGCTTCGATCACGCAGAATTTAGCAAATTTAAAGGAAAAAATGGATGAATATATTTGACGCCGTGATTTTAGGCATCGTCGAGGGGCTGACGGAGTTTCTGCCCGTAAGCTCGACCGGGCACATGATCCTAGCTGCGAAACTGATGGGTTTGCAGCAGACCGATACGCTTAAATGCTTCGAGGTCGTTATCCAGCTAGGCTCGATCCTAGCGGTCGTCGCGATGTTTTACAAGCGGCTTTTGGTCGATTTTAAGCTCTGGTGCAAGCTCGTCGTGGGCTTTATCCCTACCGCGGCAATCGGCTTTTTGCTCTATAAAAGCATCAAGTCGCTATTTGCGCCGCAGACCGTCGCCTACGCGCTGATCGGCTGGGGCGTTATTTTTATCGCAGTCGAGTTCTTTCGTAAGGCGCGTCCTAGAGAGAATGAACTAGAGCATCTGGATCAAATTTCATACGCTCAGGCCTTCATCATCGGGCTTTCGCAATGTTTTGCGATGGTGCCGGGCACTTCGCGCAGTGGCGCCACCATCATCGCAGGGCTTTTGTGCGGGCTAAGCAGAAACCTAGCCGCGCGCTTTAGCTTCCTACTCGCGATCCCTACGATGTTTGCGGCGACTTTTTACGACACCTATAAAAATTTAGACACCTTCGCGCAAAACTCCGACAATATCACGACCTTTCTCGTAGGCGGCGTAGTAGCGTTCGTCGTGGCGCTTGCGGCGATCAAGCTATTTCTAAGCTTCGTTTCGAAGTTTGATTTCATCCCGTTTGGAATTTATAGAATTCTAATCGGCGTCGTATTTTTCATCTTCGTTTTTTAAACGCAATCATCAAAGGAATTTCATGAGCCTAGCAAAAAATATCGGCGCATTTTTAAAAGACAGATTTAGCCTCCTATCGGTATTTGACGGCGCGGTGCTAAACGCATACACGCTAGTTTTAGTATTAAATTTAGCGCTCGGGTTGCTTCTTATCGCACGCGGCGGCGAGCTGCTCTCTGTGCAGGCGCTGTTTTTCGCGGTATCTGCGATCTGCGGCGTGACGATACTTTTTTTCGCGCTTTACGCGCTTAGCTTTTATAGCGCCAGGCTATATAAAATTCTCGCCTTTGCGCTATTGGCGCTAAACGTGGTCTTTGCGATCGCTCAGATTTTTTTGATCTTTAGCCTGGAGCTTACCTACTCACACGGCACGCTGGACGCGCTAGTGCAAACGACGCCCAAGGAGGCCTTTGAGTTCGCGTATGCCTTTTTAAATTTCAAGCTTATCGCGGCTTTTTTAGCGCTTTTAATTTTCGTCATCGCTGCCCTTAGGCTTAGAGTGAGCCAGCGAGCGCGAATGAAGCTATGTCGCGCGATAAAGCTAATCTTTCTGCTTAGCTTGCTCGTTTTTATCGCGCATGCGGCGTTTAAAAGCTACGTAGCCAAAAGCTCGAAAATGCGCGCCAGCATCATAATCGCGCTAAATAAAATTCCGATTTACAACTTTACTTTTGTTACGAGGGATTATTTCGGCGCCGATTTTAAAAGCGTGCGCGAGCTGCAAGCCGGATACCAAAGCATTTACGCCTCACACTCGCATAAAACCACGCCAAACCGTATCTCAAACGTCGTTTTCATCATCGGAGAGAGCCTGCAGCGAAATTTTATGAGCCTATACGGCTACTATCTGCCCACCACACCGAATCTGCAAGCGCTTGAGCAAAGCGGAAATCTAATCGCCTTTAGCGATGTCGTCTCACCGGGCGCCAAGACCAACGACGTGTTAAAATACGTGCTAAATTTTGGAAATTACGAGAGCGAAAAGCAGCGCCCGTGGAGCGCCAACCTCGACATCGTAAATCTCGCGCGGCTCGCAAACTACGAAACCTTTTGGATCAGCAACCAGGAGCGCTACGGGCAGTGGGCGGTCGCAAGCGGCGCGAGCGCGCAGATGACGGATCACTCGGACTTTACGAACCAGATCCCGGTTTACAAATACGCCTACTCGCTCGACGAAGTTATGCTGCCGAGTATAAAAAATTTCAAATCGGGCGTGAAAAGATCGCCCCTTGCGCGCAAGGACGAAAGCTCCGCCGCAGAGGTAAACGGCGCGCAGAAAAAGGATAAATTTTTCATCCTTCATCTGATGGGCTCGCACCCGAGCTACGAGTTTCGCTATCCAAAAAGCTTTGCTAAATTTAGCGCCGCGGATATCTGGCGCGAGCCACTTGATGAGGGGCAGAAAAAAGAGCTTGCGCACTACCTAAACACCGTGGCTTATAATGATTTTATCGTAAGCGAAATTTATAAAATTTTCGCAGACGACAACACGCTGATAGTCTATTTCAGCGACCACGCCCAGAGCCTTTATCAATACCGCGGCAAGCTAATCCACGGCGGCATCAACCGCTTCACGCTCGAAATCCCGCTGATTTTCATGGCGTCGGATAAGTTTAAAGAACAAAACGCGGATCTTTGGACGCGTATCGCAGCAGCCAAAGACAGGCCGTTTTTAAACGACGATCTCATCCACGCGATCGCAGAAATTTTAGAGATGACCGACCTACCGGAGTACGATCCCTCTCGCTCGGTGATAAACGCCGATTTCAACGCCTCTCGCCCGCGCATCATCGAGGGGGTCGATTACGATAAGGTTTATAGGCTACAGAAGGAATTCGGCGAGTAAATTCGGTGAAATTCTGCGCCTTTTAGCGGCGCAGATTTCGCCTCTTAAAATCTGCGCTCTTATTTACAAGCGCTCGCGTCCTAATTTAGCTTTCGGACGGGCGCGGGCGCGTCAAATTTACGCCGTGCTAAGCTCTGCAGTAAAATTTCTCGCCGCGGAAGTCTGCCGAGCAAAATTCGGCTTTGTAAAATTTCAAAATTTGCGGCTAAAATTTCACGGCGCAGAATTTTCTATGCGTTCACGAAATACAAAATTTGCGAAGCTCGTTCAAATAGCAAAATTTTGAAATTTTAAAATTTGGCGGTATAAAAATTTATCCGCGCGGCACGGAATTCTAGCGCTCAAATTTCACAGCGTAAAATTCCATAAAACAGAATTCTGCCGATAAATTCGGCTCGTAAATTTAAAATTTCAAAATTCTAAACCGCGAAATTTTATGCCGAAAAATTTCATGTTCCATCGGCACGGAATATCTGCTGCCCGAGCCGCACATAAAATTCTACGCTTTAAAATTCCAAGCCATAAAATTTTACGCTATGAAATTTCCCGACAAAATTTATGTGGCAAAATCCCGCGCCGTAAAATTTAAAAGCGGCTCTTGTTATAAAATTTCGCGAGCTTAATTTACGCTGCCGCAGCGATATTTGCCCGCTACGAAGGTGATTTTATCGCGGATCTGAGCGATCTGTCTTAGCGCCTCCGCCAAGAAATCCACGTCGCTTTCGTCATGGATGAACGAGAAGCTAGCCCGCACCCAAGCGGGTTTGCGCGACATTTCGGTATCGGGTTGCAAACCGAGTAGATCAAAGCCGTAAGGTGCTGCACAGTCGCAGCCTGCGCGGGTCTGGATCTCAAATTTCTGCCCGAGCACCCCGGCTAGCGCGTCTGCGCCGAGACCTTTCATATTAAAAGCAAAGATCGGCACGCGCGGTGCGGTGAGATTGCCGTAAATTTCAATCTCGGGGATTTTTGGAATTTCACTTATGAAGCGCCTGCAGATCGCCTCTTCGCGCGATTTGATCGCCTCTAGTCCCGCGCTTTTGCGAAGCTTTAGAGCAAGATAGGTTCGTACCAGCGCGATGATGCCCGGCGTGCCCGCCTCCTCCAAGCGCTCCTTATCGATTATAAAGCGCTGCGTTAGGGCATCTGCGTATTTGATCGTGCCGCCTCCCGCGAATGTCGGCTCCTCGCAGCGCAAAAGCTCCTTTCGCACCGCCAAAATCCCGCTAGCGCCTACGCCGCCTAAGAGCTTGTGCGCGCCGAAAAACACTCCGTCGCAAAAGCCAAGATCTACGTTTTCGTGCGCGATGAGCGCGCTAGCGTCCACAAACAGCCGCCCGCCGTGCGCTTTTAGCATCAAGTAAGCGCGCTTGTAATCAAGCTTAAGCCCCGTCACGTTCGATGCCGCGGTAAGTACGCCGTAAATTTCGCGCCCTTTGTTTGTGGATAAAATTTCGCCCAGCCGCGAAAAATCCATCAGCCCGCTTGGATTCAGCGGCACGCGTACGACCTCGCAAAGCCCCTGTCTTAGGCTAATTTCAACGGAGTGATGCTCAAAAGGCGAGATGATGAAAAGCGGCAGCTCTTTTATGCTCTCGCGCCGCAAACCGAGCCTATCTCGCGTCGCGGGCGGCAGGTAGATGCCTAGAATTTCCCAAAGCTTCTTAATCGCCGCGGTCGCGCCAAATCCGCACGAGATCAGGTAGTAGCGCTCTTCGCAGCCTAGAAGCTCTTTGATTTTGGCTCTTGCGTTTTCGTAGTAATCGCTCGTGATCTCGGCGCTCGCTCCACCTGCGGAGTGGACGTTGGCGTATGTTGCAAGCACGCGCTCGATCTCCGCTTCTATAGGGCGATACGCAAGGCCCGAGGCGGCGAAATCGAAGTATTTGACCCCCTCTTTTAAGATAATATTTTCTTTGATCGTTTCAAAATCCAAAGTGCGGCTCCAAAATTTTTGCAAATTATATCCAAACTCGCTAAAATTACGCCCGCAAGGAGGGCGAAATTTACGAGCTAAAAGACACTGCGCGAAATTTGGGCAATGCTGGTATCGACGCGATTTTGCAGTTTCATTTTGTATTTGACGAGATCGGCTGCATAAGCGGTTACGCGGACGTTTTCGAAGCGATCGAAAATGAAATTTTGCTCTGCTTTGAACGTCTCGGCGAGCGCTTTAAATTCGGCGACGAGTGCGAAGAGCAGATCAAAAAAGCGCTGATGAAATTCGCTAGAAGCGACCGCAAAAAAATAGGGATTTCAAAAATCTTGCCGCGATTTACGGCGCAAAAAATCACCGCAGACCTCATAAACGCGAAGTTTCTAATCACCGAAAAATCAAGCGAGCAAAGGGCGCAAAAAGCCCGCAAAAACGACCGCCTCCCGCGTGCGCTGCGCCGCTATCATATCACTGACAAAGTCCATTTTAGCAGTAACTTTGCGAGGTTTTGGTTTAGATTTATCGAGCCGAACCTGCCCGCGCTGCGCCGCGGCGAGATAGGGCGCGTGCTAAGTCTAATCAAAGCGGATTTCAACGCCTACGCGGGGCTCGGGTTTGAAATTTTAAGCAAGGAGCTGCTAGCGAAGTATCTAAATTTAGAGATTTCGCAAATTTCAAGCTTTTGGAACAAGGAGGTCGAGATCGACATCTACGCGAAATTTGAGAGCTTTTGCGTCGCGGGCGAGTGCAAATACAAGGAGCGAAAAATTTCAAAAAATGTGCTAAACGAGCTAATGCTAAAATGCGAAAAAGCGCACCTCGCGCCCGATCTGCTCGCGCTGTTTTCCAAAAGCGGCTTTAGCGGCGAACTGCGCAACCTAAAAAGCGATAAAATTTTACTCTTTTCGCTCGAGGATTTTAAAATTTTACTTTGAACTGCGCGCCAAAAAAGCCTCTAGAATATGGCGCGAGCGAGCGGTACCGTGCGCGTACGGTATGCCGCAAGAAAGGTGCTATCGACGGACGCTATCTACGGGCGGCACGGGCAGAGCATGGGTAAGCGCAAGGCATGGTAGACGCGCTATCGGTAGGCGGTATGAAGGTGTGTTTGAGTAGACGGCGGCGCTGTGGATAGGCAGACAGCGCGCCATCTGCACGCAAGCTTGCACCTCTCGCAAACAAATCGCGAAAAGTTTATCTTTGCATATCGGAGCGACCCTCGTCGCAAAGGCTGCAAATTTGTATCATTCGCGCACAAATCCCGCGCTCTAAATCCGTAAATTTAGACTATTTTTTCACCTTGATCACGTATGGGACTGATTTGATCACGCCTTTAGAAAACAGCGTCTTGGTGTCCGCATATACGGCGTCAAGTTCGGCTTTTGAGACGTCCGCATCGCTTACCTGCACGTCCTTGTCGTAGTATTTCTCGATCACGTCGATCGCGCCCTTTTGATCGCTCGGAGAGAGGGCTTTTAGATGCTTTAAAACCAGCGCCGATTTGATAAACGCGCTCTTGCCGTGCACCGGCGCAAAGATCAATTTTACGTTGCTGTTGCGAAGATGCTTCGTGATCCTTTTCATCTCCTCGGCGCAATACGGGCACTCCGGATCGCCCACGATGTAGGTCACGTAGGGATTATTTTTATCAAACGACTCGATATAGGCAAATCTCGCGGGATTTATGCTCTTTAGCAGCTCAAGCGCGGCGGCGTCCCTGGCGTCCTTTAAAATTTGAGTTCTCATCTTAAATAGCGCCGCATCCGCCGCGTCCGCAAGCTTAGGCTCCTCCGTTACCGCCACTAGGCTTTTGCCATCGTCGCTAGCCAAAAACGCCTCTTTTTTATCGCCCGAGCGGACGATTAGCAAATTTAGCCCGTTTAGCGAGTTCAGCTTGTCGATCGAGATGAGCTGAGCGTTTTTATCATTTAGACTTTGCTTTAGGTTTTTCACGAACTCCGCTTCGTTCGCATTCGCGCCAAGCACAAAAGCCGCACACGCAGCCAAAACGTAGATGATTTTTTTCATAGCTTCCCTCCCCTTAAAATTTCGCCAATTATATCAATTTAAAATAAAATTTGTTATAATCGCGCCCTATCAATTTAAGGAGAAATTTATGGCTTATTCAATGGGCGATCTAAAAAAAGGTCTAAAAATCGAGGTGGACGGAATTCCGTTTAAAATCATAGAATACCAACACGTAAAACCGGGCAAAGGGCCAGCTTTCGTGCGCGTTAAAATAAAATCTTTCATCGATGGCAAGGTGCTTGAAAAGACCTTCCATGCGGGCGATAAATGCGAAGCTCCGAATCTTGAGGAAAAAGAGATGCAGTATCTCTACGACGACGGCGAGGCGTGTCAGTTCATGGATACCGATAGCTACGAACAGATCGCGATCAGCGACGAGGATGTGGGCGAGGCGAAAAAATGGATGCTTGACGGCATGATGGTAAATATAATGTTTTACAACGGCAAAGCGATCGGCGTGGATGTGCCGCAGGTGGTAGAGCTTAAGATCGTAGAAACTGCGCCGAATTTCCGCGGCGATACGCAGGGCAGCAACAAAAAGCCCGCCACGCTTGAGACCGGCGCCGTGGTACAGATACCATTTCACGTGCTCGAAGGCGAGGTCATCCGCGTTGACACCGTCCGCGGCGAGTATATCGAGCGCGCAAATAAATAATCCCCCCTGTTTTTGCGAAATTTTGATTTCGCAAAAATTCCTCTTTCTTTTAAAATTTATAACTCCGAGCGATAAAAATTTAAACCGCGATCGTCGCGTAAATTTTAATTAAAATAGCTTTTTAAATTTGCCGAAATGCGGGATAATTTAGTCTAAGCTTTACGCAGCGCTGATTTTGGCAAAATTTAAAATAGCTTTACGATTAAATTTAGGGATATAAAATTTGAGTATAAAAAACGCCCGAAAGCAAATCTTGCGACCCGCTTTCGGGCTTTGAGCTAAGCCATCTCTTCGATCAGCTTTAAAATTTCACCTTCACTTGGGAAACGAGGCTTAGCAAAATCTTTATTAAAGAAAAGCTTTCTGCCGTCAACTTCTACTAGAAAGTCTCCGCTGCCACCAGGGACCAACTCGACAACTGCATCCTTATAGACGCCTGTTATTTCATCTCTCACACGGAGAGCTTGCGGTCTATAAGATCAAGAATTACAATAAGTAATTACAACCTTCATCTTTATTCCTTTCTAAAAAAGTGCCACATTGTAGCCAAACTAGCTTAAATTTTAATATAAAGGCTCAATTTCGCGCGCCTAAGCAT
>CAUSAC010000016.1:0-40622 GCA_963529615.1 uncultured Campylobacter sp. | reverse complement strand
TACTTAAAATTTCAGGGGCGAGAGATTTCTCACCCCTTTTTAAATTTAGACGCTATGCACTAGATAAATTTCATAGCTTCGCTCTTATGCGATAACGATCCTATTAAACGCGCCGTATCCGCCCTCATAAAATTTACTGCAAGCAGTGCAAGATAATTCATAAAATTCTATGCCGCTTTAAAATTTGCAATACAAAATTTCAGATCAAAATTTCACGGCAAGGGTGCAATCAAATGAGTGAAAGCGGAAGCCTTGCGGGTGAATGCCGAATCTCGCTAGCAAGAGTAGAATTTTATGAGTATACACAACTATTTAGCAAGCCATCCATAGCAATGTTAAATATAATGAAATTTAAAAACCGGAGCATAAATAATTAAAAAATTTTATAATTTTACTTATGAATTAACGGTTCATAGAATTTCGATTTCAAAATTCCATTTCACGCAATCTTAGCAAAAATTCTAATTGCAAACACCTTAGACATTTTACGCACCGTATTTAGTGATAAATTATATGTTCCCTACTTTTTCGTAATTTTATAGAGTAAATTTCCTATGCTTTGGATTATCTGCACAAGCACGATCAGAATCACGACGGTGTATGCCATTATATCGGGGCGGAAGCGCTGGAAGCCATAGCGGATCGCCACGTCGCCGAGCCCGCCGCCGCCGACCGTGCCCGCCATCGCCGTAAATCCGATGATGACGATAAGCGTCAGAGTAATCGCGCCGATGATGCTAGGTAGCGCCTCGACGAACATTACGCGAAAGATTATCTGCGTCTTGCTCGCACCGAAGCTCTTCGCCGCCTCGATCACGCCGCTATCGACCTCCAGCAGTGCGCTTTCGATGAGGCGCGCGATAAAGGGGGCCGAGCCGATAGTAAGCGGCACGATCGCCGCGGTGGTGCCGATGCTCGCGCCTACAAGAAGCTTTGTAAGCGGAAAGAGCACGATCAGCAAAATTATAAACGGAAAGCTTCGCAGCGTGTTTATCGCGACGTCCAGCACGGCGTAGATGATGCGGTTTTCGCAGAGCCCGCCGCGACGCGTAAGGATAAGCACGATCGCAAGCACGAGCCCCAAAATAAACGCCAAAGCCGTACTTACGAAGGTCATATACAGCGTCTCCAGCGTCGCGTTTAGCAGCAGCTTCGGAATCACTCCGCTAAAAAAATTTTGTATCCACTCTATCATCTTTATCCTTTCATTTTCTGCCCATTTACGCTATATCGAGCTTTTACGCCGCTTTAAAAATTTTTGAAATTTTAAAATTTTCTAGCGCAGCAAATTTTACGCCTTAAAATTTTAGCCTTCGCGAAGCGGTAAATTTTATGAAATTTTACCGCTTAGAGCCCGTAAATTTAGATGAAATTCTATCTAAATTTAACGCGCAGCCCTTAAAACCAAAGCTAAATTTTAAAATTTCAAATCCCTGAAAATTCCGCCCCGCGTCCTCAAAAAATTTCAAATTTCTTAAATAGCTCAGGTTCGTTCTGCACTATGCCGCGCTTTATGAGGCTTGACACGACTTCGCGGCTGCAAAGCGTCTCCTGCGGCCACCGGCGCGTATAGCCCTCCCACTCGTGCTTGCTCGTAGCGTCGATGCAGATTCGATCGTCCTGCGCCACAAACACGTCGCGCAGTGCATCGATGCTATTTACGATACGCCAAACGCTCATATAGAGGTTGCTCGCATCATTCCCCGCATCGGTAAAAATCAAAATTTTAAAATGCTCGCTAAATTTCAAAAGCCGCCGCCAGCTCCGCTCCACGAGCTCTTTTTTGTCTATGTTTATCAGCACGAGCGGGTTCTTCGTATCGCAAAAGTGCTGCTTAAGCGCCAAAATAGCGGGCTCTTCGCTCTGAAATTTCGCTAGAAGCTCCTCATCGCTTAAAATTTGCGGCGCCTGCGAGCTTAAATCCGCCGTCGCATCGATGCCGAGCTTGCCGCCGAAGCAGGAGTTCGGGCTTGCGTGGTCGAGCTGATCGCACACACCCTCGCTAAAAACGAGGCTGCGCGCGCCCAGGCGGTTTAAGACATACTTCGTAAGCGCCTCGTACTCATCTAAGCTCGGCGCGTCTTGCGGCACGAAAATGGCGTGTTTTACGAAGCTCATCTGCCCCACGCCCCAAAACGCGTGCATGATCTGTTTGGCCGCAGCAGGGTAGCGCACGGCGATCTTAGCCAAAATCAGATTGTGAAATACGCCGTTTTCGGGCATTTTATAATCGATCAGATCGGGCGCGCTAGTGCGAAATAGTGGCAAAAAGATCCGCTCGGTCGCATACCCCATAAATTTATCCTCAAGCGGCGGCTTGCCCACGACGGTAGCGTGAAATACGGGCGCGCGCTTGTGCGTGATCGCGCTAACCTCCATCACCGGGAATGGCTCTACCGGCGTGTAATATCCGGTATGATCGCCGAAAGGTCCCTCCAGCTCGCTTACTGCGGGATCGACAAAGCCCTCGATCACGTAGTCCGCATCGGCGGGAATGTAAATTTCATTTGTAAGCGATTTTACGAGGCGAGCGGGGCTGCGGCGGATGAAGCCGTAAAGCAGCAGCTCAAAAATCCCCTTTGGCAGCGGCGCCTGACCGCACCAGATATAGAGTGGATCGCCGCCGATCGCCACGGATACGGGCATCTTGCGCCCCGCTTTGCGGTATTCGTCGAAAAAGCCCGCGCCGTCTTTGTGTATCTGCCAGTGCATCCCCAAGCGATCGCGCCCGTAAATTTGCAGGCGGTACATGCCGAGATTTTGCGTTTGCGAGTTCATATCCTTCGTATAGACCTGCCCCATCGTAATGAACGCACCGCCATCATTCTCCCAAGTCTTAAGAACGGGAAGCTCGCCCAAATCGATGTCAGCGCCCAGATGCACGACCTGCTGGCACTCGCCGCGACCGCTAAGGCGCTTTACAAAAATTTTACGCAGCGAGATTAAGTGCGCTAAAAAATCAAGCTTTTCGCCGAAGTTTTGCGGACGCTTCGGCTTTAGCAGGCTCTCAATCTCGGCGGCAATTTCGTCAGGTTCGCGGCCGAGGATTAAATTTAACGCAGAAGATGAGCCGAAAATATTGCTTAGCACCGGCGGCATCTGTTTGCCCTGCGCATTTCGTACGTTCGTAAAAAGCAGCGCCTGCGAGCGCTCTCTTTTTACCTCGATGTAGCTTGCGTGCGCTATCTCAAGCTCGGTGCCGATCTGCTCCTTTACCTCGCGCAATAGCCCGTTTTCGTAAAGCCTCTTTATCCAAAAATTTCCGTTTAAAATTTCATCAAAGCTCCGCATCCGCTGCCTTTAAAAAAATAGATTTTTTTCTTGCGGTTTTTGATTTAGAAGCTGCACGATCGCGCCCTTTTCCGCAAAAACCAGCGCGTAGTGAAACTCTGGCAGGCTCTTTAGCGCGCTTAGCTTATTGAAGCGAAAGTCGATCTTAACGCCGTCTAAGCGATCCTCCCAGCTAGCGCAGACAATAATTTTTTCGCGGAATTTTGCCCGCAAAAACTCCGCCTCGCGCGCAAAAAGCTCAGGATCGCTCTCGGCGATAAAGGCGCGGTAGCTTCCGCCGAGCGAGCTAACGTTAAAAAATCTATCCACAAAAATCGGCTCGAAATGGCCGAATGCGCTTAAGTTTTGAAATTTAAAGGGTATGTTTTTGCGCGAGAGATACTCGATCACGCCGCATAGCTCGGGCAAAAACAGCTGCGGAAAGATTAAGCTTGAGTAATAAAGCCCGCCGAAAACGAAGCTGCTGTAGAATATCGAGCCGCCGTAAAGTAACCTAAAATCGTCGCTCGCGGGGATCCGGACGGGCGAGATACCGAGGCTTTGCAAAAGCTCGGCGTCGGTGGTGAAGTAGGTATTTTTCTCTTTGGCATTCATCAGGCTGATAAAAAGCTCGCCCTTGCTGCGCGGCGCAAACATCAAATTTTTCGGCACGCTCGTGTAGCGCAGGATCTCGCTTTGCACCTCGTTTATCAGCACGAAGCCGTGCCGCCACGTCTCGCCCAAAAATTTTATCAGTCGCACGAGCGCCGAGCATAAATTTTCGACCTTTATAAAGGCGATCTCGTCGTTGAGCGGCTTGAAATTGTTATCGAAAATGATCGCGTACGCGCCGTTATCGATCGCGGTGCGTACGTCGCGCTCGTTCGCGCCGAGCGCTATGAAAGCGCCCTTTTTTGCGACCTTTGCGGGCTCGATCGCAAAGCTCTCGACCGCGGAGATCGCGGGATTATTTAGCATCGTTCCGTTTACGATGCGGGTTAAATTTAATAAATTTACCATTGCAGCTCCCGTGCGGCGGAGCTTTTAAGAAGCGCACTCTTTGCGGCGCGGCGCGACTGCTTTGCGGTAGATGCGGAACTTGTGCCGGACGCGACGGCTTCTTTTGCGGCGATTACGGTAGGCGTAGCAGTATCTTTTGCGATGCGGCGAGATTTTGCGCTCCGAGAGGCACTTTTAGCCGCTGCCGATTTTGCGCTAGCTGCGGAAATTTTATTTTGCGCGGCGCTTTTTATAAATGCCGATTTTGCGACAGATGTCGATTTTGCCGTGGATGTAGAGACTAGACCTACTGCGACACTTTTGGCAGTCGATGCAGTTTTTGTGACAGATGCAGGTTTTTTAAGAAGCGGGGATTTTTTTGCGGGCGCGCTTTTTGTCGCTGTGTTTTTTTTAGTAGTGGCACTTTTGGAAAGCGAGGCGTCTTTTTTGACATTCGCACTAGAAACATCTGCCGTGCGCTTTCTGCGCGACGCGGCGCTTGCTTTAGAGCTCTCGCTATCCGCGCTTGCGCGCTTTTTCGAGCGCTCATCCGTAAATTTACCGGTGCGCGAAAATGAGCGCACGACCGCGCGCGCGCCAAGCTTTGCACATTTTAAAGCGGCAGACTTCGATAACTCGCAAATGCCAAACGTTAAAATTTTACGCGCTACAAATTTTAAAGCAACCCCCGCACCGAGCTTCAGCGCTAAGGGTGCAGCGCATACAAACCCGCCCGCGCCGATCTTTGCGGCAAGGCCACAGCTGCGGTAAAGCTTTAAAATTTTATCCGAAACGGCGCTTTTTTGCGCGCAGAGCCCAGCCGCACCGCAGATAGCGAGCTTCGAAGCCTTGCACGCTAGAGCCTTCATCGCTAACCTACGATTGCGCCGTTTTTTACGGGCGCGAGAGTGCTAAGCAGCGTAAGGCTGCCGTCCTCGGCGCTTAAAATCATGCCTTCGCTGCTATGTTTAAAAATTTTAGCGGGTTTTAAATTTGCCAACACACAGATCTGCTTGCCGACAAGCGTGGCAGGATCGTAAAATTTCGCGATACCGCTGATGATTTGGCGCGGCCTCTCCTCGCCCAAATCGATCATAAATCGCAACAACTTCTCGCTGCCCTCAATGTTTTCGCACTCCAAAATCGTGCCGACTTTTATAACGCATTTCTTAAAATCGTCGATTTTAATCTGCGCTTCAGATGCCGCGCCTTGGGCTTCTTGCGCCATAGCGCCAGAACCGGAAGCGTTTGCGTTTAAGCTTGGCGCGCCTTTTGCGGCGGCGTCTGTACTCGAACAGCTTGTAGAATTTACAGCGCCATCCAGCCTATCGTAGTCCGCCTTCGGCATCAGCTCATGATCAATCTTGGTAAAAAGCGGCTTGCACGGCTTGGCCTTAAAATCTAAAATTTCGCCGCGAATCACTAGCTTTTCATAAAGCGACGTGGATATTTCAAAGCCTAGCGTATCCGCGATGCGTGCCGCCGTCTTCGGCATCGCAGGGCTTAGCAGCACGGCAACTTTAGCCAAAATATTTGCGACCAATGCAACGAGAGCCAACGCCTTAGCCTGCTCGCCGTTTTTCATCAAATTCCACGGCTCGTATTTCGCGATCGAAGCGTTCGCAAGAGCAAGCGCTCTCCAAAGCTCCTCTAAGTATCTATTGGTAGCGACCTCCTCAAGTGCGCTAAGCGCGGCGCTCAGATAGGAATTCGCTTCCTCGATCTCGGAGGTGAAAAATTTCATCACGTCTTTAGAATTTATGACGTAATCCGAATATTTTGCGCTCATGCCGACGATGCGGCTGAGTAGATTTCCAAGCTCGTTGGCAAGCTCGGAATTTACGCGGTTGATGATCGCTTTTTGCGAAAAATCGCCGTCTTGACCGAACGGTACCTCGCGCAGCAAGAAATACCTAAACTGCTCCAGCCCGTAAGCGTTTGCGACCTCGCGCGGATCCACGACGTTGCCCAGGCTCTTGCTCATCTTTTTGCCGTCGCGCGTCCACCAGCCGTGAGCTGCGATGCTGCGTGGCATATTTAGTCCCAGGCTCATCAAAAACGCAGGCCAATAAACGGCGTGAAAGCGCAAAATGTCCTTGCCTACGATGTGCAGCGCATCGTGCCAATACTCCATCCGCTCGCCGCCCGCGCAAAATCCAAGCGAACTAAGATAATCCATTAGCGCGTCCAGCCAGACGTAAATCACGTGCTTCGAATCGTTTAGCTCGGGCGGAATTTTAATACCCCAATCAAAGCCCGTTCGCGTGATCGAAAGATCCTTTAGCCCGCTTTTTACGAAGCTTATCACCTCGTTTTTTTTGCCTAGGGGCAGGATGCACTTTTCATCCTCGTACCATTTTAAAAGCCGCTCTGCGTAGGCACTAAGCCTGAAAAAATAGCTCTCCTCTTTTAAAATTTTAGTCTTTTTGCCGCAGTCGGGGCAATACTCGCCGTCGATGAGCTGAGCGGAAGGGAAAAAACTCTCGCAGCTTACGCAGTAGTTGCCCTCGTATTCGCCTTTATAAATGTCGCCCTTTTCATACATATTGCGAAATACGTTTTGCACTGCCGTCTCGTGCGCGGCATCGGTAGTGCGCGAAAACATATCGTAGCTGATGTCAAACTCGTCCCACAGGTCCTTAAATTTAGCGCTCACGCCGTCTGCGTACTGCTTT
Source organism: uncultured Campylobacter sp. (assembly GCA_963529615.1). GTDB lineage: Bacteria > Campylobacterota > Campylobacteria > Campylobacterales > Campylobacteraceae > Campylobacter_B. The sequence goes on along the minus strand of CAUSAC010000016.1, from coordinate 33,678 downwards.
GGGCTCTGAGCGTGCTTAGCTGCGGCCTCCTCGATCTTTTGGCCGTGCTCGTCGGTGCCCGTTTTAAAAAAGACTTCGTGTCCTTGCAGGCGGTAAAATCTAGCCATCGTATCGGCGATGATCGTCGTGTATGCGTGACCGATGTGCGGGACATCGTTTACGTAATAAATCGGCGTCATTATGTATTTTTTCATTATTCTCCTTGCGCTTACTTAAATTTGACTAAAAATTTTATTAGTCCTATTGCGCGGCTGTGCCGGTATTAGAATTTAGCGTGTATCTTACGTATCCGGTCTCCGGCTCGATAGTAATACTAGCGGTCTCTTTCGCATCATTGGTAAGCGTGATTACGCATGGATTTTGACCTACAAAAAGCCTATCATATGGCACTGTAGAGTCGGCTACCTGTCCCATAGGACGTCCATATGAGTCAAAGACTATAGTTTGATTAGTAGGGGCTCCGCAATTAGCAAATGTGATATTTCTAATATTGTAAGTTTTTGTAAGATTTAGCTTCTTATTAATCCTCTCGGCATTTCTATTCATCGCCTGATTTTGAAAGCCGGCACTCAAAATTTTATTTGGATTTTGTGGATCCGTAGCAAAATCAACTCTCGATAGATCAGACAGATCCGCACTACCGTTAGGATTACCGCTCATAGTGCTATCATAATACACAGTGTAAGTCCAGCCCTCCGCACTTCCTTTGGCGTTGGTATAACTAAACTGAATCCTCCAAAGCTTCTTAAACCAATCCGGGTCATTAGGATCGAATTTGTTATCATTCATAGCCAGCTGCTGAGTATAGCGAATATGAGCAGCTACTTGATCTGCCGCCTCCACAAGGCTATTTCGATTGATTTGAGGCACTGCCACCGCCGCTAAAATTCCAACCACCACGATGATGAAAATCAGCTCTATCATAGTAAATGCTTTTTTCATAATTTTTACCTTTCATAAAAATTTTGTTTATATTTTAACATAAAATTTCGCAATTCGCACGCCTCGCTTGTAAATATCTATATTTTGTATCGAATTTTTATGATCCGAGACATATTCCGGCTCATCCACATAGATAAAAGCGCTATCCCCGCTAGGCAGTCCGTAAAATTTTAGGCGCAGGCAGAGCCTCTCGTCTTCGCAGCTTACATTTTTTACTCCGCGATTTTTTAGCTCACTTGCCAGCTGCCTAGCTACGTCAAATTTATAGATGAAATGCCGCTGCGGTTTGTTTGCGAACATCGCCTCATACATCACATCGCTAAAAATCACTGCAAAATAGCTCACCGCTAAGCTTACTAACGTCACACCCACGGCGATCTTGTGAAAGGTGCGAAATTTAGGCAATCTAACTCGGTATGAATTAAACAAAACCCGAATGATCAAAGGCGTAGCGATGACGCAATACGGCAGCATCATCTCAAGCGGCACGCGTTGTCTTAGCGAAAAAAGCATCGTTAGACAAAGCGCGCTCGTAGCGATGAACCACAGCAAGCTCTTTTCCTCTTTGATCCAAATTCTATAGATCGTGTAGATGAAAAATAAAAACACTAAAGGCGAAAACGCGCCCGCAAAAACGCCCACGGTGTCCAGAAAATATCCCTTCGGCTTGCCTTCCGAGCTTACGTCGTAAAAGATCACGCTGAAGCTAAATAGCGCTATGCAAAGAAGCAAAAGCTCCTTTTTGCGCGTATAAAGCGCCCAAATTCCAAAGCCGACGTAGAGCATAAAAAACGCGCGATCGATCAAGGCGCAAACGGACAGAAGCACGAAAAGCGCGATATCGTATTCGCTCTTTGCAAAATAGATCGCCAGCAGCGTGAAAAAAACGATGATGCCCGCGGGATTTAGCAAGATCGCGCTACTCATCGATGCAGGAAGCGCCATAAATAGCGCCGTAGCGACTACTCTATCGAAGCGGCGCTTTAGAATAAATTTTGAAATTTTATAGATCATCGCGGCGTTTGCGAAGTGAATCAAAATAAACGGCACGCGCAGGGCGTAGTCGTTGCGCCCGAAAATTTCGCAACTTAAATTTGCGATTAGCGAAACGAGGGATTTTTTCTCGTAAAAAATTTCGGCCTCGTAGTAGCTGATACTTAAATTTGAGATCGCATAAAGCAGAAATATGCCCTGAAACAGGCACATTATAGAGATTATGAAAATTTCGTTTTGATAAAGCTTCTTCACTCTCATCCTTGCTGCGGGCGCTTTAAATTTACGGCTAAATTCTACGGCTGAAATTTTATAAAATTTAAGCCACCGAATCCTTTAAAATTTAGCCGCTAAATTTAACCGCGCGCCGCTTCATTCCTCTATCGTATAATTTTCCCAAAAGAAATTTATCCACTCATCCGTCTTTGAAATTTTAAAATCGGGCTGTATGAGCGCCTTAGGTTTGTAAAAAATCACCGCGGTTTTAAGCTCTATTTGCGGGAATTTCTCCAGCAGCACGCGCTTGATCTCGACCATGCTGTCGCCGCTGTCGATGATATCGTCCACCAGCAGCACGCGCTTGTAAAGCTCCAGATCGGGCACGTTGAAAACGTCGATGGTGTCGAGCTTTTTGGTGTCTGCGTAGTGGATGGAATTTATCGAAAATATCGTCCGCATATCAAGCGCATTAGCTAGCGCGTGACCGAATGTGAGCCCGCCTCTAGCGATCGCCACGATTGCATCGGGCATAAATTCGTCCCTAACCTGCTTTGCTATAACTCTTGCGTCGCGATCCATTTCGTCGAAACTATAAAATCTCATATCTTTCCTTAAAATTTAATGCATTAAAAATACTAAAACGCTAATCGCGCCAAGCGTCAAAACGCCGAAATTTAAATCTTTTATCCTGCGCTGAGCGAGTCTAACTACGATATAAGCGATAAAGCCGAAGCTTAAGCCGTTGGTGATCGAATAGATAAAAGGCATCAAAAACACTATGAAAAACGCAGGGATTAAAATTCCAGCGTCGCTATAATCGATCTTGCCAAGCTCGCTAAACATCAAAACCCCGACCATTACGAGGATCGGATAGATTGCATTTGCGGGGATCGCCTTAAATAGCGGCAACATAAACAGCGTCAGCACGAAAAATATAGCGCAAAATACCGCGGTAAGCCCCGTGCGGCCGCCCGCTTCCACGCCGCTGGCGCTTTCGGCAAATGCAGTGACCGTGCTCGTGCCGATAACAGCACCTGCGACGCTTCCTATCGCATCGGAAGTTAAATTTCTAGATAGTTTTTTCATGCCGTCCTTGCTATTCTCTCCAAAAAGCCCCGCGCGGTTTCCTACGCCGGTTAGAGTGCCGATGCTATCGAATAGATGCGTGACGAAAAATGTGATTATAAAAGGCACGAACGCAAGTTTTAGTGCTCCGGGGATATCTAGCTTAGCAAATATCGGCGTTATGCCGCTTGGTGCGCTTACTATGCCATGCGGTGCGGGCGAAATTCCAGCCACCCACGCAACGCACGAAGTAATCAAAATGCTTAAGATAAACGCCGCCTTGATTCTAAGCACGAAGAGCACCAGCACTACCGCTAAGCCTAAAATTCCAAGCAAAACGTTTAGATCTTTTAAATTTCCTAAAGTTACTAGCGTCGCCTGACTAGGCGCAATGACGCCCATCTGCTTAAGTCCGATGAAGCAGATGAAAGCCCCGATACCCGCACTTATGGCGCGACGCAGATCAAGCGGGATAGATTTGATAACCCAAACGCGAAAATTGGTAAACGAAAGCACGGTAAAAAGCGCCCCGCTTATTGCTACGATGCCAAGCGCGCTCTGCCACGGCATCTTCGCATCCACGCACAACGCAAAGGTAAAATACGCATTTAGCCCCATGCCGACGCTAAGCGCAACGGGGGTATTTGCAAAGAGCCCATTAAATAACGTTGCGATTATCGTAATAAGCGCGGTTGCCGTAACCAGCGCATCAAACGGCATGCCTGCGATGCTCATAATATTAGCGTTTACCGGCACGATGTAAATCATCGCCAAAAACGTAGTAAGCCCTGCGATAAGCTCCTGCCTTACCGACGTTTTTGCCGCGGCGAGATGAAAGAATTTCTCCACTTGCTCCTCCTTTAGAATTTATTCGTAAATTTCGATCTGATTATATAAGCTGTCGCGCTCTACGGGCACAAAGCCTGCGGTGCTGATCATATCGATAAAATCGCGCTTGCTCTGCCCTTTTTTGCTGCCGGCGCCGGCGCTGCTTTGAATGCTTTCGTTCTCGATCGTGCCGTCAAGATCATCCGCGCCGAAATCCTGCGCTACAAGGGCTAAGCTTAACGTCGAGGTCGCCCAGTAAGCCTTGATATGCGCGACGTTGTCGAGCAAAATTCTACTAATCGCGATCGTTTTTAAAATTTCGACCGAGCCTAAAAAGCCCTTCACGTCCAGGTAGTTATTCTCGCGCTGATACACGAGCGGGATGAAGGCGTTGAAGCCGCCACCGTTATCGCGAGCTAGGCTCTCATCTTGCAGCGCACGGATGCGCAAGATGTGATCGATGCGGTGAGCGCGGCTTTCGATATGACCAAAGAGCATCGTGGCGTTGCTCTGACGCCCGCGAGCATGCCACAGCGAGTGGATACGTAGCCACTGCTCGCTTGAGACCTTGCCTTTGCAAATTTGATCTCTGATCCGTTCGTCGAAAATTTCGGCGCCGCCCCCGGGCATCGAATCCACGCCACTTTGCATCATCAGCTCTATCGTCTCTTCGTAGCTCATCTTCCACTTTCGCCGCCAGTAATCGATCTCCGCCGCGGTCATCGCCTTGATATGCACAAGCGGATATTTTTGCTTTATCGCTTTAAAAATTCCCAAATATTGCTGCGGCGTAACGAACGGATTGTGCGAGCTTACGATATGAATCTCCTTCGTGCCGCGCGCTACGGTCTCGTCCACGATACGCATGATCTCATCATCGCTCATTGTGTAAGCCCCATCGTTCTTACGGTGCGCCGAAAATGCGCAAAATTTACAGGTATCTGCGCATAAATTCGAAGGATTTATATGACGATTTGCGTTGAAATAGACGTTTTTGCCGTTTTTTTCTTTGCGAATAGCAAAGGCGAATTTGCCCAGATCGAAAAGATTCAAATCCCATAACTTCACGCCGTCTTCGTAATTTAATCTCTCGCCGCTTTGTAGTTTTTCTAAAATTTCCATCGATTTCCCAAGCTAAATTTTGTGCTAATTATATAATTTTTTGCTTACAAAACGGATAAGCGGACTAAATTTAAAGCCGAATTTCGTTAATTTAAAATAGCGTAGTAAAATGGGCGCCAAATTTTAAACAAGGAAAGCAAAATGTGTGGAATCGTAGGCTACATAGGAAACGCTGAAAAGAAAAAAATCATAATAAACGGACTGAAAGAACTCGAGTATCGAGGATACGACAGCGCGGGCCTTGCCGTTATGGACGAGAGCGCCAATATCAAATATTTCAAAGCAGTCGGCAAGCTAAATAATCTCGAAGAAAAGATGAAAGATTTCACTTCGCAAGGCTTTGGCGTCGCGATCGGCCACACTCGCTGGGCGACGCACGGAAAGCCTACCGAACTTAACGCGCATCCGCATTTTGGGGATTTTAGCTTCGTCGTGCATAACGGCATCATCGAAAACTACATCGAGCTAAAGGACGAGCTCGAAGCGGACGGCGTGAAATTTTTAAGCCAGACCGATACCGAAGTAATCGTGCATCTTTTCGAGAAAAATTTCAAGGCTAGTAACGACGCATTTAAGGCATATGAAGCCACAATTAAACGACTAAAAGGCGCATACGCAACGCTTTTAATCACAAAGGCAGCATCCGGAGAAATTTTCTTTGCTAAAAACGCGGCTCCGCTCATCGTCGCGAAAAACGATAAAAACGAAATTTTCTTTAGCTCCTCGGACGCTCCGCTCATTGGGCTTGCAAATACGGCCGCGTATCTGGATGATCAAATTTACGGCGTTGCCAAGCTCGGACAAATAGACATTTTTAAAAACTCTAAACCGCATAATTGCGCCTTTAGTGAGCTTCCGAAAGATAAAGGCTATGCGCAAAAAGAGGGCTTTAGATTTTTTATGGAAAAAGAAATTTACGAGCAAGCGCAAGTCGTAACCGAAGCGATGATGGGGCGTGTAATAAAGGGCGGTAAGATAAAATTTGACGAACTTGATGCGGCGCTGTTTGAGGGCATCGACGAGGTTGTACTATGCGCTTGCGGCACGAGCTATCATGCCGCGCTTGTAAGCTCGTATCTTTTCGAGCGCATCGCTAAAATCCGCACAAAAGTAGAAGTTGCCAGCGAATTCCGCTACAAGGAGCCGTTTTTAAACAAGAATTCCTTATTTATCGTGATCTCGCAAAGTGGCGAGACCGCCGACACCTTAGAGGCGCTACATATCGCTAAAAAAGCCGGTCTTAGGACGCTTGCAATCTGCAATGTCGATAACAGCTCGATCGTGCGCATGGCGGGCAGCGTTATCCTCACCCGCGCGGGCATCGAAAAGGGTGTGGCATCTACGAAGGCTTTTGCGACGCAGGTTATGGTGCTATGGATGTTTGTGGTGTATCTTGCAAATCTGCGCGAAGTCATCTCGGCGCGCACGAATTCCGCTGAAATTTCAGCGATGCTTCATATCCCGCAAATTTTAAAGATCAAAGACGGCTTGCAGGATAAAATTTACCGCATGAGTAAGCACTATCTGCACGGACACGGCTTTTTCTTTATCGGGCGCGATATTTTCTATCCGCTCGCTCTTGAGGGCGCGCTCAAGCTCAAAGAGATCTCCTATCTGCACGCGGAAGGCTATCCAAGCGGCGAGATGAAGCACGGACCGATCGCTCTTGCCGATTCTAATCTCTTTACGGTTGCGCTGATGCCAAAGCATTTGCTCTACGAAAAAACGAAAAGCAATGTCGAAGAGCTTGCCGCGCGCGATGCGTATATTTTAGCCATCAGCCCGGAAGAACCAGAGATCGCGGATGATTTTATCAAAACGAGCGAGCAGAGCCACGCGATGAGCGAGTTTTTTGAGATGATGATAATTTTACAAATTATAGCTCTTGAAATCTCCGTCAGACTTGGCAATGACGTGGATATGCCGCGAAATTTAGCCAAAAGCGTCACCGTAGAATAATCGTTTTTTAAGTTCATTTTGACTAATATTTCTCATTAAAAAATCGGGGAATGTTAGTATATGAGACTTATCGGATTTATCAGGGGTGAAAATGTCATAGTCGCCACGGGCGGGGTCGAGTATAGCTACGAAATGCTAGGCGAGCGTGATCCTAGCCTAACTGACGGCGATGAGGTAAGCTTCGACACGCTAGCATCCAGCGCGATAAATATCGAGCGCATGGACACATCCAAATCCAAGGATCGTGCGGCGCAAAAAGCGGCTTCACAGGCAAAAGAAGCCACAAAGCAAAATAATGACTGGATTTCTGATCCTAAAAATTTCATAGAGATAGACGCAGCAGAGCAGTCGTCCCCTCAAAATTCCGCCGAAAATATCGCAGAGGATAGATCCGCCGCAAAAGTAACAAAAATCGCGAAAAAATTTAAAAAATTCAAACTTCCTCGCAAAACCAAACCCGCGAGTGCAAAAAAACCGAAATTCTTTGGATTTGAGTTCGTCCAAACCGACGATCTGCGCACTACGCAAAGCGTCGAGAGTAAAATTTATACTTCATCTATCCGCAAGGAAGGGCTTAAATCCATAATCCTGCCCATAGCGCCGATAGTCATTATTTTGATATTCCGTTCGCAAATCGCAAGCATATTTCTATCTTTTTCGCAGATCGAAGCTTATGTCAATCAAGACACGGTTTATATGGTGATGGACCTGCTGATTTTCCTTAGTTTTGCGCTATTTTATCTGCTGCCGCTTAACCGCGCGATAAACCTACTCTCCATAGCGACGCACGATCAATACCCGATGCGTCAAATGGCGAATTACAACGTCTTTATCATCCTGTGCGTCATCTCTACGATCCTACAGGATAAGAGCCTAGGGCTGGATGAGTTCGAGCAGATTTTCATCTGCGGTGTGATCGGATTTGGGCTAATTTCGTTTTATTATAAGTTCAAGACTTTTGCGTTTATGTTTTTCAAAACTGCAGGCTCTATCCTATTTGCTCCTGCGCTGCTCGTGGAGTTCGCAGCTATTATTTTCATCGGCATCGGCGACCGCTATACTGGCGCGTCGATGAAATTTATGGAGCTTACGGGGCTATTTTTTGCGAGCACGGCGTGGAGGTACATCATAATTTTTATCGTTATGTCGCCGCTTTATTTCCTTGGATTTTGTATGCTAAGGCGGATCAAAAAATAATTTTACAAAATTTTGCCGCAGATTTAGTTACGATGAAATTTTCTACTATGATAGAATTCTGCTCAAAATTTCATCGCAAAATTTAGCACGACGACAGAATTTAGCGAGAATTTGAACTTTATCAAAGTAAAATTCTACCGCATTAAAATTTTATCGCAATAAAATTCCATAATTTTAGGCGTAGATCATACCATAAAGCAATATATGTGTTTTATACGCGTTAACGCACGCTTACAAAAATACACCAATGCCTGCGAAATTTCGATGCAATGTTCCCCCTTATTTGACAAAAGCCGTGGCAATTTGACATCGCGTCTGTAAAATCCTACCGCTAAATTCCATCTTTAAATCTCGCGCGCTCAGCACATATCGACGCAGAATTTTATCCACGCAATTCAGCGCAAAATTCAAAGCCAAATTTCACATCGCATTCTACGGCGAAATTCCAAGACATAGCTATATCATAATAAAATTTTGCCGAAATAAAATTCTAATCGATACGAAAGCCTAAGCGCGGATTTAAATCAAATTTTAAGCTACAAGCTCCACGCCACCGCAGCTAATTAAATTTCATCGCCAAATTTTGTCGCATTTAAATTTAGCCGCCCGCGCGCCGTATTAAAATTCCGCCCCGCCGCCACCATAGCGTAAAATTTAACTATCGCACTAAATTCCGCGCCCTCGCCCGCCGAAATTTAATCTCGCACCCCGCTTCGTGCAGCGTAGAATTCCCGCCTAAACTCGGCAAACCGCCCGCGCATTATCGCCTCTCTCATATCCGCGGCAAGGCGCAGGTAGAAGTGCAGATTGTGAATGCTCGCGAGGCGGTAAAAGCTAATCTCGCGCGCGCGAAATAGATGATTTAGATAGCCGCGGCTGAAGCGCTTGCACGTGTAGCAGTCGCAGTGCGGATCGATCGGATCGTGATCGCTGATAAAGCCCGCATTTTTGATGCTGATCTTGCCGAAGCTCGTAAATAGCGTGCCGTTGCGGGCATTTCGCGTAGGCATCACGCAGTCGAACATATCTACGCCGCGAGCGACGTTTTCAACGAGATCCTCGGGCGTGCCGACCCCCATCAAATATCGCGGGCGCGCCGCATCGACGTATGGCATCATGGCTTCTACCGTGTCGTACATCAGCTCGTTTTTCTCGCCCACGCTGAGCCCTCCGATCGCAAGCCCGTCAAAGCTCATCTCGCACAGCGCTTCGGCGCAAAATTTGCGCGCCTGCGGGTCGGTACCGCCCTGGATGATGCCGAAGATATTTTGATGCGCGTGCAGGCCGCGAGATTTCATGGCCTCGTGATAATCTATCGCCTCGCGAGCCCATTTTATCGTGCGCGCGACGCTTAGATCGATACGCTTTTTAAGCCGCGATCTATCATCGCAGCTCAATGCGGCAGGCTCGCGCGGCAGCTCCACCAAATCGTCCAAAATCATCATAATATCGGAGTTTAGCTCATACTGCGTATCGAGCACTGAGCGCGGCGTGAAATAATGCGTGCTGCCGTCGATGTGGCTTTTAAATTTTATGCCGCCCTCGTCGTTTTTGGTGTTTGCGCGCAAGCTGAAGGCCTGAAAGCCGCCGCTGTCGGTCAAAAATGAGCGAGGGAATTTCGTAAATCCGTGTAGCCCGCCGAATTCCGCCACTACCCGCGAGCCCGGGCGCAGATACATGTGATAGGTGTTGGCGAGGATGATCTGTGCGTCTAAAAGTTGCGCTATGTCCGTCGCATCGAGCGCCTTGACCGCGCCCACGGTGCCGACCGGCATAAAAACGGGGGTGCGGATCGTGCTATGCGCCGTGCGGATCGTGCAGGCGCGCGCCGCGCCGTCCGCGGCGTCTATTTGAAAATCCATCTTGATCCTTTAAATTTAGCTTCTTGCGCGCACTCGGCGCAAAATTTTAAAAAGCGATTGTAGCGAAATTTAAATTTGCGGCAGGTAAAGGCGGGTGAAAAAATTTAAAGGATATTATGATGCGTTTGCGGATTAAAATTTAAGTAGCGGAGTCGCCGCAACTGCAAAACGTAAAATTTGCAAGCGAAACTATGACCACAAAATTTGAAAATACAAATTCGATTAAATTTACGAAGTGAGATTATTGATAGTAAATTTAGCCGCAAACGGTGCAAATTTGACCGTTTACGGCGTCTTATTAGGCAACTGCGTCTAAAGAAATTTAGCGGCTTTAAAGCTTATCTTTGCGCCTAAAAGCCGCGACGCGCTATACCGCTAAACGCTTTTGCGCGTGCGAGGCTTTCTTTTCGCGGGCGCACTTTTTGCAGGCGTGCTTTTGCCGTCCGGCAGATTTTCCAAAGCTAAATTTGCTATGGATCTCTTTCTGCCCCTGCTCTTTGCTTTTCTATTTTGCAAAAACTCGCTGTACGGCGAGCCGTAAAGGCTAGCGTGCCAGATCGCGCATCCCAGCATCACTATGCCTGAAATTTTATGCAGCTGCGACATGCGCGAGTTCATACTCAGCGCGGTTAGAGCTGTGATGCCCATACTTACTCCAAGCGTCACTTTAGCCGCTTTGCGCTGAAAATTTAGATCCAAAATTTTATCTTCAATGCTCAAATTTTACCCCTTTGATAGAATTCAGTAGTAGTCCTATCGTCGTGCCATTATGCAACAGCGCCGTAGCTACGGGACTTAGCGCGCCGAAGGTCGCCAAAAATAAAATGATCGAATTTATCCCCACGGTGGCGTTGAAATTTCGATTTACGAGCCGCAGGGTGTCGTTGGCCAGCGCCTTTACCTGCGCGACACCTTCGATGTCGTTTTTCAAAAGCCCGATCTGAGCGGAAGCCTTGGCGATCTCGGCGCCGTTTAGCATGCTGATGCCGATGTCCGCCTTCATCAGGCTCGGCGCATCGTTTATGCCGTCGCCCACGAAGACCACCTTCCGCCCCTCGGCTTTCAGCTGTTCTAAGATTTCGGTCTTTTGCGTCGGCAGCAGCTCACCGTAATAGCGATCTACGCCGAGCTTTTTGGCTACGGCGCGGGCTTTTGAGCTCACGTCGCCGCTGAGCATGACGATCTGTTTAGCGCCCAGCTCACGGAGCCTAGCGATGACGGCGCGAGCGTTTGCGCGCACCTCGTCTCTAAGCCCGATGACGCCCAAAAGTCTGCCGTCAAATGCGATATAAAGCAGCGCGAGCCCCTTTTGCATCGCAAGATCGATGGTCTGCTCATGCGCCGCAAACGAGATCATCTCGTCGTCCTCTAGGAAGTGGCGCGAGCCGATGATGAGCTTTTTGCCCTCAATACTGGTCTTTACGCCGTGAGCGACGACGAATTCCACCTCGTCATGGTGTTTGTGGATAAAACCGTGCTTTTTAGCCGCATCCACGATCGCCTCGGCTACGGGATGAAAGTAATGCTCCTCGGCGCTTGCGGTTAAATTTAAAATATCGTTTTTGCTAAAGCGCTCGTCAAACGATATGATCTCGGCGACTTCCAGGTTGCCGTACGTAAGCGTGCCCGTCTTATCGAATACGAAGGTATCGGCGCTCGCAAGCGACTCAAGAGCCTTGGCGCCTTTGATCAAAATCCCGTTCTTGCCCGCTTTTGAGATGCTTGACTTAAAAGCAACCGGCGTAGGCAGCTTAAGCGCGCAAGAGTAATCCGCCTGGAGCACCGAAGCTACGCTCATAAAATTTCGATTTATCAGATAGGACACGCCCGCAAGCCCGAAGGTTACCGGCACGAGCTTGTCGGCTAAGTGAGTCGTATGCATGCCGATGCTGGAGCGTTCGTTAAGAGATGCCGTGATGTAATGCTTAATGCGCTGCGTGGAGGTGTTTTCGCCGACGTTTTCCGCCCAGATACGGATCCTGCCCTCCTCCACGATCGTACCGCTTAGCACGCTATCGCCGCGAGATTTTTTTACCGCGACCGACTCACCCGTCATATTGGCTTGATTTATCATCGCTTCGCCGCTTACGACATGTCCGTCCACGGCTATAACATCGCCCGCTCCCACGACTACGATATCGCCTACTTTTAGCTTAGAAGTGGCGATTTTGACTTCGGTTTTTTTGCCGTTTTGATCTATCTCGACCCACGCCTCGGCGATGTCCGGGCGGGCGAGCTCGCGGATCAGATCGTCGCTTTTATAAACGGTGCTTTCCTCCATATATTCGCCAAGAGCAAGCATTGTGTTGGTGCTGTTTGCTGCAAATACATCGCCGCGAGCGAGCGAAATCCCAACAGCGGCAGCTTCCAAGCCCTTTGAAGTAAGCCCGTGACGAAAGCTTTCTTTAATGCCCTCTTTTAAGATAGGCATGCACGCTACGATGCTAAATGCGCGCGCTAAAGGCGAAGTGCGAAAGATTAAATTTCCGCCCAACGCAAGAAGCGCTAAAATAAATTCGTTTTTGCTTGGCAAATTTTTATGGTTAGCGGGGATAATTGATTTTAGCTCGCTTAAATTTAAAACTTCAAGTTGCTTTAGAATTCCTGCCTTATTTGCACCCGCGTCAAGCCTAAGGATCAAAGAGCCGATTTTAGCGTTAAATCTAGCTTCAGTTACGCCTTCAAGCCTCGCAGCAGCTTTTTGCAGCGCGCTCGTATCAAGCCCTTTAAAGCCCGCGACCTTTATGCGCAGCCTAGATTTAGTCTCATGTAAAATTTTAAAATTTTGCATCGACTACTCTTGCATCTCTGCCTTGGCGTCTTCGAATCGCTCCTTCATCTCTTCAACGCCCATCTGAAACATCTCGGTACCCTTTGCAATGAGCTTAAAAAGCTTTTTTTGCGCGTTTTCGTCGGTTAGAAAATAGGTCGCTGCGGCCCCCAGAACGATACCTGTGATAAATGAGTTGCTACCAAATAAACCGTTCGCGTTTTGCCTACCACCCAAGGAATTAAAAATTCCACCGGAAGTGGAATTCTGCGAGCTTTGAGTAGAATTTACGTCGCTTGAGCTTTGAGCGGTAGAATCTTTATTATCCGAATTATTGCTGGAAGCAGAGCTATTAAAAGGTGCAGAATTTACCCGCTCGTTTATCCATTTAGCCCAACCGCCGAGCTTTTCGTCACCGGCAAAGCTACCCGCAGAGCCACCAGCATATTTGTTGTCACCAAAATCGTAATCGTCTAGAATTTCTTTCAAATCTTTTTTTGTGATATATGGATTACTCATTGCCTACCTTAAGAATAAAATTTCTACCCGCAATGAGCGCACCTACGCATACTGCGACGCCTGCCGCTGCGCGTAGATACTCGCCTTGTACGAGCTTATTTGCGCTGTAAATCGCGCCGCCGCCGATGATACCGCCGCTTAGCGCAATATCCAGCGCATCTCGAATCGCTTTAGATTTGCTCTTGCCTTCTTTGGCTTTAACGAGCTCTACGGCGCAACCACCGATCGCCCCCGCTATAGCGCCGCTTAAAACGTGATCCAGCGGAGAACGCTGTGTCGTAAGTGATCTATTCATTTAGGCCTCTATTTTTCTGATTTATCGTCTGCGGACGTAAATTTAGCCGAAGAATTATCGTCCATTTTTACGATCTGCGGGATATTAAGTGGAGTAGTAGATGCTGCGGATGTCTCACCTGCCGGTGTTTCGCCCGTCTTAGCGCTCACGGTAGATTTTTTAGTTCTTTTAAATCCCGGTTTTGGTCCCGGTTTTTTTCTAGTCTTTTTTGCAGTGCTATCGCTACTTGTCGCAGCTTTTTTGCCGCCAGACTTTCTTTTACTTTTTACCGCCTCAGCAACATCGTCTAAGCCTTCTTTGGCTTCCGCAAAAATTTCTTTTGATTTTTTGCTTAATTTTTCCGCTCCGCCTTTGACGCTATTTTTTAGCTCCTCGACGCTTTTGCTACTTACGATTTTATTCGCACCTTCTTTGATTTTATCTCGATTGTTATAAGCGTAAACCGCCGCGCAACCAAGCGCAAAACCTGCTAGAAATGGGATCGGCATTTCATTCTCCTTGTGTTAAGATTATAAAGTCATTTTATCAACTTTACATAGATTTTGATATTATAGCGACTTTTTTAGATTTTTGCAATCCTAATTTAATTTTTCTGCAAAATTCCTTTAATTAGATTAGAAAATGCGCTATTTAAGATATTTTGCAAATCGTATTTTTGAAATATCCGCTCTAATTCCTGCGGATTTTTTAAAATTTCATTTAACAAATCAGTTAAATTCAAAGAATTTGAATCAACCTCGCATTTAGAATTTAGTTCTTTTAAAATCGGCAAAATTTCATTATACGAAACCGCCTGCGCCTTATACAGCAGCTCTTTAAATTCCGCGTTCTTGCACGAATTAATTAGATCGTCATAAAACATCATAGAGCTTTTTTCTATCAAAAGCGCCGAAGCCAAAAACTCATTCATACCTTTTGCAGCCAGTGCCTCACTGCTATTTTCAGGAGGTATAGCACCAAGCCCGCAAGAATTTGCAAAGTCTAGCATCCGCTCAAGTAATCCAGCTCGTAAAGATAGAATTTCTCCTAACTTTTTATCTTGAAATTTAACTGCACCCAGCGAATAAAACTGCAAAATTTGCGCCTCTTTTTCGAGCAAAAGAGTAATATCTGCAATTTGTGCCTCATTTAAATTCCGAGATTTATTAGAAATTTTGCGCGATTTTTTGGTGCTACGTAATGCTTCTTCGCTCAAGAAATCGCCTCGATATTAGAATTTACAAGCGCTATTAGCTCTGGCGAACTGATGCCGCTTAAAAACTGCTCCCAAAGGTGCATCGGGAAAATATTTTCGTCGTAATGAATCGTCAGCGAGCCGATTAGAGAGTTAAATTTATACTCTTTTATCCCGCGAATTGCAGCTATTTTAGCCTTTAGGCTCTCTTCGCTCACGCTATCTCGCAACTCTCTAATTTTAGGACTTACGCGGATACGAATACGACCTTTGCTGTGGCTGATTTTGCTAAAATACTTATGAAATTCCAAAATATCGTTGTGATTTATTTTCATATTTTTCCTTAAATTTGCACCTAAATAATATCATAAATCATTTAATTCCTGCTAAATTTTGCAAATTATTTGCGTTTAGGACGAAATATTTTTATCTTATTTTCATCCGCTGTTATGTAATTTCCTCCCATTAGATCAATACAATACGGCACGGCAGGAAATACCGGCAGAAGGCACTCTTTAATCGCTTTTGGATTGCCCGGTAAGTTTATAATCAGAGATTTTTTGCGGATCGCTGCTATCTGGCGAGATAAAATTGCCGTAGGCACGATCTTTTGGCTCTCTGCGCGCATTAGTTCGCCAAAGCCTGGCATTAATTTCTCACTTACCGCCTCGGTCGCTTCAGGCGTTACATCGCGCGGAGCAGGACCCGTACCGCCCGTAGTTAGCACCAAATCACAACCCGCTTCGTCACAAAGATAAATCAGCTTATCTTTGATTAGCTCCAGCTCATCGGGGACGATTTCATAAAAATACTGCTTCTCGCAAGTTAGCCAATCATCCATCACGGCAATTATCTCTTTGCCTCCTAAATCCTCGTAAACGCCACCGCTAGCGCGATCACTTATTGTTAAAACACCTATTTTTACCATTTCCTCTCCTTTATTGGAATTTTAAAATTTAATCGAAATTTAGCATGCCGTCTTGCGGCTTTTCTTCAGAGCTTTCGCTATCTTTTTCCAGCTTTTGAAAATCTTGCTCTTGCGCGGAGACGCCCTCTTGCTCCACACCATCAGATTCACAGATTTTTTGAACATCCTCGAAAGTTATGAACTCATAGACGAAAATTTGCTTTGAAATTTGATTTAGCTTATCCTGCATCGTACGGATTATCTCGCTTACCTCGTCGTAGCAATCTTGCAAAATTTTATTCACGCTCTGCGCGCTAGGGGTGAAACTATCGCCCATCGCGAGCTCAAAAACCATCTTTTGCGCCAGCGCGATAGCCTGCTTTACGTCGCTAGCAGAATTTGAAAAAGCGTCGTTTTTATGGATCTGTAGCGCCGCCATGCCGCTTAAAAGCACTTTGATTTGATTTAAAATTTGCGTTTTGGATTCGATCTCGAAATCCTCGTTTAAAAATTTATCGTTTAAAAGCTCGATCTTTTCGAAATCAAACGAATACCAATATGCGCTAAGCGCCTTTGCGCCCTGATAGAACGCCTGGATCTCCTTTTCGTATTCAGTTAGAATTCTGCTTTTTTGCACGCCGTAAAAGACCCTCATTCGCACGTTTTCAAAATCGCTAAGCTCGATCGTATCGCTGCCGCGCTTAAGAGCGTTGATCGCGGCTTCATTTACCAGCGTCGCTACCCCTGCACCGCTAAAGCCCACGCAGAGGCGGCTTACTTTGTTGATATTTGCGCTGCATCTTTTGCCCTCAAGGTAAATTTTTAAAATTTCAATGCGGTCTTTATAGTTCGGAAGCCCGATGAAAACGCGCCTATCAAAGCGCCCCGAGCGCAGAAGTGCATCGTCGATCAAATTTATTTTATTGGTCGCGCCGATTACCATCACGCCGCTGTTTTCCTCAAATCCGTCCATCTCGGTCAGCAGCTGATTTAGCGTCGCTTCTCGCTCGTCGTTGCGCCCGATACCGCGCTTGCCGCCGACTGCATCGATCTCGTCGATAAAAATAATCGCGGGTGCGCAGGATTTTGCCTTCGCAAACAGCTCGCGAACCCGCCTAGCGCCGACGCCCACAAAGACCTCGGCGAAGCTTGCGCCGCTTTGGTAAAAAAACGGCACGTCCGCCTCGCCCGCTACGGCTTTTGCGATAAGGGTCTTGCCGACGCCGGGCTCGCCGATCATTAAAATTCCTTTCGGCAGCTTGATGCCGAAATTTCGGTATTTTGCGGGATTTTTTAAAAAATCCACAATCTCGATTAGCTCGTCCTTAACCTCGCTGATACCCGCGACGTCGCTAAATCTCACGTCGCTAATGCTTGGCGAGAGATCGCCGAGCTCGCCGCTTGCGCTAGCGCTCTGACGCGCGGCGCCGTCCATCCTGCGGCGCCTAGCCAAAACGGTTTCAAAATAATACACGAAGAGAAAAAATGCGAATGTAAAAATCACGAGCGTCGCGCCAATACCGCTCGTGCCATCATCCTTTTCTTTGCTGATTAGAGCGTGATTTGATAGCTCCTTAAGATCTACGAGATCGACTAAAATTTTATAGCGTTTGCCGTCATAGGTAAAATTTAAATTGCCGTCCTCGATATGCGCGCGTTTGATCTGATCTGCGCGGACTAGCTCGCTAAATTCGCGCTCGGTGATGTACCGCGAATCGTCTTTAAAATAAACGATCGAGAGCAAAACGATAAGCAACACTAAAAAAATCAGAATTATATTTAGCTTGCTTTTTTTGATTTTATGCAAAATTTCCATCAAATTTAACCTCATAATCTCTTATCTCCATCCATTTTTTCGACAAATCCTCATCGCTTTCGATCCAAATTTTATCATAAAATTGATCATATCCTTCATAAAACTCTCCGTTTTTCCGCTCGATCAGCACATTTAGCGGCACCTTGTGCGAAAGACGAAATTTATAATTATTCAGCGCCGTTATGTTCTGCAGCATCTTTAGCCGCGCCTTCGCCGTTTTACCGTCTATGCGGCCTTTTAGCGACGCCGAGGCGGTGCCTTGCCGCGGCGAAAAGATAAAGGCGTGCAGATGCGTGAGCGGAAATTTTTTGAAATTTTCCAACGCTTCGAGCCAAATTTCTTCGCTCTCGCCCGGATGCGCGACGATAAAATCCGTCCCCAGCGCAAATCCGCGCTCCGCAAGCTCGCAAAAAAGCTCCAAATCCCTCAGTGCGGAATTTCGGCGGCGCATTATGCTAAGCATCTTTTGCGAAGTGTGCTGAAGCGCGATGTGCAGATGCCGCTCCAGCCATGGCTCGGATAAAATTTCGCGAAAGCTCTCATCGATCTGCGAGGGCTCGATACTGCCTAAGCGGATACGGCGAATTCCGCGAATCGCGCCCAGCTTTTGAAGCAGCGCGCCCAGGCTCGTGCCCGCAACTTTGCCGTAGCTGCCGATATTGGTACCGGTTAGCACGATCTCGCTAAAGCCGTTTGCGGCAAGGCTCGCCGCCTCTTTTAAGATCGCATCTTCAGAGCTGCTGCGCGAGCGGCCGCGCACCGAGGGGATTATGCAATAGCTGCAGTTAAAATCGCACCCCTCCTGAATTTTAATAAAGGCCTTGGTGTGATCCTCGTAGTCGCTTACCAGGTTTTTTTCGACGCTACTTAGATCGCCGATATCGTAAAATTTCGACTCCGAGCCCAAAAACTCGTCGATCTTTTCCTTTTGCGACATCCCAAACACCCCGAAGACCGAGCCGTTTTTATACAGCTCCTCGCCGCGCGAGACCGCGCCGCAGCCGGTTAGCAATACTTTTTTGCCGAGGCGGTTCATCTTATTTACGTAGTTTCGCACGTCTGCGTCGGCGCCGTTCGTAACAGTGCAGGAGTTTATCACGACGACGTCCGCGCCCTGCTCGTCGTGCGTGATCTCACCCGATTTGAGGTTGCTTTTGATAAGCTGCGTGTCGTAGATATTGGTGCGGCATCCAAACGTTTTAAAATAAATTTTCAAATTTCGCTCCCGGATCCGCTTCCTGTGGCAAAGCCCGCACCCTGCGCCGTTGCGTTTAAATTTTGCGAGCCTTGCTGCTCCGAGCCGAGATCTTGCGCCGCAAAATTTCCGCCCGCAGCCGCATAATTTTTGCCGTTAAAAAGCGTGTAAGCAGGATAGGCGATCTTGATGTCGGGCTCGCTTCTTAGCGCGTCTAAAATTTCAGCCGAGATGTTGCTGCGAAGCCCGAGCGTCGCGTAAGAGTTCGTCATATACCAAACCGAAATTTCAATGCCGTATGGCTCAAAAAAGCTGAAAATTCTAGGCTCGACGTTTGGATTTTTGATGCTATATTGCGAACGAAGCTTGCCCATCTGCTTTTTGGCGATATCGGTGTAGCCTTTGGAATACTTCCGCACGATGTTTTTTATGAGATACATCGCCTTTTTATGGTTGCTATCAAATGTTAAAAGTATGCTAATACCGTCCCAGACGGTCTTAAGTCCACTATGGGTGTAGTTTGAGATAAGATCGGTAAAAATATAATTGTTCGGTATGAAAATGACCCTGCCGGCGCGCTTATTTTCTCTCCACGTAGTCATAGTAACGTCCTCGAAAATCGTCATCCTAAGCACCGAAATATCGATGATATCGCCCACGTAGGTCTCGCCGTTTTTATGCACCCTGATGCGATCGCCCACGCGAAAGCTGCCGCCAAGCACGATCGTAAGCCAGCCTAAGGAACTCATAAACATATCTTTCATCGCAATCGCTAGACCGGCAGAAGCAAAGCCCAAAACCGTCACGAAATGCGTCATATTCTCGATGTAAGAAAAGAGCAGTATCAGCGCAACCAGCGTGAAATTTAAAACGTTGATAGCTTTATTTACGATATAAAAATTCTCATCGTTTTTGATATATTTTTTCGCTATTATTTTGCATAAGAACGACAGCGCAATAACAATTAAAATCCACACGGCGATGTTTCCCGCGCGCTTGATTTGAGCTTTTATATCGGCGGTCTGCACGGCGATTTGGGAGTTGATCTTTTTTTCGTAAACGTCGTACGTAGTCTGTGCGATCTCGTATGCGGAGCTAAACTCGCTAAGCTCGTAATCTAAGCTTTTAAGCTCCGCCGCAGCGCTTGCGTCCGTATCAATCTGCATCAAACGCTCATATAGTGCCCTTTTTGCTTCAAGTTTATCGATTAAAGCTTTAATATTTTCGATGGCGTTTTTCTGCTCCATCTTTTGAGCTTGCAAATTTCTAATCGTAGAAAAACCGGAAATTATCGAAAAAGGATTTGTAATGCGCGCAGGCTCTGGAGTTTCGGGCATCGCGATGATATCTAAAAACGGAGATTTTTCATACTCTTTTAGCAGTATGAGCTGCTCTTTTACGGCGCGGAGTCTTTTCTGAATCTCTGCGATCTTATCGGTACCGGCGCTCTTTTTTAGCTCCGCTTCGAGCTGGCTGGATTGCTTTTGTAAATTTTGATAGCCGATGAAATTTGAAAAGCGAGAGACCCAGATATTATTTTTGATCTCATCGTCAATAACACGGATCTGATCTTTTAGCGACGCGGATAGCTTAGAATTTTCATCTTTCTTCTCACTAGCGGCAGAGCTAGCGTTAGATTCTAAGCGCGTATGCGCGGCGGAGAGCGTAGAATTTGCCTCGCAAAATGCAAGATTAAAAATCAAAAAAATAGCCGCAAGCGCTCTCATTCAAACTCTTTCAGCACTGCGATTACTTCATCTTTTGCGATCTCTTTGGAAGCGTAGAATTTGCCAATGCCGTCGGGCAGGATAAATTTTATCTTGCCGTTTTCGCTCTTTTTATCGAGAAAAAACAGCTCGTAAAATGCGTCCGCGTCCGCTACGTGGAATTTTATCGGAAGCGCGAATTTTTGAAGCACTTTACGGATCTGCTCCTCCTGTTCGCCGCTTAGTTTACCGAGGCGACGTGCTAGCGCGTTTGCTATCACCATACCGATCGCCACTGCCTCGCCGTGCAAAAATTTTTTATAATCAGTAATTTTTTCTATAGCGTGAGCAAAGGTGTGTCCGTAGTTTAACACTGCACGCACGCCGCTTTCGCGCTCGTCTCGCTCTACGACGCCCGCTTTAATCTCCACACAGCGAGCGATTACGTGCGAAATTTCATCGGCGCTTTTTAGATCGTGCGTCTCGAAAAATTTAAATAGTTCGACATCAAAGCATACAGCCATCTTTACCGCCTCCGCAACGCCCGCCGCAAACTCTCGCGCAGGAAGCGTCGATAAAAATTTGCTCTCGCAATAAACCGCGCGCGGCTGATAAAATGAGCCGATTAAATTTTTGCCGAAACGATTATTTACGCCAGTCTTACCGCCGACGCTCGCGTCCACTTGCGCTAGCAAGGTCGTAGGAATATTGATAAAATCGATGCCGCGCTCATAAATGCTCGCGCAAAAGCCCGTTATATCGCTAATAACACCGCCACCAAGAGCGATGAGCGTGCTTTTGCGATCAAGCTTGGAGCTAAAAAGATGCTCTAAAATTTGCTCCACGCTTGCGGTATTTTTATACTCTTCGCCGTCCGGGATCGTGATGATAAATTTTTGCTCGCAATCTAGCCGCTGCAGTAAGAAATCAAGCCACAGCCCGCCTACTTTGGGGTTTGTCACGATAGCGACCTTGCCTTTGAGTTTGATCTCTTGCAATTCGTCGATAAAAACGCTGTATTTTTTGTCTAAATTAAGATCGATTTTCATACGCTACCTTTGATTTTTGGGTAATTGTAACATAAATTTCGATTACTTTTCATACCCGTAATCGCTCGGAACGAAAATTTGATGATTTTTGCCTAGCTTGAAATACATCCGGTCTAAATCCTGATTGAAAATCGATGTGAGCTTGCGCGCCAAAATTCTATCATTAAATGGCACGAACTGCAGCAGATCTCGCTCGCTACCTAGCGCTAAAATCGGATTTTGCCGCTCGCAAGGAATCACGAATAAACTCTGCTTAAAAAGCTTCGATAAGCTTACGTAGCTTTGCGCAAACTCGCCTTTTTCGCTCTCGCCGAAAAGATACAAATACACGTCTAGCCCTAGCTGCGAGCTGATGTCAAAGATGATACTTGATTCCTCGCGTAGCCGCTCGCCGGCACTTAGCACGACACTTTTACGCACATCTTTTAGCTCGCCCTCTCCAAGGCTTAGCACGGGGATTTCAAGCGCTTTAAGTGCTGCTTTTTTCGCCTCGAAAACTCCGCTTGAGCAAACTACCAAGCCCGCTTTATTTTCGCTCACGTCGCGCTTTAAATTTAATTCGCCCGAGTAATCGATGAGAATTTCAAATTTATCCTGCTCACACAGCGCTTTAAGCTCGCTAAAAGCGTCGTTTAACAGCGGATTTAAAATTCGCAGATAAATTTTATGATTTCTAATATGCAAATCCAAAAACTCAAGCGCCCTAACCGTCCTAGCTATCTCGTCGCCGCTCATTTTTTTCATATCGATTAGCGCGAAAATATTTAGCCCAAACGGCGATGGAAATTGCCCGCTTTGCTTTTTTACTTCAGCAAACACCGCCCGCAGCGCACTAGGCTCACCAATGACTAAGATCGTATCATTCGGATATATCCGCGAGCTAGGCGTCGTTACGATGTAATTATTGTGACGGTAGATCATCGGAATTTGATATTTGGCATTAGAAAGCGTACTGATTTTTTTATACGCGAACGAGCTTCCTACGGGCACTTTTACCTCCATTATCTCTCCGCGCCCAAGCCCGATATTATCAGCAAAAACGGGGCTATCGGGCAAAAAGCCGATGAAGCGCGAAGAATTTAGCGCAAGGGTATTTACGATTTTTACGTGAGCTTCATTTTTATTCTCGCGCAAAAGTCCCCAAAAATCAGCCACGTAAAGCTCTAAATCCGGAGCGAGCGTCTTTAAATTTTCTAGCGTCACCTTAGCGTCAAACTCATCATCCATTATCATTATGCAGCGATCGAATTCCGCTAGGCTCAGCACTACGCGTAGCCGCTCAATGCTCGTGGGATCGAAAATTTCGATGCTGAAATTTTGCTCTTTTTGCAGCGCCTCCGGGACGCTGAGCGCGTTTTTTGCGACGACGCGGTAATTATGCACGACGTCTTTGATCTTATAAACCTGGGATAAAAAATGGCGCGCAAACTCGCCGCTTGCGATGATGAGGATCTGTTTCATTGCTCTCCGTTTCGTGGTTTTGCAAAGATTATAACCAAAAACGGCTAAATTTTAAACCGCGCGCGGATAAATTTTGCAAGCAAGCCGGGGCGCGGTGACTTAAAAATTTAAAGATCGAAATTTTAAAATCAAAGTTTGAAATTCCAAAAGCGAGGCTTAAATTTTAAAATATATTAAAACCAAGCCTCGTTAAATTTAATCTTGCCGCTTAGAGCGATAAAATTTCATAAATTTAAAAGCGGCGCTATAATCATTCGCGCCGCTCAATTAGAAATTTTAAACCCGCTAGATTTTAAAATTTCACCTCCGCAGAGAGCATGAAACTTCTGCTTTCGCCCAGCGTTACGCCGTTTGCCGAGCCTAGCACGCTTTTTGTATCTATTCCGCCCGCACCGTCGGCGCTAGCAGGATACATTCCCGCCCAGTATTTTTTGTTAAATACGTTATTTACATTGAAGCGTAGCGTGGTCTTATCGCCTAAAAGATGCTCGCTCGTGTATCTAATGCCGATATCGGTAACGAAAAAGCTAGGGGTGTGCTGGGTATTTAGATCGTCCAGATACATCTTGCCGGTATAGTGGAAATTTGTACTGATAGCAAGCTTATCGGTGCCCGGGATCACGTAATCAAGCATTAAATTTGCGTTGATTTTCGGGATGCCGTTTGCGACCTTGCGATTAGCACCCGCGATGCTTACGTTGTGCATCTTAGGATCGATGTAGGTAAAGCCTCCCAGCACGCTTAAATTTTGCGTAATTCGTCCGCCGCTCATAAACTCAAATCCGCGGTTGCGCTGCTCGCCGTTTATGCCGTAGATCCCCGTAGAGCTATTTAGATATGCGATAGGTCTGCGAATATCGAAATACGCCACGCTAAAATCGATCATATCGGCTACGCGAATTTTAGCACCGATCTCGTGCTGTTTGGAGCGATACGGAGATGTAGAGGCGACCTCGCCGTTATGCGGGCCACTCTTATAAACATAGGTAGAGCCCTGCTGCAAGCTATCTGCGTAGGTGTAGTAGATACTAGCGTCCTCTATCGGATGGAAAATCAGGCTTCCCGCCCAGCTATAGCCCGAATCGCTATAGGCTTTGACAAGTCTTTGCTCGTTTTTATTGCAGGATTCCTGCCTCATCCACGCCTTAGATGCGCTTAACATCACGTCAAATTTATCGTTTATCGTGATATCGTCTAGCACCGAGACGTTATACATATCTATGACTGCGAAATGATATAACCCGCTTCCGCGCTTAGCACCGGTGTAATTTAGAATTTTAGGATCGTAGATATTGCCTATAGTAGGTGAAGTGTAGTTGGTGCTCGCGTTTTTATATCTATCCTGCGTCCAATGGTATCCGTTGGTCTGCACGCTGAAATCATGTTCGATATCGCCCGTATTAAACTGCGTGTTTGCCTTAAGATAGCCGCTTGGCAGATCGAATCTATATGCTGCCGTAGCACCGCCGCTGTGTCTGGTTTGATAATCGCCCGGCTTTGTATATTGCGGATGTGTGCTAGGCAAGATATAATTTACAACGCCATGAGTATCACGATCGGCGCGCTGAAACTGAAAGCCACCCTCTAAATACCATTTATCGGTAGGCGTAAATTTAAATTTCGCGCTTGCGGTAGTGGTTTTTAGATGCATGCCTCCAAAGCTCTGCCCAAGACCGCGCCTTGAGGAATCGACCGCTTTTGGAAGCACCATTCCATCAACGATCTTGCCGTCTTTAACGCCTAAGGCAAACTGCCCCGCAAAGCCCTTGGTATTGTGCTCGTAATAGCTAGCCGCGGTTTCGAACGTTAGATCGCCCGTCGGATAAAATTCCATCGTAATGCTAGCTAAGCGGCGCTGCAAATTTGAGCCCTTCGGCTGTCTGTCGCCGTTGGATCCATAAAACACCGCGCGGTAGCCGAATTTTTCAAATTTATTCGATAGATCAAGCCCCAGCCCCAGATTGCTTCGCGACATATAATCGCTCCAGATGATGTATTGATCTTTTACGGGGCGCTTGCGCGTGTAGCTGAAAATCCCGACCGGATTTTGCGCGCCGTAGAGCGAGCCTGCGACGCCGTTTTGCACCTGAAAGCTCTCAAACATCGCCATCGGAATCGCCGTCGTCGAAATCGTATAAAAGCCGTCCCAGAAGCTGTTGCCTACGACGCTGCCCTCAAAGCCGCGCGTCTGCGGGCGTCCGACCGTAGCGCCGCCGCGCATCTGAATCTGCGCGGACGGGAAGTATTTGACCGCCTCCTCGTAGCCGGTGACGCCTTGGTGATTTATGATCTCCTTGCTAATCGTGTTGATCTGATACGGAAGATCCAAAGCGCGCTTGCCCGCAAGCATGCCTTGCTGCACGTTTTTGCTCAAAAAGCCCTCGTCGATGCCGCTCTCGCTGATATTATCACCGACGGAATTTACCTCGATTACGCCCATATTCTGCGATTTTTCAGGCGCAGAATTACTGCCGCTTTGCACTGCAGCTAAACTGCTGCATAGCAGGCACATACATGCCGCTAATGAAATTTTAAATTTCATCGTTTTCCTTCGTTCCATTATTTTCCCTTCGTTATGGATATATTTAATATTATTTTTTAGCATATTAGAAAAATTTTCCTAAATTTAGACTAAATTCGAGATATAAATTTATAATTTCCAGTCGCATTTTTTAGCTTTAAATTTCATAGACGATATACTGAGATACAAAAGAAAAATTGCGCAAATTTATATGAAATTCTAAAATTTTAATGTAAAATCGCCCGTATGAAAAAACTAATACCGGCGCTTAAGCAAGCGCAAAACCGACTCAAAAATTTCTTCCGCCTCTACGATACCGAGCTCATGCACCATGCATCAAGCCTTAGCTTTCACACGATTCTGGCGCTACTGCCGGTGCTGATGGTCTCGCTTAGCGTCTTTATGCAGCTACCAAGCTTTAAAGGCTACTACGATAAGATTATGGGCTTTATTTTTTCAAACTTCCTGCCTGCAAATCAAGCGAGCATGGCGCACTATATCGAGGAATTTATGGCTAACGGACTAAGCCTTGGCGTAACGGGCTTTTGCGCAGTGTTAGTTACGTCGGTGCTGTTTTTCGGAGACTTTGAAGCGATAATTGCGCGCATTTCACATTCGCCCGAGCGAAGCTTTTTTAAGAGCCTAAGCACCTACTGGACGCTGATGACGCTCGCTCCCGTGGGGCTTGGAGCATCGTTTTATATCAGCGGCGAGCTTCAGGAGCTACTAAATAAAACCGAGCTTACAAGCTGGATAAATTTGCTTAAAATTCTACCCTACTTAATCGTTTGGGGGATCTTTGCGATTACTTATGCTACGGCGATCAACCGCGAGATCCGCGCAAAAGCGGTGCTTGCCTCATCGCTCGTAGCATCGATTTTATGGTGGCTTTCAAGACTGGTTTTTGCGCAATACGTCTTTTATAACAAAACCTATCTTAGCATCTACGGCTCGTTTTCGGTCGCGCTATTTTTCTTTCTGTGGATCTACATAAGCTGGATTTTCTACCTATACGGCGTGAAATTCTGCGTATTTTTGGACGCTAAATTTAAAAGAGGTGGCGAGCGACAAAGCGCTTGAATTTCTGTGCAAGGCTGCGTTTTTCTATGCTTTTTGGATTAAAGCGCATTTTCTGCATGGGCTAGAAATTTAAATCGAAATTTTAAAATTCTATCGAAAACGAGCGGGAAGTTTGTCTTTGAATAATCGGCATATGCATAGAAATATAATTTTAAAAATTTATGAGGTATGGCAAGGCTAAAATTTTAATCCCTCGCAAAGCGCTGTTAAGGTAAAATCATGCGCGATTTTAAAGAAGGAAAATATTATGAAAGACCGCGATAAAGAGCCGATAATCATAGAAAACGACTACTTTTTTAGGCTTACTATATCAAATAAAATAACGGGCGTGCTTATATTCTTGTTTTTTGTCTTGCTAAATTTAACGCCGGAACTGGATCCTTACAAAGAAATAATGCGAAAAGCTGCATTAGTAATGGGGATTTTCGGAATTTTATTTTGCACATTTTGGGAGATAAAAATAGCCTATCAAGAATTTTACAATAAGTTTTTTACAAAATTTTATGATGATAAAATTTCATTCGACCATATAGACGAACATATGAAATTTAAAATCGAAATTTTGCAAAAAGACGATCTCGTATCGGTAACTTGGGCGTTGATACCATACAATGAGCAAGACGTAAATATATGGATCAAAGATATCAAAAATAAAAGTGACAAAATAATAGCGTATTTGACAAGCCCATTATGCTTTTTAATCACCATGCTACATCATTTTGTTTTCTTGGCGCTCAATGGATTTAAATTTAAAAAGTATATATTGTATAGGTTTAAATCGGGCATTATTGCGGTGCCAAATAATAAATTGTTGAGCAACAAAGACGTTAAATTTGAAATCTCGTCTTTGTTCGGTCTATATACGAGCGATCTACTTTAAATTATTAAATTTCTTAAGGAGGAGAGAATGGCGTTTGTAGCAGAGCATATTTCTAAAGAGGACTTGAAGAAATATGATATTTTAAGCAATATGAACGAGCTACTGATGAAACACAATTACACATACCCAATCCAGGATAATGATATCGATTGGATGAATTGGGTTATCGATAGGCGAAGAAACACTTGGCTTATTCATGTATGTTTGGCATCTATGCCGGATCCGCGAGATGGCTACACGGGTGAAGATATTTGGTTGCTTCATTATAAAGATAAAAATATCGAGCTTGACATTAGACGAGTCTATGACGAAACCACAAGTAAAATGCTAGTCGATAACCCTTTTTTTATCAAATATAAGCTGGAAAATATCAATTCTAGTCTTGACGGAATTTCGTTAGATGAGCTTTATAAAATTTTAAAAGAAGCTCTAACGGAATACGGTAATCGAGGTATTAGAGGTAGAGAGAATTTACCAAAAGAACATGAAATCGTAACTTTTCTGCACGATTAAAATTTAAAGAACCTATGAGCTGCGTCAAAATACCTCTGATATTTCACCATCCAAATTTAATATTTTCTACTACGCTATAAAATGCCCCACTCTTTTTTATATTCGTTTATTATCTCATCGGGCGTTTTTTCTCCCTTATCAACCTTGATAAGATCGATTATATCTTGCTCGTTTGCAAACATACCCTCTATCGCGTGGTTACAGATGATAGATCTGTTTTGCTCGTATTGTTCTGCGCTCAGCTCGTCTTTATATTTTTCAAGTATAGCCAAACTCTTTTCTAAACTATAAACTTCCGGATATTTTTGCATGCTTTATCCCCTAGCAATATAAAATTTTATCAGCTGCGGCGTCCTATCAAAAAACAAAGCTTAAGCAGGCAGGCGCACTTTTTGCTACGAATAGCTTGCAAGTAGTTCGCACTTCGCCGCAGCTAAAGCAGATAACTATTAGATGACAGGAAATTTTACCGCAAGTAGCTCACAAATAAATTCAACAAAGCCTATATCAAGCAAAAAAACGAAGGTAAAAGCCGTCAAATAAAACTGCTACTCCCTTACGATGAAAGCTCCAGTAAACTTGCCATTATGCGCGAAATCTCTCGCCTCATCCTCGCTTTTAAATCCACTTAAAAAGACGCGATAAATCGGCGCGCCATCTATGCTAAATTCTTTGATGATCGCAGGATATCCCGCCGTGCCGTGGTAATCGCGCTGATAAATTTGTGCGCCGCTTCTGTTTCTAAACGCACCGATTTGCACCATAAAATTTCCGCCGACAATGGTTGCTTTCGGCGAGCCTTTGGCGATAGTATGCCCATAAAAGCCCACTACTTCGAGTTTTACCGGCGCTGTACCTTTGGCAAATACGCCTACTAAATTAGCAGCTGTTTTGCTAAGATCGATGATGCGACCATCCACGAATGGACCGCGATCGTTGATGCGCACGGTTGCGGTAGCGCCAGTGTCGCGATTCGTGACCTTTACCATAGTATTCATTGGATAGGTTTTGTGCGCGGCGGTCATGCCGTTCATATCGTAAATTTCGCCGTTTGAGGTGTATTTGCCATGAAAATTCGGCCCATACCAGCTGGCGATGCCGATTTGAGTGTCACCGACGCTTACTTGCTCTGGATAGTAGGTTTTGCCATTGATTTTATAAGGGCGCATGGTGGCGGGAGAGTTTTTGCCGATCTTGCCCGCACCGCCCGCAGACGATCTAGACGACGGTGCGGTGCGAAACGAGCAACCGGCAAGAATCAGCGCAAAAAGCGCACTAAAAAGAGCGATTTTCTGGTACGACACCTACGATCCGATCTTATTTGTTGAATTTTATATTATTTAGCGCTATTTCGTTTTTGTCTTTGAGGCTAAGCTCGTTCGCCAAACCTGCTAACACGCGTCCTGGCTTGCGCTGTTTCAGACGTGGTTCATACGCTTGAAACGCACCTTGATTTACGACAAATTCTGCATATTTGCTTTGTGGGATATAAAAGAAGTACTTGCCGTTAAGCGGCGAAATTCCGTTTTTAATATGCGCGTTGTAATCCTGCATCTGCGATGGCGAAATTCCGATCTGTTTTGCAACCGCGCTTAGCTTTGTGCCTGGAGCTACTGCGATACGCTTTAGCCCCCACGGCTCGCTTTCAAAAAGCAGAATTTTACGCATATTTTCATTTTGAGCGATGTAAGCGTATTTGATAATGCGCTTGATAAAATTCTTAGTCTCATTAGGAAGTGCGGGACTTTTTAGCAAGCGATCCAGATCATCACTGCCAGTAGCTGCAATCGCATTTTTAAGCTTTTGATCGCCACAATTATACGCCATTAGCGCTAAATACCACTTGCCAAAATTTTGCTTCAGATGCAAAATATACGAAAACGCAGCATCCGTAGAGGCTGCGGGATCGCGACGCTCATCTACGGCGCTATCTACTCTAAGACCGAAATTTTTCGCGGTCGCCGGCATCAGCTGCCACATACCACCTGCGCTAGCGCCTGATGTGACCGTATTTTTAAGATGAGATTCTACCATTGCCAAATACAATAAGAACTCCGGAGCTTCGATGTTATCGACCTCGGATTTGACTAAGTAGGCATTGTGCGACTGCGAAGTCACGATATGCTTAAACTGCTTGCGATCGCTTGCATTGATCGCACGGAATATGCCCGCGACTACGTTTTTGCTCGATTCGTTATTTTCGATGCCGAATTGATTTAAAATATAGTCGTGATTTGCGCGCATCAGACCGGGCTGGCTCGCAAACGCTTCGCCCACTAAAAGTAGGGCTAGCAGTATAAATTTTATGGCTTTCATATCTCTCCTTTGATTTTATCGCCAAAAAGCCTACAGGCGTTTTGAGTCGTTATTGCTTCAACCTCTTCTACGCTTAGGCTTAAAATTTCCGCGACTTTTTCTACCACGAGTTTCGTAAATGCAGGCTCGTTGCGCTCGCCGCGATGCGGATGCGGGGTCAGATACGGTGCATCCGTCTCGATTAAGAGGCGCTCTTGCGGAATTTGCGGTAAGATCTCAGCTAAGTTTTTTGCATTTTTGAATGTCAAAACTCCGCCGATACCGAAATAAAATCCGTATTCGCTAAGACCTAGCAAAAACTTGCTGGCATTGAAGCAGTGTAAAACACCGCCGCATAAATCGCCGGCACGATCTTTTAGAATTCCAAAGCTATCTTCGTTTGCTTCTCGGATATGGACTATAAGTGGTTTTTGAAGTTGTGCTGCTAGATCGATTTGTGAGATGAAGGCGTCTTTTTGGCGGGAGATTTCTAAGGCTTTGGTTTCCTTGCTCTCTTGCTGCTTAAGTCTGAAGTAATCAAGCCCGCATTCGCCAACGCCCACGCATTTGGGATCGTCAGCATACCGCTTCAGCACCTCCATATCGAAAGAATCTATCTCGTATGGATGCACCCCTACGGCAAAATACACATTATTCCGCGCGTGCGAAATTTTACATGCCTTATCTAGGTCTGCTACATCGGCACCGGGAATGATGATGCTGCGCACGCCTGCAATCGTGGCGCGCTCAATCACCGCGTCCAAATCGGCGTCGAAACTAGCATCGTCTAAATGGCAATGTGTATCTATAATCATAAAACTCACTTGATAAAATTTTTCGAAGCGGATTTTACGTCGTTTTGCAAAATCACACTTAAATTTAAATTAAACGCGGTATTGTAGCAAAAAATTTCAGATTTAAACTTAAGCTTAAAATTCCTTCAGCTTTGCCTTAGTTTTTTAGCGAATTCCAGGGCTTCTGCAGTAATCGTCTCGCCACTTATCATACGAGCTAACTCTGTTATTTTCTCATTTTCGCTTAATAACCTCACGCTAGATTTGCCGTTCGTTTTACTTACTAAAAAGTGTGACGCAGCCTTTGAGCTAAGCTGCGGCTGATGCGAGATCGCAAAAATTTGATAAAATTTTGAAATTTTTACCAGCACGTTAGCGATACTCATTGCCTCTTTTCCGCTTAAATTTGAATCGATCTCGTCTAAGATTAAAATTCCCTCGCCGTTATTTGTAAGCTCCAAGCTTGCCGCGATGAAAGCAAGGCGTAGGCGGTTCGTCTCGCCTGAGCTTAAATTTTTAAATTCCGTCTTGTACAAGCTGACGCAAATTTCGTCTGTGCCGCACTCACTAAGAACCGCGGGCTTAAAACTAAGCTCCACTCCGTCCATATAAAGCTGCCTTAGATAGGAATTTATCAGATCCTCGAGCCGTTTTTTAGCGCCCTTGCGAGCCTCGCTAATTTTTTCGGCAAGGGTAGTGGTGCTTTCGCTAAGGCGTTTAAATTCCGTTTGTAACTTGGTTTTTTCAAAGCTTAACTGCTCGTAATGCTCAAGTTCTTTCTTGCGCGCTTCAAGCGTAGCTAAAGCCTCTTCTACGCTTCCGTAGCGCCTATTTAGCGCGCTAAGAGCTTCGATACGATCTAAAATTTTCTCTATGTCGATGTTTTCGAGCTCGTCTAAATTTAAGCTTTCCTGCTTTAGCCGCAGCTCATTCATCGCATCCTCGAAAAACGCGCTATCCAGTCCGCTGAGGCTTAGCGCTTCGATGACGCTGGGTTCCAGCTCAAAAACGCCCTGCGCCCTAGCCCAAAGTTCCTCGATCTTATCTTTTTTACTAAGCTTTTTTTTGATCTGCAAAAGCTCCTCGTATTCGCCGATCTTAGGCGATACGCGCTCGATTTTTTCAATCTCAAAGCGAGCAAATTCCTTTAACTCCTCAATCTTGCGCTCTTGATCTAAAATTTCATCCAGCTGCTTTTTTGTGCGGCTAAATTCCACAAAAGCGCTTTGAAGCTCCAATAGGCTTTGCGCGTGCGCCGCATCTTTTTTCGCGGCGATAAAATCAAGTAATTTTAGCAAGCTGTCGCTACTCATTTCGCCGGCGTTTTTCGCGCCTAAAAATTTTACGTATTCGCCGGCGATCATGCTTAGATTTTTTTTTGAGACCGATTGAGAATTTATAAAGTATCGCAAGCTACGCTCTTTTAGGACGCGAAAAATATTTGGCGTATCGTTTATCAAGCCGAAATTTTCCATATCAAATTGATGCTCTACGTCCGCTTCTATGAGCTCAGCCTCGCATTCTTTAAGACCGAACACCGCTAAAATCGCGCCTATTAATACCGATTTACCCGCGCCGCTGATACCTGTAAATACGCTAAGTCCCGGGCCAAAACTAAGCTCGCTCTCGCAAAAACCTAGATTATTTTTAATATAAATTCTTTCTAGCATCCGCCGTGCCCCCATCTGAGTTTGGCTTTTAAAACGTCGAAATAATCGTAGCTTCTGCGTTTTATTAAATTTGCCTTTGCGTGTGAAATTTTAACGCTCACGCTGTGAAATTCCGCAATATCAAAAACGTCTTGTCCGTCGATGACGACGCTAACTTCGGAGCTTCCGGCGTTTTTGAAGCTTACGAGATATTCTTTGGGAAGGATCAAAGGCCGCTGCGTCAGGCTGTGCGAGCAGATCGGCGTGACGCAAAACACGTCGCATAGCGGATAGACGATCGAGCCGTTCGCGCTCATATTGTACGCGGTCGAGCCCACGGCGGAGCTTACGATCACGCCGTCGCCGTAGTAGGTGTTGAAATATTTTCTATTTAAAAACGCATCGATCTTCGCCATCGAAGAGATATGGCTGCGGGTGATTACGACGTCGTTAAATGCGGTCTTGCGGACGATCTTGCCGCTGCCGTTTTCCAGTATCACTTCGAGTAAAAACGGGCGCTCGATCTCGTATTCGCCGCGCAGAAATTCCTTCAAAAATTTTGCAAATTCGCTCGGCTGCACGTCCGTTAAAAACCCGAGAGTACCCGCGTTGATACCCAAAATAAAAGCGTTTTTGTCGCTTAGTAGCCTCGCAAGCCCGATGAGCGTGCCGTCGCCGCCGAGGCTAATTAAAAAATTGGTCTTTTTTAAAATTTCTGCAAGCGTATGCGGCTTAAGGCCGAAAAATTCTGCTCCGTCCTCTTCAAGCAAAAGCTCAATACCTTGCGCTTTTAAAATTTCGCAAATTTGCTCCACGACGGGGCGAATCTCTTCTGATTTTTTGGCTATTAGCCCCGCGAATTTAAGG
>CAUSAC010000015.1:0-42172 GCA_963529615.1 uncultured Campylobacter sp. | reverse complement strand
ATTCTAGACTTATAGGATACGACCCGAGAGACGGGCATAAGATACTTGTTTTAGGGAAATATAAAGACCTAATTTTCCCAAAAACACAAATAAAAAGAGGAAACGAAAAAGAGCTTATTCTTGAAATTAATGAAGAGCTAAAAAAAGAGGGGGAATATGACGTTTTCTTTCATGAGGGAGGCAATCATCTAGAATTTAAAGACAAAAAAGGCAATGATTTATACGTCATAGAATGGCATTTCGATCCGAATTATAAGGAGGAAAATATCGTTAAAAAAGTTTGCGCCGAGCTAGGTATCACCCAAAGGGAGTTGGCGGAGATTATCAAGGTAAATTCGGGCACGCCCGCGCAATGGGTAACCAAGGGCGAAGTGCCGCCGACCTATCAATATCTTTTAGAACTTATGATAGAAAACAAAAACTTAAAGGAGAAAATCGCTAAACTAACTGCTTTTAAGGAACTGCTAGATGAAATTTAGAGAGACAGAAATTCTGTCGCTCTGATTGTAAATAAACTTTTTTTGAAAAAATCTTATTTACAATAATAAAACACTTGACTTCTACTATTTAAAATAGTATAATCCCATCAAAATATGATTTTAAATCACTTTTGAAAGGATTTCTACTATGAACTCACTTTTTAAGAACGATAGCCCCCATGCTGAAATTTTAAATTTCCAAACATTCTCTACCGAGTATGTCGCGGAGCGTTACAGTGTTTCTACGACTGCCATCAGAGAGCATAAGCGACTGCACGCGGACGAAATAGTCGAGGATATCCATTTCGTCATCGAGATAAATAAATTTCGCAAGCCTGTCATCAAATGGACGCTCCGCGGCATTATCAAGCTCGGGATGTTTATCCGCAGCGAAAAGGCTAAGGGCTTTAGGTTATGGGCGGAGCAGGAGCTCGAAAAGACTATCTTAAGGCAGGCGCAGGCTTTCGCCGAAGCTCGCGAGCATAATCTACGGCTAGAAGGCGAAATCTCCGAGCTTAAAGCAGATGCCGAGATTGAAGCCAAGAAGCACGGCAAAAAGCTTGCTTACTATAAAGGCGAGATTACTAAGGCTAAAAATGCTCTAGCCTCATATCGTACCAAGACCACCTCTCGCACGGGCTTTCTCGCTCGCATAAACAGCGCCGAGCTATCGGCGCTTAATAAGGAGCTAACGGACGTAAAACACGAAGCGATCTCTAATATGTCCGAGGTCTTTCGCCTAAGAGGAGAGATAGAGGATCTAGCAGGCGAGCTAGCCTTAGCTAACGGGACCATAGCCTCTCAAAAAGAATATATCGCCCGTCTTAGCTCTGCCGTGGTGCAAGCAAGCATCGAACAAGCGCAGGCGCCTATAGCTATGCGGCATGAGCTTGAGCTTTTGCAATCGGATCTTGCCTGCTTACAAAACAAGCTTTCCGCCGCTATGTCAAAGCTAAAAGAGCAAAGCGAAGGAAATAAACTTTATCTAAAGGATGAGCGATGAAAAGCATAGGCGGACGGGTTTTTCCTAGCGAGGAAGTAGAGATGCTTAGCAAAAAGCAAGAAGCGCAGCTGCGAGAATTAGAGCTCTCTTTTAAAGAGGTCTATGGCAGAAATTTCGATATGGATAAGGTTTTAGATAAACTTTTATATCTTGATGCTCTCTACCCGGGCTATGCGAAAGAGCACTTCAATCCTTTAGGACTGCTTGAAATTTACGGCAGATATTTTAAAAAGGATAGCCCTTGCAAAAGACGCAAGCGCGCCCGTCGTAAAAATAAAGCCAAAAGAGACGTCATCATCATAAACGGCGGCAATATCCAGATAGGTAACGGCAACGTGCAGAATAACGGGAGGTAGAAGGTAAGGTGGAGCGGCTACAAACCTGATCGCGGACGGCTTAATCCATTAAGCCGTCCAAATAATCCGCCCACCACTGCATAAGCCCTCGCATTTGTGATAAATTTTCCGCCCTATTATATGCAGCACGCACCGAGTTTGCGTCTTTATGTGCGAGACACTTTTCTATTATAGCCTCGGAGTAGCCGTGAATGTGCGTATTTTCGTTACAAATCGTGCTAAAGCTTGAGCGAAATCCGTGAAAAACTATCTCGTCTTTAGTATAGCCCATACGCCTAAGCGCAACGTTTAGAGTATTTTCGCTCATATATTTAGTTTTGCTGAAATTATTAAAAAACAGATAGTCGTTAGCTGGCGCAAATTTACGATACTCAAGCAGCAAGGCTTTGACCTGCCTAGAGATCGGAAGATTAAAATTTCTGCGCTCCTGCTTAATCTTACTAGCGTCTATGCTCCAAAGTCCTTTATCGAAATCAAACTCGCTCCATTGCGCCGCACGAATATTAAAAGACCTTGCTGCCGAATAAAGACCGAGTTTTAATGCTACCTTAGTTTTATATTCTCCGCTATATTCATTCACGGCAAAAACCAGCGCGCTAAGATCGCTATCCTTCGTCAAGCTCGGGTAATTTTGCTTCTTTTCAGCCTTGAAAGTATATTTGAAATCGATGTCAGACATGATATTGTGTGGAGCCTTGCCGTTAGCCACCGCATATCTCCATAGCTGCGCGCAAAACTGGAACAGCTTTTTAACGACGCTTAGGCGGCCGCCATCCTCTACTTTTCGCAAAATTTCAATTATCTCTGTGGCACAAATGCCCGAAATATCTCTTTTACCAAGATACGGAAAAAGATATTTCTGCACGTTTCTTATTTGAATTTGAGTAGTCACTTCTTTGATGATTTTACTTTTCTTATCTATCCACTCCATCGCAAGCCGTTCAAAATTTCGGCTCGCATCACCATTTTTAGCGACTATTGGATCAATGCCGTCTTTTACCAAACGCAAAAGCTCTGTTTTTAATTCCCTTGCTTTAGCCAAGGTTAAAAGCGGATAATTTCCCAAGGCCATGCGGCGCATCTTTAATGTAAGTGGGCTCTTATACTCAAGCGCAAAAAATTTACGACCCGCGGGCTCAATAAATATAAACAAATTTTGCCCATCAGATTTTTTATAAATTTTATCTTTAGGCTTGAGAGCTTTAATAGCCGCATCGCTTAGCGGCGGATTGATTTTTGGCATACGCTTTCCTCGGCTATCCGCAAAGCCCCTAAAAATCAAGCAAATATTTTTTACGGACATGACTTTTACGGATAAAGGTTTG
This sequence comes from uncultured Campylobacter sp., assembly GCA_963529615.1. Lineage (GTDB taxonomy): Bacteria > Campylobacterota > Campylobacteria > Campylobacterales > Campylobacteraceae > Campylobacter_B. The sequence goes on along the minus strand of CAUSAC010000015.1, from coordinate 39,009 downwards.
TCCGTATAATTATCCGTAAAAATCCCTTAAAATAAAAGAAAATCAAAGAAAACCAAAGAAATAAAAAGAAAATCAAAAATCCAAACAAGGCCCGACGAGAACGCTATTTGTGAAAAGAAAAGAATTAAAAAGAAAATCTAAGAAAATCTAAAGTGGTGCGCCCGGAGGAATTCGAATCCCCGACCTTTTGAACCGCAATCAAATGCTCTATCCAGCTGAGCTACGAGCGCACGAAATATAAAGAAAACGGAATTATAGCGTTTTTAGCTTAAATTTAGCCAAAAGGCGGTTTAAATTTCGACATGCGATAAATTTTAGCTTCGCATTTTTCTCATTTTTGCGTTTGCCCGATCGCGACGCCTAGTTTTTCTTTTAAATTCCAACGTGCAAGAATTTTAATCTGCTTAAATTTATTGTGTATCGCGCCGAAATTTAACTTACTTAAGGATTCTGCTCGCATCTTAGAATTTAAAATTTAGCTTACTTAAAATTCCGCAAGTCAAATTTAAAATATCCTAAAAATTTTAGAACTTCGCAGCCCGAATCCTATGCAAAATAAATAAAATTTATCGCTTTTTAGGTATCATAAGCGAATAATGAAATAAATGAAGGAGGGAAAATGAAAAAAATCTTTTTAGCGTTTGCACTGTGGCTCGGTTTTAGCGGGGCTGCTTTTGCGATGCAAGATACAGAGCCGAGCGCGTCGCAAGGGCAAAATTCTACGGGAATTAAAATTTTAAGCGACGGGTTTTATAAAATGTCCGCTGTAGAGCGCGGTAAGGCATTGAATGATTGTGATGCTTCGCACTTCTATAGAGGATGCGATAAAATTTTTTCACAAGAGATCTCGCAACTTATTAAAAAGTGCGATATGGGCGACGGTAAATATAGCGCTTGTCAGAGTTTATTAACTATCATTGATAAAAATTGTTTTGAAAAAGATGAAATTGGAAATGCTTTATCCTGCGACATATCGGGCAATCTGTTAGTCAAAATGAATAAATTCCCTATGGGATTAAAAAGATTATCTAGGGCTTGTGAAGTAGGCAAAATAGGCGAGTCTTGCTTATTTTGCGCATTAACCTACTTTTATCACTCTTTAGACATAGACGAAGTAATTAAATATATGACGATGGCTCGAGATTTGGCATACAATAAAGAGGATTTGAATGAGATGCTCAAAAAGCTTAAAGATTGCAAAGCCGACAAAGAATGTAATCCCGCAAAATTAGAATTTCAATAGGCAAACGGCGAGAGCAAATACGGCGGGTTAAATTTCTAAATTTAAAAAGCAAAGGAAAGATCGCTAGGGCGGATAGGCTGATCGACATCGGGCTCATTTTGTTTTTCGGCGGCTTCGGTTTTGTGTGCTATATAAACGGCGTATGCGGGATCGGCAAAGACTATATGTAGCGCAATAAAATAGACTTGATGCGCTGGACCGCCGAGGCACATTTTGCGATCCAACACGCCGTTTAATTCGAACGAGCCGCTAGAATTAAAATTTAAAGAGCCCAAAAGCAAGCACATAATCTACAATTTCTTCGAGTTTATCATCCATTATGCGATAATCGCGCCGTTTTTAGCGATCTATGCGGGGATTTTTCTATTTTGCGCGGGGCTAGCCATTAAAATTTTATCCTAAATTTAAAATTTGCGACGCGGATGCAGAGCGGGCATTGCATAGACGCCGTTATTCGTAGCGGAATTTCAAAATTTTATACTGCGCCTCTTGCTAAGCACGCTACGCTTATTATATTTTAAGAGATAAAATTTCAAAATTTTATCGCCGAATCCACGGCCTGTGGAATTTATGCCGTATTTTCTGTTTCTTGGGGCGGGAAGGGGCCCCAATTGCGAGGTCGCTCCCCATCCCGCCCCAAACCCCACCTAACCTCCGACGACGCTAGCGGGGCGGACTGCGTCCTCGCATTTTTATTTAGCGGCTCGCGCCGCATGAAATTCCGTGTCGATAAATTTTTAAAATTCCACTACCGCTAAATTTTTATCGTTTTTGGAATTTTAAAATTCCATCCGTAGCCGCCAAGCCAATTTATCTGCCGATAAATCATCAAACCGCCAAGCCGCCCGCCGATCGTCAAGCTTCCGCTCGACCGCGAACTAAACTAGCCGCCAGCCAAACCGATCGGCAACCGACTAGTCGTCAAACAACCGACCGATTGAAAATCGATCGTCTAGCCGTCAAATCAATCGATGAAATGCCCGTAAGTTAGCTATGATATGATTGTAAAATCAACCGACCGGCCGCCGAATTTATCGATAGCGGAGCCGTATAAAACCGACCGATCGTCAAAAGCAGTGGCCGCAGACTAGAGGAGCGCGCGCCCGAGTTACAAAACGACTGATCGCCGAGCCAATATACCGCCGACCGATCGGCAGCCGAGCCGTATAAAACTAACCGACTGACCGCCGAACCGATCGCCGAGCCAAAGCCCTAGCCCGCATTATTCTACGTAAATTTTATACTCGCCGTAGCCGCGCGCGTCCATCTCCTCAAGCGGTATAAATTCCAAGCTAGCGCCGTTGATGCAGTATCTCATACCGCCCTTATCTCTCGGTCCGTCCTCAAAGACGTGTCCTAAATGGCTTCCTCCTACGCGGCTGGAGACCTCGACGCGCTGCATACCGTGGCTGTCGTCCCTCTCATACGCGATCGCATCGGTCGTTATCGGCTTTGAAAAGCTCGGCCAGCCGGTGCCGGAGTTGTATTTATCGGTAGAGGAAAAGAGCGGTTTTTTCGACACGACGTCGACGTAGATGCCCTTTTTATAGTGCTTGTCGTATTCGCTCGAAAACGGTCGCTCGGTATCTTTTTCCTGCGTGACGCTGTATTGCAGGTCGCTCAGAGTTCTTTTAAGCTCCTCTTTGCTCTGCGCTTTGAAGGCCTTGTCATCGTAAAGCGGCTTTTTAGCGAGGCGTAGATCAATATGGCAGTAGCCGCCCGGGTTCTTGTCTAAATAGTCTTGGTGGTAATCCTCCGCCTTGACGTAGTTTTTAAGCGGCATAACCTCGACCGCTATCTTTTCATCATATTTGCTCTGCTTAAAGGCTACGAATTTACGCGCCGTCTCTCCGCTCGCCTCATCGGTGTAGTAGATGCCCGTGCGATACTGGCGACCGCGGTCGTTGCCTTGCTTGTCGATCGAGAATGGATCGATGATGCGGAAATAATGCGCCAAAATTTCAGGCTCGCTGATGACGTTGGCGTCGTATTTTAAGTGTAGCGTCTCGGCATGGTCGCTGCTGTGCAGCCCCTCGTAGCTTGCTTTATCGCTCTTGCCGTTGGCGTAGCCTACCTGCGTCGCGACTATGCCGTCGAGCTGTTTGTAATACGCCTCCATGCCCCAGAAGCAGCCGCCTGCCAGATAAATTTCTTTCACTTTTGCGTTCATACCGCCTCCCTTAACTTTAAAATTTGCGTCCGCCGCACCGGCGCTACTGCCGCCTGCAGCATTGAGCGCGACTAAATAACCCGCCGCCAAAGCAAAGAGGCAGATTAAAACTTTAGAAATTTTCATTTTGATCCTTTCGTTTTAAATTTTGCGCAATTTTACAATCTCTAAATGAAGCGAGAGTGAAAGAGAGAAATTTTATCGCTTACGGCGGATCGCTACCCAAATTCTATCGCCGCAGGATCGGGGCTTTCGGCTCGCCGTCACCGCAGAATTAGAATTTTATCGCCGCGGTGAGGCGGGACCAAAAATTTTATCTTACCGCGGCAGCGCAAGATCAAAATTTTATCTTATCCTCGCAGCGCGCTGCAGCATCGGAATTTTATCTCCTCGCAAGCGGTTAAAATTCTATGCTATAACGAGGGCTGAAATTTTACCGCCGCCGCCAAGATTAAAATTTTACCGCTTCAGCAGGGGGCGGATTTCGCTAGCGCGGCGAGCGGTTGGATTTTATCGCCGCGGCAGGAATTAAAATTTTGCTACCGCTGAAGGGTTGGAATTTCGTCGCCCCTGCGCTACGATGAAATTTGTCCCTTTTACGAGCGAGACCCTTGCGCCGTCCATTCGCCTGCGCTACGGCTTGCGTGAAATTTATCCATTCGTCGCGGCTTACGTGGGGATTTTAGAGATTTCGATACGCCCTATTGCGGCGCGAAATTTTATTGTCGTGCCTCGCGGCTAGATTTTACTACCGTCGCGATAATTAAAATTTTACCGCCGCACAACCGCGATTTGAGCCTGATTTAGCGCCTTTACGAGTTTTATGACGCGGCCGAATTCTACCGCAGGCGCCGTTTTGCGAGGGTACGGACTGCTCGCGGGACGGAAGCTTTGCACTGCGCCCGCTACTCTACTACGCGATTAAATTTTATCTACGCGCCGCTTAGGTTGCGGCACGGCACTTTCCACCGCGCGGCTAAATTTTCTACACGTAGCCTCGGTTGTGGCACGGCGTCCATCCGCTTGCCGCGCGATTAAAATTTGTTTATGCGCACACCGATCGCGACGAGGCGCCGCCTTAAAAATTTATACTCCGCTCCGTATCTGCTGCGAAACGGCGCCGAAATTTCAACGCAAAATAGGCGCCATGAGATTTTCGCGCCGCGAGATAAAATTTGTGCGCCGTTATACGACGAAGCGCGAACCCATCCGCTGCGTGCGCGATTAAATTTTAAATTTACTCGCCACGTCCGCTAGATAAAATTTCGCGACCAGTCAGGAGCGGCGAGTGATTAAATTTAGATTGCGCCGCACCGATACGTAGCGGTATGTCGCGTAGCTAAACCCGCGCCGCGTATCGGAGCGCAGCCATTTACATCGCGCACGCTTTGTAGTGAGCAAAATTTAGTGCAAAAAGTGGCGCACTCCCGTAAAATACATCGCCATGCCAAACTCATCGGCGCTTGCGATCACCTCATCGTCGCGGATGCTGCCGCCTGGCTGCACGACCGCCGCGACGCCCGCGGCATGGGCGATCTCGATGCTGTCCTTAAACGGGAAAAACGCCTCGCTGGCAAGCGCGCAGCCGCGCAGATCGACGCCCACGTCGCGAGCCTTCGCTACTGCCGCACGCGCGGCGTCCACGCGGCTCGTCATACCCATGCCGATCGCGACCATCGCGCGATTTTTGACGTAAACCACGCAGTTGCTCTTCGTAAGAGCGGCGATCTGCCACGCGATTTTTAGATCATCAAGCTCGCTCTCGCTAGCCGCGCGCTTGGTGACGCAGCGGGCGTTTGCGACCTCGTCCGCGCCCACGTAGTCGCGCTGCTGATATACAAAGCCGCCGTCAATAAATTTAAAATCATACTTGTCGTTTTCGCGAATTAAAAACTCCCCGCCCTGCTCGAAAATTTTGATGCGCTTTTTCTTTTCAAATACCGCAAGCGCCGCAGGCGTAACGCCAGCGGCAAGGATAACCTCGACAAAAATTTCGTTAATTTTATTTGCTAGCTCCTCGTCCAAAACGCCGTTTATCGCCACGACGCCGCCGTATGCCGAGACTGGGTCGCATTTTAGCGCCTCTACGTAGCTTTCAAGCAGGCTAGATTTCACGGCAAAACCGCATGGATTGGCGTGCTTGCAGATCGCTACCGCAGGCGCCTCTCCGAAGCTGCTAGCGAGCATCAGCGCGCCGTGCATATCGGTCATATTGTTAAAGCTCGCCTCGCCCTTTAGGCTTTTAAAATGGTCGCTAAAAAAGTCCTCGAACTCATACAGCGCGCCCTTTTGGTGCGGATTTTCGCCGTAGCGAGTATCAAAAACCTTGCTGCCCGTGATAAATTTTTTCGCGCCGAAGCCGCCGTTAAAGCGCTCGTTCATATAGTTCGCGATCATCGCGTCGTAAGCTGCGGTGTGATCAAAAGCTTTTATCATTAAATTTTGTCTAAATTTCAGCTTCTCGCTCTCGTCCGCGCCGCTTAAATTTTGCAAAACTGCGTCGTAATCAAGCGGGCTAGTAACGACATATACGCTCGCAAAATTCTTAGCCGCGCTTCGAACCATCGCAGGACCGCCGATGTCGATGTTTTCGATGATCTCTGAAAAATCGTCGGTGCGGGCTACGGTCGCTTTAAAAGGATATAAATTTACGCACACGAGATCGATGCTGCCGATGCCGTGCTGCGCGGCTTGGCTTACGTGATTTGCGTCGCTTCGCTTATACAAAATTCCGCCGTGGATCTTTGGATGCAGGGTCTTAACCCGCCCCTCAAACATCTCGGGCGAGCCCGTGTATTGGCTCACTTCCGCTGCTTTCACGCCATTTTGCAAAAGCAGTTTATGCGTGCCGCCCGTGCTTAAAATTTCAAATCCGAGCTGCTCAAGCCCTTTGGCAAACTCCACGACGCCCTCTTTATCGCTGACGCTGATTAAAGCTCTCATCTTTTCTCCTTTTGATTTATTCGCATAGTTTTTTAAAAATCAGCTCACGCATGTCGTTTGCGTTAAGCTGAAAATACAAAATCGCCTCACGGCGAGCCTTTTGATACTCGCGCCTCGTCTTTTCATCTGCTGCGCCGAGCTTTGCGCCGTTAAATTTCGCCATGCGCGCCGAACTCAGCTCTTTTAGCCTCTCGCCGCCCGGAGAGATGCCGCCGCTATAATTAAACCACTCTTTGCTTTGAAAAATATTAAATAAAATTTGAAAATCTACGAAATTTCCCTTATTGTACTCGGCGCAGACCCCCTTTTTGTGGCTTGCGGTGTAGATCGCGCCGTATCTGCGCTCGAAAAAATATAGTTTTATGAGCTTTGCGTTTTTGTCTAAATTTGCGCTGCTACCGCCCAAAATCGCAAGCCTCGCATCGCCTCGCGTTTCGTAAGGGCCCAAAATCGTGCCGTTTTCGTAGAGATTTCCGCCGTAAAAAGCGTATTTCGTACCCCTAAGCTCGTCCGAAAGAACGTAGGTTTTATCGCTTACGGGCGAGTTTTTGCCCGCACAGCCGAGCAGCGACAGAGCCAAAAACAGAGACGAGATAAAAAATTTCATCGCAAAAACCCTTTAAATTTTAAAATTTTGTCTAATTTATGAAGCGGGAATCGGCAAAGCGAAATTTGCTAAATTTACCGCATTTACCGCGCGCAGATTTAAATTTGCTTCTCAAATGCCGCCGCCTTGCTCGCGCAGACGTAAATTTAAACCGCAGCGCAAATTTAGCCGCAAGGACCTGCGCGAATCGGCTAAATTTAAAATTCGCAGCACAGCTTTTATCGCCGAGCCGGGTTGCACTTGCTTTTGCCGCTTTTTAAAATTTTAAATTTATTTGCACATCCTATTTTCCAGCTCGTCCATAAGCGCGGCTATGTCGTCGCCCACGAGCTCCATTAGCGCCGTTTGTCGCTACTGCTCGTTTAAATTTTACGCGCCGCTTTAAATTTTACAAGCCGCAAATTTAAAGCGACACGAGATCCAAAACCGCACTAAATATAATAGATGCTGTTTTTGATATTTTTGCCGTTGAGTTCGTTTTTGCGCCACGAGCTCTCGTCGTTTAGCACGATCCAGCGCTTCTCCTCCTCGCGGTAAAACCAATCCTTGTCGATCTGATAGTAGATCTGGCATCCCAAAATTTCGATGATATTGGCGATGTTGTTGTCGTGGTAGTTGTTCTCATCAAAGTCGGTGAAGGTGCGCTGCCCCATCTCGGCGTAGAGCTCGTTTAAAATTTGAAGCATCTCGCTTAGGCGCGTATCCATCTTCTCGACCTGAAGTCCAAGCTCGTTAGCCTCTCTGAATAAGATCGGATAGTCGTGCGACGGATAGCCGCTGTTTAGCTTGTCGCTGATAAAGGCGATCTTTTGCTCATCTTCGAAGTGATAGCGTAGAATTTCGCGGCAAATTTTAAGCGACAGGCTGCTTGCGCGATCGACGGCGCCAAAAACGAGCGGATGGATATATTTATAAAGCTCCTTGTACGGGTTCTCGTCGTTCGGGCGCTCGTTATTTTTCCAAAGCTTCACCACGCGGCTTAGCTCGTCCATCGAGACATTGGCTTGATCGTTTGTGTTCGTAACCGGCGAAAGCTCGTGGCGTAGCGAAGTATCGACAGACGTTAGGTATCCTAGCGGCCCCATTAAAATTTTATTCGCCCCAAGCGCCATCATCGTAGCCGCCGAAGCGCAGTTTGCAGGCACCAGCGCGATCAGCTCGTCGCAGTGGTTGCGCAGGATCGAGACGATCTTAAGCGATGCGATACCGCTGCCGCCGTCAGATTTGATGTAAAGGTAGAGCTTTTCGAAATGCTTGCCCTTTAGGTGGTCGTTGATACTGATCGCGTCGTTGCCGCAGACGCTGCCCGCGCCCGAATTGAAGTAGGTAAGCAGCGGCGCGCCCAGATATTTCTCGATATTCGTGATCACCTCTTGCGTTTGCTTCATCAAGATCGGCGGTTGCTTCGCCGCCTTTTTGGCACCCTGCTTCTGCGGCTCTTCGTCTTTGGATAAAAATCCCATGTTTTTCCTTTCGTGTTGGTTTGGTTTTAAAATTTTATTTCATAAATAACAAGCAGCCTTAACGCTATCGCATATTAAAATTTCAACGCTCGAGCATACTTGCCGCCTTTATCTTGCACTTAAAATTCTCGTGCCGCATGCTAGACTGCCTGCACGATGTGCATAAAGGCTGTATTAAGCGCCCTGCAGGTCTCGCAAGCTTGGAATTTTAAAATTTAGATACAAATTTAACTGTGCCGCACGCTTTGACATTTCACTGCCGCGCCGCAGCCAATCTCTCGCGACCTGAAATTTTCGCACGCCGCGCATATTGCGATATCGCGCCTTAAAATTCCTTCGCCGCACCTTGCCGCCGTCCCGCCATCCTATTTTAAAATTTCAAGGCGTTTTGCGCCCTCAAATTTTAAAATTTCGCCCTACTTCTCGCCGAAGCGCTCCTTTAAAATTTTATACGCCTCGTTGATCTCCTGAAGCTTCTTCGTGCCCTCCTGGATGATCTCCTCGTCCGCACCCTTGCCCATCAGGATGTCGGGGTGGTATTTTTTAACAAGTTCGCGATATTTTTTCTTGATCTCGCTAAACGTAGCGTCCTTGGAGAGTCCCAAAATTTCATACGGATCTCTTTTACTTTTGGCGGAGCCTTGCGAGCCACCCGAATACCCGCTGTATGAACCGCCCGAACTTTGCGAGCCTCCGTAGCCCGAACCCGTCGTGCCGCCATAGCCGTAGCCGGTGCCGCCGCCATAACTGCTGCTACCGTAGCCGCCGGTGCTTCTGCCGCCGTATTTGTCCCAATACCCGCCGCTTCTTGTGCTATAGCCGTCGTATTCGTCGTAAGCGGAGCTGCTTTGCGAGCCGCCGTTTTCGTAATATGTGCCGTAAAAGCTGCGCTCAAAGGTCGCAAACATCTGGCTTTGGATATGCTCGGGCAAGCCCAATCCGTCGCAGATCTGCGAGATTGTGCGCCGCTCTGCCGCGCTAAAACCGCGATCGACGTAGGCTAAATTTAAAAAGAAATAGATTAGCCCCGTTTTGCGACTCGGGCTCGGGCGGTAGGTTTGGTTATATTTCTCAGCAAGCTCGCGCACGTTTGCGAGGCTTTCTTTCTCGAGCTTATAAACGAGTTTCAGCGCCTCTCGCTCGCGCTCGCCGGCGCCCATTTGGCGCACCAAATCGTCTAAAATTTCGCTTATCATCGCGGCTTCGGACTCGCTTACGTACCCGTCGCTTTTGGCGACCTTGGCCAGAAGCGCTACTAAAATTTTAGCCTCTGCTAGCTGCATTTGCGCCTTGCCGCGATAGCCGGAGTTGCCGAGAGCCCCGCCAATCTGCGCGAAAATATACAGCGCGATTAAAAGAAATATGATGCTAAGCACGCGCTAATCTTCGCTCTTTACGATCTTAGCAAACTCGCCGAAGTAAATTTCTTTTAGCGCGTTTATGTTTTTACGGACGGAATTTATGCGAAACACTTCGCCGCCGCTGATGCCTAGACGCATCAAGCTTAGCCCGTATTTTGCGGCCAGCTCTTTAAATTTCGCCTCGTCACGCACGCCGAAAATCGCGCGCGAAAAGCTCTCGTCGAAAATATCTCTGCTATCGTCGCAGCTCATCTCAAACTCGCCGCCGATGCCGCCCACGCACGCCATCTTCGCAAGCGTAATCGCCACGCCGCCGATTCCTACTGAGTTTGCAAATTCCAAAACCCCGCTCCTGCCCGCCTCTATCGCGAAGTCCCACAAAGCGCGCTCGGCTTTTAAGCTTAACTCTGGCAGGCTACCTGCGACACGGTTTTCCACCGCTTTCATATAAAGCGAGCCCGCAAAAACGCCCTTCGTATCGCCTACCAGATAAACGCTCACGTCGCTAGCGCAAAAATCGCTAGGGATGACCTCGCCCTCGTTTGTGCCCACGCAGACGATCGCGGGAGTGGGCTGAATGCTAACGCCGCCCGTTTCGTTATAAAGGCTTACGTTGCCGCTTACGACGGGGGTATTTAGCGCAACGCAAGCCTGCTTGATCCCCTCGCAGCCCTGCGCGAACTGCCACATAACCTCGGGATTTTGCGGATTGCCGTAGTTTAGGCAGTCGGTGATGGCTAAAGGCGTCGCGCCGCTCATCGCGACCTTTCGCCCCGCCGACGCTACCGCGAGCGCCGCGCCTATGCGAGGATGGACGTAATTCATCCGCGTGTTGCAATCCGCAGCCATCGCGAGCTTGACGCCGTTTTGCTTAACTCGCATCACCGCAGCGCCCAGCATGCCGGGACGCTTGGCGGAATTTAACCCTACGTTAGCGTCGTATTGATCGTAGATGTAGGATTTATTTAGCACTTCGGGGTCCTCAAAAATTTTATCAAACGCCGCGTCTAGCTCGCGCTCGCTCGCGCCGCAGCCGCATAAATTTTGCCGCGCGATCTGCGCCATATACGCAGGCTCTTTTATCGGGCGATCCAGCACGGGAGCCGCCTCGCTAAGCGGCTCGATCGGGATAACGCCCGCCAGCTCGCCGTGCCAAAAAAGCTCCATTTTGCCGCTATCCGTCACCTCGCCGATGACGGCGGCGTCGAGATCCCATTTGGCAAAAATTTCTTTGATTTTCTCCTCGCAGCCCTTTTTGGCGCAGATCAGCATGCGCTCTTGACTCTCGCTTAGCATCAGCTCATACGGACTCATCCCTGCCTCGCGCATCGGCACCTTATCTAAGCTTAACCTCATGCCGCTGCCGCTGCGCCCCGCCATCTCAAAGCTGCTTGAAGTAAGCCCCGCGGCACCCATATCCTGGATACCCACGACGTAATCGGTTTTAAAAAGCTCCAAGCACGCCTCCATCAGCAGCTTTTCGGCGAACGGATCGCCCACCTGCACGGTCGGGCGTAGGGATTTGTTCTCCTCGCTGAAGCTATCGCTCGCCATCACGGCTCCTCCGAGCCCGTCGCGACCGGTTTTGGAGCCCACGTAGATCACGCTGTTGCCCACGCCTTCGGCCTTGCCGTAGAAAATTTCATCCTTTTTAACGATGCCCAGAGCAAAGGCGTTAACTAAAATGTTGCCGTCAAAGCTAGCGTCGAACGTCGTCTCGCCGCCTATCGTAGGGATGCCCATGCAGTTGCCGTAGTGAGCGATGCCAGCAACCGCTCCTTTTAGCAGATAGCGCTGCTTGCGCGCATTTTCGCTTCTTCCTCGCACCTCGCCGAAACGAAGCGAGTTCATATTGGCTTCGACGCGCGCGCCCATCGTAAAGATATCGCGCAGTATCCCGCCCACGCCGGTCGCAGCGCCCTGAAACGGCTCGATGAAGCTAGGGTGGTTGTGGCTTTCCATCTTAAAAACCGCAGCCATGCCGCCGCCGATATCGATGACGCCTGCGTTTTCGCCGGGGCCTTGGATAACCCAAGGCGCCTTGGTCGGAAAGCCGCTTAAGTATTTTTTACTCGATTTGTAGCTGCAGTGCTCGCTCCACATCGCGCTAAAAATCCCAAGCTCGAGCAGATTCGGCTCGCGACCTAAAATTTTTAAAATTTTTTCATATTCTTCGTCTGAAATTTTATGTGCCGCTACTACTTTTTTGTCCATTTTTTCGCCCTTTTCGCCGTTAAATTTAGGCCCGTATGATAGCTAAAATTTTCTATCATTTCGATTAATCTTCGCCCTTTTTAAGATACTTCTCGTAAAGTTTCGCCTCTTTTAAAAACGCGTAAAATGCGTTAATGTTTGCCGTGATAAATCCCTTGCGCCCATCAAAAAGCGATCTGCGCAAAATATACGATTTAAAAAACGCAAACGGATAGATCAGCAAAAGCTTCGCAAGGCTCGGCTTCTTGCCCTTCTCAAAATCCCCCTGCGCGCGCAGCGTGGAGTAGTTGTTGTTTTTCATAACGAGCTCGGCGATCGGCTTTTCGCTAAAGTGATTAATACAAAATTTGCTCTTTTTTACCGCGCCTTTTATGATCGAAATTTGCGCGTGCACCCCCATATTTTTATACTCGCCGCACTCCTTGCGAAAGAAGCGGATGTGGGTGTTTTTATGCACGAGATCAGAGCATCTGCGCCCGAGCGAGTATTCATGAAATTTAATATCCAGCGCCGAGTAATCGCTCTGGCTCATAAACTCCTCTATCTCGCCTTTTAGCTCAGGACTTACCTCCTCGTCGCCGTCGAGATTGAGCACCCATTCGTTGCTACATAGCGAAAACGCGTAGTTTTTCTGCACCCCCTCGCCCTGCCAGTCGTGGTGGTAAATTTTATCGGTAAATTTACGCGCGATTTGCAGCGTGGCATCGGTGCTGCCGCTATCGACGATTATGATCTCGGCAAAATCCGCCACGCTACGCAGCATACGCTCGATGTGGCGCTCCTCATTCATCACTATCGCATAAACGGACGCTTTAATCATAGTTTGTTCCTTATCCTCGTAAATTTCAGCCAAAAATCAAAAAACCCCTCCGTGCCCAAAATGCCGATACGCTTTACGGCGTATTTGTCGTCGCCCGCTTCGTAAAGTCCGCGCTTGACGACTACCGCGCCTTTGAAATTTGATCTGGCGATATTTAAAATTTCGTCGTTAAATTTACCGTACGGGTAGGCAAACACCTCGCACGGCCGTCCGCAAATACGTGCTACGCGAGCCTTGGACGTGATGATCTCATCTGCTGCGAGCTGCGGATCGCTCGCGTAGGTAAGGTCTAAATTTACGTGGTGCATCGTATGCGCGCCAAACTCTACCAGCCCGCTTGCTTGCATTTTTAAAATTTGCTCCGCGCTTAGTATTCGCGCGAGATGAGCGGTGTTGGCGCGCTCCCAGTCGTTTTGCACGGCGTCCGGCACCAAAAATATGCTCGCTTTGAAATCGTATTTTTTCAAAATTTCAAAGGCGCTAGTAAAATTATTTTCAAACCCGTCGTCGAATGTGATGCAAACAGCCTTTTTAGGCAGCCGCTCTAGCGCGATAAGCTCGCTAAGCTTAAAGCTTTTAAAGCCGTTTTTTGCAAGCCACGCGATCTGTCTTTCAAAATCCGCAGGTCTTAGCCGCCATTTGTCGAATTTATCGCCCTTGTGCTCCTCTATGCTATGATACATCAGCACCCGTGCCTTATGCCAGCTCTGCGGGATCCGCCACCAGTTATACCGCAGTGAAACGCCCGCTGCGACGGCAAAGATCAGAAAAGCCGCAAAATAAATCATCTGAATTTCTCTCCGTTTTTATAGACGAACTCGCGCCACTCGTAAGGCTCGCTATAAAAATCGCCCCGATCGTATTTATCTTTTCCGCTTGGTGCGTCGTGACGTTCGCCGCCGCCCTCGCTGCATTTTTCATCAGAAATTTCACCGCAAGCATCTGCGCCGAAGCTCTCTTCAAAGATCGTCTCGAGCATAAATTTTGCCACTCGGGCGGCGTTTGCGATCTTTAGCGTCTTGGCTCTGCCGCGCTGCGCGATACGCGCGTATTCGCCGCTAGCAAGAAGGCATTTGATCTTTGAAAAGCAATCCGCAGGACCATCAAAATAAACTATCTCCGAGCCGTCCTTATAAAGCCGCTCAAACCCCGCGATCTTGGGGCTAAAAGTGCAGACGCCGCATCCTAAAAACTGCGCCATGCGGTCGCTCGCGCCGAGCAATTTATGAGCGCGCGCGCACTCAAGCTCGTCGTCGCGATTAAAATTTATCGCGATCTTAGCAGCCGCGATCTCGCGATGAAATTTATCTCCGAATACGGCAGGCGCGCCGAGGCTTGCAAAAATTTTAAGCCCAAGCCCCTCTTTTTCGCAAAAATCGCGCAGCAAAAGCGCAAATTTATACCTCACGTCCTCTTGATAATCGCGCGCTATGTAGATCACGTCGGTCGTTTTAGCGGCGTCTAGGCGTCTATCAAACGCCGCGTCGGAGATGTTTGGGAAAAAGGCGAATTTTGCGCCGTATCTCGCCGAAAGATCACGCAGCTTCAGCGCATTCGCCCAAAAAAACACGTCGATGAAGCTTAGCTTTTCGAAAAATTCCCGTTTTTCTTGCAGATGATCGACGTACCAGATCGCGATTTTGATCTTAGGAAGCGCCGATTTTATCGCCCGCAGCGCGCTAAGACCGATCTTTTCGCCCTTGCCGATTAGAAGCAGATCGGCACCGATGTTTTCGCAGATACGCACGAGCTTGGCATTCATCTTCTCTAACCCGCTGTTTTTCAGCCCGCAAAAGCGCAAGCTCCGCTCCCAATCGCGGTAGCTAAAATCATAGACGAAGTGTCCGCCGCGGATGAGCCCGTGGCTGATCTTGCGCTCCATGCCGTAGAAAAAACTGCCGTCGTTGTATTCGTTGAAAATGCCGCAATGCACGATTTTTAGGCTTTGCATAACAGCTCCTCGTAGTAATTTTTAAGCGAGCTAATATAATTTTGCAGCGTCAAAGTTTGCTTGAACTTGGCGTGTTTTTGCGCAAAAGCCCGGGCGTATTTGCCGTAATCTCGATAAATTTCATCGATCTTGGCACTCAGATCCGCTGCCTCATACAAAAATTCTTCGCTTAAAATTTCCGAAATTCCGCCCACGCGGGTAGATATCAGCACGGGCGAATAAAAAATACCTTCGATCAAAATCACTGGAAAGCCCTCCTTGCGCGAGCTAATGACGTGCAAGTACGATGCGCTTAGAGCTGCCGCAACGTCGTCGCAAAAGCCGCACAGCCGCACGTGGTCCCGTAAATTTAGTGAATCGATTAAATTTTGCAAATTTTGTCTCTCGCCGCCTTGACCGTAAATTTTAAGCTCGAAATCAAATTTCAGCTCGCTTGCGGCGCGGATCAAAAGATCAAAACCCTTGATCTTATCGAGCCTGCCGACCGCGACGATGCTAAATTTAAAATTTTCCGGCTCCGCGCTTGCGCCCTGTTGCGATACGAATAAACTGCCAGTCTTATTTTGCGATGTGTCCGCATCTAAAGCCCTATCCTGCGACATATGTGCCCCACTAAGCGTATCTTGCGACGCAAATACAGCGCCAGCCATGTTTTGCGACGCGAACGTGCCGCCAGCCGAGTCGCCGCATGCATCCTTTTTTCTCTCAAGCACCCTATTTGCAGCGCCCTCCGCGTCCTTGCAGCGTGCGAAAATTTCATGATTTTCAAACTCCTGCCGCGGCTCTATGCCGAAATATATCACTTTCGCGGCGTGATTTATAGTGGTTGCGACCTTGCGCGAGGCTGCGATGACGTTTCGCACGCGATCGAAAACGGGCGCCTTGCGGTCGTTGTGTTTGGTCGCGACAAGCTTAAGGCTTAAAAATTTTTCGACCACGAAGCCGATTTGCGCGGCTTTGGCGCCGTGCGAATGTAAAATTTCAAATCCGCCCGAGCGTAAAAACCGATAAATTTCAGTGAATAAAAACAGATTGTAGCGCTTGTCGCGGCTTTTGTACTGATAAATTTGCACGCGCGCATCCAAGCGCTGTAAAAACTCGCATCTATCGGGCACGATTAGCGCCACATGCTCGCTTTTGCAAAGCTCATTTAGCGAGTCGATTACGATCTTTTCGACGCCGCCGTAAAATCTGGAGCAACAAAGATAGGCGATTTTCATCTATTTCTGCCCTTCTTCATCTTCAAAATGAAGCTAAAAAGCCCCTGTCTGCCGCTAACCATGATACGTGGAATTTCAAAATTTGAGTAGTGAGGGCGCAACACGTCGTTTTGCGTCGTAACGGCGCAGCTAAAGCCCGCTTCGCGCGCGCAACGCACGCTAATCTCGTCGTAAAAGCCGAACGGATAGGCAAAAGAGCTGCAGCAAATGCCGAATTTCGCCTCTATTTCGCGCTTTGATTCGCTCATCTGGCGCAGCTGCTCTTGCGCGTCCAAGCTAGGCAAGTTTGCGTGATCGAGCGTATGCGAGCCGATCTCGATGAGCCCGCTTCGCAAAAGCTCGTGAACCTCTTCATCGCTTAACATCTCCTCGCGATTTAGCTCGTCGCTTGATTTTTTTAGATCCTTATCGGTCGCCCAATTCCCGTCAAAGCGCCGGTTTACGATGAAAATAGTCGCCTTAAAGCCGTATTTTTGCAAAAGAGGCAGAGCGCCCGTAAGATTATCGCGATACCCGTCGTCGAAGGTAATACAAACCGCCTTTGCAGGCTTGCTACCCAAGCTTGCAAGCTCGCTTAAAGTGTAGCTCGTAAAGCCGTTTCGCTTCAGCCACGCAAGCTGTTTTTCAAAGGCGGCAGGGCTTACGCGCAGACGGTTAAATTTAGAGGCGTGCTTTGGCAGATGCTCGCGGATCATATGATACATCAGCACGCGCGGATACTCGTAAGGCAGATCCTTCGCCCACCACGCAAAGCGCAGGCTAAACCACGCAAAAAGCGCCGCAAAAGCCAAAACCGCCGCGTAGATCATCGC
Organism: uncultured Campylobacter sp.; assembly: GCA_963529615.1. Lineage (GTDB taxonomy): Bacteria > Campylobacterota > Campylobacteria > Campylobacterales > Campylobacteraceae > Campylobacter_B. Next base: position 22,205 of record CAUSAC010000015.1, on the reverse strand, counting down.
TCAATCCTCATGCGATAGGCCAAAAAGCTCAAAATCGTAGCCAGGCTTAGCGCCTCTTTCGACAGATACGCGCCGTGATCGAACTGGCAATCTATCAAAAGATATATCAGAAGCGTAAGAACCCCAAACTGCCTGCTTTGAATGCACTCCTTAAAAACGCTAAATAGGATCGCGCCGTAAAAGATGAGACCGAACACGCCGCTATAAAGTAAAATTTCTAAAAATAGATTGTGCGGCGCGTTATATTCAGGATGCTCAAGGACCGGGGAGCCCGGCAAATTTATATATGAGCCCAGCCCGTAGCCCAAGATAGGCTTTTGCTGCGCCATCTCTAAAATATAGCTCCAAATCACGGTTCTACCCGAGGAGTCGCCGCTAAATAGCGCTGCTAGTCTTTGCTCAAACGACGGCGAAAGCACAAGCAAAACGGCAAAAATCGCGATGAAACCTATCGTGAAAAGCAGGTATTTTTTGTTTAGGCTCTTTAAATTTAGCGCGCCGTAAAACGCAAGCGCGCAGAACGCGCCGACCCACGCCGCTCTGGAAAATGAAAAGATCATAAAAAATGCAAATAAAAATAGAACGGCAAATTTAAGCGCCAAAGGCCGCCGTATCGCCACCGCGCTAAGACAGAGCCCAAAGCCCATAAAAAGCCCTAAGATATTGCGGTTCGAAAGCGATCCGCTAAGACCGCCGCGAACAGAGTCGCTTGAAAAGACGATCGCATCGGTGCTGCTTACAAGCTGATAGATCACGCTTACCGATAAAATTCCAAGCCCCACGAACAAAAAGGCAAAAACGGCGTTTTGATCAAAAAATTTGAGCTTGTAAAAATAACAAAGCGCCAAAAATATCGCGCCGTATCGAAGCACGAAAAATAGCGTGCTCTGCCACGCTTTTTTTGAGATCACGGCCTCGTTTAGGAGGTTTGAGATCGCTAGCGTCGCCACTAAACAGACGAAGCAAATCGCGACAAATCTCGTTTTTTTCAAAATTTCGCTTAGAACCAAGTAGTTTTTAAAATACAATAGATGCGCCAAAAAGAGTAAATTTAGCGCCGCAAAGGAGATCTGATAGACCGCGTTTTTAAAAAACAGCGACGCGCACCAAAGAAGCAGCAGCGTTAAAAATGTGATTCTCCAGCCGTTAGGCGCGCCGTTTTCGTAAAAAAATTTTTTCATATTAAACTCTCATAAACCTTTATCGTTTTTTCTACCATCTGCTCTAGGCTGAAGTTTTGCGAAACATAGCCGTAGCCGTCAAATTTCAGCTCGCGCGCGGGGGCAAACAGCCCCGCCAGCGCCTGTGCGTCGCCCACGTCAAAAAAATAGCCGTTTTCGCCCTCTTTAATAATATCGAGCGCACCGCCGTGGCGGGTCGCGATCACCGGGCAGTTGAGCGCTATCGCCTCAGCCATCGAGCGCCCGAAGCTCTCGGGCTTGCTTGAAGCACTTACCATGACCGATGAGAGCGAGTAAATCTCGGCCACCTTGCTCTGCGAACCTGCAAAAATTACGCGCTCACCGAGTCCAAGCCCCTCTACGAGCGATTTTAGCTCCGAAAAATACTCGTCGCGATCCGCTCTCGCGCCGCCTACGATCAAAATTTTAAGATTTTGTTCGCTCGCCAAAGCCGCGGCACGAATCAGGGTTTTGTAATCTTTAATCTGCGTGATGCGCCCAACGCCCGAGACGATGAAATCATCCTGCGCGAGGTTAAAATTCTGCCGAAATTCCGCGATGAAGCGCTCGTCTAAATTTTTGGGATTAAATTTAGCTAGATCGATGCCGCGCGGAATAATAGTGATCTTGGCTGCGTCTACGCCGTAGCTTCGCACCACGTGATCGCGCGCATAGCCGCTAGGACAGATGATCGCGTCCGCATCCGTCATGATTTTACTGTAAAAATTTACGGAATTTATCCCATGCACGGTGCTTACGATCTTTGCTTTGGGATGGGCAAATTTAACCAGCCACGCTGGCACGCGGGAGCGGACATGCACGATGTCTGGAGAAATTTCGCTTAAAATTTTACGCAGCTTTAAGACGCGCGACGGAACGCTTAGGATATTTTTGGAGCAAACATCGAGCTGTATGTGCACGCCGCCCTCGTTTTCTATCTTTGGCGCCAATTTGCCGCCGTTACTGATAACGAAATTTTCGATGCCGCGCCGCGCAAACTCCCTATTTAGCTCGACTACGCCGCGCTCGACGCCGCCTTCGTTCAGCTCGGGCAGGATTTGCACGACCCTCATATTTTTATCTCCCTCACAAACGCCTTAAGATCGTACTTCGCAGTCTTTTTTAGCGCTTCATCGTAGCGCCTAGCATGCCCAGTAGAAACGAGAGCGCTTATAAAATCGTCAAATTTATTATGAGCGTCTTTGCGTTTTAAACTCAAAATGGCTACGTTCGCGCTCCCGTTAGATACGGCCTCGCTTATCATCGAGACGCTGTCCTCGCTGATAAAGACCCACTCGCACTGCGCCAAAAAATCGCCGATCGGATTTATGGGCTCGCGGCTATAAATCACGCTGTAATCCCAGCTGAGCTTTTCTAGCGCACTCTCGGTAGCCCGCGGCGTGCGCGGAGAGGTCGTTAGCGCAAACTCGCAGTCCGCAAACTGCGCCCTTACGCCCTCGATCTGCTTTAAAATTTCATCCCCCATCTCAAAGCAGGAATTCGGCCCGCCGATGATAAATCCTACCGCCTTGCGCTGCGGCCGGTACAGCCCCTGCGGGCGCGAAAAGCTAAGCGAGACGGGCGAAATTTTAAGATTCGCGCGCGGCTTTGGGCGATCGTGCGCGCCTGCGATTATGACGCTAAAATCCTTGCGGTAGCCCTTCGGATACATTAGCGCTATACTCGGCTTTGCGTATCTGCGCGCGTAAAATTTCAGCGCGTAATAGGTCGTAGAGCCCGCGCCTACGAACAGATCGAAATCTGCGAAATTTAAATTGCGATATGATGCAGCGTCTAAATTTTCGTTATATGATACGGCGTCCAAATTTCTGTCATTCGGCGCGACATCTAAATTTGCATTATCCGGCGCGACGGAGCTGTTTAGAGCGGAACTATTTAAATTCGATCTGTTTTTGCGGTCCGCGTCTTTTATCTCGCTCGCACCGCCATCATCAAGGTCGCACTTAAAAATTTTAAAATAAAGCCCGAAAAAATCAAGCGCGTAGGAGAAGAGTTTAAGAAGCTTGCTTGCGTAAGCGATCTTGCAAATGCAAAACTCAAGCCCTCTTAGCTCGCAAAATGCGATGCTTTGGTTCTCGTGCCCCTTGCGGCCGTCGCTTAAGATGAGTGCTTTTCGATGCGGATTGTGAGTGGTGGGCGGATTTGCGCAGGAGCTTTCGCTGTTTAAATTTAGAGAGCCGCCGCCTGCGCGCCACGCCCAGTCTGAAGCGCCCGATCTTAAATTTTTACCTTTAAAGCTTTCGCGCCGCAAAGTGCAAGAGGGGCTGCCGCAAAACGATATGAAATTTTTGAAGTCCGAATTTTTGTCCTTTCGCGCGGCGGCGATCGCTACGAAATTTTCGCGATTTAAAATTTTAACGGCGCGCGCGGCGTTACTTAAATTTACGGCACTTTGCTCTTTTGCAAAAAGGCGCGAGCTCTGCGGCGCGGATAAATTTCTCGCGATGCCCCGTCTGCTCTCGCCTCTTGAAATTTGCCACGCCATCAGTCCATCTTCCATCGTTTATGTATCCAAAACCACTGCTGCGGCGCGGTTCGCACGACTTCTTCGAAAATGTCGTTGCACTTTTGCGTGATAAACAGCTCGGCTTTGTCCTTATTTAGCCCCTCAGGTAGTGGCGGAAAATCCTTAATCACGATCTCATAGCGATCATCCTCTCCGCGGCGCGCAAAGATCGGGATCAGCACGGGATGAAATTTCAAATAAAGCGACGCGATGGTCTTCGTGGTGTAGCACTGCCGTCCAAAAAAGGTCGTAATCAGGCTGTTTTTAGGGCCCGGCTTTTGATCGGGCAGAATGCCTACGTTGCGCCCCTGCTTTAGCGCCTGCACGAGCCTGCGCATCGCATCGTCCTTGTAAATAAGGTCGTTGCCGTAGCGCTCACGAAAGGGCGCCACGAGCCGCTCTTCGATCAGCTCGTTATCACTGCGACGCCCGACTACCGAGACGGGAAAGCCATTGGCGCCGAAAAAATTAGCTAGAATTTCCCAATTTCCAAAATGTGCGGTAAAAAATAAAATCCCGTGCGGATTATCACCTTTTAGCTTTCGGACGCGCTCTAGCGCCTGCTCGCCGTTTGAAATCAGATCATCAAATTTTAGTCTGCCGTTGTAAAATAAAAGCGTATCGGTAAGCGTCCTAGCGATACTGCAAAAATTCTCGATCGCAAGAGAGTGAAGCTCACTTTCGCTTTTTTGCGGATAGGCGGCGCGAAGGTTGTCTTGTGCGACTTTAACGCGCCTGCTAAGCTTCCACGATGCAAAAAGTGCGAGCTTATCGAAAAATGTGAATATGAAGCTTTTCGGCGCGAATTTTGCAAATTTTATCAGACCCAGCGCCAAAAAATATTGGATTTTTTCCTTCATAAAGACCTCGTTTTAAATGCGAGATTATATTGAATTTTGGCTAATTAGTAGCTAAAACGCTATTTGCCGAGGCAAAAATTGCTAAACATTTCGTCTAAAATTTCGTCTCGCTCAAATGGACGCGAAATACGTGCAATCGCCTCAATCGCGCGATTTATCTCAAATGCAAAAAGCTCAAGCTCGCCGCAAGCCAGGCGCTCGCTCGCGTTTTTAAGAGCCGCAAGCGCGCTCTCACAAGATAGAATTTGCCGCTCGTTGCTTAGCATAAGGCCATCAAAATTTTGAGAATTTAAGTAGCTCTCAAGTGCGGTTAAAATTTTATCTACGCCCTCATTTGCAGAAATTTCAAGTGGCGCAAAAATGGAATTTGCTTGGGTATTTTGCCTAACGGAATTTGAATTTATTGCAGAGCTATTAGGCGCGATGGAATTTGCAGAATTTTGTTTGGAATTATCTTTCGTAAAATTCTCCGCAGCACAGCTTGCAGTAGCACGCTCGGTATTTGGTGCCACTAATCCCACTTTTGCGGCAAAATTCTGTTCCTTTGGATTTATGGAATTCGCAAGGGCTATTTGGCTTGTAGGCGCGAAATTTATGGAAGTAGAATTTTGCGCGCTTAAGTCACGCTTTAAATTTTTAGCTTTTAAATTCTGCGCGCAGGAATTTAAAGAAGCATCGCAGGTATGACTTTGCTTTAAATTTTTGGCTGCTAAATTCTCTGATATGGGACTTTCAGCTGCGAAATTTTTTTCAGAAAAAGCCTCTAAATCATCGCCAAGATCCTCAGCGCTAGGATGAAATTTACGCGGCAAGTCGCATTTATTTAAAACGTAGATGATTTTTTTGTCTTTTTGTTCACGCAATATTTTTAGGATCTGCGCGTCCTCGGCGTCCCATTCGCGGCTTGCGTCAAACACTGCCAAAATCACGTCCGCCTCGCTTGCAGCGCGAAGCGAATATGAAATGCCGATACTTTCGAGCTTTGAGCCGCTGTGTCTGATACCTGCAGTATCGACTATACGGATTAGATGAGTGCCTATCTGCAGGCTTTCTTCGATGAGATCGCGCGTAGTGCCCGCTTCGTCGCTCACGATAGCGCGACTAAAGCTCAGCATAGAATTTAAAATGCTTGATTTACCGACATTAGGCTTACCCACAATCGCTACTTTAAAGCCCTCGATTAGCCCTCTTCGGCTACGGCTGATGCGAGTGATTTTTTCTAGCGAAGCGATATTCTGGCTAAGCATTTCTTGCGAGTTTTGCAGCACATCAGAAGGTAGATCATCCTCCGCGTAATCGATGCAAACCTCGACGAAGGCCAACGTCTTAACCAGAGCTGCGCGCAGATTTGCGACGAAGTCTGCCAGCTCGCCTCGCAAGCTGCGCGCTAAAGCTTTAGCCGCACTTTGCGAGCGAGAATTTATAAGATCGCTTATGGCTTCGGCTTTACTAAGATCCATTTTACCGTTTAAAAACGCTCGCTTACTAAACTCACCCGGATTTGCTATGCGTGCGCCCAGAGCCAGCACGGCATCTAACGCCAAGGACGAAGCCGTAAAGCCGCCGTGGGTCTGCACTTCTACGACATCTTCGCCGGTAAAGCTATGCGGAGCTTTAAAATATATCAAAATCGCCTCACCGAACGCTTCGCCGCTCGTATCAAAAAGATTTACAAGCGTAGCATAGCGAGGGCGCAAAGAACTACGATGTGAAAGGCTTAGAGCGATAGATAGCGCTTCCTCGCCTGAAATTCTAACTATGCAAATTCCGCCGATGCCGTGAGCCGTAGCGATAGCGGCGATAGTCTCGCTCACGATTAGCTTTTTTCGTCTACGATGACGATTTTGCCGCTACGCGTGGATTTGATACCCACAAAACGATCCGGATACGCCTGCTTTAGCTTGTCGGCTACGATTTTGATAAATGCGCCATCAAAAGCCTTCGTGACGATACGCTCATTTCCGGAGCGTTCCACGAGCGCATTTACATAAGAATCGATAAATCGTTCTTGATTTTGTAAAAATTCCGCGATTTCAAAAACCACAGCAAGATCATATCTGATGCTGATCCAGTTGTAAATCATATACGAAAGCGCCTTATAGCGGTGTCCTTCTTTGCCGATAAGCAGCGCGCTATCCTCGCCTTGCAGCTTGATATAGACGGTATTTTCGTCGATTTTGCTAACATCGCTAACTTCGATATTAAACTCACTTGATCTAAAAAGTGCAGATAGCTTCTCTTTGATATCGGATAGAATTTCATCCGTTACAACGCCCTTTTGTTTTTCTTTGCGATGTTTAGAATGCGTGGCGCGCGGACTTTGCGGCTCTGATTTATCGCCCTGCTTTTTCTCTGCTTTGCCGGCTTTATTTTGCGGGGCGTTAAATTCCGGATTTTCGCTAAATTTCTCCCCCTCCAAAACCGCTTCTATAATAGCATTTTTTTTAAAGAAGCCCAAAAATCCACCGCTTGGATGCTGCAGCACGCGCACGTTAAGCTGCGTTACCGAGCATCCAAGCTCAGATGCTGCTTTATTATATGCGTCTTTTAAATTTTCTGCTTCAATTATCATGACTTTTTCTCCGCTATTTGAGCTTGTTTATGCCTAGCAAAGGCTTTATTAATGACATATTGCTGGATAATGGAGCAGAAATTATTTACCGTCCAGTATAACGTAAGACCCGCAGGAAACATTACAAAAAATACCGTAAAAATGAGCGGCAAGAATTTCATCATCTTCTCTTGCATCGGATCGGTAAATGTAGTCGGCGTAATCTTTTGCTGCAAAAACATCAAAATTCCCATCGTAATCGGCAGGATGTAATATGGGTCTTTAAGCGACAGATCGTGGATCCACAGCGCCCACTCCGCGCCCTTTAGCTCGATCGCATTAAGCAGTACGCGGTAGATCGCGAAAAATACTGGAATCTGAAGCAGGATCGGCAAGCAGCCGCCCATCGGATTAGCGCCGTTTTTCTTATACAGATCCATCATATGCATCTGCAGCTTTTGCTTATCATCCTTGTATTTTTCTTGAAGCTCTTTCATCTTGGGCGCCAGATCTTTTAGCTTATTCATAGATAGCATTCCCTTGTAACTTAGCGGGAATAAGATTAGGCGGATGATGAGCGTAAGCACTACGATTGACCAGCCCCAGTTGCCGATATAGCCGTGCAACCAGTTTAGAAATTTAAACATCGGGCGGGCGATGAAGGTAAACCAGCCATATTCGATAATGTGCGTAAGAGCAGGATTTATCGAGCTTAGCGTTGCGTGATCTTTCGCGCCGATATAGCCCGTAAGACTAAGATCGCCGTCCGAGCCTATGAAAACCTGCGAAATTTTATCTGCGTCAGTCACGGTCACATTCAAGCTCTCTCCGTAAAATAGCGTCGTATAATAACGATCGGAGCTTGCAGCGATATTTGCACCGCCTATTCGCTCATTTTTATCCACGTCACCATCTTTAAAAATTTCTACGCTTTCGCTTATAGCTTGTGAGCCCGTAAAAAATGAAGTGATTTTATCTGAAATTCCAGCTTCGCCCGGTTTTCCAACGATGACGCCGTGAACCGTATAGCTATCTACTTCTACGTTCGGGCGCGAGCCGGGGCTGATAAAATAACGCGCATTGCCGCTTAACTTCAGATCCAATTTATAACTACCGTTCGGATAAAAGGTAAGAATTTTATTTATGCTAACGGCGCCTAAACTTTGACTTAATGTAACACTAGCCTCTCCGTTTCGTACGTCCAGCTCGCTAGATGAAGCACTGTAAGGAGTATCGAAAGCCATCGCATTCAACGCCGCGTCCTCGAAGCGCATCTCAAGCGGTTTAGAATGTGATTTAGGATCGATCAAATTTATTGCATCGCCGTTTTCATCATGGAATTTCGCATCGTTTAACACATATGAGCTTATGCGACCAAGCCCGTCGATCGTAAAATTCGCTTCTTTTCCGACCACACGCACTAACGGTGCAGAGATGGAATTTGCAGTATTTAAATTCGTTCCCTGCGCGCTCACACCAGTGGCGGTAGTTTGCGGAGCGGATTTGGCGGCATTTTTTTGCGCGATTTGCGCCGCGGTTGCATTTGCCTCCATTGCGGCGCGAATTTTTGATAAATAAAAATGATCGTAAGCTACAAAAAATATGAGCGCAGTTGCTATTGCGATAGCAAGGCGCTTTGATTGAGGAAGTTTATCTAGCACTATTTTTCTCCTAGTCGTATGACGTAATATCTATTTTTTTTATATGGTATAAACCAAAGCTTAAATTTATCCACAGAGGCATTGCTGCTGCGGATTTTAGAAAATACGCAAAATTTGAAATTTCGCGCGATTATCGGATAATCTATGCCACCGCTAAAGAGCGGATTGCATCTTAAAATTCTAGCCGTTACAGCGCAGAGTGCGCCAAAGACGCCGTTAAACTTAAACTCATAAAGCGCGTATTCCGAACAGCTCGGATAATAACGGCAACAGCGCGGTAGCAAAGGCGAAATAAATTTTCGATAAAACCCGATTGCGACTATAAAAAATCTCTTCATTTTACTGCGCCGATCTTTTTAAACGCCCATTTTAAATTTCGCTCGATGTCTTCAAAGCTCATATCTATGATCTGCTTTTTTGCGATTAATATAAAAATTCCGCTAACAATGGCGTCTTTTTGATTATAAAACGCTGCGCGCAAACGTCTTTTAGCGTAATTTCGCGTAACTGAATTGCCTATTTTTTTACTGGCGACTGCGCTAAATTTACGCTGTTCGCTAGCCAAAAAATACACAACAGCGCATTCGCAATGCCACTTCGCCGCACTTTTATAAACCTCCGAAAAAACCCTGCTATCGCTTATCGCAGCAAATTCGCCTACGCAGCCAATCTTCTTCTGCCTTTAGCACGTCTTGCACTTAAAACTCTGCGGCCGTTTTTTGTTTTCATGCGGACGCGAAAGCCGTGAGTACGCTTTTTAGGGGTATTGTGGGGTTGGTACGTTCTTTTCATAACTGTTCCTTAAAGAAAATGTAAAGCGGAGATTTTATAGAAACTTTACTTAAAAACCGATAAACAAAAGCAGCCCTAGCGCCGATAAGCGTCGCCTTGCAGCTTTTTACGGCGCAGTTTTAAGTCCTTCTCATTTTTATTGTTTCGCTCCTTGATGTCTTGCATCGGCTGTTTTTTCATCGAAAAATCATCGTGGTCGCCTACGCCTTTTGATTCACGTTGCAAATTATTTTGCAGGCTTTGCCTATCTAGTTCATTTTTTTGACGATTTAGCATAATTTCATTATGGTTTTTCTCAAATTCTGATTGTTTATCGTTCGCAACGTAAGCGCTGGCACCAAGGCTTACTGAGTCATCTTGCGCGCTTAGTGCCGTGCAATCAGCAAATATCGCGCCGCAAAGCAGCCAAAATATCAAAGCCTTTTTCATTTGCGTTTAAATTTACCTGCCATCGCGCGATAGATCGCTGCCTCATTTTGCAGCGTTAAATATCTTTGGTTTAGCTCGTTTATCTTAGCGTTTACGGCATCGGTGCGGGCTTCTAGCATATCCTTTAGCTCGCTTGAGCCTGCTTCGTATTTCGCGGCGTAAAGATCGGCGATACGCGCCTTTTCATCGTAAGCAGCGCTTAAATTTTTAAGGCTAGCCAGATTGATCTGGTAAATTCTATATAAATTTAGCACCTCATTCGTAGCGTTAGAGAGCGTCTGTTCGTAATTTACGACGTTTTTGCGAAAAGCGATCTCTGAAATTTTAAGGCGGTTTTCAACCCTCGCATAATCCAAAAACGGCAGACTTATGCTTACGTTGCCACTTAAAAAATTTAGCTTGAAGCTATCGTTAGCGCTCACGCCTTGCCCATTAGTAAGCCCTGCGCCTAAATTTACGCTAGGAAAGAAATTTAACTTAGCGGTCTGTTCGTCGTAAAAGCTGGAATTTAGCCTAGCGATCGCAGCTCTAATATCTGGGCGGTTAGCAAGCGCCGTGTAAGGCACATTTAGATCAACGCCTTGGAATTCTATGGAATTTATCGAATCGGTGTTATCATCAAACTGCAAGCTGGAGGAGATGAGATTCCTCATATATTTATGATTATCCTCGATATTTTTTTGAATGCTTAAGACCTTGTTTTCAAGCCCTAGGATAGAATTTTGAATCTGCCTATAATCTAGCTGCTCGGACTTGCCGTAATCATATTTTGCCTTGATTATCTTTTCGATCTCTCGGTAATCGCTTAAATTCTGTTTTGTCCATTTTAGTGAATCGTTTAGATAAAGCATCTCGAAGTAGCCGCTTACGACGGAATTTATAAGAGTCAGGCGAGTATTTTCGAGATCAAACTCGCTAGCTTTGGCGTTCCAGCCCTCGGCATTTACCGCCGAGCGGATCTTGCCGAAAAGATCAAGCTCATAGCTTACGTTAAAGCCCGAGCTATAGGTTTTGTTCCAATTCGAGCCGGTGCTTATGTCGCGATTAGCACCCGCACTCCACGAGCTGCTTAGCGTAGGAAAAAGATCAGCCCTGCTTAGCCCTAAATTCGCATAAGCACTCTCAACGTTTAAAGCCGCCGTTTTTAGATCGTAGTTATTCGCAAGGGCTTGATCTACAAGCTTATTTAGGTATGATTCGCCATATTTTTTATACCACAGTGTATCGATTTCATAGCTTGCATTTTCGTCCTTGAAATGCTCTACAGGTTTAAATTCTACCTCACTTTGATTTGAGGCACAACCGCCGATAAAAACAGCTAAAACGCCGCTTAAAATTACTTTGGAATTTATCATTTTCTCTCCTTGTTTATTCTTGTGCTAAAGCATCTATCGGATTTAATCTGCTGGCGTTTCTTGCCGGCAGATAGCCGAAAACTATACCGATCGCGGACGACGCCACAAAGGCGATCACGAAAGGCGCGGTAGTAAATTTCATCGCAAAATCTAAGCTTATGGTATTAAACGCAAATCCAAGCGCCAAAGCGATTAAAATTCCTAAAGCTCCACCCAGCGAGCAAAGCAAGATCGCCTCTATCAAAAACTGCTGCAAGATATTGGATTGTTTCGCGCCGATCGCCATTCTGATGCCGATTTCGCGCGTGCGCTCGGTAACGCTTACGAGCATGATATTCATCACGCCGATGCCACCCACGACGAGCGAGATCACTGCGATTGATGAGATCAGAATTGTCATCGTGCCAGTGGTACTTTGTATTGTTTGTTTGATAGTATCTGCGTTCATCGTATGAAAATCCCGCGAGCCGTGTCTTTGGATAAGTAGCTGAGTTAGGCTCTCTTCGGCCACTTGAGTATTGACATCGTCTTTTATTTTGATGGTGATAGAGCTGATTTTTCGATTGCCCGTGATTTTATTCATCACGGTTGAGTACGGCGCGTAAATTCTTAAATTTTCGTTGCTTCCGAAGGCGTTCTTGTCCTTGCCCGAAACTCCTATGATCTTAAGTGGCTTACCCGAAAATAAAATCGTCTTACCGATCGGATCTGAATTTTTAAAAAATGTTTTTTTAGTGTTTGGATCAATAATCGCGATAGAGGCAGAATTTTTAATATCATCGTCGCTAAAATTTCTACCATCTTCTATATCTATGCCATTAACCGCCAAAGAATTCACGCCACCACCGCGCAGTTGAGCCTTGGAGCTTAAATTCGCATATGTTGCCGTACCGCTTGCAGAAGCATTTGGTGTGGCATAATCGACGTAGGGCTGGCGCGCCAAAACCTTAGAATCGCTTATCGTAAGGGTGCTCACAAAGCCCGCTCGCACATCGCCGAAATTTTTACCGGGAAAGATATCGATCGTATTAGTGCCAATTTTACGGATCTCGGATAAAATTTTCTCCTCCGAACCCTTACCGAGAGCTACTACACAGATAACAGACGCAATACCGATGATGATGCCTAGCATCGTCAAAATCGATCTTAGTTTATGCGAAAATATCGCGCTAATTGACATTTTAAAGCTCTCGATCAGCTGATCTTTGCGCAGTATGAAAGAATTTTTAGTTTTAATCTCCTCTTTTTTGCGCTCAAAAACCCGCTCAGCCTTTCTTTTATCGCTTAAAATTTTACCGTCTTTGATCTCGATGATACGATCCGCAAATTCCGCAATATGCGCGTCATGCGTAACTATGATGATGGTGTGGCCCTCTTTGTGTAGCGCCGTTAAAATTTGCATCACCGTCTCGCCGCTTTTGCTATCAAGCGCGCCGGTGGGCTCGTCGGCCAAAATCACTTCGCCGCCGTTTATCAGAGCGCGGGCGATACTTACGCGCTGCTGCTGCCCGCCGCTAAGCTTGCTCGGTAAATTTTTGGTGCGATCGCCAAGCTCAAGCTTATTTAAAAGCTCTACCGCTCGCTTGCTTCGTTCGCTCGCCCCTACGCCCGCATACACCGCAGGCAGCGAGACATTTGCGGTCGCGTCCATCGTAGCTATGAGATTGTATTTTTGAAAGACGAAGCCGAATTTTTTACTTCTAAGCGCCGCAAGCTCGTCGCCACTTAAATTCGCGGTCTCGCGACATTCAATCTTATAGCTTCCGCTACTTGGCGTATCGATGCAGCCGATTATATTCATCAGCGTCGATTTTCCGCTTCCGGATTGCCCGATTATCGATATAAACTCGCCCGCTTCGATATTTAAGCTTACGTCCTTTAGTACGTGGATTTCGTTATCGCCGAGAATGAATTTTTTGTTTATATCTTTAAGCTCTAGCATTTTCATACCATAAAATTTTAACTAAAACACCATCGGAGGCCCGTCCATATTTAACGGCGCGGCTTTTCCGTCGGCGATAAGCACTTCATCTTTTTCATCCAAACCGCTTAAAATTTCAGTATTTAAATCGTCACTGACGCCCGTTTTTACGTATCGCTGCTCAGGCTCGTTGCCGCTAAGCACCGTGACGTAATCGCCCCCCGCATCGCGCTTGATAACGGAGGTGGGTAGATAGCTCGTATTGTTCGCTTCGCTTACGATTATGTTGTTTTCGGTCGTCATTCCGATCTTTAAAAAATCGTTTTCATTGTCTACGAGCATCTTTGCGTAAAAATAGATCGCGCTGTCGCTGCTACTCGAAGAATAAGACGATCCGCTAGAAGTTTTATCGTAAGTTCCGTCGCTAAGCGTGGTAAGACCGGGATCGATCTTGTAAATTTTAGCCTTTTTGATATTATCCAGATCCGATAGTATGGAGTATTCTACGTCCATTCCGACCTTTACTTTGGATATATCGCCCTCTGCGATCTGCATCTTGATCTCCATCTTGCTCAGATCGGCGATCTTTACGATCGTAGGCGTAGTTTGGTTGGAATTTACCGTCTTGCCCTCCTCTACCGGCATGGAAACGATCGTGCCGCTTATCGGAGCCGTGATCTTGGTGTAGCCGAAATTTGTCTCCGCCGTGCTTAGCTGAAGTTTGGTCTGCTCGATCTGTGCCTCGATCTGCTTCTGCTCGGCCTCTTTTAAAGCGGCGCTATTTTTGGCGTTTTCCACAGCCTCTTTGGAAGCGGCGTTTCTTTTATACAGCTCAAGCTCGCGGTTATACTGCGTTTTGGCGTTTGCCGCGGCGATCTTTGCCGAAGCCAAATTGGCTTCGTGGATCAGAAGCTGCGCCTTTTGCTGCGCGATCTCGTTTTCTTGAGTGACCGAGTCGATCTGTGCGATCATATCGCCTTTTTGAACCTTGTCGCCCACTTTGACGTAGAGCTTTTTGATCTGACCGCTTACCTGCGCGCCCACGTCGACCAAATCCCTAGCATAAACCTCTCCCGCAGCCGTCACCGTGCCTCTGATGCTGCCCTTCTCAAGCCTTGTGGTAAGGGCCTTCGGCGCCTCTTCTTGCTTAAAAAATTTACCGTATAAAAAATATATCGCAATGACGATGAGCAGGGTAAAGGCGATAAATTTCAAGGTTTTTTTCATTTTGCCAACTTCAAATAAAATAAGGGTTAATTCTAATGTAAAAATATAAAATTTTAGTTAAATACTAAATTCTTTGCTCGCGCACGGCGTAAAATTTCATGATCTTCTTATGCAAAATTAGCGAAACGCAGATCAGTACTGAGCCCGCAAGCAGGCGCGCCAGATCGGCGTCTTTTTGCCAAAACACCAAATTTACGACGATCGCTGCGGGAATGAGCGCGTTATTCATAATAGCAAGCACGCCGCTATCGACTTCGCACGCGCCTTTATTCCACAAAAAATACCCCAAAGCGCTTGCGACAGTGCCCAGATACACGATCACTGCGCCCTGCGAGAAGCTAGGATTAAATTTAGAAAAATCCCCAAGCACGATCGCGGCAATCGCCGTAACGGCGGTGGCCCCCACAAAAAAGTAGCCGAAAAGCTCCTTCTGCTCGCTAAAGCCGTGGCGCTCCAGCATAAATTTATATGCGCTCTGTCCGAGCCCGAAGCATAAATTTGCGCCTTGGACTAGCAAAAAGCCCGTCAAAAACTCGGAATTTATCGCGCCGAATTTAATCACCAAGGCACCTAGCACCGCGACAGCGACGCTGAAAAGATATAGCGCGCGAAATCTAAGCTTAAGCGCGTCGTAAAGCAGCGTCACGTAAAACGGAGTAAATATCGTAAAAAGCGCCACTTCATAGACCTTCAAATACGCAAAGCTGCGGTAGTAGAAGATATACATCACGCCGATCTGTACGGCGCCCACGGCGCAAATTTTAAGCGCCAGGGCGGGATTTACGCCACGAAATTTCATGAACGGCAGAAAACAAATTAGCGCCAACGATACGCGCGAAAATGCCAAATACGCGCTGTCTATGCCGCGCAAAAACTCGCCTATCAAAGAGAAACTAAAAGCCCAAATACAAGTAACCAAAATCAGTTTTTTCAAAACGTCCGCCTAAGCTTTAAAATTTAGGCGGAATTTTATAAAATTTTAGTTGAATTTGGGATTTAAATTTCGCCCGCGCGGCATAAATTTAGGTTTTTATTTATTTTAAATGTGTTAAAATTATCCGATTTTTGAAATTTAAGGGTAAAAATGAACGACGTTTCGGTTATAGTTCTTGCTGCAGGACTCGGCACTCGGATGAAGTCGCAAAAAGCCAAGGTTCTTTTCGAGCTTTGCGGCGAGCCGATGATAATCCACATCCTAAAGAAAGCTTACGAAATTTCAAACGACGTGAGCGTGATTTTACACTATCAATTTGACGAGGTTAAAAGCGCAATTCTAGCGCACTTTCCAAACGCTAAAATCTACAAACAAGACCACGAGCATTTCCCCGGCACTGCAGGTGGACTAAAAGAGGTCGAAATCAGCGGAGCCAAAACGCTCATAATCTGCGGCGATATGCCTTTGGTAAAAAGCGCCGAGCTTCGCAAACTCTGCGAGGGGGACGCGGAGGTAAATTTAAGCGTTTTTAGCGCGCGCGATCCATTCGGATACGGCCGCGTAATTACCAAAGACGGCGAAATTTTAAAGATCGTCGAGCAAAAGGACGCGAACGAGGAAGAAAAGGCGGTAAAAGACGCAAACGCAGGCTGCTACTGCTTCAAAAGCGAGGCATTGAAACAGATTCTGCCGCAGATCAAACCAGATAACGCGCAAAAAGAGTACTACCTCACAGACGCGATCAAAATCGCCAAAGATATGGGCTTAAAATGCGCCGCCGTGTGGGTGGACGAGCAAAGCTTCATGGGTATAAACGATAAGCTCGCCCTTAGCATCGCCGAAAATTTAATGCAAAACGAGATCAAAGAAAATTTGATGAAGCAAGGCGTTTTGATGCGCCTGCCGCAAAGTATCTACATCGACGGCAGAGCGAAATTTATCGGCGAGTGCGAGCTGCAAGAAAACGTAAGCATCATCGGTCCTTGCGTGATCGAAAGCTCGCTCATAAAAAGCGGCTGCGTCATCGAAGATAGCGTCGTAAAAAACTCTGACATCGGTCCGATGGCGCATCTGCGCCCAAAATGCGAAGTTATAGGCACCCATATCGGGAATTTCGTCGAGCTTAAAAACGCGAAAGTAAACAAGATCAAGGCGGGGCATTTAAGCTATCTTGGGGATTGCGAGATCGATGAGGGCAGTAATATCGGCTGCGGCACGATTACGTGCAACTACGACGGCAAGAAAAAATACAAAACGATAATCGGCAAAAACGTCTTTATCGGCTCGGATACGCAGCTAGTAGCGCCCGTGCGGATAGCCGACGACGTCATAATCGCCGCGGGCACGACGGTGACAAGCGACGTTCCAAGCGGCGCGCTGGCGATCAGCCGAAGCAAACAAATCAACAAAGATGGGTTTTTCCATAAATTTTTTAGGAGCGAAGATGAATAAGAAAAAGGTTTTACTCGCGGTTTGCGGGAGCATCAGTTTTTACAAAGCGTTTGAAATTTTATCCGCTCTGAAAAAGTCGAATTTCGACGTATATGTCGCGCTTAGCGACGGCGTGCAGGAGTTTGTCAGCTACAAGGCATTCGAGGCGCTGTGCGATCACCCGGTACTTTGCAAAGCCAACGAAAACTGGCAGGCGAGCATCAACCACATCGCTTATTCTAAGGTAGATTTAGTTTTGATAGCGCCTGCGACGGCAAATACGATAAACAAGCTCGCGTGGGGCGTCTGCGACAACGTATTTTTAGAGGTGCTAAACGCGGCTTTCGCTCACGCCAAGGTAGTCATCGCACCGGCCGCGAACCCCGCGCTACTTGAAAACAATATCACAAAAAACTGCATCGATATGCTAAAAGCGAGCGTCAATGCGTATTTTGTGGATCCGATAGAAAAAACCCTAGCTTGCGGCGACACCGGCAAGGGCGGACTAGCGAGCACCGAGGCGATCATGCAGACGCTAAAGCGCGCGCTTTATAACGATAAATTTTGGGAGGATAAAACCGTCATCATCACCGGAGGCGCCACGATCGAAAAGATCGACAGCGTGCGTGGCATTACGAATTTCTCCAGCGGCAAAACCTCCAAAGCGATTGCCGACGCGCTGTTTTACCTAGGCGCGGACGTGACGCTGATTTCTAGCAACGAATATGAAAATTTACCGTACAAGCTCGTTAAATTTGAAAGCACTATCGGGCTAAAATCAGCGCTTGACAGCACAAAATTCCCGGACGGCTCATATTTGATAATGGCCGCTGCGGTAAGCGATTATTCGCCGAAAGTACGCTATAAAGATAAGGTGAAAAAGGCGGAGATCGGCGAAATTTGGAATTTACGCCTGGGCGAAAACGAAGATATCTTAAGCTCCGTGCGCGGAAATATCAAAAAGGTGGGCTTTAAACTCGAAACCGATCGCGAAAATGCCGTCGGCGAGGCCAAACGCATGCTTAATGAAAAGCATCTCGACGCCGTATGCCTAAACGTGCTCGACGACATCATCAAGCTCGGCGGCGACGTCCTTAAGGTCACCTTCATCACAAAAAACGATCAGGTCGTAATCGACACTGCGCCGAAGGACGAAGTCGCCCTAAAAATCGCGGCTGAGCTGAAAAAAATCTGATCCGTGAATAGCCTAAATCATCTCGCCCTTGTGATGGACGGCAACGGGCGCTGGGCGAAAAAGCGCGGTCTGCTGCGCACCGGCGGGCACGAAGCAGGCGCGGAAGTCGTGGAGCAGATCTGCGAGTTTTGCATCGACGAAGGCATCGCAAATCTCACGCTATACGCCTTTAGCACTGAAAATTGGAAGCGCCCGAAAAGCGAAGTGGAATTTTTAATGAAGTTACTGCAAAAATTCCTAATTTCACGCCGCGAAAAATTTATCCAAAACGGGATAAAATTCTATCCGATCGGCGACATATCGGCTTTTGAGGGCGATCTGCGAAGCGAGATCGAATATCTTTCAAATTTAACTCAAAACGGGCGAGCGCTAAATTTTAACCTAGCGATCAACTACGGCTCGCGAGACGAGATCGTGCGAGCGTGCGAGAGGCTGCTTGCAAGCGGCGAGCGGCTAAGCGAAGCGGGCATCGGCGCGCATCTGGATACCGCGCACAGCGGCGACGTGGATCTGCTGGTGCGCACGGGCGGCGAGCAGCGGCTGTCGAATTTCTTACTCTGGCAAGCAAGCTACGCCGAGCTTGCGTTTACGCCGACGCTGTGGCCGGATTTCACGCGCGAGGAGCTTGCGCGCATAGTGGATGATTTCCGCCGCAAACAGCGCCGCTTCGGCGGTCTTTAAGCTGCGTCGCGGTCGCTCTAACGGTCGCTTTAAATTTTAAAATTTTAATTTGCAAGAACCGCCTGCGACGCGGTAAATTTTAAAATTTAATCCGCGAGCGCTCGCGACACCTTGAAATTTTAAAATTTCAAGATTTTAATTTGCAGCACCGTAAAATTTAAAATTTTAATACGTAGGCGCGCGACACCATAGAAATTTAAAATTTCGCCCTTTTAAATTTAAAGTTCTAGCGCGAGCCGTGTTACGAGGTGCGGTAAATTTAACGCGGCAGAATTTTAAAAATCACGCCGCGCATTCGTGCAAAGAATGACAAGGAAGGCTATGAGCTACTACATACAATGTGGTTGCGGCAAAAAGCTTACCAAAAAGCCGATGAAATCTTTAAGATGCCCAAGATGCGGCAGCGTGTATAAAAAACCCAAGAAATTTATACTGGCGGTCTACATTTGCCTGCTGCTGTTTTTTATGCTAGCGTTTGCTTTCATCCCCGACAAAATGGGGATTTTAGCATCCGCAGGCAGCGGGATAGGCGCATATATTATGTTTTTATGGATCGTAGATACTTTGAACTTCGATCTTTTGGACGCCGTGATACTAGTGGCGGGATTTTTGATTTTCGGCGGATTATATGGGGCATGGGGCGAACCGCTAATCGCCGGGCTCATAGCCATTTTATTTTGCGTAGGCGCGGCGGCGATTTTCGTAAAATTTTTTCCTTACGAGAGGCAAAAAATCAATGAAAACTAAGAAATTTCTCGCTACCATAGAGCGTTTGATTAAATTTTAAAAAGTTAAAGCTCCAAAGGAAAAAGATGGATTTAAATATCGTTTACGGCGTGATTTTTGCGGTATTCGGCACCTGCGTAGGCTCGTTTTGCAACGTCCTGATCTACCGCTTGCCACGCGGACAGAGCGTAAATTTCCCCGCTTCGCACTGCCCCAAATGCTCTCATGCTTTAAAATTTTACCACAACATTCCGCTGCTTTCGTGGCTCTTTTTGGGCGGCAAATGCGCCTTTTGTAAAACCAAAATTTCGATCCGCTACCCGATCGTCGAGCTTTTAGGCGGCGCGCTTGCTCTTGCGGCGTATTTCGGTGAGCCCGATCTTGCAAAAGCCGCAGCGCTTGGGCTTTGCTTTATCTTGCTTATGGCGCTTTCGGCGATCGATTTTGAGTATAAAGCCGTGCCCGAGAGCCTTCTTTACGTAGTTACGGCGCTTTCGCTTGCTTATACGCTGATGTATGATTTTGATCTTAGCGGCGTGGGCGCCGCGGCGGGATACGCGGCGATATTTTTCGTGCTGCGCCTCATCGTCACCTTCGTGCTAAAGCGCGAAGCGATGGGCAGCGCGGATATTTTTATCGCGGGCGTTATGGGGGCGATTTTAGGATGGAAGCTGGGCGGCATCTCGATCTACATCGGCGCGATTTTGACGCTGCCTGCGTATCTCATCGCGCACAAAAAGGGCTACGAGCTTCCGTTCGTGCCGTTTTTATCGATGGGGCTGCTTCTTACTTTTATCTTCAAAGATCAAATTTTAAGGCTCTTGGACGTTATTTATGGATAGGGTGCAGCGCTATTTATTTAGCAATTTCGTAAGCTCGTTCGCGTCGCTTTTTAGCACGCTTTTTATCATAATGTCGATCGTATTTTTTCTTCAGATCGCGCGCATTACGTCGTTTATTGAAATAAATTTTTCAGAGCTCGTAAAACTCTATCTTTTCATGCTACCGCGTATACTCATATTTACGGTGCCGATCGCGTTTTTCGTAGCGCTTAGCATCTCGCTTTTTAGGCTCTCTAAAGAGAACGAAACTATCGTAATATTTACGATCGGCTACGACACGCGCAAGATCGCGCTATTTTTCGGCATAAGCGCCGCGCTGTGTTCCTTGGCGCTACTTTTCGTATCGCTTTTTATGATGCCGATAGCCGAAAATTTAAAGGACAATTTCATCGATTACAAAAAAATTAGCGCGACGCTAAATATCAAATCCAACGAATTCGGGCAGAAATTCTCCGACTGGCTCGTTTTTATCGACTCGCAGGAAAACAACGGCACAAGCACGCTGTATAAGGATCTCGTGCTGTATAATCCAGGCAACTCGCAGGATCACGAGCGGATGATCGTAGCGCGTAGCGGCGAGTTTAAAAACGAAAACGCGAGCTTTTCCGCGATGCTACACGACGGCAAAATTTACACGATGGGCGACGATCAGTGGCACGTAAGCGAGTTTGAAAGCCTAACTCTGCGCACGCAAAGCGACCGCAATATCCGCGGCGGAGGCGGCGTGATCGGATACTGGAGCGAGATGAGCGGCAGCGAAAAGCGCAGGAAAGAATTTAGCATCTACACCCTCGTCTCGCTCTTTCCGCTGGCGAGCTTTCTGTTTGCGCTAAGCCTCGGCATCGTGACCTATCGCTACGAAAAGGGCTTTGTTTACGCGGGAATCTTCGGCGTGCTTTTTAGCTACTTCGCGCTGATCATGCTACTCTCCAAACATCCGAGCATCGCGCTTCCCGTGACATTCGGCGTTACGCTTATCGCATCGTTGCTTTACTACAGGATCAAAATTGCCCCGAGGTACTGAAAAAGACTCCGAGCTTTGCGGCGGCGAAATTTTAAACAAAAGCTCGTCTGCTCGAAATTTAGCGGATAAAATTTCGGCGAGCAAGGCTAGTGCGTCTGAAATTTTGCGTGGCGTAAATTTAAAGCATGAAGCGCAAAGCGGCGAGCAGGCTTTGATCTTAAACGATAAAATTTTAAATTTTAAAAATTCCGCTCTCGCAAGCTCGGCAAGCGATACGGCTACCTATACTGCACCCGATTGTGGTTTGAATCACGAAAGAGCCAAGCGGAATTTGGACGCCGTTCACACCAAAAAGACCGCGCGCGGGGCGGATTTAAATTCCGTCTGCAAAAATTCCACCAATGCCGCTGCTTCGGATATTTGCGCGGCAAACGCCGCGAAAGCTAATGTAGCAAGTGACGACGCTTTAAAAATCCATATCTCGCCCGTCGCCAAATTTTACACTACCCGTCCCGCGTCCGCCTGCACCGCAGACTCCCGCAAGGCAAATGCCGCCCACAAAGCGGGCATTTCTGCAAACACCCTCGCAAGCGCGTCCGAACTTAAAAATATTATCAAAAGCGCGCCTGCAAGCGACTTAGCAGCGAGCGAGCTTGCGCACATAGGCAAGATAGGCGCCGCGCCAAATACCCCCGCAGATGCGTGCACCTTTGCCGCGAGTGCAAACTCCGATCGCGTAAAGCTCAAGCTCGTCTATTCCTACGACGGCTCGAAATTTAGCGGCTCGCAGTCTCAGCCTCACGGGCGCGGCGTCGAGGACGTGCTGCGCGCGGCTTTGGGGCGAGTGGGGATCTTTGCGCCGCTTATCAGCAGCTCGCGCACCGATAAAGGGGTGCACGCGCTGCGCCAGGTAAGCTGCGTCGAATGC
>CAUSAC010000014.1:0-42954 GCA_963529615.1 uncultured Campylobacter sp. | reverse complement strand
GCCTTTAACTGCATCTTAAACGAAGGCGATGAGGTCATAATACCGGCGCCTTATTGGGTCACATACCCCGAAATCGTAAAATTCTGTGGCAGCAAGCCCGTCATCGTAGACACCAAGGCAGAAAACCGATACAAAATCACCGCCTTGCAGCTCAAAGCCGCGATCACGCCGCGCACGAAGGCGCTGTGCCTTTTCAACCCAAGCAACCCCGCAGGCGCCGTATATTCGCGGCAGGAGCTGCAAGAACTTGCGGAAGTACTAAAAGGCACGGATATTTTAGTAATTGCCGATGAAATTTACGAAAAAATCGTCTTCGGCAAGAGCTTCATAGCCGCAGCAAGCATCAGTGAGGATATGTTCGGGCGCACCGTGACGATCAACGGGCTAAGCAAATGCGGCGCGATGCCCGGCTGGCGCTTCGGCTACACGGCGTGCGCGATCGATGAGCTAAATAAGGCTATGATCAGCCTACAAAGTCAAAGCGTCAGCAACGTAGCTAGCATCGTCCAGGCAGGCGCTATGCCGGTGCTGCGCGGCGAGGCGGACGATTATATCGAGGAGATGAGGCGCGAATACGAGCGCAGGCGCGATTTTGGCGCGGACGCGATAGGCGCGATCCCGGGGCTTAGTGTCGTAAAACCAGATGGCGCATTTTATTTCTTCATAGATTGCTCCCAGGTAGAACTTGATAGTATGAAATTCTGCATGCAACTGCTAGATAAAGGGCTCGTAGCCACGGTGCCAGGAAGCGGATTTGGCATGGATGGGCACTTCCGTGTAAGCTTTGCATGCTCTATGGAAAATCTAAAACGCGGCTTTGAGCGCATAGAAAAATTCGTAAAAAATTACCACAGATAGGCATGCTAGCGAAATTTGAATCTAAATTTGTCGTAGCTTAGCAGCGAAATTTTTTACATAAAATTTAATGCGGCTTGGCGGCAAATTTAGTGTGGCACGGCGTAGCTCAGTGCGAGATTAAAGCAAATCCGGTGCGATGCAGCACGGAATTTAACTCAACCGCCCATCACAGCACGATATGACTCGGCTTAGCTCAGATAGCGCGGTAGTTCAGTGCGGTTAAAATTAACGTTTTTATCCGAGGCGTTTAAGTTTATTCCATGCTGTTTTATCCAAGAGTATTTAAATTTCGCCGTTTAATTCAAAATTATAACTATCGCGAGCTTGGCGATAAAGGCTAATTTGCCATTGTTCTACTTAAGAACGATTAAGTTTCGCGCCGTTTTATTCAAAAACATTAAAATTTCATACTTGCCGATGCTACTTCGATTCCCAATTCCTTTACGTTTTACTCAAGAGCTTTAGATTTTTATACCGCCGCATTACGGCGCCTGTCGCGCGAAATTTTATCTCGGCGGCGATAATTCTAGCGCGGATACGGTCCTGCGCGGCGCGCAGGCAGATCCGACCGCCAAAGCCCAAATCCGCTTAAATTTAAAATTCCAAGCCCTTTTGGGTTAAATTTCAAACCTAGCGCCCGTTTTAAGGCGCGTGCAGGGCGAGCATAAATACGCGCGCCGCCCAAACGGCGCATAGACGAGACGATCCGCCTCGCCCTATCGCGCCGGCAGACCTAGATAATTTCAAATGCGGCGGCAGTCCTGCTGCGATGCACCGCGACATGCTTTTGCAAATCTCGCGCTGAAATACCGATTTGCGACTTGTATTTCAGCGGCATGCCGCGACACGTTTTTGCAAACAGCTCGTTTGCGGCGACAATATCGGAGCCTGCGCGGGCGACACACTGCGGTTTTACGAATGAGTGGAATTAATCCGTTTATCTTATCCGTTCGTTTCCTGAGCGCTTGCATGTACTCCGCATTTTATACGCAGCGCGATGCCGCATCCGCGACACAAAAAAATACAGAGGCGCGCAAATAAAGCGATCCGTGCGCGCGATAAGAAATACACAGGCGCGGCAAGCGTGCCGAGCAGTACGGACGAAACGAGCGACGGGAGTGAGACAATCTTTTAAATTTTACTCTCGCAAGCATTAAAAAAATCCGCTGCATCACGGCTCGACTTCTTTTTCTGCGTAGCTCGCCGCACTGCCAAAATTTATCGCATGACAAAATCAAGTAATCTAATCGCGCAGGTTATGCCAAAATCACCCGCTCAAATTTAAAAATCTCGCCATTTACTTTAAATTTTATCGCTAGACTGCGCAAAATTCGCATCAAATTTCATCGTCGCGCTAAGTTAAAATTTCGGCTCCTTTAAAATTTTCCTCTGTGCGAGCTATCGAAATTTCTCCTTTTTTTTGAAATTTTAACGCACATTTAACTAAAAAATTCAATAATTTCAAATGTATATTTTACTTTTTAAAGGAGAACAGATGAGA
The DNA here is from genome assembly GCA_963529615.1 of uncultured Campylobacter sp. GTDB lineage: Bacteria > Campylobacterota > Campylobacteria > Campylobacterales > Campylobacteraceae > Campylobacter_B. Next base: position 40,595 of record CAUSAC010000014.1, on the reverse strand, counting down.
AAAACTGCCCTTGTTTTAGCGCTTCCGCTATTTTTTACGCCCGTTTTAGGCTTTGATGTAGCCAAACTCAACGCCAAAAAAGCCGTGCCGTACGAGCAAAAGACGCAGGAATTTAGGCTGCCCGTAGGCATCGACGAAAACGGCGTCATAGATGAGGCGAAGCTCGGCGACTCGCCTTATGCAAAGACCGTCATCTACGGCGCGAAGCTCATCAACGAGACGACGAGGTATCTCGGACCGCAGGCAAAGGACGAAAAAATGCACTTTGCGGGCAATAACCTCTCCTGTTCGAGCTGCCATACGAGCGGCGGCGTCGTGCCCGATCAAAGCCCGTTTGTGGGTATCTACGCGAGATTTCCGCAGTATGTCGCGAGATCGGATCAGCTAGTCACGCTGCAAGACCGCATAAACGGCTGTTTTCAGCGCTCTATGGCGGGCAAAGCGATCCCTACGAACTCCAAAGAGATGCGCGCGATGATCGCCTACATGCACTGGCTCTCCGCAGGCTATGAGGTCGGCGCAAAGGTAAAAGGCCAGGGGCTGCCGAAGGCGCAGTTTTTAGACCGCGTGGCGGATCCTAAAAAAGGACATGAAATTTACGCCGCAAAATGCGCCGTCTGCCACGGCGAAAACGGCGAAGGGATAAAAAACGAGTGGTTTGCTCAAAGCGGCGATTATTACACATTCCCCGCGCTTTGGGGCGATGATAGCTACAATACGGGCGCCGGTATGTATAGGCTCATCGAAGGAGCGAGGTATGTCAAAGCCACTATGCCTAAAGGGGACGCCTCGTTAAGCTGGGAGGAAGCTTTCGACGTGACGGCGTATATAAACTCAAAACCGCGCAAGATCAAACCTGATAGGAAGAAAGATTTCCCCGATCTAGACATCAAGCAGATGGATATGGACGTGGGGCCCTACAACGACGGATTTGACGAGAACGATCACCGCTTCGGCCCATACAAACGCATGATCAAAAAATAAAATCAAACGCCGTCCTCGCGGCGGCGGAATTTTGACGTAAATTTAATGCGACTCGGAATTTAACGCAAATTTAGTACGACGCGACACAGAATTTAATACAAATAGCGCGATGCGACACGGATCTTAAAGCATTCTGTTCGGCGTAGCGCGGAACGGATTGGGATTTAATGCGGTTGCGGCAGCTAAGCGCGATTGAATTTCGTGCCGCTTTAATTAAATTTCAAGCTGCCGTATTCAGGAGCGCTTAAATTTTATGCCGTTTTATTAAAATGCGGCTAATTTTGCGCTGCCATACTGCGACGCCTGCTGCGCCACGCACTGCTCGTGATTTAAAATTTCGCTTCGGAATTTTAAAATTTCATCGCACGACGCATCTAGATTTCGCCGCAAAAGCTCTAGCACAAACGCCACATGCGGTAGAAATTTTATCGCAGATTTTAAAATTCCGCGCCGATGTTTTCAAACCCTGTGCCGCTTGCCGCCTGATACCGCCACGCTAAAATTTAACCAAACATGACGGTCACACAAAATACGACGAACAAGACGAGCGCAACGAATACAGCCTACGCCGCAAAACTACACGCGACGAACCAAAAAGCGCGCGGCGCAGATCGTAAACGCGATAAATTTTAAAATTTTATCGCGCGCGAGGCCTTAGCGCAAACGCGATGAATTTTATGTTTTAGTGCACTTTTAGGCCCAATCGCATCAAATAAATTTTAAACGAAATTCTAACGCTGCAGCGCTATTTTATATTTTTATAAAGACTATTTTAGTAAAATCAGGGCTTTATGAGCGAGATAAAAATTTTAATCACCGACGAGGATCTGTGCGCCCCAAGGCGGCTTTTGAGCAGGCGCGATAAAAAGCTGGCGCGCGTGCGAGGCGATCTGCGCGAGTTTCGCGTTTCGCGGGCGCTTAAGGCGCGCTTTAAAAAGCGCGGCAAATTTTGCATCTCGCACAAAAGCGCGGAGGGCAAAACGATCGTCGCCGTGGCTCTAGCGAGGCAAAAATTCGGGCTCGATCTTGAAATTTTAAAACTGCGGAATTTTGCCGCGGCGAGCGAGTTTTGTTTCAACGCCTTTGAGCGCGAGCTTTTGGCGGCGGCGGCGGACGAAAGCGAAAAGGCGCTCGTTTTTTATAAAATTTATACGATCAAAGAGGCGCTGATTAAGGCGCGAAACCTAGGTTTTTACGCGCTTGATCGCGTGGGGCTGGCGCGCGGCGCAGGCGGTGAAGCTCTGGCGCTTGATGAGCGCGGCAGGGCGTGGTCACACAAGAGCTATATTTTGGAGGGCGAGATTTTGATTTCGCTCGTTTTTAGGGAGAATTTTTGAGACCTGTTTATGGTTTTTACGCTATTTCCAAAACGGCTTTCATTCTGCTTTGCGCCGCGTTTTTTATAGGCGGATGCGTGCGCAAAGCGCCCGAGTGGATAGCGGAATTTAGCCAAAAACAGTTCATCCTGACGGACGAGCTCGGCGTAAAAAGCAGAGCCCTGATCTCCAAAATTTCACCCGCAAGCGGCGAGGAGAGCCGCTACAAGCTCGTCTGGCTCGATATGCTAGGCGCGCCGATCGCACGTAAAATTTTATCGATCGCGCACGGCGAGGCGAAATTTCGCAACGACGGCTTCCTTCCGCCCGATTCGCAAAGCGAGCGAGTATTTTTATCCCTGCTTGAGAATGCGGATAAAGCAAATTTCACCATAAACGCAAAGGGGCGCCGATATGACGCAGTATCTAAGTAGCCCCGGGCTCATCTGCGCGGGCGCAAACAGCGCCGCAGAGCTTTTTGGCGCGCTGTGCGAGAAGAGATCCGCGCTGCGAAAGCTTAGCGTCTGCGGTAAAAATTTCATCTTCGGGCGCGTAGATACGGCGCTACCGAGGATCAAAGATCGCGCCTACGCCACGCGCACGAACGCTCTGGCACTTTACGTCTGCCTCGGCGTGCAGGGGCAGATCGAGCAAGCCGCGAAAAAATTCGGCGCGCACCGCGTAGGCGTGGTGTTTGCGACCACCAACACCGGCGTGCAGGAAAACTATGCGGAATTTTTCGCTTGCAATAAGGGCGCGGGAAATTTTATCTCGCAAGACGGCGAAAACTCCGCGCTGGGCCGCGGAATTTTCACTCCAAACGGCGAAAATTCCGCCAAAATTTCAAAAAACGCAAACGATAAATTTAAAAACTTCTGCTTCGAGCGCAACTCCCACGCAAATCCCGCAAATTTTATCCGCGAACGCTTTGGGCTAAAATCCGTCGCGATCGGAGTTTCGAGCGCTTGCACCAGCGGAAACAAAGCTCTAATCGAAGCCTCGCGCCTCATCTGTGCGGGACTTTGCGACGCGGTCGTGTTCGGCGGCGCCGACGCACTCGACGAGCTCACGCTGCAGGGCTTTAGCGCGCTTGAAATTTTAAGCGCGCAGCCGCTAAAGCCGTTTTCAGAGGCGCGGACAGGTACAAATCTAGGCGAAGGGGCCTGCGCATTCGTGCTTTCGCGCGAGCGCATAAGCGACGTTGCGCTTTTGGCTCACGCCGCAAACTCCGACGCTTATCATATCACAAAGCCCGATCCAGGCGCGCGCATGCAGATCAAAGCGATCAAAACCGCGCTAAAATCGGCGCATCTACAAAGCGTGGATTATGTAAATCTGCACGGCACGGGCACTGCGGCCAACGACGCGATGGAGGCCTTGGCTATGAGCGCCGCCCTACCCTTAGCGCCCGCAAGCTCGTCCAAATGGGCGATCGGACACACCCTGGGCGCTTCGGGGGCGATCGAGCTTGCCGTGTGCTACGAGGCGATCAGGCAGGGCATGATCCCGCCGAATTTTACGAATGATAAAATTTGGCGCGGCTCGGAGGGTGAAATTTTACATAGTGCGCAGGCGCGGCACGGCGAGCAAAACGATGGAATTTTAAACAGCGCGAACGATCAAATTTCATGCAGCTCGGGAGGTGAAATTCTGCAAAACGCGCAGGGTGAAATTTCAAAAAGCGGCGCGGATAAAATTTTGGCTGCGTCTAAAGCTTTGCATGGCGCGGGCGATAATTTGCATGGCACGAACGATAAAATTTTAAAAGACGCTGCAGATCAAGCTTCGCAAACGAGCGAAATTCCGGCTGCGCTGTCTAAATTTAATCTCACATGCGAAGCCAAAAAAGCGCGCGTAGATACCGCGATGAATCTAAGCTTTGCTTTCGGCGGAGATAACGCCGTAACCATAATAGGACGCGTATGAGAGCCTCTAGTATCCTACCGCAGAGCGGATATATGGTCTTCACAGATGAAATTTTAGAGATTAGCGAAGGATATGCGAGCTGTGCGTTTAGCGTTAAAGAGGGCTCGCCGTTTACCGAAAACGGAGAGCTCGGCAGCTACGCGTATATGGAGATCATGGCGCAGTGCATCGGCGCCTATTCGGGCTACCGAAACGACGGCGAGGCGAGGCTTGGATTTTTGCTGGGCATGCGAAACCTCGATATTTCGCGCGCAGGCCTGAAGGTGGGCGAGCGCGTAATCACAACGGCGAGGCAGAGCGTAAGCGACGGCGAGGGTTTATATATCTTCGACTGCGAGATCCGCTGCGGCGGCGAACATATCGCAAGCGCCACGCTTAGTGTAATGCGCGCGAGCGACGAAATGCTAAAGAGTATAAATGGCTAAGAGAATTTTAATTACCGGAGCAAGCGGCGGTATCGGCGAGGCGTGCGCGTTAAATTTAGCGCAAAAGGGCTACGGCTTGGCGCTAAACGGGCGCAACGAAGCAAAGCTTAATGACGTAGCGAAGCGCTGCTTGGACGCGGGCGCGGCGGAAGTTCAAATTTTAAAATTTGACGTCGCAGATACCGCTGCAGCACGGGAGCAGATCGAAGCAGACATAGAGGCAAACGGCGCATACTGGGGCATCGTGCTAAACGCTGGCATTACGCGGGATAACTCCTTCGTGTGGTTCGAGCGTGAGGATTGGCAAAGCGTGATAGATACGAATTTAGGCGGGTTTTACAATGTCATAAAGCCCGCGCTGATGCCGATGATCCGCGCCAAAAAGGGCGGGCGTATCGTCGTGATGAGCTCGGTTAGCGGAATTGCCGGCAACCGCGGCCAGAGCAACTACGCCGCTAGCAAAGGAGGCCTAATCGCCGCGGCAAAATCGCTAGCGATAGAACTTGCAAGCCGCAAGATCACGGTAAACGTCGTAGCTCCCGGGCTCATCAAAACGGCGATGAGCGAAGGTATAAACGAAACTGCAAGCGAGCAAATTTTGGGCGCGATCCCGCTAGGGCGCATCGGCGAGCCGAGCGAGGTGGCGCATTTGGTGGAGTTTTTGCTAAGCGAAAATTCCGCATACATCACAAAAGAGGTTATTAAAATAGACGGTGGATTATGTTAAATAGAGTAGTCATTACGGGTTTTGGCAACGTCTGTGCATTCGGACGGGACTGGGCAAGCATCAAGCAGAATTTGGCGCAGCAAAAAAGCGCCGTAGTTTATATGAGCGAATGGGATATTTTCGGCGAGGAGCTAAATACGAGGCTGGGCGCGCCGATACCAAACTACGCGCCGCCTGCGCACTGGAACCGTAAAGATACCCGCTCGATGGGCAAGGTAGCGATGTTCGGCGTAGATGCTGCGGGCGAAGCTCTGGCGGATGCGGGGCTTTTGGAAGATGAGCGCATAAAGGACGGCCGTATGGGCGTCGCAGCGGGTAGCTGTAGCGGCGATGCGAAGGCTACTGGCGAAGTCATAGATATTTTGCATGGCAAGGATAGCACCTTCAACGCCAACTCATACGTAAAGATGATGCCTCACACCGTCGCTGCAAATATCGCGATCTACTACGGACTAAAAGGTAGGCTCATCCCCACGAGCTCTGCGTGCACGAGCGCGTCTCAAGCGATCGGCTACTCCTACGAAGCGATAAAATTTGGCCTTGCGGATATGATGCTGGCAGGCGGCGCAGACGAGCTGCACCCAAGCCAGGCATTCGTATTTGATAAGCTATACGCCACGAGCTGTAAAAACGACACCCCTACCCTCAGCCCCGCGCCCTTTGATATAGCACGCGACGGACTGGTTTTAGGCGAAGGCGGCGCTATGTTCGTGCTAGAAAGCCTCGGGAGCGCACTTGCGCGCGGCGCTAAAATTCACGCCGAGATAGTGGGCTTCGGCACGACCTGCGACGGCACGCATATCACCCGCCCACAGAGCGAGACTATGCGCGCGGCGATGCAGCTGGCGCTCAAAGACGCCGCGATTTCGCCGGATCTCATCGGACACGTAAACGCCCATGCTACGGCGACCAGACAGGGCGACATCGCAGAATCTATGGCGACGCATGAAATTTTTGGCTCGCAAACGCCAGTGAGCTCCTACAAGGGCTATTTGGGTCATACTTTGGGCGCGTGCGGGGCGCTGGAGAGCTTCATCTCGGTGATGATGATGAACGAGGGGCTATTCTATCCGAATCTAAATTTACGAGATATCGATCCGCAGTGCGCGCCGCTTAGGTACCTCACGAAGCCGCAGGAGATAAAGACGGACTACGTTATGAATAACAACTTCGCTTTCGGCGGCGTGAACACATCTTTGATTTTTAAAAAATTTATCGACTAAAGGAGAGAAAATGAAAAAATTTCTATTTTTCGTAGTTGCGACGCTTTTTGTCGCTAATTCGGCTTATGCCAAAAACGATATCGTGCGCTTCCCGATCGCTGCGGCACTCGCAGAGTCAGACGCTAAAGCCAAGCTTGATCCGAACATAAAATTCTACTTCGGCAACAAATCCGCAGGCAGAAAGATCACGCAGCAGCTAAGCTCGAACAAAAAAGCAAACGGCGTTGGCAAGAGCGATCAAGCCGCATGCAACCGTGCGTTTTTATCGGCGCTGCTTAGTTTTCAAGATCGCGCCAAAAAAGAGGGTGGCAACAAGGTCGTCAATATCACGAGCTACTATTACAAAAACGTTTTCGTAAGCGACAAGGAGTTTGAATGCGGCGTAGGCACGATAATGAGCGGTGTCACGTTAAGAGGCTACATTGCAAAATGAACTAAGCTTCGGCATATCTTACGCAAGCGCGATAATTTCGGGCGAGCCGGCGGAGTTTTATAAAAACCTCGCCGCTTGTTCGGACAGAATTTCCGAAGTAAGCTTAGACGGAAATTCCGATCTCTTTTGCGATACAGGTCAAAATTTTACGTATGATTTCACGTTAAATTCTACGCAAGATTTTACAGATATTTCGGACTGCGAGCAAAATTTCATCAATTCCGCAAATTTTACGGCTTGCGGGAATAACGAAAAAGCGGGGCGCGATCTTGCCGCAGAAGGTTTTATTGAAAATTTTACCAAGCGTGGCTCGGAGCTGGGATTAAAACAAGAAGCGGTTGCATCTAAATTTAGCTCCGCGCGCACTTTTGATTGCAGCTCCGAAAAGGCGGCGGAGCTTTACAAAAATTTCGCCGTGCGCGAGAGCGAGGCTTTACAAAACAGCTCCGTAGAAAATTTAGAAATCGCTGCCCGCTTAAAAGAGGAAATTTTAGCACTTGAAGCTTTGAAAAAAAAGCTGGCTCTTGATCATATTCCGCCGTTGCAGCGTCGCCGCTTGGGGCTCGGGGCAAAACTTTGCATCTCGCTTTTAGGCGAAATTTCGCAAAACGCGCCGCAAAGTTTAGCTGAGGAAAACTCCTTAAATCTCGCACCTCAAAATTTAGATGCGAGCGAAAGCCGCGCCGCCGCGCAAAACCCATCGCCGCAGGATTTTTCAAATAAGAATTCTTTAAATTTTATGCCGCAAGATTTAAATTCGGCGCAGCAAGATTTCACAAATAAAAATTCTTTAAATTCCGCGAGGCAAAATTCCAAAGCAAACGAATGCTCGGGAGCCTGCGATCATGCGATGCAAAGCTCCGCGACGCAGCCCGAAGGAATGCCGCTCGTCTTTTGCTCGCGTCTCGGCGAGATCAACCGCTGCTTTAGCCTGCTCGGCTCGATGGAGGAAAGCGTCTCGCCTTCGAGCTTTTGCGTCAGCGTACTCAACGCGATCGCGGCGCAAAATGCTATTTTTACGCAAAACCATGCCGAAATTTCGACGATCTCTGCGGCGTGCGCGCTCGAAAACGGCGCAATAATCGCCGCTGCAAGGCTGAAAGAAAGCGCGGAAAATTTCGGCTCCGCACAGGACGCAAACGAAGCTAGCAAAAACGGCGAATGCAAGTCGGATAACGATAAAATCACCCTGCTCTGCTATTTTGAGGAGGCGAATAACGACTATCTGAAGCGCTGCGACTTCGCCTGCGCCCTACTTCTGGTGCTTCAGCGCGGAGATGACGTGCAGATCGAAATTTCGCCGCACGTTACGGACGCGACGGCGCAGAGCCTAGAAGCACAAAATCCAAAATCGCGAGCCGAGAATGAAATTTTACGAAGCTTTAAAGAGGGCGGCAAAATCCCTCTAGATACCGCGGTGGAATTTTTGGCTAAAATCCTCTCCGGCAAGCGCGAATGGCGCAGCAGCGACGGGGTTTTGGACTATCTTTGGCGTATCAAAGATCCCGCCAAAATCGCAGCTTTTTTAAGGCAAGATCGTGAGCGTTAAAATAGCAAAATTTCATCGCATGAGAAAGCGCGGCGAGACGAGCAAATTTGATCAAGATCCCAAGCTACACGGAGCCGCAACGGCGCGAATGACGAGCTTTAAATTTAGCCGCTCCGCCAAGCTCAGATATGGTGAAGAGTTTAAATTTAGCCGCGCTATCAAATACAGGCTTGATCAAACGGCGCATCTTGAAAGCACGCCGAAAGGGCGCGCGCCATACGCCTCCAAATCGCGTTGCAATGAGGCGCACTACGAAAATACGCTGCCGAGGCATACGCAACGAACTGAAAAAGATCCGCCTAAGCGGTGCGAGTTGCGGGCTATAAAAATTTTACCGCAGCAGTCCACCATAAAATTCCGCTATAAAGACAGATGCGGCGCACTGAAATGCTACGCGCAGCGGGCTACAAATTTCATATTTTCAGCAGAGCAAAGTTTACACTGCGAGTTTAAATTTAGCCGCGCGATGAATAGAGTGGCCGCTTGGGTAAGATGCGCACGGCAAGGCGGTTGCGATGAATTTTAAATTTTGCGGCGCCGCAAGCTATAAATTTAATCAGACGGCGCGTCATATGGCGGCGCCAAAACAGCATATATGGCATTTCGCAGAAATTCCGTCGCGACGGCGCGCGTGGCAAACCGCGGAAATTCTACCGCAACGATACGCGCGGCAAAAGATAGAAGCTCCATCGCAGCAATACGCACGAAGCATGCAGAAAACTGCGGAAATTTTGCTGGGGCAATACATACGGCAAACGACAAGAATTCCACAAAATCGCAGCTTGCCGTGCGCCGCAAAAATTCTATTACTTCGGCACACGCAGGGCGCCGAGATCGCCAAAGCTTCCGCTCAGACCATGAAAGCTCTATTGCTTCGGCACACGCCGCAAGCCGAAATAGCGCGTGCAGAAAACTGCGAAAACTCCGCTGCGGTGCAGCAGGCGGCAAGCCGTAGAAATTTTATCGAGATTGCGCGCATGATGAACCATCAAATCCCCGCCGAAAGCCGTGAAATTTCCAACGAGAGCCGCGAAACCACCGCCGAAAGAGGCGCCGCGTAATGAAGCAGGCAAATCCGATAAGGCGCAAGCTTAAACAGATCGGCATCGCGTTATCCTTCTCAAGCTTCGGCGCGCTGTGTATGATAGGCAACCTGCTCTTCCTCCCCGTAGCGCTGCTGCGGCTAAACCGCATAGAGGTTGTGCGAAATTTCGTGCGCGATTTTATAATGATCTCGTGGCGCATATTTTTGCTGCTCGCGCGACTTTACGGCAGCATCGACGTGAGCTGGCGCTGCAAACTCCCGCCTAGCGGCACTCTCATCATCGCAAACCACCCTAGCCTGCTTGACGTGGTGATCTTTTTAGCCCACGTGCGGCGCGCAAACTGCGTAGTCAAGGAAAGCCTGTGCAAAAACCCCTTCCTCTCCGCCGCCATCGCCGCCGCGGGCTACATCCCAAACACCGGCTCGGAAGCGATGATAGATGCGTGCCGCAGCGCCCTTGCGCGAGGAGAAAGCCTAATCATCTTCCCTGAGGGCACGCGCACCGCGGATCGCATCGCCATGCACAAAGCGGCGTTTTACATCGCGATAAATTTCGCAAAAAATATGAATTGCGTCGCGATAAAAATGGATCCTAAAAGCCTAAAAAAAGGACAAGTATGGTACGATACGCCCGAGGTTCGGATGAAATACGACCTATACGAGCTGTGCGCGCTTGATCTAACGGGCTTCGAGCCGGATCGTCCAAACCCGATCCGAGTGCGCAAACTATATGAAAAAATATCAAATCTATATGAAAAGGAGAATCTGTGAACGAAGAAATTTTGGAGCTTAAGGAGCTGATCATTTCGGGGCTAAACCTCGAAGATGTAGCGCCAGGTGACATAAATGACGATGAGCCGCTTTTTGGCGACGGGCTCGGGCTCGATTCGGTCGATGCGCTGGAGCTCGGGCTTTTGGTGCAGAAAAAATACGGCATCGTGCTTAACTCAAAAACCCAAAATTTAAAGCAAATTTTCTCATCCGTTGCGTCTTTGGCGCAATACATCGCCGAAAATAGGAGTAAAAATGAGCAAAGATGAAATTTTTGAAATTTTAAAAAAGGCGCTAGTGGAGCTTTTCGAGATCGACGAGAGCAAGGTCGTGCCGGAGGCTAAAATTTACGAGGATCTGCAGATCGACAGTATCGACGCGATCGATCTGGTCGATTACGTCAAGAAAAACACCGGCTACAAGCTGATGCCCGATGATTTTAAAAACATCCAAACTCTCGGCGACATCGTGGATGCCGTAGCGGCGAAGCTCGATCAAGGCGCGAGCGGGGAAACTACGGGCGGCGAGAGTTAAATTTCGCCGTGCGTCGCGGCAAGATCGCGCGTGCGGCGGCTTGGTAGTTTACTTTGCGGCGGCACGGGGCAGCGGGCGGCGAGCGGATAACATAGGCGTCGTTTATTTGACGGCTTGCGGTGGTTTGATAAGGCGCGTCGAATATTATCAAAAGTGCGTGGCGAGCAGCGAATGTTTTATTGAAGGCATGCGGGAAGCGGCTTTTGCGGGCTTAGCGGCTAAACGGCACGACACAAGGTCCGCTTAACCGCCGCTTTTGGGCTAGTATGTAAAGCTCTTTGCAGATCAAAATTTTAAAATTTAAATCTGCGAGCTTGAGTAAAATTTTGAAATTTTAAAAGGCGTCGTTTCTTTTGCGACCGTCATTTTCGTAAAATTTCAAAATTTTAAAATTTCGGCTAAATTTAATTTAGCGGATCTGATCGCGGGCGCAGTGCCGCGAGCTAAATTAAAGCGCAGCTAAATTTTAAGATGCGGCTAGAATTTTAAGGCGGCAGGCGCGGCTGAATTTAAATTTTAAAAGCATAGCGCCTAAAGCTGTGACGCCAAGGCTAAATTAAAGTATCTCGGCGCGGTATAGATCGCAACGATCGCGCTGCTAGCAACAAAACCAAAAACCACCGTGGTAAAACCAAAAACCGCTGTGACGAAGCTAAAGCTGCCGTGGCAAAAAACCAAGCCCTTGCGGCTAAATTTAAGGATTACAAAGATTGCGACGAACGATATTTTTAAAAACAGCTACCATAATTTTGAGCGTGTTTTACCCTTTTGGCCTCTATTTTTTGCACGGCGGCGCGCGGGTCTGCTTGCTCGCGGCGATGAGCGCGTTATGGGGAGCGCGAGCTGTTTTTGAAAGTAAAGATCGCGCTATTAAGGGCGCATGTGCGGCATTTTTTGCGCTGTGCGCCGTATTTGGCGGCGGAGCGCTCGCGTATCTGTATCCGCTCATAATAAATTTCTCGCTCGCGGCGCTTTTCGCGCTCAGCCTAAGATCGACGCCTGCGATCACGCGCTTAGCGCTTTTGAAGCAGCCAGGTCTCAACGAGCACGGCCGCGTCTACACGCGCAAGCTAACCGAGGTTTGGCTCGGATTTTTCGTGCTAAACGGCCTGCTTAGCGCGGCGCTGCTGCTACCGCGAGATAAAATTTATTGGAGCGTTTATTGCGGCGCGATCTCATACGTCCTCATCGGCGCGCTGATCGGCGGCGAGATGATTTTTAGGAAATTTTATGTTAAAAAATTTGATTAATTCTTTGAAGCCTTACGAGCGCGAAATCCTTGCTGCGGCGGCTCTTGCGCGCGATTTGGCAAAAACAGGATGCAAGCGGAGCGAAGCGGTAAACTTAAAAGGCGCGGACAAACTCCAAAGCAGCGCGGCAAGCGTAAATTTAAAAGGCGCGGAAAATTCTATCGGCGGCGCAGATACCGCGCGTATCCTGCAACTAGCGCAGACGCAAGAGCAAAAAAACGCGCCGATGATCGAAATTTACGGCGAGGACGCGGCGGAGTTCATTGCGTTTTTTTTCGGCGCGCTGATTGCGGGTTTTGCGCCCGTACTGCTGCGAGAGCCCAAATTTAGCGGCGAATTTCATCTCGGCGGCGACGTGAAAATTCCAAATCTCGCCGCAGCGCAAAATTTAGACGAATTCTGCTCTCATGATTTAGAAAACATTTCGCCTCCAGGTACGGGAAAGTCCTCGCCTAAAATTTCATCTAAAAACGCGCCGCAAAATCACGCGCCGTGCGAGCAAGAGGCTGTCTCTTTGCATCTGCTGCGAGCGGATCAAAAATTTTATATCAAAACTTCGGGCTCGACGGGCGAGGCGAAAAATATCGAAAAAAGCCTGCGCGATATGGTTTTAGAGGCGGAATTTTTGGTAGAAAGATTTGGCCTTTGCGCAAGCGATCGATTTTTATCGGGCGTCTCGCACCAAAATATGTTTGGGCTCACCTTTAGCATCTTCGTGCCGCTGCTTTGCGGCTCGCGCACGCAAAAAGGCGGGCTAAACTACCCTGAAATCATCCTCGCAGCCGATCTTGCGGGCGTCGTGCTGATCAGCTCGCCCACGGTGCTCGGCGCGCTATGTGAGCACGCAGATGCTGCAAACATAGCGCCTTTGGGCACTATTTTTAGCGCGGGTGCGCCGTTAAGTTCTGCAATCCGAGATAGGTTGGCAGCGCTTAGCAATGCCCACATCGTCGATATTTACGGCTCCAGCGAAACGGGCGTGATCGCTTGCAACGAAGGCGCGGGACTTAAGAAATTTGCCCCCGTAAGCGTGCAGATCCGCACGGATATTGATAGCGGCACGGCAAAACGCAATGGGGCATTACCCGCTACTGCCGATCTCGCGGCAAGCTCTTGCGGCGAAAATTCTGTGACAAAGCCTAAAACGCGCTGTGTGGACGGGCAAGACGCAAACCGTTCGGGCAAGCAGGCGTCTAAATTTAATGCAGACGTTAGCGATAAAACCGCGACCGATACAGAAAACAGTTCCGCACCGAGCTCCGCGACAAAACACAACGATAAATTTACGCAAGAGAGCGGGCTTTGCGATAAATTTAGGGCAAAACAGCCCGCCTGCAAATCTTCGCAAACGGGCGAGTTTACGATCAGTTCGCCTTGGTGCGAGCGCTTCGAAAGCCGCGATTTCGGCTATGTACGCGCAGATGAGATCACGCTTTTGGGGCGCGGCGATCGCACCGTAAAGATCAACGAAAACCGCGTGAGCCTCGATCTGCTCGAAGCTAAGCTCCGCTCGCACGAATTTATCGGCGAATGCAGGATCGATCTGCACCCGCAGCGCGACCGCGCCGTAGCTCTTATCAAGCTTAGCGAGCGCGGCGAGCAGGCATTTCGCGCAGGCGGCAAAAAGGGCGTTACGGACGAGCTGAAGGCCTTTTTGAAGCCCGAATTCGGCGCGATTTTGCGCTACTTCAAAATCGCAAGTAAGCTGCCTTTTAACGAGCAGGGCAAGCTAAGCAAAAAGGACTTTTTAAGCGCCCTGCAGCGCTACGAGGTACCGGTTTTCGAGCAAAGCGCGGAGAATGAGTTTCGCGCGAAGGTGCGCGCTAGCGACTTTTATTTCGACGGACACTTTGCGCGATTTCCGCTAGTGCCTGCATTTATGCAGCTTCGCTTCGTATTGATCTGCGCAAAAGCCCTCGGCTACGAGCTGGATGGCACGCAAAAAATAGAAAATTTAAAATTTAAAAATTTCATCCGCCCGGGCGATGAAATTTTAATCAAAATCACCGAAGCAAGCGGCAAACTCCGCTTTGAAATTTCAAACGACAAGGTCTGCGCCAGTGGAAGAATTTGCCTTTAAGCCCGCGTTTTTACTGCCCTACTTCAACCACCCCGCGCGCATCGCCGAGCTCGTGCACGCCCTGGCGCCCATCGCGCCCGTGCTGATCGTGGACGACGGCAGCGACGAAGCGAGCAAAAGCGCGCTAAAGGGGCTTGCGGCTCAAATTTACGCCCGCGCGCAAAACGGCGGCAAAGGCGCTGCCGTGTGCGACGGGCTGGCGTGGGCGAAGGAGCTTGGATTTACGCACGCCTTTCAGATCGATGCGGACTTTCAGCACGACGTAAGCAGATGCGAGGAATTTTTGACATTTGCGGCGCGCCAGCCCTCCGCGCTGATCTGCGCTGCGCCCGCGTATGACGAAAGCGCGCCCAAATCCCGCCTGCACGGACGCAAGATAATGAATTTTTGGTGCGTGATAAATACCCTCTCGCACCGCATAAAAGACGCGATGTGCGGCTTCAGAATCTACCCGCTAGAGGAGATCGTGCCGCTTCTTTCCCGCACCAAGAGCCGCAGGATGGGCTTTGATGCCGAAATTTTAATCCTGGCCGTGCGCGCGGGGCTAGAGATAAAATGGCTCGATCTGGCGGTGCGCTACGAAGCGGGCGGAGTGAGCCACTTCGCGCCGTTTCGGGATAATTTCGGAATTTCGCTGATGCACGCGAGGCTATTTTGCGGACTCCCGCTCTGGCTTGCAAAAAGGGCGTTAAAGCGCGCCTGCGATAAATTTAAAAAGCGCGGCTTGCGGGAGGCTTCACGGCAGAGCGCAGACGAAATTTTGCAAGGGCTAGCGGGACAAAACTTTTGTAGCGGCGCGCGGCGCGATAGTTACAAAAATACAAAAGAGGAGATGGGCGGCGCAAACGAAAAAGCTGGTACCGAAAAATGCGGCGACAAAGCTGCAGCGCAAAGCTCACAGGCGGAAAATTCAGCGCAAAGCCCGCTCGTAAAAGCCTCGCAGCAGAGCGTCGCCGCAAAGGACGGGCGCGATGGCTAAGCACTGGAGCGAAAACAACGAAAAAGCGGGCGCGGCGCTTTTAAATTTAGCTCGCTTCGTCACGCTTCACACGCCTGATTTTTGCATGCGAGGCACCGCGCTTTGCATCTCGGCGATCTATTTTGCGCTGCTTAAAAACGAACGACGCGCGATCAGGGAGTTTTTGCGGCGCGCGCTTGATCGCGAGCCAAAAGTGTGCGAAATTTACGCGAATTTTTATAAATTTTCCCTCAGTCTGTGTGAAAAAATCGCAGTTTGGAACGGCAAGATCGCGCTGGATCAAATTCGCGTGCAAAGCGGTATGAAGGAGCTTTTAAGCGATGGAACGGGTAAAATTTTAATCACTTCGCACTTCGGCAACACCGAGATCGCGCGCGCCCTTTCGGCAAGCACGGCGGGGATAAAAATCAACGTGCTGATCTTTCGCAAGCACAGCGAAAATTTTATGAAATTTATCGAAAAAATGGGCGGCGGCGTGAAAATTCTATACGTCGGCGAGCTCGGCATCGGCGAGATGCTGCAAATCAAAGAGCTACTGCAAAACGGCGAGCATATCGCAGTAATGGGCGATCGTATGCCGGTGGGCTCGGATAAATTTCAAAGCGAGGATTTTTTAGGACGCAGCGCGAACTTCCCGATCGGCGGCTATCTGCTCGCTAAAATTTTGGACGTGCCGCTATTTAGCCTATGGTGCTACGAGGGGCGCAGCGGCCACGAGCTTCGGCTGCAGCCGCTACCCGCGCCGCTAAAGAGCCGCGATAAGGCGCGATCGGTCGCGCAGCCTCTTAAAAGCTACGTGCGGCAGCTAGAGCTTTATGCCAAAGAATTTCCTTCCCAGTGGTATAATTTCTTTGATTTTTGGGCACAAGGAAAAGACGCGAACGATGTGGAGCGCGACGGCGCGCAAAATTTCGGCGAGACGAGTACGGATACTGCGTCAAATTTAAATGGCGCAGCGGATTTAAACGACACGGTAAGTTCAAATGCCGCGTCAAATTTGAAAAATGCGGCGAGCTCGGATACCGCGCTAAATTTAGATAATTCGAATTTAGCCGCCGCAAAATCCGCCGCGCAAGACGAAAAATTTCATAGCGGAGAGAGGAATGAAAGAGTATAAATTTCGCGCCAGATTTTACGACGCCGATCCGATGGGCGTGATGTGGCACGGCAACTACGTAAAGCTATGCGAGGACGCTAGATGCGAGTTTTGGCGCGATGCGGGCTACACATATATGCAGATGAGAGATGATGGATTTATATATCCCATTATCAAAATGGAGTTTAAATTTATCGCGCCGATACTTTTTGACGACGAGGTTGCGGTGAGCATCGAGCTGCTCGAGTGCGACACAATAATAAAATTCTCCTACCGCATCAAAAGCCCATCCGGCGCGCTATTGGCCAAAGCTACCACGTCGCAAGCCGCGGTGGAGCTTGATTCTAAAAGGACGCTGTATGAGATACCGCCGCAGCTAAGGGAGTGCGCGGATAAAATTTTAGCAAAGAAAAATCCCGCGAGTAAAATTTCAATGGCAGATAGAATTTCAGCAGCAGATAAAATTTTGGCAGCGAACAAAGCCGCGCCCGAGCAAGACCGCCCTCAAAACGTCGCGGCGAATAAAATTTTGCCTAACGATAACGAGCAGTGAAATTTAGCGAGCATAAAATTTAAAGGACTACGATGAAAATTTTGGCTTTATTTTTAGCGATTTTGGGACTTGCGAGCGCGCTTGAAGTAAGCGATCTGGCGCTTAAGACCGACAATATCGGCGGTAAATTTAGCGAAACGCTCAGCATCAAGGGCTTTGCCGAGCCCGTGCGAAGCAGCGGCGAGTTTAGGATCAAGGGCGGCGAGCTGTTTTGGACGACGCTAAAGCCGGTGCGAAGCGAGCTAAAAATCGGCGCGGACGGCGTTTTTGAGCGCAGCGGCGAAGCGTGGGTCAAAAGCGCCGATTCGCTTTTTGATAAGGACACCTTTTTGGCGATCTCGCGCCTGGACATAGCGCGGCTTAGCAAAAATTTCTCGATCGCGCTAAGCGGCAGCAAAGATGCGTGGCGTGCCGAGCTAAGCCCAAAAGGGATGCTGCAAAATATCTTTAAAAATATCGTGATCGAGGGCGGTGCCTACGTCAGGGTGCTGCGGATTAGCAGCGCTAACGGCGACGTGAGCGAAAACGTATTTTCGAGCGTCGTGAGCTTAGATGAGTAAGAGCGCGATTTTAGCGGTATTCGGCGCGGTTTTCATCGCGCTTTGCGCCTTTATAGCGTTAAATTTAAACCGCGTAAATTCCGATTTTTACGAGCTAAGCGGCATTGAAATTTCGGGCGAGCAGAAACAGAGCGTCGAGGATTTCAACCGCGAGATCGCGCGGCAAATCATCGTCGCAAGCGCGGAGAGAGCGAACTTTGACGCGTTCATTGCAGATATGCAAAAAAGCGGGCTTTTTGAGAGCATAATCTACGAGGTCAAGAACGCGAGCGTGTATCAGAGCGAGCTTGCGCGCTTTGCGCCCGCAATGCTCGATGATGCGAGCGTGGAGCTTTTAAAAAGCGATCCGCAGGCCTTTTTTGAGCGCAGCGCACGTGAGATTTACTCAAAATTTCGCCCGCTTAGCCTCTCGCAGGACTTTTTCTCTCTCAGCCTTCACTCGCGCCTCGGCGCTCGCGGCGCTATCAAGCTCGATCCCGCGCAGAACCGCTTTATTACGATCATTGACGGTGCGCCGCACTACCTCGCTACAGCCAAATTGGCTCCGAAAGTAAATGACGACGCGCTTAGCGCGCTGGTGCGCGAGGCGCAAAATAGCGAAATTTTAATCTCCGGCACCGCCCTTTTTAGCGCATTGGGCAAGAGCGCGGGCGTGCGCGAAAGCTCCATCGCGGGCGCCGTATCGCTTAGCCTGTGCGCGGCGCTGCTGCTGGCGTCATTTTCGCGCGCACGGATCTTCTGCCTGCTGCTGCCCGCGCTTTTTGGGCTTGCCTGCGGCGTAGCGGCTACGATGGCGATCCGCGGCTCGATCCACATCCTAAGCGCCGTAGTTTCGACGAGCCTAATCGGGCTGATGCTGGATTACGCAGTGCACTGGCTGGGCGCAAACATCGCGTGCCACATCGAGGCTCGCTCGATAAAAAGCATGCGAAACATCCTGCTTCTAGGGTTTTTCATCACCGCGGGAGGCTACTTCGTATTTTTATTCAGCCCGTTTTTTCTGCTCAAAGAGATCGCGATCTTTGCCATAGCCGCACTTGCGGGGGCATTTTGCTTTAGCTACTTCGCCCTACCGATCCTGCTTGAAGGGATAGAATTTCGCCCTGCCCCGATCTTTGCAAAGGCGCTTGAACTCTACGCAAAGGCACTTTGCAAGATAAACCTAAGCCTCAAAGCGCTCATTATCGTTTGCGCGGCGCTACTTGCGTTTTTGTATTTTAAAATGGAGCTTAAGGACGACGTCAGCGAATACGCGAGCTTAGATAAAAACCTTATCGCGATGAGCGCCAAGCTCGCAAGTATCGGAGGCTCCAGCTTCGATCTGATCGTGGGCAATGATGCAAGCGCGGTAGCCAAAGAGGTCGTGGCGCGCGGTCTTGCAGACTCATACACCGGCGCGCCGATTTTGGATCCAGCTACGCAGAGCTTTATCAAGCAGGCCTTTGCAAACTACGATAGAAGCGCATTTTTACATCTCGGGCTTAGCCGCGAGCTCGTGGACGCAAACTTTGCTAAGATCGCGGATGCGCCTATTTTAAGCTACGAACAGGCTAGAAGCTCCGTTCTTTTTGCCGCGATGCCGAGTATCGATCCGCATATCGCTTTTTTGCGCGGCGTGCGCGATAAAGCAGCCGTAAGCGAGCTTGCCGCGCAGATGGGCACGCTGCATCTAAATATGCGAAGCGCCATAAGCGAGGCATTTTCGCAGATCAAAATCAACGCCCTGTATCTAAAATGCGCCGCGTACGCCCTCGCCCTCGCACTGCTGTGGGCGTTTTTCGGAGTGCGGACGGCGTGGTTGATCATCATCTCCGTCTTTGCGTCAAATTTAGCCGTGCTCGCTCTACTTAGCGCATTTGGCGTGAGCGTAAATATTTTTGCGATCTTTGCACTGATCCTATCAGGAGCCGTGGGGATCGATTATATGATCTTTGCAAACAATGATAAAATGGCGCTTAGCGATAAAATTTTCGGCATCACGCTCGCGTCTTTAACCAGCATAATCTCTTTTTTTACGCTCGCTTTTAGCTCCACTAAAGCCGTGGCGCTGTTTGGGCTCTGCGTCAGCCTCAATATCGCGCTAGCGGCGATCTTGGCGCAAGTTTTGGCGGCGAGCAAGAAAAGCTAATCAAGCGGGAGCCAAAGAGCTAAAAGCACCGGATAGACGCTATTTGCGTCGCTTGCAGATAAAATTTTATAAAAGAGAGCACCGTGAAATTTACGTAGCCGCGGCAAATGAAAATTTTAATCCAACCTGCTGCGAGATAAAATTTAGTCTGCATGTGCAAGATAAAATTTAACCGATTAGAGCGCAAGATAAAATTTGAGATGAAATTTCGGCTAAGCAAGCTGCGAACCGAAATTTAAAAAACAAGGTTGCGGGATAAATTTTAAAAGTCGGTTTTGACACGGCGCCTTGCAGTTATTAAATTTAAACCTATGCAGCGCATTTTTAAATTTAAACCCTTGCGGCGCGCTATTAAATTTAAACCCGCGCGCCCTACTCGCCGCTTTTGCCCGCTTTTATCATCTTTATAAATTCCTTTGCGAGCTTGGATGGTTTTTTATACACGACCGAAAACGACACGTCCAAAAGCGGCTCATCCGCGATGTCAAAGAGCGTGATGTAGTCCTTCTGCGTCTCAAAAATGTACCGCGCGAAGCTGAAACTCACGCAAAGCCCCGCCGCGACCATCGCGTTAGCCACGTACAGATAGGAGGTGTCGCAGAAAATTTGAGGCGTAAAGCCCGCGTTTTCGAATATCTTTTTAAGGTTCGATTCGCTTTTTAAAATTTTACTGCTAATTGCAAATTTATCGAATTTAAACTCGCTAAGTGCGATTTTAGGATATCTTTCGGTAGAATTTATACTCGCTCGCGAAACGGCAGGATGGGAGGAACAGACGCTTAGAAGCAGCCTGCGCTTTTTTATAAACTCGCACTCAAGCCCCTCCGCGAAAAGCTCGCCGAAGTGCGCGGCATAGACGATATCAAGCTCGCCGCTTTTTAGCATCTCGATGAGCGCAGGCTCGGAGTGAGCGTGCACGACCCTGATGTCGGCTTTGGAAAACCTACTGTAAAACATCGCGATGATCTTTTCGATAAATTTAAAGCTGGTCGAGGTTGCGCCGATTACGAGCTTGCCCGTCTTGATCGACGAAAGCCCGCGGATTTCGTTATTTAGCTCCTTATTGAGCCTAAGCATATTTTTCGCCCTGGCGATGTAAATTTCGCCCGCATAGGTAAGCTCAAGACCGTTTTTCCTATCGAAAATTTCGATCCCGAGCTCCTTTTCCAAAAGCATAATGCTCTTTGAAAGCGACGGTTGGGCGATTCCAAGCTCGCTCGCCGCTTTTGTAAAGCTTTTAAGCTCCGAAATTTTTACCGCAAATTCCATATGTCGCAGGCTCATTTTTTGCCCCTTCGGTTGAAATTTTATAGCCTTTAGCTATTAAATTATATACCAAATAACATTTGACTTACATAAAGATTTAATATAAAATTACGACATTAATCTTTAAGATTAAAAAATCTCTAAGTAAAGGGGCAAAATATGCAGAGACGCGACATACTGAAAATGGGTATGGTAGGAGCCGGTGCACTCGCACTTAGCGCGGTAAATGCACAAGCAAGCGCAGTGGACGCAAAGGACGTCAAATTTGACGAGGAGTGGGATGTAATCATCATCGGTAGCGGCTTTGCTGGACTTGCGGCGGGCTTAAAAGCAGCCGAGAAAGGCAACAAAGTCTTGATTCTAGAAAAGATGGGTCGTATCGGCGGAAACTCAGTCATCAACGGCGGCGGTATGAGCGTGCCGATGAATCCCGTGCAGGAAAAAACGGGCGTTAAAGACAGCAAAGAGCTATTTATGAACGACTGTCTAAAAGCAGGACTTGGCATCAACCATCCCGAGCTTTTAAGCACTCTAGCCGATCGCGGCTTGGACGCGTTTAAATTCCTCGTAGATAACGGCGTGCAATTTAAGATGGATCACTGCGCGCACTTCGGCGGACACAGCGTCGCGCGCTCGATGCTAACTACAAACGATAGCGGCTCAGGCTACATCCAGCCTATGCTTGAAAAATTTGAAGCGCTAAAAGATAAGGGCTGCGAGCTTCGCCGCCGCGCTAAATTTGACGATTTCGTAATGGACGGTGATCGCGTAGCGGGCGTCGTGATCCGCGAGGAGTATAAATTTGATCCGAATCTTTACAGCGACGATCTTGAAAACACGAGCGGCACAAAAAAGACGCTCAAAGCCAAAAAAGGCGTAGTACTCGCAGCGGGTGGATTTTGCCGCGATAAAATTTTCCGCAAGCTTCAAGACCCGCGCATCCCTGACGACGTCGATAGCACAAATCACGCTGGAGCTACCGCAGGCGTGCTACTAAAAGCCTTTGAGATCGGCGCATATCCGGTGCAGGTCGATTGGATCCAGTTCGGTCCGTGGGCGAGCCCCGATGAGAAGGGCTTCGGCACCGCTCCGATCTTAACTCAGCAAGGTACCTTTAAATACGGCATCGCCGTGGACGTGCGCAACGGCAAGCGCTTTATGAACGAGCTTGCAGACCGCAAGACCCGCGCGGACGCCGAGTTTAAAATTTTACGCGAGGATCCGAAAGCCTATCCGATAACGTTTGCAGATACCAAAATGGCGTTTAAAGACCTAAGCGAAGAGATTATTTCTAAAGGCATGGCAAGCGGCAAGCTAGTAGGCGAATGCGCGAGCCTAGATGAGATCGCTAGTAAATACGGCGTGCCTGCGGACGCGCTAAAGCAGAGCGTAAAAAAATACAACGAGGGCGTTAAAGCTAAAAAAGACGAGTTCGGCAAGCAAGAAAGCGCACTAAGCGAGATCAACGAAGCGGGACCTTTCTACGTCATCCGCCTCTCGCCGAAGCCTCACCACACGATGGGCGGTCTAAAGATCAACGAAAAGGCGGAGGTAATCTCCTCTAAAACCAATAAGCCGATCCCCGGCCTCTGGGCTGCAGGCGAGATCACCGGCGGTACTCACGGCGCCAGCCGTTTAGGCACCGTCGCGATCACCGACTGCATAGTTTTCGGAATGATCGCAGGCGAGCAGATCGCTTAGCTAGGTCTGAGCGCAAGCTCTTTAAAGCCTTATCGGTAGCGAAAGCGGACCGGCAAGGCAGTTTTCTAAAAGGTTGTAAATGAAAAATTTCAGTTTTACGGCATTAATTTTGTGCTGTATCATCGCGACTTTGTTCGGCGCGCCGAGTGCTAACGACGCCAACGCCACGAACATAGTCGTTTCAGATGAGCTTCGGGCAAAATACAAAATCAAACCTCATCATGAGCATTTGTCGTTTGACTGCGTCGATTGCCATATAAATCAAGGAAGCGATCCGTCAAAATTTAAAAGCATCGGCGACAAAGGCTGTATCAGCTGCCACGGCGACAAAAAGCAACTCGCTTTGAGGCTAAAATTTATGGATACACTCAAGGCTAATCCGCATAACTCCGTCCACGACGGTCCTACGCTATACTGCGACGAATGCCATGCCGAGCACAAGGCATCTACGAATATGTGTACCGAATGCCACGAGCACGAAGTGCCGCAATGGATGGGGGTGACGCCATGAGAATTTCTAAAAAATTACTAGCGCTTATCATCTTAATAAGCGGTATTATAGGCTTTTTCGTCGTCGTGCCGGTGCACTACGCGCTTGAGAAAACGAGCACCGATAAATTCTGCGACGTCTGCCACGAGATGGATCCGATGGTGATCGCCTATCAAGACGACGTCCACTCGGGCAAGGGCAAAACGGGCATCAAAGCCAAATGCGTCGACTGCCACCTACCGCACGACAATATCGTAAAATACGTCTATCAAAAGGCCAAAAACGGCGTGCTGGAGGGCTATTCGCACTTCTTTGACGAGCCTGAAAAATTTGATTGGAACAAAAGGCGCGAAGAGCGCGAGCACTATGTGTTTGACAACGGCTGCACGAGCTGCCACGCCACCGTGATCGACAGCAAGATCACCTCCGAGCAGGCGCAACGCATGCATGCGCACTACAAAAAGCTCCTAGGCACCGAGCGCGAGCTAAAATGCGCGAGCTGCCACGTAAGCGCAGGGCACGGCATCGGGCTTCGCAACTACCTAGAGTACTGGCGACCGACGTATAAAATTTACGAAAAGAAGATGATGCAGGAAAAGATCAAGGTGAAGAAGGAATTTTTCGGCGACGAGTATAAACCGAGCGCCGAAGAGCAGGCCTTTATGGACGCTTCTAGCGCGAAGAAGTAACGCTTTGAGATTATAAGCGCTTCAATTCACGCTCCACTGCGGGTTAAATTTAAAGCTCAAATTTAGGGCTCAAATTTGATCCGCGGCGGCTTAAATTTAGCGGGGTCAAATTTTATCCCGCTTGATCCGACGAGCAAAATTTTATCCTTTCTCATCTCTTTTTCGCTTTACGGGCGAGCTTTAAAATTTATCCAAATTCAAAATTTCATTGAAAGAAACCGCGCAAAAAATTATTGATTTTTTTTTGATATCTCAGCGCCGTGCTAGGGCGCAGTCAATGCCTGTAAGAGCTTAAAGGCAAATCAGCTTGCCGATGGTCTGCTTGCGGTAAAATGCTGATGAAATTTTACTAGATTAAATAGCTGCGTTAAATTTAAATAGCAGGTTCTAGAATTTTAAAATTTAGCGGAGCGAATTGAATAAATTTGAAATTTCGCCGATCTATCTTGTAAATTTATCGTCTAAATTTCGCTCTTGCTGCATTAAATTTTAAAAGCCATGTTTAATTTAGGAGGTTTGGATGAAACATTTATCAAGCGCGAGCCCGCTTGATAATGCATGATGGGAAAGAATAAATTTTTCGGGTTTAACGCTCTTTTTGCGTCATATACGAGGCAAAATAATACGGATGAGAAAGAGCGGAAAATACTCCGCTCTTTAAAGCTTTAGTTGGCGCTTAGATCAAATTTATACGCAGCTTGCAACCATATCTCATTCTCGTCGAACTTTCTATTTACGCCACTAGCGTAGTGGTCGCTTCTCTCAAGTGCAGTGTAAGTTACGCCCAAGCTTAGCCCCTTCACGACCTTAGGAGCGTAGTTTGCCGTTACCGCCCAGCCCTCTACGTCCATGCTGGTGCCGACTCTTTGGCCCGCAGCCCCGCTAGCATTGATATTATTCGTGCCGCCTACTCTGTCTTGATTGCCTTTTACGTAGTGTAGCGCGGTTTTGAAGCCGTCCAAGCCAATAGCGCCGAAGTTGTAGTCAAGCACGACCTTATGCGTATCCATACCCGCGTATCCCATGAATACGAACGGACCTCTAATAGGCAGAGCGGTGTATGATCCAGGGCCGTTGCCGACACCCAAAATAACGGCATCGTCGTCACTAACGGTCGTATAGGCATACGATAGGCCGAATCCGAAAAACTCGCTAACCGATACTCTTGCGCCGAACATATCGCCGTCAAGCCTTCTTGGCTCCAGTCCTCCGTCTACGCGCGAGCCTTTGTAGTTAAGATCAAATCCCAGCTTCAAAACCTCGCCTACCGGCACTTTTACATTTGCCTCGGCAAGATACAGGCTAACGTCGCCGTCCTTTAACGCATTAACAGGTTTTACGTCTGTTACTGCTGCGTAAGCGCCGGTTAAAGTAGTATAAGGCAGGGATTTGTTTTGAACGTATGCGGAGAAGATATTTTCAAATTTTACGGCGATAGGACCCGTCATATTACCCAGAATCACTCTATCTTTAAACAAAGGAGCCTTTCCTTCGCCTGCCGGAGCGCCCATAGCGGTTTTGCTCCTTCCTTGGAATTTATAAAACCATCCGCCCCACAAGGTAGTATCGGGGATATCTTTATTAGATATCGCTACACCCTCGAAAGCTTCTTTAAACGCCCTCGTATAGTTGCCTGCTACCAGCGGAGTAACAACATATTGTCTTCCTGCTTTTATATCGGTATTTCCTATGCCGTATCCTAGGTATAATTCAGATAATACCGCACCCTTGGTATACCACTCCTTATCGTAGGCGGTCTTATTGCTTGAGCCTACATGATACGGCATCAACCAGCCTTGTCCGGTAAGCCCTATTCTAAAGCCGTAAAGAGGATCGGTAACGTATCCGAGCTCAAGACCCACGCCGAATGCCTCGTAGTCGTTATCGCCCGTAGCGGCTTCGCCTCTATTGTCTACGGTTTTATTGGCGTAAGTTGTCTTTACCGTTCCGCCAAGCTTACCGTTAGTGATCGCATCGGCTACGCTCTCCGCCGCGCTTAGCGAGGATACAGCACATGCGCAAACCGTAGCAGCCAAACTTAGTTTGATGAGTTTCATTCGAAATCTCCTTTCATAAAGATTTACAAATATTTATAAAATGAATTATATCAAACAATCTCGCTGTTTGCGATAAAAAAGGGGGAAATTAAAAATAAAATTACGCAACTTTGTAAAGATTAAATTAATGAGTGGCGGAATTTATAGCCCGATTTATGATTTCATGCTTTGGCGAAAATTTTTGGCTTGCGCCCCGACCTCGACTCGCGGATAAAAGCGATCGAAACCTTAAAATTTTCAAAACGCCAAACCGAGCCGCTAAATAAAATTTTTACCGAAATCAAAGAGTGAAATTCCGCCGCTTTTAAATTTTAAAATTTAGAAAACGCGGTGAAGCTTGCGAGCTGAAATTTCTTTTTAAATTTAAAAGCGCGGCTACATAGATTTATACAACCTATGCAGCCGCGCAGAATTTAGGTAGCGATCGAAGCTCTAAATTTAGATAATCTATAGAGCCTTTGCGATTAGCTCGTTTACGTTTTTAATAAACTCGCTCGGATTTTCCAGCTCCTGCCCCTCGCTAAGGCGCGCCAGATCGTAAATTATCTCGGCTACTTGCGGCAGCATCAGTTTATCGGACTGCAGCTTTTTGATGATCTCGTGATCTGCGTTGATCTCCAAAATCGGCTTTATTGGCGGCATATTGCGGCCTCCCATCTGCTTAAGCAGCTGCTGTGTCGCAAAATCTGGATCGTTCTCGTCAAAAACAAGGCAGGAAAGCGAGCCGCTTAGACGCGATGAAATTTTAACGTCCTTGACGCGTTCGCCTAAAATTTCTTTGATCTTTGCGGCGATCTCTTTGGCTTGCGGCGTCGCGGCATCGCCCTCCGAAGCTTCCTGCTTGATCGAAGTCGCATTTTTAACCGGCGTCTTATCAAACTCAAAAACGCCGGGCATCACGATCGTATCGATCTCATCGTCGCAGAGCAGCACCTCCGTGCCTTCGGCGTTAAATTTTTCGATCAGAGGCGAGCTTTTAAGCATCGCGGCGCTGTTTCCCGCGATATAATAGATCTCTTTTTGCTCCGCGCCCATTTTTTTCTTATACTCGTCAAGCGTGATGAGCCCCTCTCGCAGGTTTGATTTGAAAAGACAGAGCTTTAAAATTTCCTCTTTGTTTGCGCCGAAGCCGTAAAGCCCCTCTTTCAGAACTTTGCCGAATAATTCGTAAAATTTTATGTATTTTTCGCGATCGCTCTGCAAAAGCTTCTGCAGCTCGGATAGAATTTTTTTCACGCTCTGTTCGCGGACGTAGGCTAGAATTCGATTTTCTTGCAGAATTTCGCGGCTTACGTTTAACGGCAGATCCTCGACGTCCATTATACCGCGCACGAAGCGCAGGTAGCTAGGCAGTAGCTCTTTGGCGTCGTCGGTGATGAAAACGCGCTTGACGTAGAGCTTCACGCCGCTTTGATAATCGACGCGGTATAGATCGAAGGGCTCGCTGCTCGGCACGTAAAAAAGCGTCGTGTATTCATGCGTGCCCTCGGCCTTGGTGTGGATGTAAAACAGCGGATCGCCGCTGTCGTGGCTGATCTGCTTGTAAAATTCATTGTAATCGCTCGGTTTTAGGCTGCTTTTTGGCAGCTGCCAAAGCGCGCTCGCGCGGTTGATCTGGACGTTTTTAACTTCGCTATGTCCCTGCTCGCCCTCTTTTTGCGCAGGCACGTATTCTTCTTTATCCATAAAGATCGGATAAGGGATGTGGTTGGAGTATTTTTTGATGATGCCTTCCAGCCTATATTCGTCCAAAAACTCCTCATCTTTCATATGCAGGATTATCGTCGTGCCGAAGTCTTCTTTTTGCGCCTTTTCGACCATGTAGTTGCTCGCGTCGCTGCTCCATTTAAAGGCATCCTGCGAGAGAGGCTTGCGGCTGATAACTTCGATACGATCCGCTACCATAAACGCCGAATAAAACCCGACGCCGAACTGCCCGATGAGGTTGCTATCCTTCGCTGCATCGCCGCTAAGGCTCGCCATAAAGCCCTTCGTGCCGCTGCGCGCGATAGTGCCTAGATTGCTCTCTAGCTCGGCCTCGTCCATACCTATGCCGTTGTCGCCGATGCTTAGCGTTTTGGCCTCTTTGTCGATCTTTATATCGATGCGCGGCACATACGAAAGCGCCTTATATTCGTCATTCGTAAGGCTTAGATAGTTTAATTTATCCAGCGCGTCGCTTGCGTTTGAGATGAGCTCGCGCAGGAAAATCTCCTTGTTTGAATAAAGCGAATGGATCATCAAATTTAGCAGATCATTCACTTCAGTCTTAAATTTTTTCTTTGCCATTATGCGGTCCTTTTTAAAAATTTTGGCAGATTATATCATGGAGTGCTAATCTTGTCAAGAGTAGAATAAATAAACTTGATATGAATACTATCAAGTTTTGGAAATTTATGCGCGTCCGAAGTATATAAAATTTAAACCTATCTGCAGATGATACCAGCGATAACCTATCCGAATTTGACGGCGCATTTACACTAAATTTGCGGATTTTTCTTGGTCATATTTTTTGAAAAATTCAAAACAAGATGATATAATTCCTCTCGATTCCGATGCCATTTTGATTATAAAGCTCGGTGCTTAACCGATTAACAAAATTTATCGAGCAAAAAAGGATTTCATTTGAATAACGAAGAAATTATACAACGCATAAATGAGCTGAGAGAAAAACGGGGCAAAAATTTAAAAAGCCCAAATGAAAATGTCTGCGATACGGACGCTAATGCAGATCTGAATGCGGACGCCGCCGTAAATCCGGCCGAAAAATCAGGCGCAAGTTCGGCCGCGAATTTAAGCCAAAAACCGAGTACCAAGCCCTCCGCCGCTACTTTAAGGGGTGAGCAATTGATCAAAGATGCAGACCCCCGCTCTCCGCACAAAAATCGATCTACGCCGAAAATACTCCCTCTCGTCGTCGTATGTATAGTTGCGGTTTTTATAGCGATAAAAGCGCCTTTTCGCACGGAGATTTTAAATGAAACTCAAATTCCTATCAATCAAGCAAACGAAGACGCAAACAAAAATCCTAAAGAAATTTCTATTCACACCAAAGACGGTACTTTAAAAATGAAAAATCCCGTAAGATTTCGCGAAGATTGCGACGGCGGAGACGGCGATGCCTGCGCCGTACTTTCGAGCCTATTGTTACTAAATGGTGAAATTTCGCAAGAAGGCGCCAAAGATCTGCTTAAAAAAGGCTGCTACGAGCTTAACGGCGGCGAAAGCTGCACGAGACTCGCAGGATACGAGGATAGAGATTCGCAAGAGGGTAGAAAACTGTACAAAAAAGCATGCAAACTCGGCAATGGCGAGGGCTGCTTTATGTTCGGTTACGTCGCATATTTTGACGACGATGACAAAGAAGCGGGTGCGCGATACTTTGAGCGATCGTGCGAGTTGCGATTTGCGGAGGCGTGCTATTTTCTAGTGGGAATTTATTCAAATGATCCGGCAAAATCGCAAAGATATCAGGCTCTATTTGAAAAATATCAACAAGAAAACGACGATGCGATAATCAGCTTTAGGCGCAGATAATTTTACGGCTCAATGCACTTTTGCGCGGCTTCGTTTGCGAGCTTAAATTTGTGCAAATCAAAAAGCGTCCTTTACCCGCAAGCATTCAAATTTAAAATTTTTACTCAAACCGAAGCGCCGCGTTAAATTTACGCAAACGCAGAAAGTCAAATTTAATCGGTTTAAATTTAAAGCCTCGTGCAGAGGTCGTCTCAAATTTACACACAAAGCGCAGGCATAAAAACAGAAACGCCTTAAATTTTACTCATTACGTCGTCGATTATCGCTTGCGCGCCGTTTCGATCCACAAGCTCAAACAGTCCTTTGCTCGCGCGCGCCACGTCGAAGCTCTCAATCAAGCCCAAGATCCGCTCGCCGCTCGCATCCTCCTGGCGTAAAATTTCGCAAAGCCCGCGCTCTTTAAGAAATTTCGCGTTATAAAACTGATGATCCGCCGCTGCGAACGGAAACGGCACGAATATCGCAGGCAGGCCATTTGCGCAGAGCTCCCACAGCGTGCTGGCGCCGCTACGTCCGACGCAAAGATCAGCGCTTGCGATGAGCTCGTGCATGTTTTTGTAAAAGCCCACGAGCTGTACATCTAGACCTTGCTGCGCGTAGATCTGCGAGATGCGCTCAAACTCGCGCTCGCCGCACTGATGGATCACGCCGTAGCCGAGGCCCAAAAGCTTAGGCGCAAGCTCCACGGCAAGCGAGTTGATAAAGCTCGCTCCCTGCGAGCCGCCCAAAAAGATAACCCTCTTAAGCGCCGTGCGCGGCCGCGCCGTCTCGAAAAAAATATCTGCGATCGGATAAGCAAACGCGGGCTTTTCATAGGAGCTGTAAAACGCGCGCGCAAAGGACCTCAGCAGGCGGTTGAGCCGCCCGCAAACGGCGTTTTGCTCGTGGATAAAAAACGGTACGCGAGAAAGGATCGCCGCGATGGATGCGGGCGCCGAGCTGTATCCGCCCACGCTGATGAGCGCGCGGACGCCGTTTTGCTTTAAAATTTTACGCGCCGCAAGCGAGAGGCGCAGGATATTTAGCAGCGAGGCTAGCTTGGCAAAGCCCTTTTTATCGACGACGCCCGAACTTTGCAAAAAATAGGTACGCGCAAAAAGCTCGCTATTTTCAAACCACGCGCGATCCTGCCCGCGGTTTGAGCCGATGAATATCACCCTGATGCCCTGCTTCGCAAGGCGGGCGGCTAAATTTTTAGCGATTATCAGATGCCCGCCGGTACCGCCGCCGCTGATTGCTATGACCATATTTTTCCTTTAAATTTATAAAATTTCGCGCTTAAATTTAAGCCTCGGCGCGCCTCGGCATAGAATTTTAAGCGCAAATTCGGCTCTAAATTTTACGCCTAATTTAAATCGCACTCGCCCAAAGCCTGCAAAAGCCTTAAAATTTCGCCCTTTTCGACGCCATCAAAACGAGCCCCACCGCAAACGACGCCGCGAGCAGGTGGCTACCGCCGTAGCTTAGAAACGGCACGGCAATACCTTTAACCGGCGAGATCGACGTAATGCCGTAGGAATTGATAATGAACGAAAAGAAAAACATAAAGCCGATACCCAGGCAAAAGAGGAAATTTACGTTACTCGGCGACTTACTCGCGGTCTGAAAGATGCGAAAGAGCATCGCATAAAATAGCGCCACGATAAGCAAAATCCCGACAAACCCCCACTCCTCGGCGATACCTGCGAGCACGAAGTCGGTATGCACCTCGCTCAGATATCCTAGCTTAAAGCTTCCAAGCCCAAGCCCCTGTCCGAAAAACTCGCCGTTGTTTATCGCATTTAGCGAGTGTCCGACCTGATACGGCGCGCTAGCGTCCTCTATGCGCAGCCCTGCGGCAGTTTCGGGCGACATAAACGACAGCACGAAATCCTGCACGCCGCCCCACCACGAGCGCACGCGATCGACCCTGTGCGCGCTCGTGACGATAAAGACGTAAGCAAGCCCCAAAATCCCCATAAAGCTAAAACCGATGAGCTTGAAGCTAGTGCCCGCAAAAAGCGACATAAAAATCATCGTAAGCCCCAGCACCGCGACCTGCCCCAGATCGTTTTGCACGATGGCGACCAGGATGACGACGAAGCCGAAAAGCGCTACGTAAGGAAGCAGCGTCGCGATCTCGCGCCCGATGCTTTTTTTGGAGTGATCGAGCTTGCGCGAGAAGCTCCACGCCAAAAAGTAGATGAAGCCTACCTTGAAAAATTCCACCGGCGCGAGGTTAAAAAACGGCAGCCTGATCCAGCGCGCTGCGCCGTTTACGTCTGCGACCAAAGATTTAGGCAAAAAGCCCATCGCGAGCATCAAAATCCCCATTATCGCAAAAAGCGACATGCACACCGGCGTTAGGCATTTATCGGGATCGGCGCGCGATACGATCCACATCACCGCGATGCACGCGATGCCCACCGCGCACTGACGATAAAAAAAATGCAGTGGCGTAGCGCCCAGCAAAAGCACCGTATAGGAGCTCAGCGACAGCGAAAATATCATGCCGATCGTAATGAGCGCGCAGGTGAAGTAATATAGCCATTTATCGGTTCTCAATCATCTCTCCGTTTTAAAATTTATTCGCATTTACGCGCGCCGTGCACGCTTTGTCTGCTACGCAAGACTCAAACCTCGCATCGCACCCGCGGCGCACGGCGCCGATCGTGGCACCGCCTTTTAAAAAGCGTACGGCACGACCTCGTATTGTCTTTTAGCACGCAGCACGATCGTGCATCTTTGACGCGCGGCGCGAATTTATCTCGCACATAGGCGGCTTTTGCAATGCACGCGCTGCGGGATGGCGCACCACAACAAGTATAATCTTGCGTTATCCCGCAAGCGTGCATTGCACACATTCTATTTGTTCTAACGCGCCGCGACGACTTTCGACGCACGCTGCGGATAGATCGCCGCGCGTGCCACTTTTTAAATGTGCATTTTATTCTCGCGTATCGCGCAGCCTTTCGACACGCGCTACCGCGCCGTAGAGCGCAACCTCGCACTATCTTTTATACACAGGCGGGTGCATTCTACTCTGGCACACGATAGCACGGTCGCAAACCGCAACCGTGCAAAATCGCACACGAGTAGCGCGCGGTAGCTGCAAAATTTTACGCCACAACATCATCACAAACACGCTCGCATACCGATCGATTTTTAGTGCGCGGCGATGTAAAACGCGCCACATCTTACAATACAGCCGCACTGCAAAATGCGACTTCGCCGTAAAACGCGCTTGTACCGCAGGCGGTACGAAATTTCGTTTTAAATTTATTCGCCGCTACGGCGCAAATTTGTTAAATTTATACGCGCAGCTAAACAAATTCCATTCAAAATTTTACGCCGCAGAGTATGTAAGCACTCGCTCGCAAAACATACCGCAAATGCAGTTGCACTACAAAACACGCCCGACAAAACACCGCGCACCAAACAGCTCGTCGCGCCGCTCACGATCTATCGATTTTTGGCGTGCGACACGGATATTCGCGCTGCAAATCAGTCGCTGCAAACGACTGCAATACTCCGCTACTAGCCTTCAGCGCGCGACAAACTTCCCACTCATGCACTCGCGCGCCGCAAGTCAAGTCTGCAGCAACTTCTCCTGCTTGTGCAGTCGCAAGACGTTTCATATCGGCGCGGCGCGATTTAAAATTTAGATCCGCGGCGGCAAATTTTAAAATTCAAAAGTCCAAAAACGGCAAAATTTTAAAATCAAAATTTGCGCCGCCTGGCATCCCCATATGCAGCAGTTTCGGATAAAATTTCAAATTTACGTCGCGGATTGCCGCGGCGCCTTGAACGAAATTTATCCGTCGCAGAGCGTCTATCGTTTACGTATCGGCAGCGCGGCAAGCTCTCAATTCTGCGTCGCAGATGAAATTTAAATATCGCCTAGCGTTTAAAATTTAAATCTCAAAGCTCTTTCGCTCAAATTTTAGAATTTTAAATCCTGTGCCTTTTTAGCTCCGCTTGCGCCTTATAAATTCAGACAGCGCGCACGCCGCAAATGCAAGCTGCAAAACGCGCTGTTTGTACCGCGCTACATCCACCTTTAAAGCGCCGCCGCACCGCAAAGAACTTTGATCACATCCTCGCATCCGTATAAACCGTCTGCCTTGCCATAGCCACAGAGGCACAAGCGCGAGCCGCGAAACACGCAAATTTTAAAATTTAAAATCCGCCACAGGATCAATAAATTTTAAAATTTTGCTGCTGCATATCCGATCAATTTTAAAATTTTACCGACGCAGATCGATTAAATTTTAAAAATTCTGGCACCTATAAATCTAATAAATTTCAAAATTTCGCCGCTTAAATTTTATCGAAATTTTAAAGCTCATTTGATTATGTCGCGCTGACCTTTGGCGTTGATCTCGCTTAAAACGCCCATCTGTTCGAGCTGCTCGATGATCGTCGCGGCGCGGTTGTACCCGATACGCAAGCGGCGCTGCAGGTAGCTGATCGAGGTCTTCTCCTCCTCCAAAACGATCGCCTTCGCCTCGTCGTAAAGCTCGTCAAGCACGATATTTTGCGGATTGATTATGCCGCCTTCTTGCTTGGCGCCCTCGTTTTCGATCAAAAATCTCTCGTCATAAACGACGCTTTCTTGCGCCTTTAAAAATTCCGCGATCTTGTTGATCTCATTCTCGGTCGTAAACGGCGCGTGCAGGCGGATGAGCCCCGGCGCGGTAGGCGGCGTAAACAGCATATCGCCCCGCCCGAGCAGGCTGTCCGCACCCATCTGATCCAAAATCACCTTGCTATCGACCTTTGAGCCCACTCGGAAGCTGATACGGCTAGGCAGATTCGCCTTTATAAGTCCCGTGACAACGTCCACGCTAGGGCGCTGCGTCGCTACGATGAGATGGATGCCGCTGGCGCGCGCCATCTGCGCCAGACGCGCGATGTAGTGCTCCACGTCCTTGCCGCTCGTCATCATCAGATCCGCGAGCTCGTCGATGATAACGACGATGTAAGGCAAAATTTCGCCCCCCTCGCGCAGCATCTTTTCGTTGTAGTTGTCGATATTTTTCGTCCTGTTTTGCGCCATGAGCGAGTAGCGCTGCTCCATCTCTGAAACGAGATTGCTTAGCGCGATGATCGCCTGCTTAGGCTGCGTGATGACGGGCGTCAGCAGGTGCGGGATGTCATTGTAGATGCTAAACTCAAGCATCTTTGGATCGATCATTATAAGCCGCAGGCTCTTGGGCGAGTTGCGATACAAAAGGCTTAAAAGCATGGCGTTGATGCCCACACTCTTGCCGCTTCCGGTGGTGCCTGCGATGAGAAGGTGCGGCAGCTTCTTAAGATCGGTGACGAAGGGCTGGCCCACGATGTCCTTGCCAAGCACGATGGTAAGCGGACTGGAAGCGCTTTTAAACACGTCGCTTTCTAAAATTTCGCGCAGATAGATCGTATCGATATTTTGATTCGGGATCTCGATGCCCACGACGTCTTTGCCAGGAACCGGCGCTTGGATGCGGATGGTCTGCGCTCTAAGAGCCATCGCCAGATCATCTTGCAGCGTTAGAATTTTACTCACCTTGATGTGCGCGGCGGGGCGAAACTCAAATGTCGTAACGACCGGGCCCGAATAGGTCCGCACCACGTCGCCGTCTATCTTAAATTTACGCAGCTTATCGAGCAGGTCATAAATTTTACGATCGATCTCGCTCTCGTCGATATTATTTTTCTTTTTAGGCGGCGGGTTTAAAAAATCAAGCGGCGGCAGCTTAAAATCCTTGGGCTTAGCCACCCTGCCTTTATCGAGCTGATCCAAAAGCCTTTTATTTTCGGCGACCTCGCTTAGGCGCTCGACCTTTTTTAGCCTGCTCGGTTTTCCCTTTTGCGGCATTTTAAGCTCGCGTTCAGCGGAAGCCTGCGGACCCTGCGCGTCACCAAAATTCTGCTCATTCTCGGGCTCGCGAGCATCGTTTAAATTTTGAAAATTTTGCCCGCCTTCAAAACCGCGCCCGCTTGCGCCCTGCTCCGCAAAATTACCCTGTTTCGCCGAATCGTCCTCTGCGCTCAAAGCGTTAAAATTTTCCGCACCTCTCAAGCCTTGCGCAGACGAATGCCTTGCGAGCCCGCCCCTTTGTGCTGCATCCGCGTCGCTAGCAAAATCATTCCCAATTTCATCCTGCGAGCTTTCATCTCTTGAGCCAATAAAGCAGTTTTTGATGATGTCGGTAAAACGGTCTTCAAATATAAGCACTAGCGAAAGCACAAAAATCGTAATATTAAAAATCCACACGCCGACGCTTCCGATCATTCGCCTAAGCCCATCCACTGCAAAGCTGCCGACTGCTCCGCCGCTAGCACCAAAGAGACTCGACTGCACCATCAAAATGGTAAAAAACAGCAAAATCGCGCCGATGCTAAACTCAAAAAATCTAAAGTCAAAACCGCGAAAATGCTTATAGGCTACGTATGCTAAGGCGAGCAAAAATAGCGGATAGATGTATGCAAAATAGCCGAATAGCTGAGTATTAAACGAGCGGATGGCATTGCCTGCACTGCCTACAAGCGCGGAATCGGGCGCGATAGTGGCAAGCCCAAAAAATATTATGATAGCCGATATGACGATAAAATATACTTCTTTAACTATGATTGATCCTTAAATTTAAAGCGGTATTTTAGCCAAACGAAGGTTAAAATTTTATTTGAAGGATGAAATTTTAATGCTTTGATAAAATTCCGCGCCCTCGCAGGCGCGGAATTAAAGGGGTTAGTTTTTGACGGCTTTGCCCAGATCCCACATAGGCATGAAGATACCCAGAGCCAAAAGAAGAACCATGCCCGCCATAAAAAATAGCATGATCGGCTCGACGTAGCTTGAGATATTATCGATGATATCATCAAATTTCTCTTTATAATAATCCGTGACGTTGCCAAGCATCTTATCG
The DNA here is from genome assembly GCA_963529615.1 of uncultured Campylobacter sp. GTDB lineage: Bacteria > Campylobacterota > Campylobacteria > Campylobacterales > Campylobacteraceae > Campylobacter_B. The sequence continues at coordinate 4,383 of CAUSAC010000014.1, read as the reverse complement.
AGATTACCGGCCTGCTCGCCCGCGCTGATCATCTGAATAAGCATACTCTCGTAAAGCCCTGTATTGTTAAACGCCTCTGTTAGGCTCACACCTTGTTGTACGGCGATTTTAACGGTAGAGAGTTTCTCTTTTAAAGTATGATTATCCACCATTAAAACAGATGTATCCAGCGCATCAGCAATAGGAATACCCGCTCGCACAAGCTCTGTAAAAATAAGCATAAATCGCGACATCGTAGAGAAAAATATGATCTTACCAAATAGATAGACCTTTAAAATCGTCTTGTCAAAGCCCTTTTTAAACTCGGGATTATTGCGATATGCCCATCTAAGAGCTATGATAGTGCCTATGATGCCCGCTAAAACAAAAATTCCATAATTATTAAGAGTACTTTCGATACCAAGTAGAATTCTAGTAGGTAGTGGCAAATCCGCGCCCAAATCCTCAAAAATCTCGCGGAATTTCGGCACAACATACATCATCAAAACCGAAAATGCAATCGCCATAACGATCATAAGGATCATCGGATAACGCATCGCCTTTTTAAATTTACGCTGGTTTTCCCAAAGCTCTTGAAGCATAGCGGCAAGCTTGGCTAGAGATTCTGCCATATTACCGGTTGCTTCGCCCAGACTTACCATCGCAACGACGACATCACCGAGCTGACCTCTAAATTTCTCCGTAGACTCTGTCAAGCTAAGACCTGCGTTAAGATCATCGTTCATCGCGCTAAAAATTTCTTTTAGCGTCTTATCCTCTGCCGCTCTTGCAACCTCTTTGATCGAGTCGTGGATTGAAATTCCGGCATTTGTCATAACTGAAAGCTGACGGATCGACGCTACTAACGGCAGCGTTCTAACTCTTCCGCTTCCACCTAGCATGCGCGAAACCTGCGCCTTAAAATCGCCGCCCGTATTGGCTACGACCTGGGTTTCACCTCTTTTTACGATCGTCCCGCCTACGCGCTGCTTCATGAGGTTGTTTGCTTGCACTTTATCGCTGGCTTGCAAAAACATCTTTCTTCTTGCGCCCTTGGCGTTGTATTCAACTTCTAATTGCTTTTTCATTGTTTAGCCACCCTATAAATTTCTTCTATACTAGTTACTCCGCGCGCAGCACGTATAACACCGTCTTCAAACATATCTATAAATCCCTCCTCCTTCGCTAAGGCTCTCATATCGTCCTTTGAGCCGCCATTAGCGATCAAACTCTGCATTTTATCGGTAATAGGTAAAATTTCACTAATCATCTCACGCCCCATGTAGCCCGTTTGACCGCATTGATCACAACCCACAGCCTTAAAAAACGTGTATTTTTCAGGCAAGAATTCCTTCAGCTGATCAAGCATCGATTTAGGCAGATTCGTAGGCTGCTTGCAGTGCGGGCAAAGCTTTCGCACGAGACGCTGTGCCTCTACTGCAATGAGTGCACCACTTATGAGATAAGCCTCTATACCCATATCCACTATTCGCGGAATCGCGCTAACGGCGTCGTTGGTGTGTAGTGTCGAGAAAACCAAGTGTCCCGTAAGAGCAGCCTGGATCGCGATCCTAAGGGTCTCTTGATCTCGGATCTCACCGATCATTATGATGTCGGGGTCTTGTCTTAAGATCGAGCGCAGTGCTGAAGCGAAGGTAAGACCTGCTTTTTCGTTAACTTGGACTTGTTGGATTAAATTTACTTGATACTCGACCGGATCTTCTACGGTAATGACCTTGGTATCGATATTTTTAATATCGTTTAGCGCCGCATATAGCGTCGTAGACTTACCGCTTCCAGTAGGTCCGGTAACCAAGATAATACCATATGGAGCCTTCATAGCGTTATTAAATTTCTTAAAGCTATCAGGGTGCATGCCTAGTTTTTCGAGGCTGATGATAACCTTGGATTTATCTAGGATACGCATAACGGTAGATTCGCCGTTGATGATAGGCAGCGTCGAGATACGAAAATCATATTCGCGACCTGAAATTTTCATACTAAACCTGCCGTCCTGCGGCTTGCGACGTTCGGCGATATCCATATTCGAAAGTAGCTTCAATCGGCTTACTAGCGGCGGATATATATCTTTATCAAAGATAAAAATTTCAGCGAGCATTCCGTCGATTCTGGTGCGCACGACGCAGTTATTCTCGGTAGGCTCGATGTGAATATCGCTACCGCGCATCTTAATAGACTGACTGATTATCATCTCAATGAGCTTTAAAATCGCCGAGGTATCATCGCTACTTCCGCTACCGCCGGTGTTAGCAAGCTCCTTGCGGATCTCCGCTACGAGCCCTTTAATGCTCTCTGAAAGCTCAAGCTTAGATAGATATTTATTTACCTGATTTGGATCGGCTACTACGATTTTAAGCAGCTGTTTGCTAAACATAGCCTGCGCTTTATCTTGCGACTCAAGATTAAACGGATCAGAAAAAGCAACGTAAATATTCAGATCATCCGCTTTAACCGGTATCACGCCGTATCTTTTAAGCTGTGCGGTAGGAGTGCGTTCCGATAGCCTAAAATCTATGTCGATATCGTCTAAATTCATATACGACAGGTTCATTTTCTTGGCTAGAATTTGCAAAAATTCCTTCGGATCCATCGAAAATTTTTCGCTTATATCGTCAAATGCTATCTGACGACGCTTGTATAACTCAACTAAAATCGAGCAAAAATCATCCTGGCTTAGATAGTTATCTCCGACTAAAACCTCGCCTAGCGTCAAGCCAATATCCATCTTGTCCTTTATTTCCGGAACAACGGTGCTAGTAAGGATATTATTTCGTATTAAAATCGCAACGATCTGCTCTTCAATCTTTGTCATCGCGATCACCAATAAATTTTAATCGAGCTAAGCTTATCGCCAGCATAAATTGCAATTACCATCTTTTTTACCTCTTCCTCTTCTTTGATAAAAAGCTCGGCGCGCTCGCCGTTTTCTAGGGTAAAGACATACGTATCACTCTTTTTTACGTATGCTCTCTCCGTAAATTTATCAAAAATTTCAGACAAAATATAATTAATTTTAGGCGTTCTTATATAGCTTATGTCTACGCCGTCGCAAAGCGCCAAATAAAGCATCTTTTTTTGAAATATTATTGTCGAATAAAGCGATGCATTCTCGCGCGCCTCTTTCGTCTTATAAAGCATCACCGTAGGCACGACGAGCTCATTTACTTTATCCATCTTGAGGCATGCCTTGGCATACATATTCGCAAGCGCCTCGCTCTGCTCCTCGATGAATAAATTTCGCACGCTTTCTTGGCAGATACGGTTATACTGACCGATCTGATCCCAGTTGCGCACGTCATCGGCGCTAACTGCAAATAATGACGCGATCGCAAAAGCTAAAATATATAAAATTTTCATAGTTTATCGCTTCTTATCTTTGAAATTAGGTTAGAAATTTCGTTATTTTTCGCCTTTGCATTAAAGGTCTCAAGAGCGTAAAGCGCGTCTTCTTTACGACCCTTTTTATAATTGGCTTTGGCAAAAATTATCCAGCTAGCGACGTTGTCCTTATCAAGCTCATTTGATGTAAGAGCCCATTTGATCGCATTATCGTAGTCTTTCTTATTATACGCTTCTTCGGCTAGCGATAGCGAATACTCAATCTTATTCGTTGCATAAAATTTGCTCTCCAAGCTCTGCTTATCTTCGCTTAAATTTGAAGTTTTTATCTCGATCCTGGAACTTAGTGGAGCGCTACTTGCGGTATTTGTAGAACCTCCAGAGAAATTTGATTTAGGTGGCAATGGAGCGCGTCCAAAATCTATAACCTCGTTTTTAGGCGGCTGATTTGCAAAAGCTGCGTTATTGGTATTAGGCACATTAAATGTAGGAGCATTTTGATTGCCAAAATTCTGTCCGCCAAAATTTTGACCGCCGAAATTCTGAGCCTGAGCCTGCCCGCCATAGTTTCCGCCATTTTCGTAATTATTGGTTATCTTAAACCCACCGGAATCTTCGCTGGATAGCACGCCTACGTCGTTTAAATTTAAGCTTGGACGTTCCTTTTCGTGCTTAGAAGTACGGGCGACTTTCGGAGCGCTGATATTATAATCTTCTTTGGAGATATTATTTTGTACTGCAAGATCTGCCGCCTGCTGCTCGGCATCACTAGCAGAATTTGTAGCACCACCCTTGTCCTCAATATTTTGATTGATACTTGCCATGCTAACGCTATCGCTATCTTTAAGCAGCCAGAATATCGCTCCGATCGCAACCGAGATCAATATCAAAAGCCCTAAAATCGTCTTGTCAAATCTCAATACGAAATTCGGCTTAGATTTTAGGAAAGAAAACTGCTTTCTATTTTTGTTATACTCTTCCCATTTTTTTTCAAGTTCGTTTACTTCGTAAAATTCAAGCATTTATTATCCCCGAGCCTATCGC
>CAUSAC010000013.1:0-50591 GCA_963529615.1 uncultured Campylobacter sp. | reverse complement strand
GCATAATAATCATCGCGGCGTTGCTTTTTGGATTTAGCAAATACTACGCGTCGTTTTTCAGAGAGCATAAAATTTTACGCAGCTACGCAAATCCAGGATATTGGATCTACAGCGGCGTTAAATTTGTCGCAAAATCTAAAAAGCAGGGCTCGCAGCCTCTGATGCAAATCGCTACGGACGCGCATATCGATGAAAATTCCACAAGCTCAAAAAAACTCGTCGTCGTAGTCGTGGGCGAAGCGGCGAGAGCGGATAGATTTTCGCTAAACGGCTACGAGCGAGATACTAATCCGCTACTAGCCAAAGAGCAGGGCGTCGTAAGCCTAAGTAATACCCATTCTTGCGGCACTTCGACGGCGCAAAGCGTGCCGTGCATGTTTTCGCTGCTAAATCGCGAGGAATTTAGCGTCGAAAAGGCCGCAGAGGAGCAAAACGTATTAGACATACTAAGCCGCGCTGATGACATGGCGATTTTGTGGCGCGATAACAATTCCGATTCCAAAGGTGTGGCGCTGCGCGTAAAATATCAGGATTTTAAAATTCCGCAAAATAATCCGATCTGCGATGTAGAGTGCAGGGATGAGGGGATGCTTGCGGGGCTTGATAAATTTGTCGCCGAAAACGCGGGCAAAGACGTATTAATCGTGCTGCATCAGATGGGCAATCACGGGCCTGCGTATTTTAAGCGCTATAAGAAAGAATTTGAAAAATTTAGCCCCGTTTGCCGCGATAACGAGCTTGAAAACTGCTCGCAGCAAGAAATTTCAAATGCCTACGATAACGCGATTTTATACACGGATTATTTTTTAAGCAAGGTTATAGAATTTTTAAAGCCGTATTCTAAGACACACGAAACGGCGATGATCTATATGAGCGATCACGGCGAGAGTCTCGGCGAGGGCGGCGTTTATCTGCACGGCATGCCCTATCTTTTCGCTCCCGAGGCGCAAAAGCATATCGGCGCTATTGTTTGGCTAGGTGAGGGAAAAATGCGCGAAAGATACGATCTGAGCGTACTTAAATCGCATAAGGACGACGCTTTTTCGCACGATAATCTTTTTCACACGCTGCTTGGAATTTTTGAAGTAGATACCAAGGTGTATAACAAGGATTTGGATATTTTAAATGGAGTGAAAAATTAGAATTTTGCGCTAAATTTCGTCGTAAATTGTGAGTGAAATTTTAGCAGCAAAAAATTCTATTGGCAAAATTCTAATTTAAGCTTAGTTTGAAATTTCATCCCAAGTTTGAGCAAAATCTGCTTTAAAAATTTTTATGCAAAAGCTAATGCAGAGGCAAAGTGCTGCAAAAACTCAATCTCTCATTTATCGTTGCGAGCTATGAATTTTAAATTTCATTAGAAATTTTACGTGCAGTTTTGATAAATGCCTGCGCTAGATGGTTTAGACGTTTGCCTTTTTTGTAGGCAATTATCAGCGTATTATCGAGCTCGCGCGCGCCTACGTCAAAGAGCTTTATCCTGCTCGCCTTATCCTCTTTTATCATCTGCGGTATGCTAAAGCACGCTCCTGCGCCGCTTGCGACGATAGCATTGGCGATGTCGAAAGTCTCCGTACGGCACAGCACTTTCGGCGAAAATCCCGCCGCAGCAAAAAATGCATCTATCTGCTCAGCGCTTCTTAGGCTTTGATTAGGCAGGATGAATCTTTCCTCTTTTAAGCGCGAAATGTCAATTTTGGGAACAGATTTGTTTTTAAACTCAAGCGAGAGCGGATGGGTGGAGCTTAGAGCGACATAGGTTTTTTGTGTTAGAATTTTGACCCCGTCAAGTCCGCTCATATCGATGGGCAGTATCAGCATACCGACATCAAGATCACCTTGAAGTAGCATTTCACGAATGCTAAGCGCAGAAGAAAATTGCGTAATTTGCAGATCCGAATCCTTAAATTTCTTGCAAAACATCGGCAGTAGCGACGGTAGCAGATTATAGCCGTTTTGCGAAAAACCGATGCGAATTTTATCATTTTTTACGCCACTTATTTCAGAAATATCGCTTTTTAGGTCGTTTATGGCGTCAAAAATGACTTTTGCTTTACTAGCGTAAATTTTTCCCGCGCGCGTAAGCGAAATGGGATTACTCGTGCGGTTAAAAAGCTGCGTTCCAAGCTCACGTTCCAGCGATAAAATGCTCTGCGATAGCGACGGCTGCGGGATTTTAAGTGCTTCGGCAGCCTTAGTAAAGCTGCGGAATTCTGCTACTTTTAATACTAGCTCCATGCGATGCAAATTCATTTAGCCCCTCCAATTGATAACTTAATTCTTATGAAATGATACACTAAATAATATTTGACTTATGTTAAAAATGAAACTAAAATTACGCTTTTAGTTTAGAACTTTAAACTTAAACTAAGAATTTCTCAAATGGAGAGGAAAATGAGTGAATCAAATTTCAACAGACGCGATTTCTTAAAATCCGCCTGTATCAGCGTCGGCGCGCTTAGCCTTAGCGGCTGCGTGGATACCGACAAAAGTAAAAGCGCAGACGGCGGCAACGAAGGCGGCCTTCCTAGTGTGGACGTACTTATCATCGGCTCGGGAGGCGCGGGTTTGCGCGCAGCCGTAGCGGTAAGAAAGAGCAATCCAAATCTCAGCGTCGTCGTAGCTACGAAGATGATGCCTTCGCGCAACGCCACCTGTATGGCGGAAGGCGGTATCAACGGCGTTACGAGTTTCAGTGGCGGCGATTCATACAAACTTCACGCCTACGACACCGTAAAGGGCGGCGCATATCTCGTAGATCAGGACGCCGCGATTAAATTTTGCGAGCTTGCGGGCCCTACGATTGCCGAGATGGATTATATTGGCACGCTGTTTTCCAGAAACGCTAGCGGCGGCGTGGATGGCAAAGAAAGCGGCGTCCCGGGCGGCGTAGCGCAGCGCTTTATGGGCGGCGCGTCTAAAAAACGATGCAACTACTCCGCCGATAAGACGGGTCATATCTTGATGCACGCCTGTTTTGACGATGCGGTCAGCAACGGCGTGAAATTTCTAATCGATCACGAGCTGCTTGAGATCAGCGCGCCTGAGGGCAAATGCGAGGGCGTCGTGCTTCGAAATATCCAAACCGGCGATTTTTATCCGGTGCTTTGCAAAGCCTTGGTAATCGCTACGGGCGGATATACGAGGATGTTTTACAACCGCACTTCGGTGCCTTATATAGCTACCGGCGACGGTATCGCGGCGGCACTGCGCGCAGGTCTTGGATTTAGCGATCCCGAGATGGTGCAGTTTCATCCGACCGGTATCAAAAGCGGCGGCGCGCTCATTACCGAAGCTGCGCGAGGCGAGGGCGGATATCTGCTCAACAACAAAGGCGAGCGCTTTATGAAAAATTACCACGAAAAGATGGAGCTTGCGCCGCGCGATGTCGTAGCTCGCGCGATCGAAACCGAGATTCGCGAGGGTAGGGGCTACGGCGAGGGACTCGGCGCATACGTGCTGCTTGACGTAAGACATCTCGGAAAAGATAAAATTTTAAAAGCCCTTCCTAAGATCAGACACACCGCCATTTTATTTGAGGACATCGATCTGATCGAGGAGCCGATTCCGATTCGTCCGACCGCTCACTACTCGATGGGCGGCATCGAAGTCGCAAAATTTGACGATATGAGCACTAAAATTTTGGGGCTTTATACCGCGGGCGAGGCGTCTTGCATTTCGATCCACGGTGCAAACCGCTTAGGTGGAAATTCTTTAACCGACGCCGTCGTAACGGGCAAGCTTGCAGGGCTCGGCGCAGCGGATTACGCTGCAAAACAAAGCGGTTTCGGTGACGGTAAAAGAGCGAGCGAGCTCGCGCAAAAATGGCAGGCTAAATTTAAGCAGATCGCAAACGGCTCGGGCAAGGCAAACGAGATGTATGAGTTACGCGAAGAGCTAGGCGCGCAGCTTTGGGATAATATGGGCATCTTTAGAACAGGCGAGAAGCTCGATCTGCTTTCGCAAAATTTAGAGAGTATCAGAGCGCGCTACGACGAGCTACGCGTCGCGGATGTAAATCCTGTTATGAATACCGCATTTACCGACTACGTCGAGCTTGGAAATTTGATTTTGCTTGCGCGCTGTGCGTGTTTGGCTGCGCAAAAGAGGCTTGAAAGCCGCGGCGCGCATACCAGAGAGGATTATCCGAAGCGCGACGATAAAAATTTCTTAAAGCACAGTATCGTGACGATGAACGACGCAGGAGAGCTAAGCTTGGGCTACAAAGAGGTCGTCGTTACAGAATTCTCTCTTGACGGAAGGAAACCTCAATGAAATTTATCATAGACCGCTTCGACGGAAGCAAAAATTATAAGCAAGCCTATGAGCTTAGTTTGGAGCAGATCAAAGGAAAGACCCTACTTGGAGTTTTGCAATTTATTAAGCAAAATTTAGACATCACTTTAAATTTTACCGCAGCATGTCGTATGGCGATATGCGGAGCCTGTGCCGTAAGGGTAAACGGACACTCATATCTTGCCTGCGATACCAAGATGGAGGCTCTGCTTGCGGAGTATGAAAATCCCGATAGCTTTACGATCTCTCCTTTAAATAATTTTCGAGTGATCTCGGATCTAGTAGTGGATTGGGAACCTAGTATCGAAAATTTAAGAAAGATCAAACCGACCATTACGCCTAAGAAAGAATTTAGCGCCGAGAAGGGCTGTAAACAAAGCCCGGAGCAGATGGAGCGCGTAAAAAAGCAGTGGGATTGTATCCTTTGCGGCTGCTGCGCTAGCGAATGCAATAAACTTGGAGCCGATGCGAGCGATTATATGCAGCCCTTTGTTTTTACGCACGCTAACCGCGCCGCATTTGATTCAAGAAGCAGGGACGCTATGCCTCATCTAAAGCCTGCGGTACTAAACGGATTATGGCTATGCGTGCACTGCCAAGAGTGCGCCGATCGCTGCCCTAAAGGCATAAGCGCTCAAAGCGATATTACCGCACTTCGCGCCTTAGCGATGAAAAAAGGACTTACCGTAGGAAGCGGTCCAGCTCACGCAGAGGCGTTCCTGCTAGATATCGTAGAGGGAAGCGGAAGGCTAAACGAGATCAAGCTTGCTTTAAGAAGCGAAGGCGTATTTGCAAATATGGGCAAGATGGACGTAGCGGCAAATTTAATGGCTGCGGGCAAGATGAATCCGCTTCATGCTTTCGGCGAAGAGGAGATCGAGGGACATGCGCAGCTCGTTAAGATGATAGAGGCCGCACGCAAAGCTCAAGCTAGCGGCGAGATAGAATAAGGAGGAGAGGATGAATAACGAATTTGCATTTTTCCCGGGTTGCGTTTTAAGTCAAGCTGCAAAGGAATCTAAAATTTCACTTGAAGCGATCGCTCCGGTGCTGGGTATTAAACTTCACGAGATAAAAGGCTGGAGCTGCTGCGGGGCTAGTCAAGCTCAATGCGTCGATCCTATGGCAAGCCTAGTAGCTAATGCCAGAAATATCGCGCTAGCCGAGGGTATGAATATGCCTCTGCTAACTACCTGCTCCACCTGCATGCTAACTCTAACTAAGGCTAAACTTACTCTAGATAAGGGTGCTAAAAGCTATATCAATACCTTTTTAAAAGAGGGCGGTATGCAGTATCAGGGAAGTACCGAGATAACGAGCCTGCTTTGGGTGCTATATCAAAGCTTAGATACTCTAAAAGCTAAGGTCACGAGGCCGCTAACAAACTTAAAAGTAGCTCTATTTTACGGCTGCCATTCATTAAGACCGGAGCGAGAGCTTAAGAAAGAAAGCTCAACCAATCCAAAAAGCTTTGAAGCGGTAGTTAGCGCACTTGGCGCTCAGATAGTGCCTTTTGAAAAACGCCTTGATTGCTGCGGCTTTCACGCTAGCTATCCAGCGGTAAAATCGGTATCTAAAATGTCAAGCGAGATCGTAAATGACGCTGCCGAGCATGGAGCGGACGTCGTAGTTACTCCTTGTCCGCTATGTCAAATGCAGCTTGATATCTATCAGGAGCGATACCAAGAAGCGATGAACTCCAAGGCAAGAAAGCCGATCATCCACCTATCCCAGCTTGTGGGCCTTGCTCTTGGGCTAAGCAACGAGCAGCTTGGACTAAACATCAATATCCAAGATGCAACGAGATTGGTAAGCTGATCTTTGGAAATTTTCTAAAATTTAACGGATGATTTTGCAAAAATATTTCGCTGCGGCGCACAAACAGTGCGCCTGCTAGTATCGCACAAAATCATCCAACCTACGCCTGCTTTATCTTGAACTGCTTTTCACCGCTATAAAATTCTTGGATAAAATTTCACTGCTTCGTGAAATTTAATGCTTCATAAAAATTTAATGCTTTCTCCGCTGTAATTTAACGTTTCGCCCGCTGCGCTAAATTTTAATCTGCCTTTTATTTTTCAAATTTAAAACCTGCTAGACGATGAATAAATATAAAATTTTAATTAAATCTAACGAAATTTAAGGTGCATAAATTCTAAATTTTGATAGAATGCCATTTAAAAATATCCTAAATTTCAGGAGGACATTATGGTTGATTTGGCTCAAATTTCGGCTAGACTTGATGCCGTTGAGCGTTTACCGCGAATAAAAGCGGAGGAAAGCATACAAGAAAGGCTTAAGAGCAAGGGTTTTTCGCGCCGCGATTTTATGAAATGGAGCGGAGCGATGACCGCGATGCTCGGACTTCCGGCCGCATTTGCACCGAGCGTGGCGCGAGCTGCGGAGCTTGCGGATCGCCTGCCAGTGATCTGGCTTCATATGGCAGAGTGCACGGGCTGTAGCGAGAGCTTACTTCGCACCGATACGCCTACGATCGACAGCCTTATATTTGATTACATCAGCCTCGAATACCATGAGACGATAATGGCTGCCGCAGGCTGGCAAGCTGAGGAAAATTTAGAGGGCGCGATCGAAAAATACAAGGGGCGCTATATCTTAATGGTCGAGGGCGGAATCCCAAGCGGCGAGAATGAATTTTTCCTAACCGTGGGTCCTGAGGGCAAAAGCGGAGCTCAGCACTGCAAGCACGCTGCCGAAGGCGCTGCGGCGATATTTGCGATCGGCACCTGTTCGAGCTTCGGCGGTATCCAAGCCGCGGCTCCGAATCCGACCGGCGCCGTAGGTTTGGACAAGATCATAAACAAACCCGTCATCAACATCCCGGGCTGTCCGCCTAGCGAAAAAAATATCGTCGGCAACGTGCTAAATTTCATACTTTTCGGCACGCTTCCGAGCCTTGACGTTTATAACCGACCGAAATGGGCTTACGGGCTGCGAATACATGATCTGTGCGAGCGCCGCGGGCATTTCGACGCGGGCGAGTTTGTAGAAAGCTTCGGCGATGCGGGCGCAAAGGAAGGATATTGCCTTTATAAAGTAGGCTGTAAGGGTCCTTACACGTTCAATAACTGCTCGCGCGAGCGCTTCAACTCCCACACTAGCTGGCCGGTACAGGCGGGTCACGGCTGTATAGGCTGCTCGGAGCCTGATTTTTGGGATCATATGGGACCTTTTGAGGAGCCTTTGGCGGATCGCCTTTACGAAAGCGTTTTCGGCGGGCTCGGCGCTGATGCTACTGCAGATAAGATAGGTGTCGGAATTTTGGCGATCACGGGTGTTGCGGTAGCGGCACACGCGGCGATTGCGTCATTTAAGAAAGATAAAGGGGAATAATCATGTCGCAAAGAATCGTAATAGATCCGATAACCAGAATAGAGGGACATTTAAGAATAGAGGTCGTAGTGGATGATGAAAACATCGTGCGCGAGGCTTATAGTAGCTCCACTTTATGGCGCGGGCTTGAGACCATAGTAAAAAATAGAGATCCGCGCGACGCGGGATTTTTTATGCAAAGAATTTGCGGCGTCTGCACCTTCTCGCATTACAAAGCGGGCATCGTCGCTGTAGAAAACGCCCTTGGCATCACTCCGCCGCTAAATGCCTTGCTGACGCGCACGTTGATGGCTAACGCGCTATTTTTGCACGATCATCCGGTGCATTTTTATCAGCTCCACGGGCTTGATTTCGTAGACGTAGTAAGCGCGCTTAGCGCCGATCCTAAAAAAGCAAGCGAAGAGGCGTTTAAATACTGCGATACCCCTTATGCGTGCGGTGCGGATAAACTAAAAGAGGTGCAAGATCGCGTGGGCGCTTTCGTTAAGAAAGGCGCTTTAGGGCCTTTCGCTAATGCCTACTTCGGCCACCCAACATATAAGCTTAGCCCGGAGCAAAATTTAATCGCTCTTTCGCACTATCTTGAGTGTTTGCGCATTCAGCGCACGGCGGCTCAGATGATGGCGATATTCGGTGCGAAGCAGCCTCATCCGCAAAGCCTCACCGTAGGCGGCGTAACCTGCGTAATGGATATCCTAAGCCCTGCAAGACTGGGCGAATATATGTCTAAATTTAAAGAGGTCGCGGACTTCGTAAATCGCGCCTACTATCCTGATCTCGTAATGGCTGCGAAGGCTTACGGCAACGAGCCTAGCGTGCTAAACGATATCGGTGTGGCAAATTTATGGACTCATCAAGAATTTCAGCTTTCAAAGAACGAATGGCTATTTGAAAGCGGCATGATCCTTGACGGCGATATTAGCAAGGTTTTGGAGCTGGATGAAAACAAGATTACCGAGGAGGCAACGCATGCGTGGTATAAAAACGATGCGGCGCTTCATCCTTACGACGGCGAGCAGGAGCCGAATTATACAGGCCTTCAGGACGGACAGAGCATCGATGCGCACGGTAAAGAAGCGCATACGAAGGTGCTCGATACCCAGGGCAAATACACCTGGATCAAAGCTCCGCGCTACGACGGCAAGCCGCTTCAGGTAGGACCGCTTGCAAATATCGTGGTGAATTACGCTAAGAAAAACGAGCGCGTAGTAAAGGTCGTGGATCAATTCCTAAAAGACGCCGGTTTGCCGCTTGAGGCGGTATTTTCAACGCTCGGACGAACGGCGTGCCGTATGATCGAGGCTAAAGTCGTAGCCGACAACGGACTGATTGCGCTAGAAAATTTGATCGCAAACATTAAAAGCGGCGACACTGAAACCTGCGCAAAATATGTAATCGATAACTCAAAAGAGTACAAAGGTCGCTATATCGGCCACGTGCCGCGCGGCGCACTTAGCCACTGGTGCAGGATCGAAAAGGGCGTCATCAAAAACTGGCAGGCGGTCGTACCGTCTACTTGGAACGCGACGCCGAAGGATAAAGACGGCGCTATGGGCGCTTACGAATCCTGCTTGATCGGACTTAAGCTTGCCGATCTTTCCAAGCCGCTAGAGATCATCCGCCGCATCCATTCATTCGATCCTTGCATAGCCTGCGCCGTGCACGTAATGGACGCTAAAGGGGCGGAGCTTGGCTGCTATAGGGTAGATCCCAGCAAAGGATAAACGATGAAAAAAAGATTTGCGGAATACGAGTTCTCCATCGGTCTTAGACTCACGCACTGGCTGCGCGCGCTTTGCATTACGCTTTTGGTGATCACCGGATATTACATCGCCTTTGTTTTTACCGCGCCCGAGGTAAATCCCGAGCCAGTGCTTTTCATGCAGGCTAAATTTAGATTCGTGCATCTGATCTTCGGCTTTGCGATGATCGGTGCGGCGATCTTTAAAACCTACCTTTTCTTCTTCGATAAAAAGAGTAGAAAAGAGCTTTTAAGCATCAAGGATTTTTTTAGCCCGCGCGTCTGGATAGCTCAGATCAAATACTATATCTTTTTGGGCGAGCACCCGCATCTTCGCGGCGTTTATAACCCGCTACAATTCATCTCCTATCTGGGCTTTTATCTAGTGCTGTTCGTAATCTGCCTAACCGGAATGATTCTATACGTTCACGTCTATCACGAGGGGTTAGGCGGTGCGCTATACGGGCTCTTGCGCCCGCTGGAAGCTGCGATGGGCGGTCTAAGCGAAGTTCGAATGATACATCATCTTTGCATGAATATCATCATAATCTTCGTGCCTATCCACGTCTATATGGCGGTCTTTAATGCCGTCAAGGGCAGGGACGGCGCGATGGATGCGATCGTAAGCGGCTATAAATTTAAAAAGGAAGAGCACGCTTGAGAGTGCTGGTACTGGGTATCGGCAACGTCATCTACGCGGACGAGGGCATAGGCGTGCACTTCGTCCGCGCGCTCGCGCAGAACTATAAATTTTATCCTAAAGCCGCCGCACGAAATTCTATGACGGGCGAGGATTTCGCGGCGCAAAATTTTATGCAAAATTCTATCCAAGTATCTGCGATACAAAATTCTACCTCGCAAAATTCCACAGAGCGCGACTCCTCGCAAAATTCTGCGAATAAAAATTTTATCTCCGAGCAAAATTTTGCAGCAGTAAATTTAGACCGAAATTCTACTTCAGAACATTCCGCAAAGCAGAATTTCGCTTCAAATTTTACTTCGCAGAATTCCCTTATAAATTCCGCAGCGCAAAGCTCTATCAATACGGACTTTGTCGCCGTAAATTCAGCCGTGCCGAGCAGTAGCGCGGATCAGATCCGATTTATCGACGGCGGGACTCTGGCTAGCTTTTTGATGCCTACGATGGCGGAATTTGATGAAATTTTGCTCGTAGATTGTATAGACGCGGACGGCGCAAAGGGCGGCGAGGTGTATTTTTTCGACTACGACGCGATGCCTAAGCAGATCAGCTGGAGCGGTTCGGCACACGAGGTCGAAATGCTTCAAACCCTGCAGATGATGGATCTTTGCGGCGATCTGCCTCACGTTAAAATTCTAGCGGTCGTGCCGCAGCGCATCGAGGAAGCAAGCTTTAAGCTAAGCTCCGTGATTTTAGAGTCCTCAAAAATCATGGAAAAAACGGCGCTTAAGTACCTATCGGATCTTGGTTTCGCGCATGAAAAAATCGCCGATCTTAGCGCCCAAGATATCGCGGATCGATTTGCAAAAAGGGGGCGAGATGATAGTGGCATATGAGTTTAACTACCTTAATGAAAACGCGCTAATAGCGCACTTTTTGCTGTTTTATGCTCGCAAAAGCGCACTTGAGTTTTGCCTGAAAAAAGAGGCGAGCCTAATAAGCCTTTTCGTGTGCGGCGGCGAGGATGAAATTTTAAAATTTAGCGACGAGGCGATGCCGCTGATTCCAAACTCCATATTTTTGGCAAAATCCTCCGTGCGCGTGGTGGACGAGGGCGGCGCCGAAGCGAAAACGCTGAAATTTAACGGCACGTTTGAAGATACCTCCTCGGGTGATTTAAGCAAATTTTTTGAGGATGAAATTTCAAATGCCCGTAGCGCGGCTAAATTTAATAATTTCACTCCGCGAGTGATGAAAGAATACCTCGCTCACGCCGAGCCGTCTCAAAACGAATTCGGAGTAATAAGCGGCACCGACGTGCTTCATGAGGGAAAATTTGAAGCGGTAAGCAGGGGGAATTTCGCCGGCTTACTGGAGTTTTGCCGCATAAACTTATTTCATGCTCAGCAGGTGCAGATTAAGCGCGGCGGCGCAACTTTCACGCTCAAGGCGGACGTGGATTTTAGCGCCGATTTTTTGATAGCTGCAGGAGTGGGGGCGCTGGATGGGATTTTTGTGAGCGATGAAAAGAGCAAAATCGCGCTCGCAGCCTTCGAAAAGCCGCTCATAAGCCTAAAAACCAATGCAATCTTTAGAAAAAATCACGAGGGCGCGCCTAAATTTTTTGACGTAAAGCTTGCGGGCGATATATTCGTGTTTGCGCTGGTGCGCGCTTTGGCAAGCGACGAGATCTATTTTTTAAGCGCAAAATGCGAAAGTGCGGCGCAAAAAGATAAAATTTTTAAAGTCGCGCCGCTACAAAACGGCTTTTTGATCGTGCAAAACGAGGATTTTTTAAGCGGCAGCGCGAGCTCTTATCTGAAAAACTCAAACGACAAAAACTCCGCTCTTTTTGCGCTTACGTGCCGCGAGAAGGGGATTTTGAACGACTCCAAAAAACGCGTTTTGCGCTGCTTTTTGGGCGTGGGCACGGACGACGAGATCGCAATTTATGGCGAAAGCTCTAAAAAAATTCTGCTTAAATTCGATCTGCCGCGCAGCTTCGACGAGCTTAAGGCTCAAATTTGCGCGGATGAGACGGGCGCGAAGCTGCTTGAAAATTTCAGCGCCAAATTTAACGTAAACGCCGCAAAAATCGATGAAATTTTAAAAAGCGCAAACGCAGGATTTCACAGCATCTTTAGCGTCGCCGAACAGCTTATCTGGGAGCGCGATGCGGAGTTTTTGATGGCGGCTGCGGAGGATTTTGCGGGCGGCAAAGGGGTGCGACTTGATTTTTGCACCGATGAGCACGGCTGCGTGCAAGCGGATAAAATTTTGCGCTCGGCGATGAGCTATGCGCTCGCAGGCGCCAATGAAAAGCTGTTTGCGTTCGGATTTTTTGATAGTTTAGGCTATTTTTTAAGCGATCTGGCGGATGAGCGCAAAGAGGACTTTGACGTTTTGATCTTCGGCGGCGCGATGTTTAGCGGGCGCAAATTTGCGGATTTGATGCTTAAGCTTTGCAAAAATTTTGACGCGAGCTTTAGCGACAGCTTCGCGCTTCAAGCTCGCTAGATTGGGCATATATGCGTATTTTTGACAAAGCCTTGAAGCCTTATCCGCAAAACAGCGAGTTGTGCGGACATTGCGGCGCCGATAGCCGCGCCATACGGGCTAAGCTTAGCGCAAACGAGATCGCGCGAAATTTCAAAAAAGCGGCAAAGGACGTGAGCGTGAAGGAACAAATTTTATTAAATTTAGAGCATATTTTGAGGCGCCCGGTACGTTTTATCCGCCCGCTGCGAGCACAACTTGCTTGCAAAACAGCTCCTGCACCGCGCAATTTATGAAAGCACATACATGAAAGCGGCTAAATTTGAGGTTTTCGGAGCAGTGCAGGGGGTCGGGTTTCGCCCGTTCGTCTACAAGCTTGCCGTGGATTTGGGGCTGAAAGGCGAGGTTTATAACGACGGCGAGGGCGTTAAAATCATCGTTTGCGCAGATCTTTCCGAGCCGCAAAAAGGCTTGATTGATAAAAATTCCGCCACTTTAAATTTAAGTGAGCCAAATTCTAACGAAATTCAAGCGCAGAAAGTATCGTTATCGGCTGCTCAGTCTTTAAATTCTGCTGAGTCGGATTCTAGCGAGACCGCAAGCTCGTCACTAAATTTTACGAGCTCAAATTTAAATCCGAACTCCATTTTACCGCAAAGCGTACCGAGCTCGCCGAATAATTCGGTCGGCTCGCTACGTGATTTAACGAATGATTTAGCAAACCTACCCGATTTGACGAGCTTGCCGTATGATTTGACGAGCGATTTGCAAGCCGTAGCGAGCGAGAAATTTTTACCCAACTTATCCGAGCTCAATCTAAACGAGCAGGGCTCCATTTCGCTCACTTTGCCCGAGCAAAACCTCTGCTCGCAGGATTTGCAAGACTCCAAGCACAATCCACAAAGCGCCGAGCAAGATCCGCGCGAAGAAGAAATTTTAAAAATTTTCGAGCGGTGCCTCCGCAGCGAGACGCCGCCGCTTTGTCGTATCGATAAAATTATCCGCACCGATCTAAATACGCAAGATTTTACGCAGAATTTTACTGATTTTAAGATCACGCAATCCAAAGAGGGGCGCAAATTTAATCCGATTTTGCCCGATTTTGCGATCTGCAATCAGTGCAAAAAAGAGTTTTACGACCCGCAAAATCCGCGCTTCCACTATCCTTTTATCAACTGCACGGATTGCGGCCCGCGCCTTAGCATCATCGCCGCGCTGCCGTACGACCGTGCAAATACCACGATGAGGGAGTTTGAGATGTGCGAGTTTTGCCGCGGCGAATACACGGACCCGCTCACGCGCCGCTATCACGCCGAACCGATCTCCTGCCCGCACTGCGGCCCGCAGCTGTTTTTATGCGGCACAGGCGGCGAAATTTTATCAAGCGGCGAGGATGCGATAGCGCGCACGGCGGAGCTTTTGCGGTGCGGACAGATCGGTGCGATCAAAGGGATGGGCGGCTTTCACATCGTCTGCGATGCGACGAACGAGTGCGCAGTACGGATGCTGCGAACGCTCAAAAAACGCCCGAGCAAGCCCTTTGCGATCATGTGTCGCGACGCAGCGCAGACAGGGCGCGCGGCAAGCTTAAGCGCAGAGGAAAAGGCACTGATAGATTGCAATGTCAAGCCGATCGTGATTTTAAAAAAGCGCGAGTTTGTTTGGCGCACAGAGGCGGGCTTCGCGGCAGATTTCGGCACGCAAAATTTAAAGGCGCAAAGCAAAAATCCTATATCGCCGAGATTTGTGGGCGAGCAAGAAAAGTCGGCGCAAAGGCAAGGCTCTGAGCTACAAAATTTACGCAATTTCGCAGCGCAAAATTTTAACATCCAAAGCACTGAAGATTATGTGGAGCAGGGCGGATTGCAGAATGCGCAAATTTTCAGCAAAACGACGCACCGTAATTTCGCCTGCGATACGCTAGCAGCAGACGATTTGCAGAGCGCGACAAACGAGCTAGAGCGCGCATACGATGGGTCTGATTTGCAGTGCGCGGCTAAAAATTTGAGCTCGCTGCAAGCAGAAGGTGGGCTAGAGCTGCGACATACAACCAATAATTTAAATTTGCAACCCACAGTGGATAGCCAAGACTCGCGATGCGCGGCGAATGAGCCTGATTCTCGGCTTGCGCCGGACGAGTCTATTTCGCAAAATTCGGCGAATATTCAGGGTTTGCGACATGTTGAGGATGGAGTAGACTTGCAGCGTGCGACGTGCGAGCCGAGTCCGGAACAGACGATAAATTCGGAAGGCTCATGTTCTGCGCAGGCGTGTGTGGCGGAGGCGCATGGCGCATGTTCCGCTAACAGGGGCAATTTCGTGCGTTTACCTGCGAGCTTTTCGGCGATTTTTAAGGCGGGTGCGATTTTTATCGCTCCAAGCGTGGCGCCAAACCTTAATAAAATCGGCATTTTTCTCGCAAATACCGGCGTGCATCTACTGCTTTTTGAATATTTTGATCGTCCGATCGTCGCTACTAGCGCCAATATTAGCGGCGAGCCCATTATTTTTAGCAGCGAGGAGTTGCGCGCGAAGCTGGGCAGCGTTATCTCGTTTTACCTGGATAACGACCGCGAAATTTTAACGCCGAGTGACGATAGTATCGCCTTTTTGCAGGAATTTAAAAAAGAAGCTGCAAGCGCGAGGGCAAACGATCGCACGCACAATATATACACGCTTGAGACCCGGGCTCACAGCGAGAATATGGCGCAAAATTTTGAAGCACCGCATGCTATGTCGCTTCCCTCGATCGATACGAAGTCCGATTTGAACGTGATTATAAAGCGGCAGCCGAATGAAAATACGTCAAACTCGAAAAGCGATGATCTGAAACGGGCAAATTCCAAGCAAGGCTCGAAGCGTGATCCGAGTGAAGGTCTGCAAAGCTCGCAAGTAGCCGTTTGCGAGCTAAAAAATTCGCAGAATTTATCCAAAAAAGCAAAAAACGAGCAAGAAAGCGCGGGGCTAGGTAGCATCTGCGACGCGACGATAGCCGATGAAAGCACCGATGCGGCGATAGATAGTTGCGACGCGTTCTCGGATGACGGGCGCGACGTCGTGGCATCAAACGATGAACGCGACGGTGCATCTTTAAATTTTAAAAACAGCACGACATTGATTGATATGAAGCGCCGCAGCCCCGAGAACGCGAAAAATTTCAAAAAAGCAAAAGGCGAGCAGGGCGCGTCAACATTGAGCGATAAATTTGGCGCCGCACCTTCAAATTTAAAAAGCGACGTAGCGGCGTCAAGCGAAGTCATGCATAATATCGCAGTCCTGGATAGCGAGCGGCGCTTTGCGACTTCAAATAGTAAGCGAGGCGCGACCCCAGGCAGCCAGGACACAACATTAAATTTTAAAAACGGCGTCGCAGCGTTAAATTTCAAAAGCGCGAACGATCAAGCGAGCGGAATTTTAAATCGCGCGCTGTTTTTGCGAACATCTCGCGGAATGAACCCAAAAATTTTCCCTAGCAAATTCCGCGCCAAAGGCACTTTTCTGGCGCTCGGAGCGGAGCTTAAAAATGAGTTTGCGATCTACAAAGACGGGCAAATTTTCATCTCACCCTACATCGGCGATCTTAAAAATGTCGCCACGAATGAGCGATTTTTCGCGCTTTTGGATATGTTTGTGCGCGCCTACGAGCTGAAATTTGACGCCGTCATCGCAGATCTGCACCCGCAGTTTTCGCACACGCGATTTTTCGAGCAGCGCGGATACCCCGTGATCCGCTACCAGCACCACTTTGCGCATCTGGTATCGAATCTAGCGCAAAATGATCTTCTTTTTAGCGGTAAAAAATACCTCGGCTTTTGCTTCGACGGCACGGGCTACGGCACGGACGGCACGATCTGGGGCGGCGAGGTGATGGTGTTTGATCCTCGCGGCTACCGTCGCGTGGCGAAATTTGACGAGATCGCGCTTATCGGCGGCGAGAGCGCGATCAAAAACATCTACAAACTTGCGCTCGCACTCGTGTTTAAATTTAATGCAAAGGGCGCTGCGCGCGAGTTTTTAGCAAAATTTAGCGCGAGCGAAGTGGCAAATTTAGAAAAAATTGCGCCGCGTGCCGTCCACTCAAGCTCGCTAGGGCGGCTATTCGACGCGTTTGCAGCGGTCATTTGCGACCTACGAGCCGTAAGTTTCGACGGCGAGGCGGGCATGCGGCTAGAAAACCTCTATATTCAGGGCTGCGAGCAGAGTTACGAATTTACGCTGCGAAAGGAGGGCGAAAATTTTATCCAGAACGCGCCGCAATCCGCTTTGCAGCAACGAAGCGCCAATGATTTGGCAAGCGAAGCGGAGCAGGGCGGTTTGAATGTGCAAAATCATAGCGGCGTGAAAGATAGCTGCGCGTTGCAAGGCGGTTTTAAAAAGCTTGAGGGCGATATGGCGAGCAAAAATGAGCTTGAGTGGGCGGCTCGAAACATCGCTGGCGGCGGTGAAAAGAATACAAACGTCGCCGTAAATTCTATAAAGCAAGCGTCTACCCTGAATTTAATAAATTCTGAAAGCAAAAACGCCGCTGATGCGGATCAAATCCTGCAAAACGGAGCTTGCGCGCCGAGCCTTGAGGGCGAATGCTACGTGATCGATTACGAAGAGGCGTTTTTGCAGGCTTTGAGCGATGAGCCGCGCTTGGCCGCGACGAAATTTATAAACGCCATCGCAAATTTCATCGCGGAGTTTGCGGAGGGCTTCGGGCTCGAGGTCGTGCTAAGCGGCGGAGTCTTTCAAAACGCCACGCTTCTAAATCTTACGTGCGCGAAGCTGCGCGAGCGAGGGATAAAATTTCATCTAAATCGCACCGTTCCTTGCAACGACAGCGGCATCGCATACGGGCAGCTCGCGGCATATTTAAGCGAAATTTCGCGCTAAACTTGTCCACAAAAAACGCAATTATAGCCGTTAAGCTCGCTCTTTGTAAAATTTACTAGTTTCATCTCGCCGCTAAATTTAATGAACTCTGCGCCCTGCCTGCGCTTTGCGTAAATTCTAACGCTACGGCGATAAAATCACGCAGCTAGCTTTTCTAAAATCGCAAAATCAGCGAACAAATTTACGCCTTGCCGTCTTCATATGTCGCAGCCGAAACGTTAAAATTTTAAAATTTAACGGCGCGCCGTTGACTGCCATAGCGTCACGCGTGCTATTACGGCGATCGATACGAAATTCTACCGCGGCGCGTGGTAGATACTGCGCAAATCTCAAGCTAAGACGCTATTTGCGCCTGATCCTTAAAATTTGGACGCAAGCTCGCGGTAGAATTTAAAATAACGTAGCACCGGTAAATTTCATCGCGCTAGCACTAAAATACAACGCAAAATCGCGAGCAAAATTTCAAAATACGCACGATGCTTTGGAGCTTTAAATTTTAAAGAATAAGTCAAATTAGCGCAAAATTCTTACTATTTGAGCGGAATTTCGGTAAAATTACATTCAAAATACGCGAAATGAGGGGAGCTATGAAAAAAGAGGAAAAAGAGAGCGCCGTAAGATTTAGCATTTCGCTGCCGACGAAGCTTTTTGAGGATCTCGACGAGATGGTGCGCGCCAAGCAGTACCTAAGCCGCAGCGAGTTTATCCGCGATCTCATACGCGAAAAGATGGTCGAGGGCGTACTTCACGGAGATGGCGAGGATAACTGCGTGGGCGTGCTTTGCATCGCTTACGATCATCACCAAAGCGATCTGATCGAGCAGCTCGTAGAGATCGAGCACCACGCAAACGTCACCATCATCAGCACCAGCCACTTCCACATCGACGAGCGCCACTGCTTCGAGGAGATCACGATGCGGGATAAAATTTCAAAGATCGAGCGGCTCGGCGCCAAAATCGGCGCGCTAAAAGGGGTAAAATTTTCCAAGCTCGTAAACGCGGTAATCACCGAAGCGTAGGCTTTTGAGCATTTTTAAAAACAGCGCGTCGCGCTAAATTTTACGCGCTTTTAAATTTAAACGCAGCGGTTGCGCGACTTTTGCGAGTTGTGCAGCGCGATTTTGCGGGCGCGTAGTGAAATTTAAAATTTAAACGCAGCGATTGTGTAAGGCAACAAATAAAATTTATTTAAATTTACGCGGCGAACGCTAGCGCAAAATTTTAGAAATTTTAATCAAAAAGCATTCTTGCCGCGGGTTTAAATTTACGCATTGGCGCGAGATCGGCGCAGCTCGCGACTAAATTTTATAAAGCACTGCTTTCGTGCCGCATTTTCAAAGCCGAACTAGCGTAAAATCGATATGAAAACGGCTGCCGCGTTGATGTTCGCCACGCAGTAGAGCACGTGCGAGATTGTAGAGTGCCGGATAAAATCAGCTCGCAAGCCCTGAATTTCGCGCTTCTATCTACGGCGACTTTGTATTGTTTTGAGCCGCTGCACAGCCGCGCAACACCTAAATTTACGGCGTGCAGCTTGCAATCTGCGAGCAGGCGATTAAATTTAAAACAGCATCTTTGCTCGCAAGCTTTAAATTTGGCGGTGAGCCTTCGCAAGCAGCGCATAAAATTTAGATAAAACTAAAGCGCGTAAATTTCAAGCCTCATTAAATTTTATAAAATTCTGCACTTCGATATAAAATTTATCAAATTTACGCAGCTTAAAGCAAAAACGTGGTATTTTACGCGCAAAATTTATTTTCCAAGGATAAAAAATGTGTAAAGATTGCGGCTGTTCCATAGGCCATACTCATGACGCTCATTCGCATGAGCATGTCCACACCCACGCGGACGGCACCGTCCACTCCCACGCCCATATGCATGAGGCGGGGATCGATCACGAGCACGATGCGCACGATCACGTCCACGCAAATGTCGCTATCAGCGATGCCAAGACGATCGAGGTGATGAGTAAAATTTTAAGCGCCAACGACGAGGAGGCCGCTCACAACAGAGCCCATTTTGACGAGGACAAAATTTTATGCTTAAATTTGATGAGTAGCCCCGGTAGCGGCAAAACGACGCTGCTTGAGGCCACTATCAAAAGCGGCAAATTTAAAATCGGCGTCATCGAGGGCGACCTGGAGACTAACCGCGATGCCGATCGCATCATAAAAGCGGGCGCGCAGGCCCATCAGATCAGCACCGGTGAAACCTGCCATCTGGACGCCTTTATGGTCCACGAGGGGCTTCATCATATCGATACTAAAAATTTGGATCTAGTTTTCATAGAAAACGTCGGAAACCTCGTCTGCCCCGCGGCATTCGATGTGGGCGCGCACCTGAACGTAGTGCTTCTAAGCGTGCCCGAGGGCAGCGATAAGATCGCAAAATACCCCGTGATATTTCGTCGCGCAGACTGCGTCGTAATCACCAAAACCGCGCTGCTACCGCATTTTGACTTCGATATGGAGGAGGTGGTACGCGAGGTACACAAACTCAATCCCAAAGCCGACATCATCGCGCTTGATAGCAAAAGTGGCGAGGGCATGGAGAAATGGCTGAAATTCCTACAATACAAGAAGGAATTTCGTTAATGTGTCTTTCAATCCCTTCAAAAATCATCTCGATCGACGAAAATAATTTCGCGACCGTGGAGACCCTGGGCGTACGCCGCGGTGTGAGCTTGGATCTGCTCCCCGAGCCCGCGGCGGTCGGAGAGTACGTGCTGATCCACGTTGGCTTTGCGATGGAGAAGATCGATACGCAGCGAGCGAAGGAGAGTATCGAAATTTACGAGCAGATTGCAAAGCAGATGAGGGCGGAAGAGGGCTCCGTGTATGAAAGCATGGAGCCGAGAGCCGGCGCAGAGAATTAAAACGGCTTGCAAACCCGTAAAATTTAAGGTAAATAATGGATCTAATCAAGGATTTTAGGGATAAGGAGCTGATTTTAGCGCTTAGCAAGCTGATAATTTCTAAAAGCAAAAAGCCGCTAAACATTATGGAGATTTGCGGCGGGCACACGCACTCGATCATGAAATTCGGCCTTCCGAGCCTGGTCGGCGAAAATATTAAATTTATCCACGGCCCCGGCTGTCCGGTGTGCGTGATGCCGCGCAGTCGCATCGACGAGGCGATCAAGCTCGCCGCGATGCCGCAAAGTATTTTTTGCACTCTAGCAGACATGCTGCGCGTGCCAGGCTCTCGCACTAGCTTGCAGAAGCTGCGCAGCGAGGGGCACGACATCAGAGCGCTTTATAGCCCGCTTGATTGCATAAAGATCGCGCAGGAAAATCCGCAAAAAACGGTGATATTTTTTGCGATCGGCTTTGAGACGACGACGCCGATGAGCGCCGTGCTGATCGATAAGGCGCTAAGTTTGGGGCTAAAAAATCTCTTTTTTCACATCAACCACGTAACGGTGCCCGCGCCCGTGCGAGCGATCTTAGACGACGCAGATGTGCAGATCGATGCGTTTTTAGGACCTAGCCACGTAAGCGTGATCACCGGCGCGAAGGTCTACGAGAGCATCGCGCACGACTACAAAAAACCGATCGCCGTAAGCGGATTTGAGCCGCTTGACATAATGGCGGGCGTGTTAAATTTGGTGGAGCAGCAAAACGCCGGCACCTACGAGGTTTTCAACGAATACGAGCGCGTCGTAAAAGAGGGCGGCAACCAAAAAGCGCAAAATTTAATAGATAAATATTTTGAAATTTGCGATTTTCCGTGGCGAGGGCTCGGCGAAATTCCAAAAAGCGGCATGAAGTTGCGCCCGCAGTACGCGGCGCTGGATGCCAGGGTGCAGTTTGATTGCAGCGTACAGAGCGCCCCCGAGAGCAAGGCCTGTATCTGCGGCGAAATTTTACGCGGCAAAAAAAGCCCCTATGATTGCAAGGTTTTTGGCAAGCACTGCACGCCGCAAAACCCGATAGGATCGTGCATGGTCTCAAGCGAAGGGGCGTGCGCGGCGTACTATAAATACGGCGACGTCAAAAACGCGGGCTAAATTTCGCGCGCGGTATTCGGCTAGCAGAGCGTAAATTTTAAAAATAAGTCATGCTTTAAAATTTTAACCAAAGAAAAAACGTCGGGCTAAAGCTTTGCTTTAAAATTTTGCATGGCGCCGTAGCGGCACGGCTTGTTTGACTGCGGAATACGGGCTTTAAATTTAAAACCGAATTTAAAACCAAATAAAAAGGAAAAATTTGAACGAAACTATACTTTTAAGCCACGGCGGCGGCGGCGAGGAGATGAATAGGCTCATCAACGAGACGATATTTGCGGCGTTTGATAATGAAATTTTGCGCGCCAATAATGACAGCGCGATACTAAATTTAGACGCCGGGGCTCGTTTTGACCGCGCGACGCCGAGCTCTGCTTTGAATTCTGCGAGCCCTAGCGGCGAGCTAGCTTTCAGCACCGATAGTTTCGTGGTTACGCCGCTGTTTTTTAACGGCGGCGACATCGGCAAGATCGCCGTTTGCGGCACCGTCAACGACCTTGCGATGGTGGGCGCAAAGCCGCTGTTTTTAAGCTGCGCGCTCATCATCGAGGAAGGGCTTAGCCTAAGCGAGCTGCGACGCATTTTGGACTCGATGGCAAGCACCGCGCGAAGCTGCGGCGTTCGTATCGTTTGCGGCGACACGAAGGTCGTGCCGCGCGGTAAATGCGATAAAATTTTCATCAACACTAGCGGCATCGGCCGTATTTTGCGACCTGTGCGCGTGCAAAACATCAAAGCGGGCGCAAAAATCCTGCTTAGCGGCGACATCGGGCGGCACGGGGCGGTGATACTCGCGGCGCGCGACGATATCGCGCTAAACAGCGAGCTACAAAGCGACTGCAAACCGCTTTGCGGCGCGGTCGAAAAGCTGATCTTGCAAGGCGTGAAGATCCAGGCGATGCGAGATGCGACGCGCGGCGGGCTCAGCGCGGTTTTGAACGAATTTGCAAGCTCCAGCGGGCTTGAATTTTTGGTTCGCGAAGAGAATATCAAAATCAGCGACGAAGTAGTGGGCGTGTGCGAACTGCTGGGCTTCGAGCCATACGAGCTTGCAAACGAAGGCACTTTCGTGATTATCGTAGAAGATGATGCCGAGGCGGATAGAGCGCTTGAGATACTGCGAGAATTTGACGTAAACGCCGCGATCATCGGCGAGGTGCGCGAAGTAGGGCACGACAAAGGCGAATTTAATGGCGCTTTGACGCCTAAACTTGGTACGCGGGACGAATTTACGGGTGCGAGCGACGCGGGCACAGTATCAGAAAATAGGGCGGGACAATTTCAAACTCCGTATGCGGCAAAAGGGCGAGTGATTTTGCAAAACGCATACGGATCGCAGCGATTTTTGGAGCTTCCGAAAGGCGAGCTGCTGCCGAGGATTTGTTAAATTTGCGTGCAAATTCGGCAAATTTAAGCCTAAATTTCAAGCGTATTTTTAAATTTACAATACAATTTCGTATAAATACGGCGCGACCGTAAAATTTAGAGGAAAAAATGCATGAACTATCGATCGTAGCGGATCTTGTGGCGCTATGCGAAAAGGCGCTAAACGCCGAAAAAGCAAAGAAAAAAGGCGCGGCCAAGCAGGGCGATAAAAATCATTGCGACATCTCCGATACCGCCAATGAAAATACGGATTTCGCAAATACCGACATAGGCACTAAGAATACCGAAAATACGGGTGTTGTGGATACGAACTCGAACGACAAAAGCGGCGATTTTTATAAAAATTTAGATGTAAAACCACAGGCGCCCTACGATACATTTAGTTCGAAAAGTCCGCAGATAAGGGAACTGCACGTAAAAATAGGGCGACTAAGCGGCGTGGAAGCGCATTATTTGCAAAACTGCTATGAAGTCTTTCGCGCAGGCACCGTCTGCGAAAATGCGGATCTCATCATCCATACCCAAGAAATCGTCGTAAAATGCAAAAACTGCGGTTTTAGCGGAGATTTGACGCAGAACGATTTTTCTTGTCCGCGCTGCAAAAGCTCCGAAATCAGCGTAATCGACGGCGAGGATATGTATCTAATGCGCCTGGTTATTGAATAAAAGAGGGCATTTTCTAGGGGCAATAACTTCCCATATTTTAAATTTAAATCTCTACCATAAGCAAAATTTTATTTCCGCCCAATTCAGATATTATCTATTTTAATTCTTACAAAAACACATCGTCATGTTGATTTTATTTGAAGTCACGATAATATGTAAAATTCTCCTAATAAAAACCATTAATAAAACAACAAATACGTTAAAAATACATGAAATTATTCATATAATTATACGTTAATTTCGTGTTGAATTTTTACTTGAAAATTATAGTTTTCAATATAAAATTTATAGAATTATGGGAACTATAGCGCTTTTCAACACTATTTATCGTATTATCGACTCAAAGAACCCAAAGAGACCAAATGCGAAAATGCGAGTTTTCTCTATATATGAGTTTTTTACTTTGCTATCGTTCCATTTAGCTTTTAAATTTAAAGTCAATTACTTTATGATATAGACACGCCGCGCATGATAAATAAAATTTCATAATTTACTAACGCAAAAGCTAAATTGCCCTACGTTTACTCGTAGATTGATAATTTGCCCTATTTCGGAATTCAACCTTTTAGGCGAGATGGATTAAAATTCCCATTCAAATTTTAGCTTATACCCTCCTCCTAGTATCGCTCTTAGTAAATTTCTAAATTTTAAAATTTAGTAACGCGGGGTTTCTAAAATTTATCTAAATTTTAAACCCTGCAAGTATAATCCGCCATAGATTTTAAAAATTCCAAAGGCACAACTTTATGAACCCTAAAATTTTAAACGCCATAAAATTTCGCGGCATTAACCTCTAGCGTTTTATCGATCTGCTGCTACCTGATCATTTGGGCTTGTTGTGAGCTTTTGTATGGCATTACGATGAGCGGGTTTTTCGCCGCTGCGACCATAATCGTCGCCGTGATTTTTACTTCGATGATTTTCAAGCTCTCCGCGACTAAAATGATCTCGGATATCTCTGATAGTAAGGTCTTTAGGGCGTATTTGATTAACTTTATCGCCCGAGTGCTTTGGGCTATCGTATTTATTTCGCTTTTACCACATTCTATGAATAATAATATTGTGAGCTTAGAGACTCTAAATTATACCTTACATGAGCGAGGCGGCTCTTTCGTGGAGGCATTCTATTGCATTTTAGCGGCTATGGCCATAGGACTTAATCACTCTATGGAGATTAAAGAGACGCAATTTGTTACCATTTGGTATGTAACGATTACAGCGTTTAAGATTATCGGCACCATAGCACCGGCAATAGTATATTACTACTTAGGAGAAGCCGCTAAGAGTAAAATTTTTTATGCTTACGCGTGGTTATATTTTATATCTTTAGTACTTGTAGAAATCATTAATTCGTTTATTAAATTACCGGAAATGAGTAGTGCAACCACAGCGTACATTGTACTCGCGATAATCCTTTTATCTGAAATTTTAGAACTTATCGCTTGGATTAGGATTAAAGGGATTTCGGGTGCGGAGCTTTGGAATAAAACCTTATGGACGACGCCTGCAAAATAAATGATAAAACAAATTTGAAATTACGCGCAAGCCGTTTAAAATTTCATAAATTTACTTACGTATTCCATATCGTATCGCAAAATTCTACGCGAAACTCATATGCACGATGTAAATTTTCAAATTCGCCCTACTTTAAAATTTCATCTTTTACCTAAAATTTATCATTAAAAATCTATAATATTTCAAAGTATATTTTCTAAATGCGGACGCCTAAAAAGCATGCAAAATCGGGCGTATTAAAAAGTATATAATCTAAATTAAAGGATAGAAAATGAGTAAGCCTCACTCTTTCGCGCTAGCTCTTGCGCTGTGCGCGAGTTCGCTTTTCGCAGATCGCGTCGTAACCGATCAGCTGGGTCGCGACGTCACGCTGCCTGATGAGGTTAAGCGCATAGTCGTGCTTCAGCACCAAAGCCTAAACGCGCTGAATGAGCTAAACGCGCTAGATAAGGTCGTCGGCGTGCAAGAGTCGTGGGAGAAGTCGCTCGGCAAAAACTACATTCGCCTAGCGCCGAGTCTCAAAGATATGCCGACGCCGGGCGATCTAAAGGTCATCAACTACGAGGCGGTGCTTAAGCTAAAGCCCGACATCGTGATCGTCACAAACTACATCCCACAAGAATACATCGACAAGATGAGCGAGCTCAAAATCCCCGTCATCGCCGTTAGTTTTCAACGCAGCGACGCTGCCGATAAGGGCAAGCTAAATCCGACCTTCAAAGACGACGAAGCCGCCTACACCGAGGGCTTTTACGACGGGATCGAGCTTCTTGGCAAGGTCGCAAACCGCGAAAAAGAGGCCGCCGAGCTAATAAACTTCGTAAAAACCTCGCAAGAGCAACTAAAGGCTAAATTTAGCGACTTCATCGTCGATAAAAGGCCTAAAATTTACATGGCAAATCCCGATCTCACGACCTACGGCAGCGGCAAATACACGGGCATAATGTTTATGCGAGCCGGCGCGCAAAACGTCGCAGCAGAGAGTATCAAGGGCTACAAGCAAGTATCTGCAGAGCAAGTTTTAGCGTAGGCGCCGCAAATGATCTTCGTGCAGGATCGCTACCCGCAGGTGCCGGCTGAGCTTAAATCCAACCCGCAGCTTGCAAATTTAAGCGCGGTCAAAGAGGATAAAATTTACATGATGCCCGAATACGCCAAAGCGTGGGGCCATCCGACTGCCGAAGCCATGGCGCTTGGCGAGTGGTGGCTAGCGATAAAGCTCTATCCAACGCACTTTGACGAAGCGGAATTTAACAAAAAAGTAGAGGAATTTTATCAAAAATTCTACCGTACGAGCTATAAATGAAATTTTCCGCCCTGCTGCTGCTCTGGGTCCTGCTATTTGCGGTTTCGCTTGGCATCGGGCAGTATCCGATTAGCCTAGAGAAGAAGGGCAAAAATTTTTATAGCAAAATTCTGCGTAAAATCACAAAATTCTGCCCTACGAAAGCATCTGAAATCCCCCACGAAAAAATGAAATAATTTATATAAAAATTTATCTAGATTTTATGCCGATCGGCTATAATTCAGCTATTCTAATCCCGTATATTTTGCGGAATTTTCAAGGAGAAAAAATGCTTAAACTTCACTCAATCCTTCTTGGTGCAGCACTTTGCGCTAGCCTGGCTTTTGCAGATCGCACGATTACCGATCAGCTCGGTCGCAAGGTCACGATCCCGGATCAAGTAAATCGCATCGTCGTGCTACACCACGAAGCGCTCAATGTCTTAAACGAAATCAACGCCCAAGATAAGGTCGTAGGCATCCTAAAAAGCTGGGAGCAACGCCTAGGCAAAGAGTATAATCGCTTGGCGCCGAGTTTTAAAAACCTACCTAATCCGGGCGATATCAAAGATGTCAATTACGAAGCCCTGCTTAGTCTAAAGCCCGATGCGGTCGTAGTGGTCAACTACTTCCCTAAAGAATATATCGCTAAAATGGAGGAGTTAAAAATCCCGGTCGTAGGCATTTCGTTTTTCAGCTCTGCACAAGAGGAAAAAGCTAAGCTAAATCCGACCTTTAAAGATGAGCGCGATAGCTTCGCCGCTTACGATGAGGGCTTTTACGAGGGGGTTAAAATTCTAGGCGAACTAAGCAATCACGAAAAGGATGCCGCTGAACTAATAGATTTCGTTAAAAAATCGCAAGCTGATTTGAATGCCAAATTTAGCAATTTTATCGTAGATAAAAGACCTAGAGTTTATATGGCAAATCCCGATCTTACGACCTACGGTAGCGGCAAATATACTGGCGTAATGTTAGAAAGAGCAGGCGCGACGAACGTCGCCGCTGCAGATATAAAGGGCTACAAGCAGGTTTCGCCGGAGCAAATTTTAGCATGGAATCCGCAGATTATCTTAGTGCAAAACCGCTATCCTCAAGTACCTGCCGAGCTTAAAGCAAACCCTGCACTAAAAGGTCTTAGCGCCGTGAAAGAGGATAGAATTTATCTAATGCCCGAATTCGTTAAAGCCTGGGGTCATCCGACTGCTGAAGCGATGGCGCTTGGCGAGGAATGGCTTGCGATGAAGCTTTATCCGCAAAATTTTAAGGACGCAGACTTTGATAAAAAAGTAGAGGAATTCTACGAGAAATTTTACCGCGTCAAATATCAAAAATAATGCTGAACCTAATCCTGCTTCTTTTTTGGGTAGTGCTGGCGCTAATCTCGCTCGCTAGTGGGCAGTTTCATATACCGTTAGAAGAAATTTTTAAAATTCTTTTTAGCGGAGGCGGCGATGAAGCCGCCAAAAGTGTGATGATGGATGTTAGAATTCCGCGCATTCTACTCTCCAGCCTTTGCGGTGGAGCGCTTGCTATCGCGGGTTTGAGCTTGCAGGCGGTATTTAAAAACCCACTCGTTGGCCCGCACATCGTAGGCGTGAGTACCGCAGCAGCATTCGGCGGCGCGCTTTGTATCTTGCTAGGATTGAGCGGCTTATGGCTTGCGGGTTTTGCATTTTGCTTCGGGCTTGCGGCACTATTTTTGCTCTATCTTTTGGCAAAATTCGTAGCACGCGCCGATATTTTCTCGCTCATTTTAGCAGGTATAGTCATTAACGGCGTATTTGCCGCACTTACGAGCTTGGTGCAGTATCTAGCAGACGATGAGGAAGTGCTACCTAATATCGTTTTTTGGCTACTAGGAAGCTTCGTAAGCGCAGGATATGATAAAGTAATTTTGATGTGCGCGATCGCCCTGCCCGCTTCTGCAGTCTTGATCGCGCTGAGATGGCGTTTTAATCTACTCAGCCTAAATGATGATGATTTGCGCGTGCTAGGCGTGGATGTTAAATTTCTGCGCTGCACGATCCTAGCGCTTTGCACCGCTCTGATCGCCGTACAAGTTAGCGTCAGCGGAAATATCGGCTGGGTAGGTCTTGTAGTGCCGCACGCCACCAGGCTCATCGCGGGCAGCGACCACGTGAAGCTAATGCCTGCCTGCTTCATCGCAGGAGCGATCTTTATGCTGGCAATCGACGATCTATCTCGCTCGCTAAGTAGCGCCGAAATTCCTTTAGGAATTCTATCCGCTCTCATCGGAAGCCCAATCTTTGCCCTACTTCTAAAAAGGAGCGCCAAAAATGCAAAATCTAATTGAGGTAAAAAATGCTGGCTTTTACTACGAGGCGGAAAAATTCTGCTTTCGCAACTTAAACTTCGAGCTTGCCAGCTCTCAAACATTAGCGATTTTGGGCTTAAACGGGCAAGGCAAAAGTACGCTAATGTCGTGTATGATGGGGATTTTGCAGCCTAAAGAAGGCGAGATCGTGCGCAAGGCAAAATTTGCTTTCTTGCCTCAAAGCTTTAACGTCGCGTTTGATTACAGCGTGCTTGATATCGTATTGATGGGGCGGGTACGCGAGATCTCGCTCTTTTCAAAACCGGGCAAAAAGGATATTCAAATCTGTCTTGACGCTCTGGAAACGCTAGGCGTCGCCCATCTGCAAAAGCGCAGCTTTAACGCCCTTAGCGGCGGGCAGAGGCAGCTCGTGCTATTTGCTAGAGCCCTAGCTAGCGGCAGCAACGTGCTGTTTTTGGACGAGCCTGCCAGCGCGCTTGATATCAAAAACCAAGACCGCGTGCTAAGCCTCATCGCAAATCTGCGCTCAAATAGCGATGCGAGCATAGTTTTTACCACCCACCAGCCTAACCACGCCCTCGCAGTTGCCGATCGCACACTGATCTTGCGAAATGATCTTAGCTACAACTACGGCGCAAGCAACGAAATTTTAACCGAAGCCGCGCTTAGCTCACTCTACGGCGTACAGATCAAAACGGCGGAATTTGACATAGAGGGCGAGCAAATATCCAGCATCACGCAAATTTTCAGCGCGCAGGTGAGATAGACGCGAGCGGCGCGACAAAGCAACTCATCAATCGGCGCGAAATTTTAAATCGTGAGATTTTATCTTGAGCGAAATTTAAATCGCGAAATTTTGTCTTGAAATGCCGTCTTGGAATTCCGATCAAAATTTTATATCGAGGTTTTGCCTTAGAATTCCAGTCTAAATTCCATAGTGAAATTTTACCGCGGAATTCCGATCAGAAATCTCATAGCGGAATTCTACCTGCGGCTTGCCAGTTTTCGAAACGTGCGATGAAAGTATGTCGCGCTTGAGATCTGAAATTCCGCCACGAAATTCTGCCTGCAAATCCATAGTAAAAATTCCTCTTTAAAATTCCACGACGGAATTTCATATTCGCTCCGGTGGAATTCCGAAATTCCGCAGTATGTGCTTGACTAAAACGAAATTTGGCTGCGACGAAATTTTGAAATTTTAAACTTCGCAGTTTAATCTGTGCTTTACGTTTGTTTATGTATACTTCATGGCAAATTTTAAAAAGGCTTATTATGCAAGACACTGTATCTCAAGCAAGAAAAAATGGGATGATTAGCACCGGCATCGATCTGTTTTTAGCGGCGCTACCCGTAGTTTTTATCGTGGTAGGCTTTATCTCTTTCGACAGACCAAGAATCTTTGACGACGAGATGACAAATTATATCGCTAGCGGAATTTTGATCGCTTTTATTTGCGCCTCGGTGATTTTCAGGTTACGAGCGCTTAACAAAATTGAGGCGCTTAGCGACACAAACGCGGCAGCACTTTACCGTAGTTGCATAGTTGTCTGCATCTGTACCACGACGTGTATGTATTTTTACCAGTCTCATTTTAGAGAAATAACGCGGATTCTAATCTTTCTCGCAGCCGCAGCCTATGTGATCGTATCGTGGTTTCGTATAAATTTTTCTTTGGCGCAAGTAAGCGGAGTAAGTACTTTTCGCACCTACGTGTGGCTCTGCGTCATCTTTTTCGTACTAAACATGCTATGCAATGCAACGGTTATTGCTTTAGCTCTTTCCGAGCGGCAGATTTACCCAAGCTCGGCTTTGACTATCACCGCCATATTATTTAAATTACTCCTGCCGTTTGTTGCTCTCGTAATAACCAGCATCGTGCACCTGCTAGCCTGGAGCAAGATAGAAAAGATAAGCGCGGAGGTTTGAAATTTCGCGAACCTCTCGTCACGATGAAATTTCGCTCTTTCCGGTTTGAT
The DNA here is from genome assembly GCA_963529615.1 of uncultured Campylobacter sp. Classification (GTDB taxonomy): domain Bacteria; phylum Campylobacterota; class Campylobacteria; order Campylobacterales; family Campylobacteraceae; genus Campylobacter_B. The sequence goes on along the minus strand of CAUSAC010000013.1, from coordinate 20,055 downwards.
TAGCGTTTTACACTTCGAGATAAATTTCAAAAAGGCTTATTATGCAAGATATCGTATCTCAGGCAAGAAAAGAGGGGATAATCAGCGCCGGCATCGATCTGTTTTTGGCGGCGTTACCGGTGGTTTTGATGGCGATAGACTTTGTTTTTGAGGGCATACCGGGGTATCCATATAATATCGTGATCATCAGCGGAATTTTTATCGCTCTTATCTGCTTCTCGGTGATTTATAGGTTAAGGGCGCTCCGCAAAATTTCAATGCTTAGCGGCATAAAAGCAGCGACGCTTTACCGCAACTGCGTGATGATCTGCATCTGCTTCGTAGCACTTTTATTATTTTATCCGGCAGGTTGTTACAGAGAAGTAACGATGAAAGAGATGATAGAAGAGACTATATGGAATTTGGCGGTACCCGCAGCCGCAATCTACGTAGTTGTAGCGTGGTTTCGTATAAATTTCTCTTTGACGAAAGTAAGCGGCGTGATGATATTTCGGATCTACGTGTGGCTCTGCGCCTTCTTTTTCGCGCTAAATTGGCTATGTGGCGCAGGGCCCTTCGGTTTGGCTACCTCCAAGCCGCAAATTGGCGATTCCGATGCGGTTTTAATTATCGCGTCATTGAAGGAATTTTTGCCGTTTGTCGCTCTTATAATAACCAGCATCGTGCACCTACTAGCCTGGAGCAAGATAGAAAAGCTCGCCTAAGCCGAAGCGCTTTCGTTTTGCGGCGACCACGCCTTTTGCAAGTCTAAACCGCAACGTCCAAAGTCGCGCTGTTATAGCAATGTCAAGCGCGTCGCCGCACGCAGCAAAGCCGCAAAATAGCGCGTAAATTTAGAAAATTCAAAGGATAAAAATGAAAGAAATTTCAAAGCAAGATCTGCTTCGCAAGGCGAAATTCCGCGGAGTTTTAGGTGCCGTGATTTTGCTAGGCATCGGCGTAAGCGGCACGGTGGGCGTAAGCAGCATAGACGAGGACGCGGTCGCGATTTTTAGAGTTTTAGCGCTGCTAGCGACACTAGCGATATTTTACGACTGCTTCGTTTGCCTAGAAAAGGCACTAGGCGTGCGCTTCGTTAAGACCTATAGGCTGATAGAAAGTATCCCAATCGTCGCGATTTTGTGCTACTGCGCCATGGTAGTAGCGCTAAAAGAGGGCGCGATGCTAGGTCTACTCTACACTCTGCTCTACGTCCTTTCGACGTGCGCGGCGGTGATAATCTGGGGCGTATTAAACTGCCGCCTAGCCACACTTAGCGGCGTGGATTTATTTAAAATCTACGGCATAGTGGTGTCCGTGACGTGGCCCTGCGAAGCGGTATCGGGCGCGCTAGCTAAAATAGGCGTAATCCTCGCGCTGCCGTATCTAATCGCAGCGTCGCTGGTAACTGCATTTTCGGGGATTTTGCTAATCATAGCGTGGATAAAATTCAACCCCGCAAGGTTATGCGGCGCGGAAAATTCTAGCGAGCTTGACGGCGCCAAGCTAGGCGCGGACGGCGAAAAACCGAGCATTTACAGCAAACTCGCCACTTTTAAGAAATCGGACGCGGACGATGCGAAAAAGCCCGCTTCCAAGGCGAGCGCAGATACCGCAAAAATGCCTGCTTCCAAAGTGAGCGCAGATGATACGACCGCCGCAAGACGCCCGGGCAACCCCGGATTTAAATTCTAACTCTATTCGCAAGACGGAATTTCGCAAAATTTTTAAAATTTAAGGCGCAAAATTTATCGCGACGCGCAATGCACCAGGCGGAAACACGGAATTTTGATTTAATTTTATCCGCTACGAACGCGCAAAATTTAGGGCAAAATTCTAAGCTGAAATTCCGCGATCAATTTAAAATTTTAAGTAGAAGTTCACGACGAAGCAAGATCCAAGCCAAAATTCCAGCTGAAATTCTAAACTAAAATTCCGATCTAAATCCCTAGTCCAGCTTATTTCTAAAAAGCGATGCCGCAAAGCTCAATGTGCCAAGCCCGATCAGCAGCAGCGGCACGATGAGATGCCACAGCTCGCCTAGGCTCGCGCCCTCCAGATAGATCCGCCACATGCAGTTATTGGCATAATACATCGGATCTAGGTGCGCGATGTAGTAAAACCACCGCGGCATCGCGTCCGCAGGCGTTATCAGCCCGCTTATCATAATGCACGGCAGCAGGAACAAAAACGAGCTCACGACCGATTGTAGCGAGGTTTTGCAGACGGTCGAGATCACGAGGCCGATGCCTACGTTGCAGGCGCTAAAGATCGCAATGATCGCAAAAAGATCCGCAAAGTGCCCGCGGAATGGAATTTCGAAGTAAAACACGCAGATCAAAAACAGCGCGAGCCCCTGCGCGATCGCGATCAGCACGGGCGGCACGGCTTTGCCGATCAGCATCTCAAGCGGGTTCGCGGGCGTCATCAGCATCATATCGAAGCTCCCCTCCTCGCGCTCGCGGGAGACGCTAAACGCCGATAGCATCAGCACCTGAATCATCGAGAGCCCCAAAATCATCCCCGTCATGATCGTGTAGCGCGTGATCGTGTTTTCGTTAAAAACATAGCGCGGATTTATGCTGATTAAATTAACAAAATGCTGCGCGTTGTATTCCCCCGCTATGGCCTGCACGAAGCCGATGACGGTGTTTGCCAAGGTCGTATTGCGCGAATCCGCGATGATCAAAAGCTCGTGCGTATCCTTAAAATCGCTGCCGAAATAGATCCCGATGATCGCCTCGCCCTCGCTTACCGCGCGGCGCAGGCAGGTTAGGTCTTTGCAGCCGAGATCTGTTTTAAACATCGGCGTAGCGGCGATCTGCTGTACCAGCGCGGTGGACGTCGCATCGCGGGCGTCGTCCAAAATCGCGTAGCGCACCTGCTCGGGGGTGAAATTCGCGCCGTAGCCGAATATGATCGCCTGCACCAGCACCGGCACGATCAGCACCATACGCGTGCCCTTGTCGCGAAACATCGCCAAAAATTCCTTTTTTATCAATGCGCGAATTCTAAGCAGGGATTTTCGCAGAGCGTTCATTGCGCACCCCTTTTAAATTTAGCGACAGCTTTAAATTTAACGCCATTTTCAAATTTAGCGGCGTAGGCTCGTGGCACGGAATTTAAAGCAAAATTTAAACGCACCGCGGACGCCGATTTAATTTTGCGCACCGCGAGCGTAAATTTCCGCAGCGCGAGCTTGAGCTTATACGACGCGAACATGAAATTTAAAATTTCAGGTCTACTATGCGACGACTCAGGTTTAAATTTTAAAAACCACGCCGCCGTTTGCCAGCCGAAGCGGTTCGCACCGAGAAATTTTAAAAATTTCATCGTATACCTATTCAGAGCGTAAAATTTTATTCTTTTCACTCCCTGTGAAATCAAAGTATTCGTCGCTCGCCCTACTTCATAGCGCGAAATTTTACCGCTTGCGGCTCGAATCAAAACTGGGTACTTATGCAAGCAAACGGCGTAAATTTCGCTACGCCACGCTTCGTAGTTACGCCGCGTAACCGCGCTGCAAAGCTGCATCGTAAAGCGCGATTTAAAATTTAAAAGCGCGCCCGTGAGGTCAAATTTGCTAAAATTTTCCGCGCGCGCCGTTTTGTAGCCGTGCCGTGCAGCTGCGCTACAAAGTCGCGCTATGCGGCGCTGCGCGGAATCCAAACCGCTCGCATGATTAATCTTAACCGCGCGCCGTTTTTCTGTCGCATCGTACGTATGCTGCGAAGCAAGCCGCGCCGCACGCCCTGCTTCGGCTTTATCTGCGCGCGGCAAAATACGACGCGAAGCACGCGGCAGCGCGCGAATAAGCTTTAAAATTCTCAATCCACGCTGCGATATAAAATTTTGCACTGTGTCCGCAAAAGGCGCTGAAGCGCGCGTAAATTTTAAAATTTCAAACCGATTGCACGGCATAGGCGCAAAATTTAAAAATTCCGCCGCTTGATTTTGCGACTCGAAGCGGCGTTTTAAGCGCTCTGCGGCGCTAAATTTTAAAATTTCAGATCTACGCTTCACCGCTGCACCTTGCAAGCCAAAATGCCTCGCGTCTAGAAATTTTAAAATTTCAAGCCCGTACTCCGCTCGCTTGCGAAAAAATTCTAAAAATTTCATCGCGTCCTCTCTTTTGGCGGCGCGAAATTCCGCCATCGATGCCTCGGGCGAAAGCGGAACATTAATTGCGCCGGTTTTTGCGGCGCGAAATTTCTCCGCGCAAGCGTAAAGCAAAAATAAATTTTTCATCGTGTGCCCCTTTTTACGCTAAGCACGCACAAGCTGAAAAACAGAACCGCTCCGAGCGCTTGAATAGCGAGGTTTACCCACAGCGTCGCGCTCTGTCCGCCCGAGAGGAAGCAGATGCGAAAGGACTCGACCGCATATGTGGGCGGCAGCAGGTGCCCGATGAAGTTGACCGCTGCGGGCAGTCCACGCAGATCGAAGATCATGCCGCTAAGCAGCGTCACGGGCAGGTAGCCGATGACGATGGCGTATTCCTGCGCTAGGAATTGATTTTTGCAGATCGCAGAGATCAGCATGCCTAGGCAGGTCATCTCCAGCACGAAGACGCACAGCGTCGCCAGCAGCATCGCCACGCTACCGCGGATCGGGATACCTAAAAGCGTCTGCCCGTAAACGAGCGTCATCGCGCCGCCCAAAAGCGCTAGGAAATAATACGCGCCGACCTTGGCAGTGACGATCTCAAGCGCGCTTACGTTGGAGTTGTAAAGCGAGGCGATCGTGCCGCGGTCCCATTCGCGCGAGATCACGACCGCGACCATAAATAGGCAGATGAGCCCCAAAATCCCCACGTACTCGGCAGATACGAGATACCACGTCGATTCGTTGGCTTCGTTGAACCAGCTGCGATAATTCACGCTGACGGGCTTTGCGGCGGCGTTTAAATTTGCGTTTAAAAAGCCGTAATCTTGCGCCAAAACCTGCTCGATTACGCCTGCAACGTAAACGTAGCTAAGAAGCGCGAGCTGCGACTGCGTGGCATTTTGGATAAGAAAAATTTCGGCGCCGTCTCTATTCGAGCCGCTCGCGCCGCCGCCTGCACTGCTTACTCCGCCGCCGTTATTTACAGCGCCGCCCGCGCCGCCTGCACCGTTAGTGGAAGGGCTCGCATTGACGCCGCTGCTCGTATTTTGAATATCGCTTGCGCCGTCGATAAAACCAACATTCGTATCGCCCACGCCGCCAATTAAATTTACGCTGCCTTGATTTGCGCCTATGTCGCCTGCGCTGCTACTAGAATTTGCAGTCGCGCCGCTTGAATTTACTCCGCTACCGCTCGCTGCTGCGCCATTGCCGTATGAACCCTCGCCGCTTGCGCCGGTGCCGCCCGCAGAGGTGTTCATCCCGCTTTCCGTGCTAGCGCCCGCGCCTCTGTCCTCAAGTGGACGGACATTTGCGCCGTTGCTCGCATTTTGGAGATTGTCCACGCCGCCTGTGGAGGAGCTGTCGTCGCTAAAAAAGTTTAAATTTATGCCGCCGCCCGCGCCGCCGAGCCCGCTCAAGGTGTTTTGAAATTTAGCCGCAAAGAGCGGATCAAAATACAAAATGCTCTCGATCTCGTGCGCCTTAAAATCTCTCCTTGCGCTCTCTAAATCCATATAAACGCGGGTTTGTAGGTATTTTGAGCCCAAAAATCCGCCGAGCAGATCGCGCTCGATTTTTGAGCCCAGATCGCTTACGAAGCCCACCTTGACGGGCTTTATGTCCATTCGCATCGCGTATCCGTAGATCACGACCAAAATTAGTGGCATCAAAAACGCGATCACGAGCGCCGATCGGTCCTTTGCGATCTGCGCAAACTCCTTTTTTACGAGGATTTTTAAAAAGGTAAAGTTCATCCGCCCTGCCCCTGTGCTTGGATTTTGCGGCACTGCGCCGCTCGCGGCAAGCTTTGGAATTTAAATCGCACAAATGCGACTGCCGTATTTTGAAATTTTAACCGCGTGATCGTATTTGACACGCCCCAAAATTTTAATTGCAAAAGCGCGGCAACCGAGATTTGAAATTTTAACGGCGCAGACGGACTGCCCGCGCCCATTTTGCTCATCGCACCCTGAAATTTTAATCGCGCGATCGCATACGGCGGGCTTTGAAATTTTAAGCAGTTGCGCGGTACGATCTCGCTGCGGATTTTCTGACGCAAAAGCTCCGCGGCGGCACAAAATCCGCGATGAAATTTTTGCATTGAGGCTTTAAATTTACAAGCTACTCGCAGACTGACCGCTATTTTAAATTTGCGATCTGTTTGCAGAGCGGTCGCCCTTTTAAATTTATAATCTGCTTGCGAGCCGCTCGCGCTTTGAAATTTACGGAGCGGACAAAGCGAGCTCGTTTCGCCGCAGAACCCGCGCAGTACCCGTCTACAAAATCCGCGCCGTGTACCGCCGCGCGACATTCGGTTTAGAACCTCGGCACCGCGCAAAATTTCACGATCGTTTAAAATTCCTATACCCTTTAAAATTTCGCAACCTTTCAAAATTTTATTATCGATCCAAATTTTGCCGTCGTTTAAAATTCCGCTGCTTGGAATTTCTCCTACGTTCAAAGCTCGGTCGCTTAAAATTCCGCCGCCTTTCAAAATTTTATTATTAATCCAAATTTCGCCGCCGTTTAAAATTTCATCGCCCCGCAAGAGCTTTTCGCCGCTTAAAATTTTATCGCGCGGGCACGCAGGTTTTCGCCAAGTCCGCATAAAATTCGGATCAAAAATCTTCGCCGATCGCGCAAAATTTAGATCAAAAGCCCTCATCGCCCGCCTCGCTTCTAAATTTTTGCACCTCGTTTATGAAGGCCTGCTGCACGCTAAGCCGCCGCCCGTGCTGCACGCAGACTTCGTCGGGGCTGCCTAGCGCCAGGATTTTGCCGCGATCTTGGATCAAAAACCGATCGCAATACTCCGCCTCCTCCATAAAATGCGTCGTCACGACCACGCTCACGCCGGTGCGCGCCAGCGCGTTTATGCGGTTCCAAAAGAGCCTGCGCGAGAGCGGATCGGCGCCGCTGGTGGCCTCGTCGAGAAACAAAATCTCGGGGCGGTGGATAAGCGCGCACGCCATGCTGAGGTTGCGCCCCGCGCCGAACGGCAGGTTCTGCCACGTCTCGTTTCGCAGCCGCTGCAAGCCAAACTCGCTCAAAAGCTCCTCTATACGCCGTTTCAGTGCTACTCCGCCGATGCCGTAGCTGCGGCCGAAATACTCTAAATTTTGATAGCAGCTTAGCTTTTTGTAAAGCGAAAATTTCTGTGAGACGTAGCCGATGCGCGATCTGATCGATGATTTGGCGTAGCGCAGATCCTCGCCCATGACCGAGATCTCGCCTCCGCTCATCCCCAAAAGCGCGCAGATCATGCGAAACGTCGTCGTCTTGCCCGCGCCGTTTGGGCCCAGAAGGCCGAAAATCTCGCCCTTTTTGACCTCGAAACTCGTATTTTCCACGGCGGTGAATGAGCCGAATTTTTTACTTACTTCGCGCACTTTGATGACGGTTTGAGCCGCATCGAAGCTCCTTTTTTCGTAGCCGAAGTTTGCCGCGCCGATCTCTGTTTTGTTTAGAAAAATATACGCATCCTCCAGGCTCGCCTCACGCGGGCTGAGTTTAAATTTAGCGCCCCCGTTTTCGTTAATTTTAGCGTCTCCGCTTTCGTTAAATTTAACGCCCTCGTTTTCGTTTGAAATTTTAAAATTTTCGCCGCGCCCGTTTTCGCGCTCTGTATTTTCGCCATCACCCTCTAGGCTTGCGTTTAAAAACTCCTGCAGATCGCGCAGGCTTATCGGCCCATCGCTTAGCAGATCGACGCTGCCGTCTCTGGGACAGATGTCGATGAGTGGGGAGTTTTTTAAAAATCTTTGCGTCTTAAACATCAAGCGGCGCGCCAGGCTCTGATAATCCTCGCCGCCAATGCGAAAGGTGCGGTCCCGCAGCGCCGCGGTGATCTTCGCAGCGCGCTCCTGTGCTATGATCTTGCCGCCGAGCAAAATCAGCGTCAGATCGGCATCCGCCGCCTCGTCGAAATACGCCGTCGAAAATATGCATTTCGCGCCGCTTTGATCCAGATACTCGCGCACGATCGCCCACAGCTCGCTGCGCGAGAGCGGATCGACGCCGACGGTCGGCTCATCAAGCACCAAAAGCCGCGGTTTTGCCGCAATCGCGCAGGCGACGCCGAGCTTTTGCTTCATCCCGCCAGAGAGCGAATCCACGGCGTAATCTTTAAATTTCAAAAGCCCTACGCGGCGCAAAAGCCCGCGCAGATACTCCTCGCCGTCTTTTAGATCGAGCCCTTTTAGGCCCGCGAAAATGTTTAAATTTTGCCAGACGCTAAGCTCCTCGTAAAGCCCCAGGCTCTGCGACATATAGCCGTTTGCGCGGACGAATTCTTTATTTTCGCCGCTAGGGGTGAAGCCGGCAAATTTTATCTCGCCGCAATCGGGCGCGATGATGCCGCAGATGAGCTTTAAAAGCGTGGATTTGCCCGCGCCGTCGGGGCCCGTGAGGCTGATGAGCCGCGGCGCGTCGCCGATTCGCAGATCGAAATTTTCAAAAACGACGTTTTTGCTGCGATCCTCTCGCAGGTAAAATTTCTTTAAATTTACGATATTTAGTAGATCCAAACCTAGCTCCAAATTTTATTTACTCGTCCCGACGCTTGGCGCGACGAACGAGACCTACGCACGCCTAAAAGGCACTTTTTGTCGCGACGCCTTGCTTCTGCAACCGCCGAGACGTCTTGGTTTTGCGGCCGCTACGGCGTCTTAGTTTTGTGACAGCCGCGGCATCTCGGTTCTACAGACGCCGCGAGCTTTAAATTTCGCGACGCGCGTCAAACAATTTCGCCCAAACCTCGCATATAAATTCGACGTAACTTACCGCAAGCGCGTAAAACCAAGCTCTATCGCGTCGGGGCGCCCTGCAATCGCCCGCTCGAATTCGAGTGCCCGCACGATCGGCGTTGCTTACGGCTCGCGCCGAATATTCCGCGCGCCGCCCGATCCGTCTTGAGCGCGTGCAATCGCATCGGCTAGCCGCGCCGCTAACGATGCGCACACAACGCGCATGAGCTGGGCGGTCTCCAAACATGAAGCGATCCGCGAGCACCCGCGATAAATTCGCTTCAAAACGCAAACGAAAGCGAGTTTTTAGACACCTTGCGAGCTGTGAGCGCCGAGCTCTATCTGCGCCGCGCCTCTTTCGGCGAAATTTTACCGCCGCCGCGCCTTTTAGGCAAAATTTCACTTCCGCCTACCTTTCGGGGTGAAATTTACCACTGCCATCTCTTTTGGCGAAATTTTACCTAGTCTCGGCTTTCCTTGGCATAGTACCGACTTTAGCTACCGCGTCCTTTGAGGTAAAATTTCACTTCCGTCCGCAATCGGTATTTTATCGCGCCGTTTGTTTCGTGATGAATTTTACTGCCGTCCACGCTCGGCACTCAATCACCGTTCGTTACAGCCTACTAGAATTAAAGTCCATTATACCACTATACCGCCCATCTTTTACCTCGTCGTCGCCGAGCCGTAAATTTTAAAATTTAACCCGCACTGCTTTGCACTCAAATTTTGGCAAAATTTTACTCGCCGCGCTGCAAAATTCCGATCTTTTATCCAAAGCCGCACCTGCTCGCGCAAACTCGCACGATAAAATTTACGCCGCTTTTGTACGACTTCGTTCTAAGCGCGCAGCATTTTATCGCCGCCGAGACGATGTATTTTAGGCGCGGTGCAATTTCATCGCCCTACTCTCTGCCGAACAAGCGTCGTTTAAATTCCAGCTCGAAGTGCACTTTTAAAATTTCATCAGGCCCACACACGCCGTATGCACGGCTCGCGCGATATTGCGTAAAATTTTGTCGGGCGATAGGCTCTGCTATCCAAATTTCGCCTGCAGTGTCTGAAGTGCCGCCCGCGCGCTAAAATTTCACTCGTGCATTAAAATTTCGCGCGCAGTGCTCGCCCGTCAAAATTCCACGCTAATCGGCTGGCCTAAGCGAAAGCTGCCGTCCTCGTCGCTGAAATCGGCGCGCGCCTCCCACACGAGATCGGCGCGTAGCTCCTCGGTCTGCACCGTGCGGGGCGTGTACATCGCGGTTTGGCTCACGTAGGCGACCTTTGCGCTCGCGCTAGAGCCGTCTGCGGCGATGATCCGCACGCTCTGTCCGGCACGCAAAAAGCGGAGCTGATTTTCGCTTAGATAAAATTTCGCGCGCTTGTTTTTTACTTCGCTAAGCTCAAAAACGCCCACGCTTGGCATGCTGATGTCGCCGAGCTCCTTAAGGCGCGCTCTGATCTGCCCGCTAAATGGCGCTTTTAGCACGCTTTGCGTCTCGATTTGGTAGTTCAGATATTTCAAATTTTCCTCGCAGCTTGCCAAATTTGCGCGCGCGGCGCCGACATCCTCGCCGCGGTAGCCGCTTTGAAGCTGGCGCAGATTAGCCTGCGCGCTTTGCAGCTGGGCTTGCGTGCGCTTCATAGAATAAAACGCCTCGTCGATCTGCTGCTTGGATACGGAGTTGGTTTTGCCTAGGCTTTTTAGGCGCTCGTTCGTCAAAGTAGCGAGCTGTAGGGCGTTTTGCAGCGCGCTTACATTCGCCGCCGCCATCTCGATCTCCTCGCTACGAAAGCCGCTTTGCAGCTTTTGCAAGCTAAATTTAAGCCCGTCGCACCTCGCGATCTGAACCTGCCTTTGAAAGCTCAAATCCGCCGTATCCAGAGCTGCCAAAATGTCGCCAGCCTGCACGAAATCGCCCTCGTCGCGGTAAAGCGCGCTAATGCGGCCGCTGCGCTCAAAGCTAAGCGAACTCTGCCTGATATCGATGATGCCGTAGGCCTTGTGCGCGACCTCTTCGCGCCTATCGAGATTGAAGTAGATCGCCGCGGCGAGAGCGGCCAGTGCAAAAACGACGAAAATTAGAAGCCTTTTCATAGATCGCCTTAAATTTTGATATGCGGTTATTATAAAATAACTTTTCTAATGCGGCGCTGATATTTGAGGCTCGGGCGGTGATTTTGTAAATCGGTCGCATTAAATTGCCGTATTGAATTGACCGCCGCGCGAGCAGAATTGAAGCTTGGACGGATGTAATTTTAGCCTATCTGCGCGATTTCAAGCGGTACGGCTTGTAAAACACGGCGACTTTTTGAATTAAAAATTTTAAAATTTTAATGAAGAGGCTTTGCTCGGAAAAGGAGCGTGAAATTTTAACGTACGGGCACCGTACTAGCACTGCGGGTGAAATTTTGTCGCAAAAGCGAAATTTTATCGCACCAGTGGCATACAAGCATCGCAGGCGGATTTTATCGTTTATTGCACGAATAGTGCGCAAGTTGCCGCGAACTAAATTTTATCGCGGCACCTATAGCTATCTGCGCGGCGAGTTGGAATTTACGGCTCCCGCTAGCGATAAAATTTACGCAGCATGAGCAGGCGGCGCTTGAATGCGGCGGAAATTCTAACAGTGCGGCGAATGAAATTTAAGAGGGCTTCGCTTTCAAGCGGAGCGCGGAATTTAATGGCGAAATTTAGCGAGCATTGGGCTTTATGGGCCCAAAGCTCGCTCGGTCGCGCAAAAGCTGAAATATTTAAAACTCGCCTTTAACCGCGGCGATCCATTTATCAGCCCTCGCCTGCCAGTGCTCGTCGCCCTTAAAATCGATCGTAAGACCCACGAATTTGCCGTTTATGAAGGCGCGCGAATGTTTAAATTTATATCCCTCTGCGCCCCAAGCGCCGATGAGATCGGCCTTTTTAAGCACCGGCAAAAACGCACTCATACCGCTGCAAAAATCGCTGCCGTGGCGCTCGATGTTACCGACGCCGACTAGCGCGACCTTCTTTCCGTCAAAATCAGTTTTGTTTAAAAGCTCCAATTTGTCGTCAAATTTAGCCTGGATCTGTCCGTCGCCGTGCGTCGAAGCCGCAAAAATAAACGCGTTAGTGCCCGCCAAATCCTCTTCATTTAGCTCTTTGGCCTCCTTGATCTCAAAGCCAAGCTTTGAAGCGATGTATTCGCTCACGACTTTCGTGTCGCCACCTTTGGTGGCGTAAACTAATAGTTTTTTCATTTTTTCTCCTTAAAAATAAGAATGATTCTAACAAAATAAGATAAATTTTGAGTGAAATAAAAATTTTATAAGGCGCTCAGATATAGCGCGATGCCTCGTATCCGGATAATTTTAAGCGGCAGTGAGCCGGTAAATTTTAACGCCGCCGCTTAACCGCTCGTATAAAAACTCATAGTATAATGCCACCCGTAGCTCATTACAAAGGAGAAAACATGAAGAATTTCACATTATGTTTGATCGCAGCGATAGCGCTTTGCGGCTGCGTGACTCCACAGGATCGATACGGCGGCGACGTTTATAGTGCAGGCGAAACAAACAGAATGAGGCAGAGCGATCAGATCGAGATCATCGATGTCCTACCTGCCAAAATAAACGTAGAGCGCTCCGAGGGCAATACGGGTAAAATTTTAGGCGGCGTCGCTGGCGGAACCACGGGCGCTATCATCGGGCATAAGCTCGGCAAACATAGCAGCAGCAAGCGCTTAGCCGAAACCGTAGGACTCATAGGCGGCGCAGCAGTGGGCGCGATCGCCGGAGATGCGATCGAAAACTCCCAAAAAACGGTGCAAGGCTCCAACATCATCTATAAATTTAAAGGCAAGGAGTACTCATCGGTGCAAGCCGATCCGCCGTGCAGATTTAGGCGCGGCAAGGCCAAACTGATTCACATCGGCAACGAAACGCGGGTGCAGCCGAACTCGGGATGCTAACAGAACTCGGTATGTTAAATTTAAAGCCGCCCAAAGCTTGCGGTGGAATTTTAAAATTTCACCGCGACGTTTAAATTTAAGAGCGATGTTTTAAATTTTAAAGCGGCGCTTTGAATTTCACCGCGACGTTTAAAATTTTAAAAGCGGCGTTTTAAATCCCGAAGCGGCGCGGCTTTTGAAAATGGTGCCGCTAAAATTTGCGAGCGATCGAAATTTTAACTCTACAAAATTTTAAGAGCCCACTAAAATATTTTAATATAATCGCCGCCTAAAAACAGGGGGCGGCGATGAAAAAATTCTATCTTAAAATTTGGCTACTTGCGTTTATAGCGGCATTTGCGGCGATCCCCGCTGCGGCGGCGGAAGGCTTGGATTATTTATTAAAAACCAAAGAGGAAAAAGATTTAGTGATTGCTTGCGATAGCGGCAACGGAAAATACAGCGCATGCACGAGGCTAGTCGAAATTTTATCCAAGAAGTGCGACGGCGGAGATTATGAAAGCTGTGGGGTTGTCGGAATGATATTTACGGACTTGGGTCAATACGAATTTTCATCCGCTCCTTTGATCAAAGCATGTGAAGCAAATATCATGTCTTACTGCTCCTATCTTGCCATTAGCGACATACTTTTTACGGGAAATCTTGAAAGAGCTGCTAAGGTTTTTGATAAAATTTGCAAACAGGGAATTTCAGAGGACGAAAAGCTTGCTTGCAGTATCAAGAAAGAGATTGAAGACTGCTCTAAAGATGCAAAGTGCGATCCGCTAATGAAAGCCAAAGAGACTATTAAAGGACTATAACTATGAGAAAAATTTTATCATTAGCACTACTTTTATCTATGCCTTTGCTGGCAAAAAACGATATAGACATTGATATCTCTGCCGCAATAAACGATACAAACCTAAAGAATTTAGCGGATAAATGCGATTGGAACAAAGGAGATTATGAAGCTTGCTCGATATTAAAAGATGCTTTATCGGCAAAATGCGACGAAAAAAAATTTGAGAGCTGCGGTGCATTGGGAATTTTATTAATATATTTGCGCAGAGATGAAGACGCAACAAAAGCGTTAAACAAAGCTTGCGATGCCGGATTATTAAATTTTTGCCTAAACGCAGGGATGCACGATTTGTACTATACGGGCAATATAAAAAGAGCATTTGTAAATCTTAAAAAGGTATGCGATGCGGCGATAGAGCCTTCGAAGAAAAAATTGGCTTGTAAGATGAGCTACGGTTTGGAGCCGTGTTTAAATGATAATGAATGCAATCCGGTAAAAAAAGCTAAAGAAATTTTGGAATAAGATTAATTTAACAGGATAAAAGAACGGCAATAATTTATAAAGTTTGAAAAGATAAAAGGTCGCGGCGGGCAATTTGAATTAGTACAACCCATCAAAAAATAATGTAAGCAGTTGGCTATATAATTTTGAAATTCTAATCTAGAAACTTTATATCTTACCTATAAAAATTTTTAAATTTTACTCTTGCGGTTAATCATAAATTCTATATGAAGTCTTTAAATTCAATCTAAAACCTCTCTCGCGTATTTTATCCCCAAATCATACGCCTTTTCATTTAGCGCACGGGTTTTTTCAGGCACAGAGCGGAGCATTTGCTCTTTTACGAGCCCTGAGTCCATACAGCGGCTAAGCTCTACTGCGATCGCTAGAGCCACGACACTTTGGGTGATGACATTTCCAACTTCGTATTTTGCGATGGTAATGATTGGAATTTCATAAATTTTAAAGCTTGCCCTATCCTCATCGCTCGGGGCTACTAAATTCGGCTCGATTACGATCACGCCGCCTTTTTTCACGCCATTTTTGAAAGCATCGTAGCTACTCTGCGCTGTTGCGAGCATGAAATCGATCTCGCCCTCACTCGCGTAAGGATATAGAATTTCTTCATCGCTTAAGATAATATCCACTTTCGTAGGTCCGCCGCGTACCTGAGAGGTATACGTAGATGCCTTGATTCCATAGCCGCCGTGCGCGATCTTTGCCGCAGCTAGAATTTCACCCGCTAAGATCACTCCTTGACCGCCCACCCCCACAAATCTTAATTGATTCATCTTAGTCCTTCAAAATTTATCGCTTCGCCGCTTTGTGCCGCGTCTATCACCTTTTGATACGCCTTTGTGTATTCGGTGCGCTCATTATCTTCGTGTAAAACCCCAAGCGGAAATAGCCCCACTCGCTCATCCTCGCTAAGAGCGTCAAATTTCGCCTTGGAAATCGTGCGCGAATCAAGCCACTTTAGCATTTGCACCGCCTCGCTCATTTTATTTTTACGACCCAAATTTACGTGGCAGTTGCTAAAAATATCAAAAAAACTATAACCATCGTGCTCAAAGCCCTTGGCTAGAAGTCGCTCGATTTTTTCTGGATTTGTCACACTCTCGCGTCCGACAAAAGTTGCTCCAGCGGCAATCGCAAGTTTCGCCGCATCAAAGCTGGGATCGACATTGCCGTATTGTGCCGTAACCGTCCAAAACCCGCGCGGTGTCGTAGGACTCGTCTGCGAGTTCGTAAGCCCGTAGATGAAATTGTTTACTAAGATATGATTTAGATCGATATTGCGGCGGCATCCATGGATCGTGTGATTGCCCCCTATCGCAAGCCCATCGCCATCGCCAGTGACTACTATTACGTGTTTGCCTGGATTTGCGAGCTTGATACCCGTAGCATAAGCTATCGCACGCCCGTGCGTCGTATGGACGGTATTGCAATCTATGTAACTCGACATCCTGCCACTACAGCCGATACCGCTTACCACGCACACATCGTCCATGCTCCAGCCTACGCGGTCAATCGCGCGGATGATCGCTTTTAAGATCACTCCGTCGCCGCAGCCCCAGCACCAAAGCGTAGGCATCTTGTCCGTTCTTAGATATTTATCGTAATCAAACGCCATTTAAAGCTCCTTTACTTTCTCGATAATCTCGCTAGGGCTGATCGGCCTGCCGTTTGCCTTAAGAAGCGTCTTAAAATCATCTCTCAAGCAAGCGCGCTGCACCTCTAGCAGATACTGCCCTAAATTTAGCTCGGCGATCAAAATTTTATTAAATCTCTCCCCTAACTCCCTTAGCTTGCGCGCTGGGCTTGGCCACAGCGTGATCGGGCGAAAAAGTCCCACACGCACGCCTTGCCCACGTAGCTTTAAAATCGCGTCTTTTGCTGCTAAGCTAACGCTGCCATAGGCGATGATGCAAGCATCAGCGTCATCTAGCATAAATTCCTCATATTGCACGATCTCATCTTCATGCGCCGAAATTTTATTAAAAAGCCTTTTTATAGAGCGATCCACGATCTGCTCATTTTCGGTCGGAAAGCCCTTCGCGCCGTGATGAAGCCCCGTTATGTGATAGTGATATCCTCTAAAAAAGGGATTTAGCACCGCAGGCTTATCGGGCGCAGCATCGTAGGGCTCATAATCTTTCGGACTACCTTTAAATTCCGCCCTGCGCTCGATTTTTAGATCCGAAATTTCAGGCAGCACCGCCTTTGCCTGCATATGCCCAAGCGTCTCATCAAGTAGCAAAAATACCGGTGTCATAAACCGCTCGGCTAGATTGAAAGCGCGCACGGTCTGCGTGTAAGCCTCCTTTAGCGAGCCCGGGCACAGCGCGATGCTTTGAAAATCGCCGTGAGTGGGGTTGCGAGCTTGCAAAATATCGCCCTGTGCCACTCGTGTAGGAAGCCCTGTGCTAGGACCTCCGCGCATAACATTTACGATTAAAAGCGGAATTTCAGCGATGAAGCCAAGTCCAATTTGCTCTGATTTTAGTGAAATTCCAGGACCGGAGCTTGCCGTCATCGCCTTTGCACCGCTCATCGATGCGCCTAAAGCTACAGAAATGCCCGAAATTTCATCCTCCATCTGGATAAATTTGCCTCCGACCTTAGGCAGCAAGCGACTCATCTCGTGCGCGATCTCGCTGCTCGGCGTGATTGGATAGCCGCCGAAAAAATTACAGCCGCAATCAATCGCCGCACGCGCAATTAAGGCGTTGCCTGTGGAAATTACCTCTCTCATTATGCGTCCTTGGGTTTCATAAAATTATTGTTTTTGATTTTTTCAGCCATCTCTCTAGCCTGCGAGCTTAGACGAGCGAATTTAAAGCCTTTGGGCGCAACGAAAATCGCAAAATCAGGGCAGTGCAACTCGCACTCCCTACAGCCGATACAGGCGCCCTCATCCACCACGTCGATCATCATGCCCTGCACGGCGCCCTCGTCCTGTCTCATCGCGATCGCGCCGCTAGGACAGACGCTTACGCAGATGTTGCACGCCTTACAGCGGCTCTCATCCGTCCAGACGGCGCGCTGGCTCTCATTTTCGCTCATATTTTCTCCTTAATTTATCAAAATCCGCACTAAATCCCGCTTTGCGATTTAAAATTTGAAATTTTACGGCGCGAGCCTGCTTTGATCGCATTAAATTCCTCTCGTTTTTAAATTTTGCAGAGTTTAAATTTTAAAATTTTGTGGCGTTTAAAAATTTTACGTCACGCAGAATTCTCGCCAAAGTAAAATTTTAATCTACAAAATTTCACAGCAGGCAAAATTGCGCAAATTTTAAAATTCCGCAGCGAATGGAATTTTACGCTGTAAAATTCTGCGAGCTTAAATTTCTTGCCAAAGTGAAATTTGATGCTGCAAATTCTATCGCAAGAATTATGCGCTTTAAAATTTTAGCTCTGTAAATTCCGCGTCGCGTCGAATTCGCTTTATTTCCACTAAAACTTTAGCTCCGCTATCCGCTCACGCATCCGTTCAAGCTGCGCGTAAAACTCGCCCGAGTAGGCGAAATTTCTCTCTATCGCACCCATTTTGCCGACGCTTACGAAGCGCCCCAAAGGCACTCCCGATCTATCCGCAACGCAGCAAGCAAGCGTGCCGCAGGTATCAAAAAGGATATATTTTATGATCTTTACGATCCCCGCAGCAGGCGCCAAATACGCCGACGTACCCAGTAGCTCGCCGATCTGCGCGCCGGCGCATTTGGTATTTCGTACCGCGCGCTCGAAAATTTCATCCGAAATTTCAAATCCCAGCTCGTTTTTAAGCGCAATCATCTCTTCGCTATGCGGGCCAACGATGGCGCTTCTCATCGATGAAATTTCCTTGCCGCTTGCGCGCGCGAGTTCAAATTTAAGCCGCGCGCCGTCTAGCTCGCCCGCCATGCCGATGACGCGCTCTTTTGCAAACCCGCTAGCCTGTAGCGCCGCATAAACCATCATATCAAGTGGATTGGTAACGACGATGATGATGGAGCTAGGCGCGTATTTTGCGGCATCTCGCGCGCATTGCGCGACGATGGCGGCGTTGCTGCCAAACAGCTCCTCCCTACTCTGCCCCGCCTTTCTTGCGCGCCCCGCCGTGATCACGACGATACCTGCATCCGCTATATCGCTAGGCTCCGTGCTGCCGCTTATGCGCAGGTCACGCTCATAAACCGCCGCCGTATGGGCAAGATCTAAAGCCTTGCCGCTCGCGATCCGCTCTACCGCATCCACAAGCGCGATGCTATCTATCTTTTGGCTCAAAGAATCGCTTACGATAAGATCGTTCGCTACCGCTGCACCGATGTTTCCTGCGCCGAATATCGCTATTTTCATTGTTATCTCCCAAATATCGGCCCGCATTTTTATAACTGCGGGAGTTTAAATTTTAAAATTTAAAGACGAAATTTCGTTTTTGAAATTTAATGCCGAAACGGCCTTAAATTTTACCTCTGCGCCTTTACGTTGCGCTCGTGCTCGGCTTGCGTGCGCGCAAAATCGTGAAGCCCCGTCTTTTTGTTTCGCATAAAATACAGATACTCGCTCTTTGCGGGCGCGAAAACGGCGCGTATCGCATCGCGAGAGACTACGCACACCGGCTCTTTCGGAAGTCCGTCGTTGAGGTAGGTGTTGTAGTGGCTAGTGTCGGTGCGGATGCGCTGCGGAGTGATTTTGACGTGCGAAAACTCGCCGTAATTCAGCGTGCCGTCCATCTGAAGGCGCATATTTTTGGCTAAGCGATTGTCGATGACGGAGGCTACGAGCGGCATCTCATCTGCGTTTGCGGCCTCTTTTTGAATGACCGAAGCCTTGATCAGCACCTGCTTCCACGCCGTGGCGTTATAGTCGCCGCTAAGCTCGCGCGACAATCCTTCGTGGAATTTTTGTGCGCTTGAGATGAGGTGGTCGATGATATTTTTTTCGCTTTCGTTTTTGCTAATTTTGTAGGTTTCAGGCACCAGAAAGCCCTCATAAAACGGCGCCGTGGCGTTGTATTCGCGCTCAAGCTCGCTAAAGCTTAGCCCGCGATCTTTCGCAAGCTGTTTTAAAAATACGATTGTAGTCTCGCCCGGGATCAGCTTGATCTCGTTCATCACGGGCTTTGCGACGCTTAGCTCATATAAAAACTGATATTTGGGCAAATTTTCACCGCTAAGCTCCAGCTCGCCGGTTTTTGCGCCGCCGTAAAAAGAAAGCAGTCTCGCGTCGAATTTGCTAAATTTTGGATAGCTCTTTGAGAGTTGCGATAAAATTTTCGTTGAGCTGCCCTGGCCTATCTGCACGGTTGTCGCGTTGCCGACGCGCTCGTGTAGATCAAAGCCCACAGCCAAAAGGACGATAGCCGCAAGCTCGATACAAATGCACGCCGCTTCGATGAGCTTTATAAAGAATTTCATGCGTTCCTTTCAAAATTTAGCTGAAATTATAGGCAAATAAGCCAAAATTTTGAATAAATTTCATATTATAAGCGCAGTTTTTCGGCACGCCCGATTTGGTTTTGGGGCGGAGTTTTTTGATGAGGCGATGATGTTTAGAACTTTGGCTAGATTTTTTTTGTGCATAACCATACTTTTTATAATCTGTGCGGTAAGCCTAAAGCACGGTATTGCGATTTCGCAGCTGGACGTGGGCTTTGCAAAGCTTGAGGGGTTTTATCTCAAGCTAAATAAAGGTCTCGTGCTGCGTATCAAAAATCTTGAAATTACGCAAAATAATACACAAAATTTAGAGCAAAATTCCACCGATCTGCGCACGCAAAGCGAGAAAATTTTGGAATTTAGCAAAAAAATCTCGCTCATCAACTCCTTTTTTGAAGAGATCGACGTGCAAAATTTAAAGATCAAGGGCGAAAGTCTAAAGCTAAAATACAAAAGCGACGTTTTTTACGCCGACACGCGGTTTTTTAGGCTAAACTCGAAGATCACACCGAGCGCAAACGGGCTGAACTTCGATCCGATCGAGCTTGAACTAAATGATTTTAATCTCACTCTGCACGGCAC
>CAUSAC010000012.1:0-50765 GCA_963529615.1 uncultured Campylobacter sp. | reverse complement strand
TCGCCGAAGCTTTGCATGCCGTGTACCGCGTCTGCAAATTTATACCACTCAAGCGCACTTGCGGCCTCGACGGCTAAAATTTTAGTTTGCGGCTCTAGGATTTGCGCCAAATAATCTGCGTCCTGCTCGCACAAAAGCTCGAAGCACGGCGCGCTTACGACGTTTGCGCCGATGCCCTGCTCTTGCAGGATCGCCGCCGCTTTTAGGCAGAGCGAAACCTCGCTGCCGCTTGCGATGAGCGTGATCCGCGCCTCTTTGCTCTGTTTTAGCAGATACGCGCCGTTTTGCACGTCGCCCAAAACCGCCTTAGGTAGCGGCTCAAGCCCTTGACGTGAGCAGACGAACGCCGCGGGCGCATTCAGAGCAAGCGCCGTGCGCCAGCATTTTACGTTTTCGTTGCCGTCTGCGGGGCGGAAAGTGTAGAAGTCTGGCATCGCGCGGAAGGTGCTAAGTTGCTCGATAGGCTCGTGCGTCGGCCCGTCCTCGCCCACGCCGATACTGTCGTGCGTGAAGACGAAATAGTGGCGCAAGCCCATCAGCGCCGCGAGTCGCGCGCCCGTCTTGAGATAGTCGCTGAAGATGAAAAACGTCGCGCTAAACGGGATGAAAAGCCCGTATCTCGCAAAGGCGTTGCCGATCGCCGCCATCGCGTGCTCGCGGATGCCGAAGTGTAAATTTTTGCCGCACGGAAAGTCGCCGCCGCCTTTTAGCTCGGTCTTATTCGACGCCGCCAAATCGGCGCTTCCGCCCAAAAAGCCGGGCACCGCGTTTGCGATAGCATTTAAAATTTTACCGTTGCTATCGCGCGTGGCGACCTTAAGCCCGCTAAAATCGGGAAATTCTATCTTGCTAAAGTCGGGATTTAAAAGCTCGTTTAGAAGCGCTCTTTTTTCATCGCTTAGCTTCGCAAGCTTCTCCTTCCAAAGCCGCTCCTCCAAATCACCCTTCTCAACCGCGGCGCGCGTCGCAAAAAGCACGTCCTCGCTTACGACGAAGCTTTGGGCGGGATCAAAGCCCAGGCTTTGCTTAGCGCGCGCAAGTAGCTCCTCTCCAAGCGGCGCGCCGTGCGTCTTAGCCGTGCCCTCAAGCTCTAGCGCCCCCTTGCCGATCGTGGTGTTTGCGATGATGAGGTAGGGCTTGGTTTTGTTTTTGACCTCGTCAAGGACGAATTCTATCTGATCGAAATTATGCCCGTCGATGCGTGCGACCTCAAAGCCCTGCGCTTCAAATCGCACCTTCACGTCCTCAAACCACGCGATATCGGTGCTGCCGTCGATCGTGATGCCGTTAGAATCATAGATTATCGTGAGATTATCGAGGTTGTGTCTACCCGCGAGCGCGCACGCTTCGTAGCTGATACCCTCCTGCAGATCGCCGTCGCCGCAGAAGCAATAGACGCGGTGATCAATGATCTCGTTTCCTTCCTCGTTTAGCAGATGCGAGGCGTATTTCGCGGCCATCGCAAATCCTACCGCGTTTGCGACGCCCTGACCGAGCGGCCCGGTAGCGATCTCGACGCCCGGGGTAGTGATCTCCGGGTGGCCCGGGGTTTTGGAGTGCAGGCGTCTGAAGCTCTTTAGATCGTCCATGCTCAAATCGTATCCGCTAAGATAGAGGTAGCTATACACGAGCGCGCTTGCGTGCCCGCCTGAGAATACGACGCGGTCGCGGTTCAGCCACGCGGGATTTTTGGGGTTGTGGCGGACCTTACTCATAAACACGCTCATTACGTCGCTTAGCCCCATCGGCGTGCCGGGATGGCCCGAGTTGGCATTTTGGATCATATCCGCGCTTAGAAATTTGATCGTGTTTGAAATTTTACTTAGCTGCTCGCTCGACATTTTTCATCCTTTCAGGTATTTTTCTATCAAATTTAAAACCAAATCGCGCAGACTTGCATCATAGCTCGCCATCGCGCTGCTTACCTCGTCTATTAGGCGCTGCTTGTAGCTCCTCGCGCCCGCAAGACCGAGTAAGTTTACAAAGGAATTTTTCGCGCCGTCCGCTCCTACCGGTTTGCCCGCGCTTGCCTCATCGCCTGTGGCGTCGATGATGTCATCCTCGATCTGAAATATGAGACCTAGCTTCAGCCCGATCTTATAAAGCTCATGCGAAAGCTCGTCCTTTAGCCCGCCGATTATGGCGCCTAGCTCAAACGCCGCTGCGATGAGTGCGCCCGTTTTATGCAGATGCAAAAACTCAAGCTCGCTTTGCTTTAATGGACTGTTTTCAAAATGGCAATCGATCGCCTGACCCAGCACCATGCCGCTACTGCCTGCGTTTCGCGCTAGAGTTTTAATGCATTTTATCTTGATCTCGTCGCTTAGGTTCGCGCTCGCGGCGATTAAAAACGCGTCGGTATTTAGCGCATCGCCCACTAAAATCGCCGTGACCTCGTCGTATTTTTTATGCAGGCTCGGCTGCCCGCGGCGCAGATCCGCATCGTCCATTGCGGGCAGATCGTCGTGTATGAGTGAGTAGGTGTGGATCATCTCAAGCGCCATCGCGATCGCCAGTGCGCCCTCAAAGCGCCGCTCATCCACTGCCGAGACGACGCCTAGCAGCAGCTGCGCGCGAAAGTGCTTCCCGCCCGCTTGCAGCATGTAATTGAGCGCCTCCTCAAAGTACGGATGAAAGCTCGGCGCCTTCAGCTCGTTATGCTTCAAGTAATCTTTAAATTTTTCTAAAATATCCATCGATCCTACCTTGCGGTTTTGATTTGCTCTGCTTGGGCGCGCCCTTGACGAATGCAAATTCGCGCCCTTCGAATGCCTTTTCGTCGCGCAGCTTAGACTTTGCTGTCGCGAGCCGTTTGTACGTCGCGTAGAAGTAATCATGCCGCTTAAAATTTTAAATTTTAATTTCCCTAGCTTTACGCAGTGCGCGAGGCGAAGGATGCTCCGCTTTTTTGAGCCGCATCTTACGCTCGATTTGCTCGCGGATGTCGCGCAACGGCTCGCCTTGCTTTGCATTTAAGCCGTGCGAGCTAAATTTTACTTTGCGCCGCAGTGTAGCAGCCTGCCGAAATTTTAAAATTTGCCCTCGTGTCGCCCGTTAAATTTGACTGATTTGCTAAGGTTAAAATTTAATAACCTAGCGTCAAATCAAACAAGTTTCACTTTATGTAAGCTACACCGCCACAAAAATCTAAATTTAACTTGTCGCCTTATAAAATAGGGCTTCATTTAGTTCGCTACAGAAGCCGCTTGCTTCGTAAAATCCAAACCGTTCGCTAAGCAAAACAGCCATTCTATATAAAAAGCCTATTTTCACCATTTTTGAACTACGCTCAGCCCTTATCGCCGAGCAGATCGCCTAGGCCGCCGAGCCCTCCTAGCATGGATGCTGCGGCGCCTTTCTTTTCATTTTCGACGAGTTTTATCGCGTCGCTTATCGCTGAGATCAGCAGGATTTGTAGGCTCTCTTTGTCGTTAAAAAGGCTGTCGTCGATGCTTAGATCGAGCACCTCACCCGCGCCGTTTAGCCTGATGGCGACCATGCCCGCGCCCGATTTTACGGTAAATTCCTTGCGCGCATTCTCCTCCTCGATCTGCTTAGCCTTGGCCTGCATCTGATCGAGCATCTGCCCTATTTTCGAAAAATCCATTCCTTCGAACATCAAAAATCCTTTAAATTTTGGCTATTTTAGCAAATTTAAGCTAAATTTAGCGTTTGACTTGGCGTTGCGAGTTTTGTTCTCGGCTTTGATTTTGCGGCGAGCACGCGCAGTCAAAAAGCGGCTTAAAATTTAGCTTGGGCGGGTGAAATTTAAACAAGAAACGCCGCTAAAGCTCGGTGATGAAATTTATTTTAAAAGGAGCTAAAAATGGGCGACTGGGGCTACAAAGCATACGAAAACGACGAGGCGGCGGATTGGTTCGCGAGGTTTTGGAAGAGCAAAAATTTCGACTTACTGCAAAGCACGGCGGCGAATTTCGATCCGAAAAATGAAAACTACGATGAAATCAGGGCTTCTGCGCACGTTTTAGCCTGCTTTGGCTCGCCGTATGCGTGTCCGTCGGATTTTTTAGATAAATTGCAACCGACCATCCGGAAAGTCGTTGCGATTTTGGAAAATATGATCAAACCGCCAAGCGACGAATGGGTTTTTCTTGAAATTTGGGAAAACTCGCCGCAGATAATAGACGAAGTTAAGCGGCAAATCGCGGAGCTAAAAGAGCATTTGAAGTAGCGGACGGAGCAGTAAATTTAGTCTCGCCGTAGAAATTTTAGCAGAGGCGCTAAATTTAAATCCGTTTTTGAAAAGAGCGTGCAAACGCGCAAGAAATTTTGCACGAAAATGGCCGAAATTCGAAATTTTATATCAATTTTTTAAGCGAAATATGGCCGAAATTTATGATTTTAAAGTCGTCAAATTTCATACTCGGAGCGATCCGAAATTTTAAAATTTTAAGCATACTCTCAAATTTTACGGCGGACGCGAGACGCAAAATTTAAAATTTCAAACCGTAGAAATTGACCGAGCCATGCCGAAGCGGCGCATGCACGATAAGCGAGCGATTTAATTTCGCCCGCAAATATGAGCAGGCAAAGCGATCTTATTAAATTTGTGCTGCGGATTTTGGAATTTAGCTGCAAAATTCGCCGCTTACTCGTACGTGCGTCCCATTTCGAGCAGTTCGCCGAGCATCTCCCAGCCGCTGTGCACGGGCGCGTCCTCGCCCGCGTGATCCATCAGGCCGCGCGCTCCGCACTCTAGCAGCGAGAATGGATCGAAATTATACCAGCCATGCCCGCCTGACGAGACGATGCCGAAAAACTTGCTCTCGTCCGCAAGCTGTCCGCTAGCGCGCATCCTGCTAAGCTCCGCTAGCTGAAATTTTTGACCTCTGCGGAATACGCAAGCCCACCGTGCTTATCTGCGGTCTCGAATTTTAAGGGCTCGTTCGTCCTTCCCCCTAAAGGCTCATCTTGCGCTGCTTTTGCAGAGAGGCTGCCGCTTGCGGCGATAGAATTTTGCTCTTGCGTCTTGCTCTCGTCGTTTTTTGGCTCGTCATTCGTAAATTTTGACTCGCTTAGCGCGGTTTTAAAATTTGCGGATCTGCTTTCGTCAAATTTTATCTCAAAGCCCTCGGGTAGGCAACGCATTATATCCGCTGCGGTTTTTGACTCCTCCGCCGAACGAAACGTATCGTCGCCCGCAGGCCCATTTTTGCAGAAGTGCGCAAGCTCGGGCGCTTGCTCTATCTCGAGCCACGCCTCGTTAAATCCTGCCCTCTCGCTCTCAAATGCCGCGCTTAGAATTTCAAGCATCAGCTCTGCGCTAAAGGGTTCGCTGCCGCGCGCCTCAAGCAGCCTTAAAAGCGCAAGTAGATATGCGTCCAGCTCCTTGTTCGCAGCCCCGCTCGCTTCAAATTTTCGCACCATTTCGCAGACGGCGTCATAAAATTCTTCGTAGTTCAAATTTGCTCCTTTTTTTTGTGGATCGATAGGCGGCTAGAGCGGGCGGTTTGGAGTAAAATTTAACGCAAATTGCGCCTCTTGGCGCTCGGTGAACAGCCCTGCCTATGTGCAAGAGGGCAAAACTCCGCGCAAAGAGCTAGCGTTTATAGCCGTAAATTTTTAAACTTTGCTCGCCTAACTCCATCTCAAATTTACCCAGGCGCTCTAGATAGCGCGCTATGGCATCAAGGTCTTGGCTTCTACGCCGTGGCGGTAGTAGCGCGCCGCGGCTTGCGAAGTCGTAAAATTTCGCAAATTCTATGTATTCTATCTCGGCGTAGAGGGTGGGTTTTTCGCTCGTCGTGAGGCGCTGCGAGATGTAGTTTTCGCAGATGCCTTGCGCGTAGTCTGCGGCGGGCAGGGCGAATCTGATCTCGTTTACGCAGGAGCCGAAGAAATCATAGATCTCGCACTGCCTAGCGGGCGAGCCTTCGGCGCAGATCGCCGAAAAGAGCTTGCGCCATTTTGCGTCGCTCATAAAGCCGAAGCGAAACTCGGCTAGCTTTTTACCCAGCCGCGCTTTGTATCTTTTGTAGTGCTGCGGCGAGGCGAAAAGCTCCTCGAGGCACGGCGCCATGCTATTTTACGATCTCGTTTTGTGCGTTTACCTGCACGATTTTCGGCTCGAAATCTCTCGCTTTTTTGGCGCTCATCTGAGCGTAGGCCACAATGATGACGATGTCGCCGACGCAGACTTTGCGCGCGGCCGCGCCGTTTAGGCAGATCTCGCCCTTTTTATCGCCGCGGATCACGTATGTAGCGAAGCGCTCGCCGTTATTGACGTTTAGGATCTCGACTTTTTGATATTCGCAAAGCCCTGCAGCCTCGATGAGTTCGGGTCCGATCGTGATCGAGCCCACGTAGTTGAGATTGGCGTCCGTCACGCGCGCGCGGTGGATTTTGCTTGATAAAATTTCGATTTTCATCGCCCGTCCTTTAAAATTTAGTCTAAATTTGACTCGCCTCGCGCCGCGACTAGCTCGCTCACGACCTGTTTGTCGCTGAAAGGATGCTTCACGCCCTTGATCTCTTGGTAGGTCTCGTCGCCCTTGCCCAAAATAGCGATCATTTCGCCGTTTTTAGCAAGATCTAGCGCGTGCGCGATAGCCTCTTTGCGATCCGCGATCTTTAAAATTTTATCTTTTCGGCGCATACCGGCGCAAATTTGCTCGATGATTTCGCTTGGCTCTTCGCTGCGCGGGTTATCGCTCGTAACGATACAGATTTTAGCAAAGTGCTCCGCGATGGCGCCCATCTTCGGACGCTTGCCGTGGTCTCGATCACCTCCTGCGCCGAAAACCGCTATAATCTCGCCGCTTGCGCGTAGCGCGTTTAGCACCTTTTCGATGCCGTCGGGGGTGTGTGCGAAATCGACGATCACAAGCGGGTTTTTATTTACGACCTGCACGCGACCTTCGACGCCGCCGAAGTTTGCCAGAGCTTTTGCGATCTCCTCGTTCGGCAGCTTGGTTAGAATTTTAACCGCCGCAAACGCCGCGGTAAGGTTGTAGAGATTAAACTCGCCGATCAGATCGCTTTGCAGCTGTGCATTATCGCCGTTTGGAGTACGCACGAGCGCGTCGATACCGCCCTTTAGCCCGTATCCGCTCACGCCGAAGCTTGCGGCATTTTTGATACCGTAGGTAAGGGCGTTTGCAGGATTAAATTTAATATGTCCGTCATCGGCGTTTATGAGTTTTGGCGCGTCGTCTGCGAAAAATGAGCTCTTGACTGCCGCGTATTTTTGCATGTTGCCGTGATAATCGAGATGATCTTGACTTAAATTCGTAAAAATTTTAAGCGCAAAATTTAGCCCTTCTATGCGGTTTTGCGCGATTGCGTGCGAGCTAACCTCCATGACGAAATACTCGCAGCCCTGCTTGCTGGCTTCGCAAAGATAGCTCATCGTTTTTAAAACCGAGCTCGTCGTAAGCCCCTTCTCGTCGATTCTGCGCTCATTTATAAAGGCGCCGCGCGTGCCGCTTAGACCGCAGCTAGAGCCTAGATCCAGTAGCGTCGAGTAGATCGCCGCCGCAGTCGTCGTTTTGCCGTTCGTACCGGTAATGCCTACGATTTTGATGCGCGGATCGATCTTCAAAAGCTCCTTTGCTTGCGTGATAGAGATGATCTGTGCGCCTTTTTGCGCCGCTTCAGGTGCAAATTTAGCGTTCGCGCTCGTGCGCATAAAAAAACAGCCCACCTCGCATTCGGCGGAGTTATCGGTGATAAAGCTATTTTCGAGTCGTATTTTCATGATTTTTGATTTTTTGCATTAGCGCTTCGAAGCGCTCATCGCCTGCATACGCGGCAGCCGAGCTCTCGACGTAATTAAGCCCCATTTCGTAGTAGCCGTTTTCTATCAAATTTTCTAAAAATTCTATCATCTCGGTTTTGTCCGAAATGGCGATTTTGGAGGAAAAAATGATCGATTCGAAGGCGTCTTTAAAGCCTTTTTGGCCTACCGCGCGCATAAAATCGGCATAAGCAATGACTGCAATCTCGTCCTCGGCGCCGGGTTCGGAGGCCGCTTCGTTCGCGATCTTTTCGTTGATGGAGTTTAAAATTTTAAAAAGCTCCGCAGTCTGGGTTTTAGGGCTGAGGTTGTAAAAATCAAAGAGCATAAGCGCCTCTTCGCGGTCTGCCAGCGCGGTCTGGCAAAGCTCAAGCAAAAATAGAATTTCCTCCTCGCCGCTTTTTTCGTATGCGAGCGAAAAATACAGCTTCGCAAGCTCGAATTCTCCGCGCGAAAAGGCCTTTAGCCCCAGCTTTTTATAATTCAAACTCTTCGCCTTCGGGGATGTTTACGACGCTAAGCTCGGGGTGAATATCCATGCGAAGCTGGCGCTCGACGCCGTATTTTAGGGTCTGCGCACTTGCGGCGCAGCCGTGGCAATGCCCGGTAAGGCGGACATAGACGACGCCGTTTTTTATGCCTAAAAGCTTCATATCGCCGCCGTCGTTTTGCAGCATCGGTCGGATTAGCTCCAAGCTATCCTGTACCGGCGCTAGAAGCTCTTCGTCGCTAAATGGTATCATTAAAATTCCTTATTTTAGTTTTGGCGCATTATATCCAAAAGCGATAAAAAAAGGCTTATCGGAGATGAAATTTAATCTGAAATTTTGCGCAAGGGCGCGGATCTTGCGTAATGGCTCGCAAAGAATTTTATACGGCGCGGGCGCCGGAACTATGAT
Source organism: uncultured Campylobacter sp. (assembly GCA_963529615.1). Taxonomy (GTDB): domain Bacteria; phylum Campylobacterota; class Campylobacteria; order Campylobacterales; family Campylobacteraceae; genus Campylobacter_B. The sequence continues at coordinate 42,110 of CAUSAC010000012.1, read as the reverse complement.
TTTAAAATTTTATCGATTCGGTAAGGATGAAGCCCGCGAATTATCGGGCCTGCATATATTTAAATTTAGACTATTTGCGTTATAAATTTGGGATGAAATTTCAGCCAGACCGAGGGCTAAATTGGAGATGAAATTTCGTTTGAGCGGTATGTAAAATTTAAAGCGGAACTGCCTAAATTTAATTAGGACAAGCGCCGATACGATTAAATTTTTAGAAAAAACAATCCTGCTTTTAATCGCAAATTTCGCGACTATAAAAGCCTGGACGACGATATTATTTTAAAGCTCGTAGATGAAATTTATGCTATGTTTTATATCCATCGCGGCTGTGAAATTTCAGCGCGGGCGCGTGCAATCACGGCAAAATTTCTATCGGCGTGCCGATTTTTACGTGCTCAAAAAGCTCGTCCATATCGTCATTGACGAGCGCTATACAGCCCTCCGTCCAGTCGCCGAACGCCGCGATACTCTGCCCTAGGTAGCTGAATTTATTCGGTAGCCCGTGGATTTTGATATCGCCGCCTGCGCTCTTGCCGAGGGATTTTGCGTGCGCTACGTCGGCTTTGTTCGGATAGGAGATGCCTAAATTTAGATGATACGCCGAGTTTGGATTTTTACCGTTTATGGTGTAGTTGCCCTCCGGGGTTTTGCCGTCGCCTTGAACTTCTTTATGTCCTTCTGGCTCGCGTCCGAGAGCGATTTTGTAGCTTTTCGCGACGCCTTTTGAGGTTAAAATTTCAAGAATTCGTTTGGATTTATAGACGCGGATTTTAGAGATTTGCTCGCCGCCCAATGCCTGCTTTAGCGAAATTTCAGAATTGATCGTTTCGATATTTTTGTAGCTAAGATAATTGTCCAATGCCCATGCCAAGCCCGCAGCGACGATAATAAGCGGGAGTAAAGCTTTAAATTTCATAGAAGAAATTTCGGGAGTGATCCCGAAATTTTATTTGCTGATTAGCTCGATATAAGCCATCTCTGCGGCGTCGCCCTTGCGAAGGCGGGTTTTGATGATGCGAGTGTAGCCGCCGTTTACGCCTGCGTATTTTGGAGCGATCTCGGCGACCAGCTTATTTGTCGCAGCCTTATCTTGAAGCGCCGCGAAAACAAATCTATGCGCCTCGCTGTCGCCCTTGCGCGCGCGAGTGATCAGCTTCTCGGCATAGCTTCTTAGCTCTTTTGCCTTAGGAAGCGTGGTTTCGATCTTGCCGCTAGTAACTAAAGCGATGGTTAAATTTTTAAGCAGGGTGGCACGGTGAGACGAAGTGCGCCCTAGCTTCCTATATCCGTGATTATGTCTCATTTATTGTCCTTCATTCTTTTGTCTTTGGGCCTTCAGCTCGTCAAGCTTGCGTTTTAGCTGCTCTTTTTTATCGCCGAGCTCTTGGTTGCCGATAGGATAACCGATCTCCTCCATTACGGCCTTGATCTCCTCAAGCGATTTTTTACCTAAATTTTTAAGGTCTTTAAGCTCGCTCTCCTCCATAATCGCTAGCTCGCCGATAAATCTAATATCCGCGCGATCCAGGCAGTTGAAGCTTCGCGCGCTTAAGCTTAGATTGCTAACGCTCTCAAAAAGCTTTGCAAACTCGGAATTTGCGGGGATCGCTCTACCGAAAGTATCTGCAGCGCTGATATTTACGATACCTTTGAAAACCGCCAGCTGCTGATACATCGCCTCAAGCGCGTTTTTAAACGCATCTATCGCGCTGATCTGGCCGTCGGTAGTGATCGTAAAGACCACTTTCTCGTAGTCGGGATTGTCCTCTACGAATACGTTTTCGATGTCGTAAACAGCCTTAGTTACCGGGGTAAAAAACGCATCCAACGCGATGAAATCAGCATCTAAATTTTCTCTGATCTCTTCGCTTGGGACGTAGCCGATACCCTTTTCGATGATAAGTGTAAATTTAAGATCGGCATCCTCGTTGATCGTAGCCAGATAAGCGCTTGGATTTACGATCTCTACGGCGTCGTTATTTAGGTCGCTGCCGTAAATTTCTTTAGGTCCTTTGAAGCTGTATTCTACGACCTCGCGTAGGGAATCGCCTTTGATTTTAAATCTTAAGCCCTTTAAATTTATGATAAAAGCCGCCATATCCTCGAGCATACCGCGCATGCTGTCGAATTCGTGGCTTACGCCTTCGATTTTAACCGCAGTCGGTGCGAAACCGACCGTGCTCGTATAAAGTAACCTTCGTAAAGGATGAGCTAGAGTGACGGCATATCCCGTTTCAAAGGGGTATGCTATGATTTTAGCAACATTTTCGCTGACATTCTCAACCTTTATTTCAGTTGGCATATGAGCTGATGTTGTGATTTTTCTCATATTAGCACCTACTATTTCGAGTAAAGCTCTACGATAAATCTTTCCTCTACAGGAATAACAACTTCTTCTCTCTCCGGAACTCTAGAAAAAATTCCGTATCTTTTCTCTTTTTCTACATCTACCCACGCTACGATGCCGGTCTGTGCCGTAAGATCCAGCGCTCTTGAAATTTGTGGGTTATTTTTACTCTTTTCGATCACTTCGATCTTTTGTCCTGCGCGGACGCTGTATGAAGGGATATCGACGCGCTTGCCGTCTACTAAGATATGTCCGTGCGTAACGAGCTGGCGCGCAAATCGTCTAGTCGTAGCAAAGCCCATGCGGTAAACTACGTTATCTAGCCTCTGCTCTAAAAGCTGAACCAAGATCGCTCCGGTGTTACCCTCTCTGCGAGCCGCTTCGGCAAATAACCTGCGGAACTGCTTCTCGCTTACGCCGTACATAAATTTAGCCTTTTGTTTTTCGCGAAGCTGTGAGCCGTATTCGCTTAGTTTAGCGCGTCTTTGTCCGTGCTGACCCGGAGCGTAAGGGCGTTTTAAAAGCGCGCTCTTGCCCGCAAGCCTTCTCTCGCCTTTCATAAATAGATCGACGCCGAGCCTTCTTTCTAATTTTTCAACCGGTCCTGTATATCTAGCCATAAATTTCTCCTTTTATAATTACACGCGACGTCGTTTAGGCGGTCTGCAACCGTTGTGCGCAAGAGGAGTGATATCTTTGAAATATGTAACTTTAATCCCTTCTACGCTACCTACGCTTTTAACGGCAGTCTCGCGTCCGCTTCCCGGACCCTGAACCTTAACGCCTACCTCTTTGATGCCGTGCTCTTTGGCTTTGTTTAGCGCGTCCTCGACGGCTTGCTGCGCCGCATAAGGGGTGGATTTTTTGCTGCCTTTAAAATTTAAAGCGCCCGCACTGCTCCACGCGATCGCGTTGCCCATCTCGTCCGTTACGGTTATCATAGTGTTGTTGAACGTAGCGGAGATGTAAACTATGCCTTTGGCGATATTTTTTCTGACGGTTTTTTTCTTAACTACTTTTTTCTGTGCCATATCTCAATCCTTATTTAGCTGCCGCGCCGACGGTTTTACGTTTGCCTTTTCTGGTTCTGGCGTTCGTTTTTGTTTTTTGACCGCGAACAGGAAGGCCCTTTCTGTGTCTTAAGCCGCGATAGCCGCCCAAGTCCATAAGCGCTTTTATATCCATAGCCACTTGTTTGCGAAGATCGCCTTCGACCATATAGTGCTCTTGGATCTCTTTTCTGATAGCGGCGGCTTCATCTTCGCTCAGATCGGCGACTCTTTTATCGTAAGAAATTCCTGCCGCATCGAGAATTTTTCTCGACGTAAATAAACCTATACCGTAGATATAAGTTAGTCCGTATTCAATCCTTTTTTTCTTTGGTAGATCTACACCTGCGATACGAGCCATAACTTATCCTTGTCTTTGTTTATGTTTCGGATTTTCACAAATAACGTGAACAACACCTTTGCGCTTGACAATTTTACATTTGTCGCACATTTTCTTAACGGATGGACGAACTTTCATTCCACTCTCCTAAAATTTTCTCCACTTTAAATGCAAACTGCACCTAGGTTTAATGAAATTTCAAAAGCGAAAGTATCAAACCAACTGTTTTCAAAATAGTGGGGATTTTGAAAACACTTCTTCCTACAGTTTAGTCGCAAAATCGCGAGTATATCTAAATTTAACTTTATCCTTACTTATAGCGGTAGGTGATCCTGCCTTTATCGAGGCTGTAAGGGGTCAGCTCAACTTTTACGCGATCGCCCGGCATTATCTTGATGTAGTGCATTCGCATCTTGCCCGCGATATGGCATAAAATCACGTGTTTGTTGTCCAGCTCGACCTTAAAAGTCGCGTTCGGCAGCGCTTCTATGACGTTGCCGTCGATCTCTATGACGTCGTCTTTTGCCACAAATTCTCCTTTCTTTTAAATTTAAAAAGGGCGATTATATAGAATTTAAAATTTTAAACAGCTTAAAAAAAATTTAAAATAAGCAAAATTTCAGATTTATTTCGCTACGCGCGCAGTATTTTACAAAAGCAAGGCGGCGCTCTTTTTAAAATTTTAGTATAATGGCTCAAAAATTTTAAAGGAAAAACATGAAATGGCAAGACGGCAGACGAAGCTCAAACGTGGAGGATGACCGCACAAGCAGCATGCGCACGAGCTCCGGCTCGCTTGGGATGCTGATTCCGATCATCAGGTTTTTGCTCGGCTCAAAGATCGGGCGCATAGTGCTTGTAATCGGCGTCGTAGCGTATTTTATGGGCTACAACCCTTTGGCGCTTTTAGACGGAGGCGCCAGTACGCAGAGAGAGCCGACGGACAGCCCGCAGGAGCAAGAAAAGCTCGCCTTCGTCTCGGCGGTGCTAGCCCAAACCGAGGACGTTTGGGGCGAGATATTTAAAAGTGCGGGCGCGCGCTACGAGGAACCAGGGCTTCGGCTTTTCCGCGATCAAATCGCAAGCGGCTGCGGCTTTGCGAGCGCGCAGACGGGGCCTTTTTATTGCCCGAGGGACCATAAAATTTATCTCGATCTTAGCTTTTTTGACGAGCTTGCGAACAAATACAAAGCGGGCGGCGACTTCGCGCAGGCCTACGTCATCGCGCACGAAGTAGGGCATCACGTTCAAAATTTGATCGGCACGCTGGAGCAGATCAATGCTCTAAAAAGGCGCGCTCGCAGCGAAGCCGAGCAAAACGCGCTTCAGGTTAAAGTCGAGCTACAGGCGGACTGCTACGCTGGGGTCTGGGCGCACTATCTCGCAAAAGCAGGGCGCGTGCTGGAGGCAGGCGACATCGACGAGGCGCTAAATGCCGCCAGCGCGATCGGCGACGATACGTTGCAACGCAAATTTAGCGGTCGCGTCGTGCCTGATTCCTTCACGCACGGCACCTCGGCACAGCGCAAAGGGTGGTTTAAAAAGGGCTTAACGGGCGGAAACCTAAAAGCTTGCTCGTTTGAGCCGTAAGCGCGGGCTTTGAGCTGGCTTGCGGGCTAGATAAAGGCGGCTTAAATTTTAAAATTTAACGCCGAGCTTGGAGGCGGAATTTTAGAATTTTAATGATCGGCGATCAAAAAGCTCGTGCGGCGCGCTCGGCTAGTGCGACGACGGCTTGTTTGAACGCAGGATTAACTACGGCATAAGAAACCAAAATAGATACGTTAAAATTTATGGAGGCAAAAATGAACAAAATAACCTGCGTCTGCCTAGGCGTGCGAAGCATGCAAAGGGCGCTGAAATTTTATAGAGACGGCCTAGGATTTAAGACGGATTGCAAAGACGACGACCCGCCGGTATGCTTTTTTAATACGCCCGGAACCAAATTTGAGCTCTATCCCTTGGACGCGCTGGCGCGAGATATCGACGAGAACGATCCGCCCAGAGGCAGAGGATTTGGCGGCATCACGCTAGCCTATAACGTAAAAAATAAAGAGGACGTAGCTAGCGTCATAGAGCTCGTAAAAAAGGCGGGCGGCACCATCGTCAAGGAGCCCCAAGATACGTTTTGGGGCGGATACCACGCGTATTTTGCCGATCCGGACGGATACTACTGGGAGGTGGCTTGGGGGCCCGGTTTTAAATTTTACGAGGACGGGCTGCTCAAATTTTAGATCAAAATTTTTGCGGCCGAGGCTTATTCGGAGGCGCCGAAGCCTTTGCGCAAACGTGTAAAATTTAAACTTAAAATTTTATTGCAATCATCGGGCGGGTTTTTGGCTCGTATAATTTGCGGCACCGTTTTTTCGCGCTTTGCTCTAAACATCGGGCGAAATTTTACTCTCCGATGTGATCTGCGGCGCAGATTTTGCGCGAGGCTAAAATTTACCCGCACCCTGCCGCGCCGTTTTGCTCGCGCTCGCAGTACTGCTTTGCTCGCATCGCATGCCGCTACGCAAAGCAAGAAAGCGGATATTTCGCAGCGTTTTTGTCCGTGAGTGCGGCAAGGAAAAAGCGATAAGCTCCTCGAAGCTTTGCGCGGCGGCCTCTTTCAAAAACCGCTTGTTTATGAGCGAATTTTCGATGTCGGGGTAAGCTAGAATGATTAAGCTTTTCATATTTTTTCTTTAAGATTTTGGTTTGGGGCGATAAAATTTGCCGCTAAAATCGCACTTAGAGCTCCGCTTTGAAATTTCATTTTCAAATTAGCGGCGGAATTCTAAGATAAAATTTCAAGGCCAAATTTTAATGCCGAAGCTTCGACGCTTAAATTTGACGCCGAAATTCCATAGCAAATTTCAGCGCATAAATTTCATAATTAAAGCTTAGCGCTCAATGCGCCAGAGCCCTGTTTCAAAACGCCGCCTAGCGCTTTATTTTCCCGCAGCTAGCAGATCTGCGAGCACCTTTGCCGCGTGATCCTTTGCCTTGACGCTTTTATAGACCTTTAAAATTTTGCCGTCCTTGCCGATCAGAAAGGTCGAGCGCACGATGCCTAGATACTCGCGCCCGTAGTTTTTGCGCACCTGCCACGCGCCGTATAGCTTGGCTACCTCGTGCTGCGGATCGCTCAGTAGAATGTGCTTTAGGCTTTGCTTGGCGATGAAGCCCGCGTGGGATTTGGCGCTGTCGGGGCTGATGCCTACGATCACGCAGTCTGCGGCGATGAAATCGTCGTATGCGGCGCTAAATTCGCACGCTTCGGTCGTGCAGCCGGGGGTGTTATCCTTGGGGTAAAAATACAGCGTGACCCTCTTGCCCGCGAAGTCCTTTAGCGCGACGCTCGCTCCGTCGGCGTTTTGCAAGCTAAACTCGGGCGCTACGTCTCCTGCTTGCAGCGTGATTTTGCGCTCGCGATCCTCTGCGCTAAACTCGCCTTCGATCTGTGTTTTTCTCTGCATATCGTGTCCTTTTTTTGAAATTTTCGGGCTCGTAGCCCAAGTTGCGGCTAAATTTTAATCTTTTTTCATAAATTTATCCTTGCTTGGATAAAATTTTGCTCCGCGCCGCGGCTGCACGCGATCGGGTGGATCGCAAGCGAGATCGTTTTAGACAAGAGCGGGCTAGGGGCTTGCTTTGCGGCATGCGTAAAAACATTTTGTTGCACATGCCTTGAGGTGGTATGGTACGAGAGCGCTTCGTATCTATCGCGCCTCACAAATCCCATTCCTCGCGAGCAAAATAACGCTTCGTTTTCGCAAACCTCATTATTCTACTTTTAGCTTTTTAACGATATGATTCTGCAAATTTTAACAAAGGAAATAATATGAAAACACTCGTTATCTTATCGCATCCTAATTTCGCCGCCTCGCGCGTAAACAAAGCCCTATCGCAGGTCGCAAAGGGGGCTGCCGGCGTAGAGGTGCGTCATTTGGAGGGGCTTTACGGCTTAGATATCGCGCGCATAGACGCCCGCGCAGAGCAAGACGCGCTACGCGGCGCGGATCGCATCGTATTTTTATACCCGATGTACTGGCTAAACGTGCCGCCTATGCTAAAAGCCTATATCGACATCGTCTTTTCGCACGAGCTGGTGGGTTCCGGCGCGCTTAAGGGCAAGGTCTTGCAGCTTGCGCTAAGCGTCAGCACTCCGCTTGGCGAATACTCTAAACAAGGCGCGATCGGCTTTAGCTTGGATGAAATTTTAACGCCGCTTAAGATCGCGGCAAACTACTGTGGGATGGAGTTTGCCATGCCGTTTGTCAGCAGCGGGTTTGAGCCTGGAGAGTTTGGCGACGATGCCGTAGAGGCTGCAACCGCACGCTTTGGTAAGCTGTTGCGAGGCGAGTTGAGCTCCGGCGAGTATCAAATTTAGTAAAGCAAATACCCGCTATCCGCGGCTACGAGCCGAAATTTTACGAGGGCGAATTTAGCTGCGAAACTGCCGCTTTTAACGAACCGATCGGCAAAAGCTCAAAGTAGATCGAAACACGCTATGAATGGCTACGACTAAGACGCGCGTGCACTCGTTGTGGTCGGTGTTGATTGCTTGCAAGGTACAAGCGTGTTTAAACAGCATGCATCGGCTAGCTAATGTTATCATCTATGGAGGCGCGAATGGCGTTCGGCTCGAAGTCATCGGCGTAAAAACTCACCATGTTTTATTTGCGCAAGAGTGGTTAAATTTCGCAGCAAGCGGCAAAGTAGGGGGTGAAGTGTGTGTCGTGATCTTTGGACCGGGTCTGGGTTTTGTGAAGCGGTCTCTGTCGCACTTGGAGAGTTTAAATTTTAAAATTTACCGCATCGCGTAGTATTTTGCAAAACATCGCACCACACCGCGAAAAGATAAGCCGAGCCTACCGCTGTAAAAGTGTGGTGATCGGTCATTACCGAGCAAAGTAGTGTAGCGAGCGCGCAAAATATGAAAGTACATCGTTATAAGCGAGCGGGCAGAGTGAAGAGGGGTCTGCGTTTCATAAATATCTCGCGTGAGTGGGCTTGCGTGCTGCATGTATGCAAAGCCTGCGCGAAACGCGCGCTGCGGCAAATAGGGCAAGACAGCTTTTGGTGTGATTGTGGCTGGATGTCGCGTGGGGCGCATCTGCGCGCATGAGAGAAAAGAGCGCTTATAGAGCGATTTGAGCTGCTGCGAAATTTGATTTATCAAAAGAGATTTTTGAGGAGGGAGTGAAATTTATAAAATTTCATTCCTTGATTTTGTGATGTTTAAAGCGTGCACATCGTTTCGCGCAATGCAGGATTATTTTACGCCGACGATGATTTGAGTAGCTTTTATGATCGCGGTTACTTCGTCGCCGACTGCTAGCGCCAAATTTTTAACGGAGCTGTTTGTGACGATCGCGCTTAAATTTTCGCCGCCTGCGCTTCTGACGCTGATCTCGGCATTTACCGCACCCTCTTTAACGGCGGTGATTTTGCCCTTTATTTGGTTGGTCGCGCTTAAGCGTAGATCGTTTTCGCCTTTGGAGATGATGACGCTTGGGGCTTTGAATAAAAATACCGCCTCTTTGCCCGCTTTTAGATCTAGACCTTTTTCAGAATCGGTCGTGACGGTTGCTTTTAGCACATCGCCGCCCTTGGTTTTGCCTACGATTAGCGAGTTTACCGCACCTGTTTTTACCTCCGTGATCACAACGTTAAGTTGATTTCTTGCACTGATTGCCATTTTTGGCTCCTTCTAAAAAATTATGGGCGAATATTAGCGGCAAATTCTTAAATGAAATTTAAAAATGCTGCATGTAAGAAATTAATTTAATTTGTTGCGAATTTATATTAAGCCCACTTTTTAAATTCCTAGCTTGCATTATGAAAAATAGCGTTAAAAAATAGGTGAAATTCTAAATTTGCATATATTAAATCGAGTTATTTTCCTTGAAATTTTATTTGCTTTTTATAAAATTCTGCGTTTTTTAGAGCTCTAACGCAAAATTTAGCGTTTGTTTTATGCGCATGCGAAGTGCACATCCGGATAGAAAATTTATCTCAAATCGCGTCTGGCAAGGCTTTAAAAGCACTCCGCTTAAGCCTCTTCGCTGAATTTTACGCCTCGCACATCGGTTTTACTAGTGGATTGGCGAGCGAGGCGATTTTACATTTGCTTTAAAATACAGCTATCGGTGCGTTTTGTGCCAAAATTTCAATGTACCTTGCTTTGTAAAAAATCACGCAGAATCATCGCATGGTTGCAGTGCTCGTCCTTTGCGGCGTATAGTAGCGTGACGACCGGCTCGTTTTTAACCTTTTTCAAAAATTCAGCCACGGCGGGATTTTGCTCAAGTTCGGCTAGGTAAAGCTCCTTAAAATGGGCGAAATTCTCAGGCTTATGCGCGAAAAGCTTACGTATTTCGGTGCTAGGCGTTATGTCCTTTGCCCACATATCAGGTTCCAGCGCGTCTTTTTTTACGCCGCGCGGCCATAGCCTATCGCAAAGCACGCGAAATCCATCCTCTTTCTCCGCGCTCTCATAGACGCGCTTAATCTTAAATTTTGTCATAGTTTGCTCCTTTAAATTCGCTAATCCTTGATAAAATAATCGCCGTCGAAGCTTACGAGCGAGTACTTGCGCTCGCTCCCAAGCGCTTCTATGAGCTCAGGCACGCTAAGGAACGTGAGGCTGTCGGCGCCTATAAATTTGCAAATTTCATCCGTGCTCATATTTGCGGCGATCAGCTCGCGCACGCTCGGCGTGTCGATGCCGTAGCGCTCGGGATGCTTTAGCTCCGGACTTGCGATGCACATATGCACGCGCGCCGCGCCCGCATGGCGCAGAAGCTCGACGATCTTTTTGCTCGTAGTGCCGCGTACGATGCTATCGTCCACGACGACGACGCTCTTGCCGTGCAGTGCTGCGCCGATCGGATTTAGCTTGAGTTTGACCTTTAAATTTCGCACCTCTTGCGTCGGCTCGATGAAGGTGCGGCCGATGTAGTGGTTGCGCACGATCGCCATCTCAAAGGGGATTTTGCTCTCTTGTGCGAAACCCAGCGCCGCCGGTACGCCGCTATCGGGCACGGGCACGACGAGATCAGCCTTTAAACTCCCACATTTTCGCGCGAGCGCAGCGCCCAGTTTTTTTCTGACCTCATAGACGTTTTTGCCCTCTACGACGCTGTCGGGGCGCGCGAAGTAGATGTATTCAAACGCGCAAATTCTAGCCTCCGCGGCTTTTAAAATTTGAACCGAGCTGAACTCGTCCTTGCCCTCTTCGAAGATCACCATCTCGCCAGGCTTTACGTCGCGGACGAACTCGGCTCCTACGAGATCAAACGCGCAGGTTTCGCTCGCGACGATGTAGCCGCCGTCTTTGAGCCTGCCGATGCTGAGCGGACGCACGCCGTAGCGATCGCGCACGGCAAACATCTTCGAGCGACTCAGGATCAGAAGCGAATACGCACCCACGCACTGATTCAGCGCCTCGATGATGCGGTCTTTTAGATGCTCCTGCCTGCAGCGCGAGATGAGGTGCAGGATGTTTTCGGTATCCATGCCGGATTGAAAGATCGCCCCCTCGTTTACGAGCTTACGGCGAATTTCGTCTTTATTGATCAAATTTCCGTTATGAACGATCGAGATCTCTCCTAGCGCGTAGTTGCCAGCTACCGGCTGCGCGTCCTTTAGGCTGTCTGCGCCCGCGGTGCCGTAGCGGTTGTGGCCGATCGCGATGTTGCCCTTTAAAATTTCAAAGCTTGCTGGGCTAAAAACCTCCGTCACGAGTCCCGTGGCTTTGATCGTTTTGATATGATGGTTAAAGCTCGAGCTGATGCCGCTTGCCTCCTGGCCACGGTGCTGCATGGCAAAAAGCCCGTAATACGCGGTCTTAGCCGCACCTTCAGAATTTATGACCCCCACGATTGCGCACATTTTCTAACCTCTTAAATTTTATTTTTTAGAAATTTATCTATATTTTGTTTTATCATTGACGGCTCGCCGTCCGGCATTTTGCCGACGCCTCATCAAATAGATCGGCTGAAATTTTAAACCTCTCGGCGATATTCGCTCTATCTTTGGCGTAGCTGCCGAATAGCCCGACTTTGTAAATTCCAAAGCTTTCAAGCTCGGGTTTTAGCTCGCGCAAAAAATTTAAAATTTCATCTTTTGTAGGCATCTTTTCCTCTTAAATTTAGCCGCAAAGGCTAGATTCCTAAGCAGTCGTCGATGCCGTAAAGCCCGCTATTTTGGGACGCAAGCCATACCGCTGCTTTTATCGCGCCTCTGGCAAAGGTCGCGCGCGAAGTCGCCGTATGATTTAGCTCGATGAACTCGCCATCTCCGTAAAATCCCACGGTGTGGCGCCCGACTATATCGCCGCCGCGCAGCGACATCACGGCGATCTCGTCCTTGCTGCGCTCGCCGATGAGCCCGTCGCGACCGCTTACGCGCACGTCTTTTAAGTTTAGCTCGCGCGCGCTTGCGGCACTCTCGGCAAGGCTCATTGCCGTGCCGCTCGGAGCGTCTTTTTTGTGGCGGTGGTGCATCTCTAAAATTTCGCAGTCAAAATCGCGCAGGCTCCTGCTAGCAAGCGCCACGAGCTTGTTTAGCACCGCGATGCCCAGGCTCATATTCGTAGCGTGTAGTACGGGCATCTTCGTGCCGCATTCGCGCAGTAGCCGCTCGCCTTCATCGCCCAGAGCCGTCGTGCCGATGCAAAGCGGCTTTGGGTGCGAAAGCGCAAATTTCATTAAGCTTATCGCGCCGTCTCGGATCGTGAAGTCTATCACGACGTCGCAGCCGCTAAAAAGCTCGTCGTAGCTGCTCGTTACGGCGCAGCTCGGCGTATAATCAAGCGGAGCGACCGTGTAGATCACACTTGCTCGCGCCTGATCGAAATTTTTCAGGCATTCGTAGATCATCGTGCCCATTCTGCCGCTTCCGCCGTGAATTCCTATATTTATCATTGCCGTTCCTTAAATTTTAAATTTTAATCCGCTTAGTATAGCCAAATTTTGCTTACACTACCTCTCTACGCCGAGACTTAGCGGGATAAAGCTGTTTTGTTTGAGCTCGGCTTCGCTTGGTTTTTTGATCTCTATACGAGAGGCGCTTACGCCGCGCTGCACGAGTGCCGCTTGCACGGCAGTCGCCCTGGCAAGGGCTAACTCATCAAGACGCGAACGGGTAAATTTCTGTGCTGCTATCAGCTCCTCCATCGCCTCATCGCCGCCGGATTTGATGCCGTATTTGACCTTAAGCGCCGCTATGGCTTCATCCGTGGAGAGCCCCTGCTTATTAGACATCAGCGTAAGCGTGTTTTGAAGCGAGCGCCTTTGAAACTCGTGAGTATCGAGTTTTTCGTTATACGCAGAGCTTAGAATGATCTTAAGTTCGGGCTTGGCTTTTGCGACCTTGGCCAAATCATTGATTTTAGAGTTTTCGCTGATTAAAATTTCACTGCTCGCCGCCTCAAAATCGATACTTTCGAGCTTTCTCGTATCTACGCCCGCGATCTTTCCCATAAATCTAAACGGGCTTAACACGATGTCGGAGAGTAGCTTTTTGACCGCGCCCCAAACGAGCGCGCCGTAGCTAAATTTCGGATCGCTCAGCGTGCCGCTTAGAGGCAGGCTAATATCGATCTGATCGTCGCTGTCCTTTAGGATCGACACGACTAACCCGATCGGAAGGCTCAGCGCGTCCTTACTCTGCACCTCTTTGCCGAGCTCGAAGCGGTCTAAATTTAGATCATTGCTTGCATTTAGCTTGCCGTCTTCGATTTTGTAGGCAAGTTTTAAATTTAACTTGCCGCCCGCGATTTCGTTGCCGATATATTTGGCGGTATAGGGCGATACGGGCGCAAGCGGGATCTCCTTTAAAACGACGTTTATATCGCTTTTGCGTTTAAAATCCAGCGGATAGGCGCGCGCCGTGATGTTCGCCAGCCCGCTTCCGCTTACGAGCGAGCTAAGCTTGATATCCGCCGCTCGCTTCGGGCTGATCTCGCTGATGCTTGCTTTCATATCGCTGATGCGCAGTTTAAAGGGCGTTGCTAGACTCTCATCGGTGAAATTTAAACTTCCGCCGCTAAGCGAGATATTTTTTACGCTCCACGCAAAGCTTGACGTGCTTTTCGCGGGTCTGCTAGGCGCAGCTTCGGCAGGCTTTGCGGCCTGTTTTGCCTGCGCGGCGGGCTTTATCAGCGAGAGCAAATTTAAACGCCTATCTTTATTTAGCGAGATATTTGCCGCGGGTGAACCAAGAGCGATCTTATTTAGCACGAGGGAGTTTGGGCTCAACGCGATTTGCGCGACATTCAGCGACGCAAGGGAGAAAATTTTATCCCTGCCCGAGCTTAGCGCCAAGCCCTTGCCGGATAGCTTCGCTTCGAGCGAGAATGTGTTTGAAAGCTTCAGCTGCCCTTGCGTGGCGAGCTCACCTGCGATGGAGCCTGCGATAAATTCCGCCGCATATTTATTAAAGACGCTCAAGTTCGGCGCATTTAGGCTGAAGCTCACGCCCGCGTTAAGCGGCGCGATGCTAGCCTTGCCGTCCGCGCTAGCCGTGATTTCGCCCGCGATAAGGTTTGCTTTGATGCCGAAAGGCTCGGCGAAATTCGAGCTTAGCCCGCTTAGCGTGGCGCTGAAATCCTTGATCTCGTGCACGTTGTTTTTAACGATAAAGCTCTCGCTGATCTTAGCCTTTGCGCCCGTTACGGAGGCCTCGCCGATCTTAAATTTTAAAGCGGGGCTTTTGGCGGGCTTTTTAGAATCCGAATTTGTGCCGCTTGCCGTAGAGTTTACATCCGCCGGGTTTGTATCGTCAGAGCTCGCCGTTTTTTTGGAGCTCGCGTGATTTTTAGAGATCGCGCTTAAAATCGCCAGATCGTTTATGCTTTTGGCGCCGTTAACGCCCACCTCCGAGTTGAAAAACGGCTCGTTTAGCAAAATTTTATCCACGCCCAGATTGAGATCCGCGATGTTAAATTTCACCCCTTGCACGCCGAAGCTTTCAAATCCGCTAAAAATTCCGTTTTTGTTTGCGATTTTGGAGTTTGAAATTTTAGCAAACTCCAGACTTGCGCCGTTTTGCACGCCCTCCTTGTCGTAGCTAAACGCGCCCAGCTCGGTTGCGGCGAGCGAAATTTTATCGCTGCGCGCTAGCGTAATCTGCGTATCTGCGATATTAAAGGCGCCAAAGCCCGTATGAAGGGCTGTATCGTTACCTTCGGCGTTAAATTTTAAGAAATTTTCCGTGATTTTAGTGTCGTTTGAAACGACCGAAATTAGTGGGTTTGCAAAGCTTGAGCGGTTTAGATCTACGCTTTTTACGGCGGAGTTTAGCCGCAAGTTTGCCCCCGTTTTATTAAAATCCAGCGCAAAATCCGCGACCCGCGCGCCCTCAAAGCCCGTGGAAATTTTGGTTTCGTTCATATCGTATTTTGCGCCCGAAACTAGCACTTGCGGAATCATCACTTTGCCTGAAATTTCATTCGAAACGTCCGTATTCAGCTCAAAGCTCGGGATTTTCAGCGAGCCTAGCGAAATTAAGCTTTGATCTTGCAAAATTTCTAGGCTTTGCAGCTCGAGCTTTGAGTTTTCAAGCGCAAATTTTATATTTTCATCAAGGCTCAATTGGTAATTTAGAGTAGCGGAAAGGAAGCCGTTTTTAAACCGCACGCCGCTAGGATCGAGGTACGATAGCCAAAACGGATCGATTTTCAGCCGCGAGATACCTACCTTGCCGTGCAGACGAAGAGGCGCCAGGTCGATGGCTCCATCGAAGCTTAGCGCGTCGTATGTACGCGAAACGGCGCTTAAATCGTGCTCGCCGATCGTTTCGTCCTTTAAATTTAGTCCGTTGATCTCATAATTTAGCTCGGTCGAGATGAGCGAAAACGGCTTTTTCAGGGAGTTATCGACGTAGCCCAGAGAGCCGCGCTCGATCTTAAAATTATTCAGCGTGACGTTGAAGCTGGAGTTTTCATCCTTGCTTTCGCTCTTTTGTTCCGAAAGTAGCGGCTCAAAATTGAAGGTGCCGTTTTGTTCGCGCTCGACGTGAAATTTAGGGGATTTGAGATGCAAAATTTCTACCGCGAGAGTCTTTTTAAAAAGCTTTGAAAAACCGATTTTTAGATTTATCTCATCCGCGCTAAACAGCGGCTTAAAGGTGCTAAGCTCCGGCTTGGTAACGTTTAGCTCGTAGGTAAAGGGGTTAAATTTGGCGTCCTGCACGCTAAAGCTCGCTCTGCCCTCTAAAATTTTAGGCAGCGCTTTTTCGATAAAAAGCGGCACGCCGAAAAAGCCCGCGAGCACGTAAAATAGCGCAAATCCGCCCAAGCCGCAAGCAAACTTACGCCAGTGTTTTATAAAAAATTTTTTCATTTTTCCGCTCATTAATTTTGATAGCGTAAAATTATATCCAAAAATTTCGTGCAAAGGGTTAAATTTTGCTGGTTCACATCTGTTGCTCGGTCGATTGCGATTATTTTTTGCGCCGCTTAAAAGAGCTCACGCAAGAGCCGCTAATAGGCTATTTTTATGATCCCAACATCCACCCCTATGGCGAATATGTTCTTAGAATGCACGATGCGAAGCGGGTTTGCGAGAATTTAGGGATTAAATTTATCCCGGGCGAGTATGATTTTCAGGGCTGGCTAGACGGCGCGCGCGGGCTTGAAAATGAGCCCGAAAAGGGCGTGCGCTGCGAGTTTTGCTTTGATTTTCGCATGCAAAAAACGGCCGAGCTCGCGCTAAGTTTGGGCGAGCGCAAAATCACCACGACTCTTTTAATGAGCCCCAAAAAATCGCACTCTCAGCTCTGCGCCTCGTTGCAACGTATTTGTGAGCGCTACGGACTGGAGTTCATCGCGCCGGATTTTCGCAAAAACGGCGGCACGAACGAGCAGTTTGCGCTCGCGAAAAAAGACGCGCTCTATCATCAAAACTACTGCGGCTGCATCTACGCGCTTGCGTCACAGCGGGATGATCAGCGAAAGGCTGAGCGGGATTTCGGCGGAAGTTTGACGGCGGATTTGAAGCAAAATTTAGCCCAAGGTGCCGAAATTTACGAGCTAATGTCGTCGATAGATCGACAGATCCTGCCCGCTTCGGTAGAGGAGAAGTTGAAATTTTACAAAAAGCTTTGCTCGCTCGAAAAAAATGGGGTGAAATTTAGCGTGCTGCGCGATCAGTTTTTAAACTACCGCCTGCTGCGCGCATGGATCAAATTTGACGGGCGTGTAGTGCCCTCGTTTGTGCTATTTGGCTCGCATTTTACTCGTGAAAACGTTAAGTTTAGCATAGAGCGGGAGTGTGAAATTTTTTGCAGCGACAAGGGCGAGATTAAAATTTTAAGCCTGGCGAAATTTAACGAAATTTCAAGATCAAATTTCAAAAGCGTATCCGAAATGCTAAAAAACCCGCCGAGTCTCGCGCGCCAAAATAAAGTTCGCGCCGCCCTGTGTGCTGCGGGCTCGCTCTCGCCGATCATCGTCACGGACGAGATAAGAGCCGCCAAAGTTCAAATTTACGGGCTCTCGCGCATATTTTTAGACGTTAGGGAAATTTTAGTAAGAATTTGATAAGATTCTAAAATTTCTAAAAAAGGCAGATCAATGATAGATATAAACGAAATCCTCTCCATCCTACCTCATCGTTTTCCGTTTTTGCTGATAGATCGCGTCGAAGAGCTCAGCATAGGCGAAAGTATCAAGGCCTATAAAAACGTAACCTACAACGAGCAGATCTTTCAGGGTCACTTCCCGGGGCACCCGATCTATCCGGGCGTAATGATAATCGAGGGCTTGGCGCAGGCAGGCGGCGTGCTGGCGTTTAAGAGCATGGAGAAAGACGGCGTCGATCTAAGCGACAAGGTCGTGTATTTTATGAGTATCGACAACGCTAAATTTAGAAACCCGGTTCGCCCAGGCGACAAGCTTGAGTATCGCATCAGTGTAATCAAACACCGCGGACGCATCTGGGTGCTAAAGGGCGAAGCCTACATCAACGACGGCGCCACATTGGCCGCGCAGGCGGAACTTCAAGCGATGATAATGGATAAATGATGGCTAAAGTTCACCACACGGCGATCATCGAGGATGGCGCGCAGATCGGAGCTGAAGTAACGATCGAGCCGTATGCTTTCGTAAGCGCGCATGCTAAAATCGCAGACGGCTGCACGATTAAGCAGGGCGCGCGCATCATCGGCGATACGCAAATCGGCGAGGGCTCTAAAATTTTTTCATACGCGATCGTGGGCGAAATTCCGCAGGATATGAGCTTTGAAGAGGGCGAGCGCACGGGGTTAGTCATCGGCAAAAACGCTACTATTCACGAGTTTTGCACGATTAGCTCGGGCTCGCATAAGGGCGACAGATTTACGCGCATCGGCGATAATCTCTTTATGATGGCGTATTGCCACATCGCGCACGATTGCGTGCTGGGCAGCAACATAATCCTAGCAAACAACGCTACGCTCGCAGGTCACGTCGTAATGGGCGATTATGCCGTTATTGGCGGACTTACCCCCGTGCATCAATTCGTCCAAATAGGCGAGAGCTGCATGATCGCGGGGGCTAGCGCGCTTAGTCAGGACGTAGTGCCGTTTTGCCTAGCCGAGGGAAATCGCGCCTATATTCGCGGGCTAAATTTAACGGGCATCCGCCGCCGCTTCGATAAAGAGACGGTCGAGACGATAAATCGGGCGTATAAATTTTTATTCAACCAAGGCGGGGGCTTAAAGGAGCAGGCGCAGATTTTATTAAACGAAACGAGCGATCAAAACGTGCGCAAGATGTGCGAGTTTATAATCAACACAAAACGCGGAATTCCGCTAGATAAAGGTAAAATTTAATGGCAAATAAGTGCAGTTTTTGCGGTGAGACAGGCGCGGACGGGCGTCGTATCTATCCTAATGACGACGGTACGGCGGCTATCTGCAGCTATTGTATCGATATGGCATACGCCGCTATCCACGGCAGCGAAGGCCAAAACGAGGCGATACAAAATCAAAACAAAGAGATCGATTTCGAGGCTATCAAGCCAAAGGCGCTGATGGAGGTTCTCAACCGCTACGTCATCGGCCAGGAGCGCGCTAAGAAAATTTTTAGCGTCGGCGTTTACAACCACTATAAAAGAATTTTCAGGCAGACCGACGCAAAGGGCGACGACACCGAAATTTCAAAATCAAATATCTTGCTTATCGGTCCTACCGGCAGCGGTAAGACGCTTATGGCGCAGACCTTGGCGAAATTTTTGGACGTGCCGATCGCCATTAGCGACGCTACGAGCCTAACGGAAGCGGGCTACGTCGGCGAGGACGTAGAAAACATCCTCACCCGCCTTTTACAGGCTGCGGACGGCGACGTAGAGAAGGCGCAGCGCGGTATAGTCTTCGTAGACGAGATCGATAAAATCGCGCGAATGAGCGAAAACCGCAGCATCACGCGCGACGTAAGCGGCGAAGGGGTACAGCAAGCGCTACTTAAAATCATCGAAGGAAGCGTCGTAAATATTCCTCCAAAGGGCGGCCGCAAGCATCCAAATCAGGACTTCATCCAGATCGATACGACAAATATTTTGTTCGTCTGCGGCGGCGCATTCGATGGGCTAAACGAGATCATCAACCGCCGCATCGGGCAGAACGTGTTAGGGTTTAACCAAATCAAGCGCAGTAAGAAAGAGAGCCTAAATTTGCTAAACATGGTCGAGGCCGACGATCTGGTGCATTACGGCATAATCCCCGAGCTCATCGGGCGATTGCACGTAGTGGCTACGCTAAATGAGATCGACGAAAAGGCGATGGTTAGAATTTTAACCGAGCCGAAAAACGCGATCTTAAAGCAATATCAAAAGCTCTTTGCGATAGACGGCGCAAATTTAAAATTTGACGACGACGCGCTAAGGGAGGTCGCGAGCCTTGCGATCAAGCGCAAAACCGGTGCACGCGGACTTCGCAGCATAATCGAGGAGATAATGATCGATATTATGTTCGATCTGCCTGAGCTTAGGGGCTATGACGTCATCATCTCCAAAGAGGTCGTAGACGGCGTCTCTAAGCCTATACTTGTAAAACAAAATTTAACTGCATAAAGGGGATAAATGTTACTTGATTCGATTCTAGGATTATTTTCTAGGGATATGGGCATCGATCTAGGCACGGCAAACACGCTCGTGCTGCTAAAAGATAAAGGCATCATCATTAACGAGCCGAGCGTCGTCGCGGTACAAAACGAGCGCTACGGCAAGCAAAGGATCATCGCCGTGGGCGCCGAAGCTAAAGAGATGCTCGGGCGCACTCCGGGCGATATCGAAGCGGTGCGCCCGATGAAGGACGGCGTTATCGCGGATTTTGATATGACGGAGAAGATGATTAGGTATTTTATCGAAAAGACCCACAAACGCCGCTTTTTCGTAAGTCCGCGCATCATCATCTCGGTTCCTTACGGACTAACACAGGTCGAGCGTAAAGCCGTGCGCGAAAGCGCGATGATAGCGGGCGCGCGAGAGGTTTATCTAATCGAAGAGCCGATGGCTGCGGCGATCGGAGCGGGCCTTCCGGTCAATGAAGCGCGCGGTTCGCTGGTCGTGGATATTGGCGGCGGTACCACCGAGATCGGCGTCATCTCTTTAGGCGGCATCATCAGTGCCAAATCCGTTCGCGTCGCGGGCGATAAGATCGACGCAAGCATCGTTAATTATGTTAAAGAAAAATATAGCCTGCTTATTTCGGAGCGTGCGGCTGAGGAGATTAAGATTAAGATCGGCACGGCGGTGCAACAGCAAAAAGACCTTACCTACACAGTCAAAGGAAAAGACCAGATCAGCGGGCTTTTAAGCTCGGTCGATCTTACGAGCGAGGACGTTAGAGAGGCGATCAAAGACTCGATCAGAGAGATTGCCGATGCGCTGAAATTTGTCCTTGAGAGCATTCAGCCCGAAGTTGCCGCCGACATCGTCGAAAACGGCGTCGTGCTAACGGGCGGCGGTGCGCTCATTCGCGGATTAGATAAATATCTAAGCGACACCGTAAAGCTTCCGGTTTTCGTCGCGGACGAGCCACTGCTGTGCGTCGCAAACGGTACGGGAAAAGCCCTAGAAGAGATCAAATCGCTAAAACAAGCGGCAAATGACTAATCTCAAACTCCTCCTCGTCGCGGTTTTGCTGGTAGCCGTTTCGCTAACGTTCGGCTCGTATATCCACGGCAAATTTATCGGATTTGCAGGAGGAATTTTAGAGGTTTATTACGGCGTGAGCGATCGGGTAAAAAGCGCCGTGAACGAGCATTTTAACCAGGCAGAGACGATCAAAGCTCTACGAGAAGAAAATGCCGAGCTAAAAAAATCGGCGATGCTGCTTAGTACGTTCGCGGGCGAGCTGAATAAAATTTTGATCGATAAAAATAGCTCCATCTACGAGCCCAAAGTCCAGCTCGTAAAGGCGCTGAGCTATGCAAATCTAAACGACTACAACAAATTCTTTGTAAATTTTGAAAATTTTAACCCAAACAAAATTTACGGCCTCATCAGTGAGGGCAAGACCGCAGGAATTTTAGTAAATAAAGACGGGCGCCCGCTTGCGATCTTACAGCGCGACGAAAAGAGCAACTTCTCCGTTTTCATAGGAGATACTCAAATTCCTGGCGTCGCAGGCGGCGAAAATAATGAGCTCGTGGTTAGATACATCCCGCAATGGCTCGATCCCAAGGTAGGCGATGAGGTGCTTACCAGCGGCAAGGATGGAATTTTTTTTGCTGGCGTGCCGGTAGGAAAGGTTAAAGAAATTCAAAACGGGAAGCTATACAAAAGCGCCGTCGTAGAGCCCTACGTGAGCTCCGAGATGCCGGCGTTTTTGTATGTCGTTACAAAGGAAAATTGATGCCCAAAAGAGATGATATTAAGACGATTTTACTGATCGGCAGCGGTCCGATCGTAATCGGTCAGGCGTGCGAGTTCGATTACAGCGGCACGCAGGCTGCCAAGACGCTAAAGAGCCTCGGATACCGCGTAGTGCTAATAAACTCTAACCCCGCTACCATTATGACCGATCCCGATTTTGCTGACGCTACCTATATCGAGCCTATCACCAAAGAGAGCATTTTGCGTATCATAAAGCGCGAGGGCGTCGATGCAATCCTGCCTACGATGGGCGGACAGGTCGCGCTAAACGTCGCGATGGAGGCTTACGAAAGCGGCGAGCTAGGGGGGGTAAAATTTCTAGGCGCCAAGCCTGAAGCGATAAAAAAAGGCGAGGATAGGGTAAAATTTAAAGAAGCGATGATTAAGATCGGAATGGATCTGCCTAAATCCAAATACGCCTACAATATCGAAGAGGCGATGGCTGCTGCAAATGAGATCGGCTTTCCGCTCATTATCCGCGCTAGCTACACCCTGGGCGGCGCAGGTAGCGGCGTAGCGTACAATATCGACGAGTTTAAAGAGGTCGCGCAAAACGGGCTAGACGTGAGCCCAATAAATGAAATTTTGATCGAAGAGAGCCTGCTTGGATGGAAAGAGTTCGAAATGGAGGTGATCCGCGATCATAAGGACAACTGCATCATCGTCTGTTCGATCGAAAATTTCGACCCGATGGGGGTGCATACGGGCGATAGCATCACGGTTGCGCCCGCTCTTACACTTACCGATAAAGAATACCAGGCGATGCGCGACGCAAGCTTTAAAATTTTACGCGAGATCGGCGTGGATACGGGCGGCTCAAACGTGCAGTTTGCGGTAAATCCGCAAACTGGTCGCATGATCGTCATCGAGATGAACCCGCGCGTAAGCCGCAGCTCGGCTCTCGCGTCTAAAGCCACGGGCTATCCGATCGCCAAGGTCGCTACGATGTTAGCTGTGGGCTTTAGCCTGGATGAGATTAAAAACGATATCACTGGCACGCCTGCGAGCTTTGAGCCGGTGATCGATTATATCGTGACTAAAATTCCGCGCTTTGCGTTTGAAAAATTCCCCGGCGCAAACCCGTATCTCGGCACTGCGATGAAGAGTATCGGCGAGGTGATGGCGATCGGGCGCAGCTTTAAAGAGAGCATTCAAAAGGCGCTGTGTTCGCTGGAGAAGGGCTACTTCGGCTTCGTGGAATTAAATTTAAGCGAAAAGGATCTGATTTTCGGGCTTCGCAACGCGCAGCAAGATAGAATTTTATACATCGCCCAGGGCTTTAGAGCGGGCATGAGCGTGGATCAAATTTACGAGCTTAGCAAGATCGACCGCTGGTTTTTGAGCCAGATCGAGCAGATCGTAAAATTTGAAGAGCGCATCGATATGGAGATCATCAACGACGCGGCGCTTCTAAGACAGGCCAAGAGCTGGGGCTTTAGCGATAAGATGATCGCAAATTTGATCAACAAAAAGGACAATCTGGGCCTTACGCAAAACGACATCCATTTTGCCTGCGCCAGACAGGGCATCGACCTTGAATACAACGAAGTAGATACCTGTGCGGGCGAGTTTGCGGCGCTTACCCCGTATCTGTACTCCAGCACTAACATAACGCCCGCCATCGCAAGCCGTAAAATTTTAAAAGATAATAAAAAGGTCCTCATCATCGGCGGCGGTCCGAACCGCATCGGGCAGGGTATCGAGTTTGACTACTGCTGCGTGCACGCTAGCTACGCGCTACGCGATATGGGCATCACCACGATAATGTATAACTGCAACCCCGAAACCGTCAGCACCGACTACGACACGAGCGATATTTTATACTTCGAGCCGATCGATTTCGAGCACGTTAGAGCGGTCATCGAGGCTGAGAACCCAGACGGCGTGATCGTGCATTTCGGCGGCCAAACGCCGTTAAAGCTCGCCAAACGCCTAAGCACCGTGGGAGCCAAGATCATCGGCACTAGCGCGCGCACGATAGATGTGGCGGAGGATCGTAAGAAATTTAGCGAGTTCATCGCAAGTATCGGCGTTAAGCAGCCGAAAAACGATACCGCTATAAGCGAAGCCGAAGCGATCGAAAAGGCTGCAGCGATCGGCTATCCGGTGCTCGTGCGCCCTAGCTACGTGCTCGGGGGTCGCGCGATGCGGCGCGTGCATAGCGAAGCGGAGCTTAGGCTGTATATGAGCGAAGCCGTGAGCGTGAGCCACCGCTCGCCCGTTCTGATAGATAAATTTCTACTTGACGCGACCGAGCTTGACGTCGATGCGATCTGCGACGGACGCGACGTGTATATCGGCGCGATAATGGAGCATATCGAAGAGGCGGGCATCCACAGCGGCGATAGCGCGAGTATCTTGCCGCCGCTTAGCCTAAGCGCGGAGATGATCGATCTGGTAAGCCGCCAAACCAAAGAGATCGCGCTAAATCTCGGCGTCGTGGGGCTTATGAATATTCAATTCGCGATTTTTGAAAACGAACTTTACATCATCGAAGTAAATCCGCGCGCGAGCCGCACCGTGCCGTTTGTAAGCAAGGCAACGGGAATTCCGATGGCAAAGGTCGCTACCCGCGTAATGTGGCAAGGGGGTCTGCGCGAGGCTTTGAAATTTTACGACGAGTTCGGCGTGCTGGTCGAAGAGAAGGGAATTTTAAAGCCGCGTATTAAAAACCATATCTGCGTCAAAGAGAGCGTCTTTCCTTTCAACAAGCTTGCGGGCGCGGATCTGATCCTGGGGCCTGAGATGAAAAGCACCGGCGAGGTGATGGGCATCGGCGAGAGCTTCGCCAAAAGCTTTGCTAAATCGCAAATCGGCGCGAGCAACGCGCTTCCAAGCGGCGGCAAGGTGTTTTTGTCGCTTGCCGATCATGACAAGCTGCGGGCTGTGGAGCTTGCGCGCGCGTTTACGGACGCGGGCTTTAGTATCGCTGCTACGAGCGGCACTCATAAGCTACTGGGCGAAAACGGCGTAGAGTGCGAGTTTGTCTATAAAATCAGCGAGGGTCGCCCAAATATCGAGGACAAGCTCAAAAATGGCGAAATTTCGCTCGTCATCAACACCAGCGATAGTAAATCAAACTCTACCGACGCCGCGAAGATCCGCCAGAGCGTGCTGCGCTTTAGACTGCCGTATTTTACGACGATGAAGGCGGCGATCGCCGCTACGCGATCGATCTGCTCGATAAAGGACGACTCCGCGCTTGAAGTTAAAACGCTACAGGAGTATCTAAGCGGTAGGTAGCGCGAGTAGCCTCCGCTAGCGCCGTGCCGCGATAAAATTTTAGGAAGCATAATTTTACTGCGAAAATTAGAGTATGGAATTTCTAAATTTTATAGATAGCACCCCCATTTTATATGCATAAAATTTTTTTAGGAGATACTATTAAATGAGTGAAGAAACGCAGCGCAAGGCCTTGCAAAACCAAATTTGGAGTATTGCAAATGAAGTAAGAGGTGCTGTTGACGGCTGGGATTTTAAACAATATATCATAGGTACGCTATTTTATAGATTTATCAGCGAGAATTTTACGGATTACATAGAGGGTGACGACGATGATTTTGACTATGCAAGTTTGTCTGACGATTCACCGGAACTTGAAGCGATAAAGCATGATACCATTGTAACAAAGGGATATTTTATCTACCCTAGCCAGCTATTTAAAAATGTATTAAAAAATGCCGATAATAACGCAAATTTAAACACTGATTTAGATCAAATTTTTAAAAGTATCGAAGGCTCAGCAGCCGGATATGAGTCGGAGCAGGACATAAAGGGTCTTTTTGCTGATTTTGATACTACGAGCAATCGGTTAGGAAACAGCGTTACCGAGAAAAACAGGCGACTCACAGCGGTTTTAAAGGGTATAGCCGAACTTGATTTCGGCGATTTTAAGAACAATCATATCGATCTTTTCGGCGATGCGTACGAGTTTCTTATCTCGAACTATGCCGCAAATGCAGGCAAATCTGGCGGCGAGTTTTTTACTCCTCAAAATGTCTCAAAGCTCATCGCCGCGCTTGCCATGTACGGACAAGAGCGCGTAAATAAAATTTACGATCCGGCATGCGGTTCTGGTTCGCTACTTTTGCAGGCTAAAAAGCGTTTTGACAAACATGAGGTTGAAGATGGATTTTTCGGTCAGGAGATAAATCACACTACATACAACCTAGCGCGTATGAATATGTTTTTACACAACGTTAACTACTCTAAATTTCACATAGAGCTTGGCGATACGCTACTAGATCCAAAGCTTAGCGATAATAGGCCTTTTGACGCTATCGTTTCAAATCCTCCTTACTCCATCAACTGGATCGGTAGCGACAATCCGACGCTCATAAACGATTCTAGATTTGCGCCCGCCGGCGTACTGGCTCCTAAAAGCAAGGCGGATTTTGCCTTTATCTTGCACGCGCTTAGCTATCTTTCGACAAAAGGTCGCGCAGCGATAGTTAGTTTTCCGGGTATCTTTTACCGTGGCGGTGCCGAGAAAAAAATCCGCGAATATTTAGTAAAAGAAAATTTTGTCGAGACCGTCATAGCGCTCGCGCCAAATCTTTTTTACGGCACATCTATAGCTGTAAATATCCTTGTTCTTTCAAAGCATAAAACAGAGACTAAAACGCAGTTTATCGATGCTGGCGGGTTTTTTGAAAAAAGAACGAACAACAACGTCCTAACTGACGGGCACATCTCAAAAATAATAGATCTATTCGATAAAAAAGAGGATGTAGCTCACGTCTGCGTACTCGTAGATAACGAAAAAATAGCCCAAAACGACTATAATCTAGCCGTTAGCTCTTATGTCGAGGCAAAAGATACGCGCGAGGATATCGACATAAACGAGTTAAATTTACAGATAAAGCAGACTGTGGCTAAAATCTCAAATTTACGCGAGAAAATCGACGAGACCGTTGCACAAATAAATTTGGGCGGTGAAAATGAGTAAAATTTTTGATTTGATAAAAAGGTTTTGTCCGCAAGGGGTGGAGTTTAGGGAGCTTGGGGAGATATGTAAATTTAGTCGCGGTAAATCTTTATCAAAAAGTGATAAAGATTTAGGGGATATTCCTATGATTTTATACGGCGAGCTATATACTACTTACGGCGATTATATAAATAAAATAGCGTCTTATACCTCAAAAGAGCGCGCTCAAAAAGCTAGTATTGCAATTTTTGGAGATTTAATATTGCCTATTTCTAGTACTACAAAGGAGGCTCAGATAGGCAAAGTGTCTGCGTTAATGACGCAAATGCCTGTATATATAGGCGGAGATACGTTAATTTTATCTCATAATCAAAACCCTGGTTTTTTGGTTTATTACTTAAATTCTAAAAAATTTGAAAAAGAAAAAATGAAATGCGTGAGTGGAACTACGGTAACGCACCTTTCGCCGTCAAAGCTGGCTAAAATCAAACTCCCTGTACCTCCTCTGAAAGTTCAGCGTGAAATAGTCCGTATTTTGGACTGTTTCACGCTGCTTACAGCAGAGCTTACAGCAGAGCTTACAGCAGA
Organism: uncultured Campylobacter sp.; assembly: GCA_963529615.1. Lineage (GTDB taxonomy): Bacteria > Campylobacterota > Campylobacteria > Campylobacterales > Campylobacteraceae > Campylobacter_B. The sequence continues at coordinate 15,010 of CAUSAC010000012.1, read as the reverse complement.
GCTTACAGCTAGGAAAAAGCAATACGAATTTTATCGCGACCATCTTTTGAACTTTGATAAGGTTCAAGAAAAAATTGAATGGATGACAATAGAAAATGTCTTTATTATGAAAAACGGCTATACTCCCTCAAAGGCAAATAAAGATTTTTGGGAAAATGGAACGATACCTTGGTTTCGCATGGAGGATATTCGCGAAAACGGTAGGATATTATCTGACTCTATACAGAAAATAACACCTCAAGCTGTTAAAGGCGGTAAATTAATCCCTAAAAACTCAATTATCGTCGCGACCACCGCGACGATCGGCGAGCATGCGCTCGCAATCGCTGATTCATTTTTAATGAATCAGCAATTCACGTCTTTTACAATACGTGAATTGCTAAAAGACAAACTTGATGCCAAGTTTGTCTTTTATTATTTCTTTAAAATTTGTGAATGGTGCAAACAAAATACAAATTCTAGTTCTTTCCCTTCTGTGGATATGGCAAAACTTAAAAATGTAAAATTTCCTATACCCCCAAAGTTAATCCAGCACAAAATCGTCGAAATCCTTGATAAATTCGATACGTTAGTAAACTCCATAAGCGAAGGTTTGCCCCGAGAAATAAAGCTAAGGCGCAAGCAGTATGAGTATTATAGAGAAAAGTTATTAAATTTTACGGAAATTAAAAAGGAGATATAGTGGTGGTTACTGGTACTCTTAATAATATAGCTAGCTGGCTTAAAAGTAAAAATAAGAAAGCACAATTAATTTATGCTTTTAATGGTACGGGCAAGACTCGCTTATCTGTAGAATTTAAAAATTTAATAGAACCAAGAACTGACGAAAACGACTACTACAATAAAAAGAAAATTATTTATTACAATGCCTTTACGCAGGATTTATTTTATTGGAATAATGATACTGAGCCGAAATTAAAGATACAGCCAAATTCTTTTACTAGATGGATATTTGAAGAACAAGGATTAGATAGGGAAGTTATTGATACTTTTCAGTTTTATGTAGGCAAAAAGCTTGAACCTAGATTTGATGCAAGTTTTTCAGAAGTTTCTTTTTCTTTTATAGATGACAATGCCTCCGAAGATAATATTAAAATTTCAAAAGGAGAAGAAAGTATTTTTGTTTGGAGTATTTTTTATGTATTAATAAAACAAGTAATAGATGAATTAAATATTGCTGAAGTAGACAACCGATCAACTCACGAATTTGATGATCTAAAATATATTTTTATAGACGATCCAGTTAGTTCACTGGACGAGAACAATCTAATAGAAATAGCTGTGAATTTAGCTGAGAGAATAAAGGGGAGCGAATCTGATATAAAATTTATCATTACTACGCATAATCCTCTATTTTATAATGTTTTGTATAATGGACTAAATGCCTATAAATTTGTTTTAAAAAATAATGAAGACGGGGTATATGTTTTAGAAGAACAAGAAAACGATTCGCCCTTTGCTTATCATCTGTATTTAAAAGCCGAGATAGAAAAAGCCATTGAGAGCAATCAGATCAAGAAATATCATTTTAACTTTTTAAGAAATGTTTTGGAAAAAACTTCTACTTTCCTTGGTTATAAAAGCTGGAGCGATCTCTTGCCGGATACTCCAGGCGGAGATTCAAAACCGTATGAAACAAGACTGATTAATATTTCAAGTCATTCTAAACATTCTGCCGAAGAGAGTGTTGAGCCAAACGATAACGACAAAAGAGTATTAAGATTTTTAATTCAGGAAATTAGCTCAATATACCATTTTAAATAAAAAACTAACAAAGGAAAAAAATGACAGAGACCAAACCGATAGCAGAAAGTAAAAATTTCATAGTCCTTGACGTTTACGAAAAGATCGCTCAACCTTCCACCTATCAAAGCGAAGCGGATATGGAGCGCGAGCTGATAAACGACCTAGTCGCACAAGGCTACGAATATGCAAAAGATATAAACTCGCCCGCAAAGCTACTAGAAAATTTAAAACAGCGACTAGAAAGCCTAAACGAGGTTAAATTTACGCCCCAAGAGTGGGCGAGGCTGCTGGCTGAATATCTAGACAAGCCAAACGACGGCATGATAGAAAAGAGCAGAAAGATACAGGACGACTATGTTTATGATTTTGTTTTTGATGATGGGCATATACAAAATATATATTTGCTGGACAAGAAAAATATCGCGCGAAATAGCGTGCAAGTTATTAATCAATTTGAGCAGACGGGCGCGCACGCAAATAGATACGACGTTACTATCCTAGTAAACGGCCTGCCGCTCGTGCAAATCGAACTAAAAAAGCGCGGCGTAGCAATAAGAGAAGCATTTAATCAAATACGCCGCTATACCAAAGAGAGCTTTAATGCGTCAAATTCGCTATTTAAATACCTACAAATTTTCGTCATCTCAAATGGCACGGATACGCGGTACTTCGCAAATACTACAAGGCGCGACAAGAATAGTTTTGACTTTACTATTAATTGGGCTGATTCTAAAAATTATCCCATCAAAGATGTAAAGGATTTTACTGCGACTTTTTAGCGAAAAATACGCTTTTAAGCATACTGATAAAATACTGCGTATTTGATGCGAGCGACACCTTGCTAATCATGCGTCCATACCAGATCGCAGCGACCGAGCGCATACTGTGGAAGATAAACAGCTCGCATCTTGGCAAATGCTACGCAAAGCCGGATGGCGGCGGATATATCTGGCATACGACGGGATCAGGCAAAACGCTAACCAGCTTTAAGGCGGCAAGGCTCGCTACGCAGCTTGATTTTATAGATAAGGTTTTTTTCGTAGTAGACCGTAAGGATCTAGACTATCAGACGATGAAGGAGTATCAAAAATTTCAAAAAGATAGCGTAAACGGCTCGGCAAGCTGCGTCGAACTAAAACGAAATACGGAAAAAGACGACGGCAAAATAATAGTAACGACCATACAAAAGCTAAACAATCTAATGAAAAGCGAAAGCGAGCTTGCCGTATATCAAAAGGAGGTTGTTTTTATATTTGACGAGTGTCACCGCTCTCAGTTTGGCGAGGCGCAGAAAAATTTAAAGAAAAAATTTAAGCGATTTTTCCAGTTCGGTTTTACGGGCACGCCGATATTTCCGCAAAATGCGCTAGGAGCGGAGACGACGCAAAGCGTGTTTGGAAGCGAGCTTCACTCGTATATATTAACCGATGCCGTAAGGGATGAAAAAGTGCTTAAATTTAAGGTTGATTATAACGACGTAAGGCCTAAATTTAGAGAATTTGAGACCGAAAAAGATGAGCTAAAACTAAGCGCTGCAGAGAGCAAAGAGGCATTTTTGCACCCTGATCGTATAAAAGAGATTTCGCAGTATATCTTAGATCGTTTCAAACAAAAAACACACCGCCTAAACGCAAGCAGCAAGGGCTTTAACGCTATGTTTGCGGTAAGCTCTATCGAGGCTGCGAGAGCTTACTACGAGGCGTTTAAAAATTTACAAAAAGATAAAGAGCGACCGCTAAAAGTTGCGACGATTTTTTCATTTTCGCAAAACGAGGAGCAGGGCGTTGCCGGAGAGATAGCGGACGAAAATTTTGAACCCGAGACGATGGATATGAGCTCAAAAGAATTTTTAAATGCTGCGATAAAAGATTATAACGCCTATTTTGGGATGAATTTTAGCATCGACGGTAGGTCGTTTCAGGATTATTATCGCGACTTAAGCGAGCGTATGAAGAAGCAAGAGATCGATCTGCTTGTAGTCGTGGGTATGTTTTTAACAGGATTTGACGCGCCAACTTTAAATACGTTATTTGTGGATAAAAATTTGCGTTATCACGGTTTGATACAGGCGTTTTCTAGGACAAATAGAATCTTAGATACCACTAAGACCTTCGGCAATATCGTGACTTTTAGAGACTTGCAGCAAGCTACGATCGATGCCATCACGCTTTTTGGTAAAAATAGTACCAAAAACGTGATACTAGAAAAGAGCTACAAAGAATATATGCAGGGCTTTACCGATGCCGCTACAGGCGAGGCTAGGAGGGGGTTTCTAGAGGTTACGAGCGAGCTTGAGACGCGCTTTTTAGATCCTAGCGCGATAGAAACGCAAAAGGATAAAAAGGATTTTGTTAAGCTTTTTGGCGAGTATCTTCGCGTAGAAAATGCTCTGCAAAATTATGATGAATTTGCAGCGTTGCAGGCTCTGCAAGGGATAAATTTGGATGATGAAAATGCCGTACGTGAATTTAAAGAAAAATTTTATCTAAGCGAGGAGGATTTGCAGGAGATGCAAAGTATAAAAGTGCCTAGCGTGCGAGCGCTCCAAGACTACCGCTCTACCTACAACGATATAAGAGACTGGCTAAGAAAAGAAAGAGCCGGCGAACGCAAAGAGGCGCAAAAGATAGACTGGGACGACGTGGTTTTTGAAATTGATTTATTAAGGTCCCAGGAGATAAATTTAGACTACATTTTGGGGTTGATATTTGAGCACAATAAAAAGATAAAAGATAAGATTGCGCTTACCGAAGAGATCCGCAGGATCATCCGCGCTAGCCTAGAAAACCGCTCTAAAGAGGGGTTGATAGTGGACTTTATAAATAATACCGATCTGGACGAGTTAAAAGATAGAGCCGGCGTCGTTGAAGCATTTTTTAAATTTGCAAAAGGCGAGATGTTGCACGAAGCAAAAGAACTGATTAGCTCGTTAAATTTAAACGAAAATGCGGCAAAAAGATATATTAGCGTATCGTTAAAACGCGGATACGCTAGCGAAAGCGGAACTGATTTAAATGAAATTTTACCTAAAATGAGTCCGCTAAATCCGAAGTATCTGAGCGTGAAGCAAAATGTTTTTGAGAAAATCGCTTTTTTCGTGGATAAATTTAAGGAAGTCGGCGCTGAGGTTTAAGGTGTGATTTGAATTATATTTTAGAAGCAAATATTATTAGAAAAATTCTTATGGATTTAAATATGTTATATTAAAATGAAGAAATATAATTTGTGCCAATATAAGAACTGCAGATTTATATAAATTTTTAAAAATTTAGCTCCTCACCGCTGTTTTTATCACTCCAAACGGCTACCAGCTTCGAAGGTAATATCAATGTGGGAGCAAAATTTGCTTGCGCCGAAGTCCGCAGCGCTTATGCCGCCGTTTCTAGGATCGCTTTTAAGTTCGGTAAAATCTCTTATTACTATCACGCAAAGCCTTTAAATTTTATCAAAATTTTACGCGCGAACAGGCAGGCTGCGCGCTTGCCTTTGCGTTATCGGCGTTAAATTCTATAAAATTTAATGCACGGCGGCGGATTTTAAAATTTACTGCCTTTTTTGCACTTTAACTTTTGGAGCGGTTTTTGCGCCTTGCGATTTTGCCTGCGGGCGCTCGATAATGCGGATATTAGCGTTTGAGCGGAGTCTGTCATTAAACTCGGCGACTGCTTTTTTACGCTCGGAGGTTACGTAGCCTTCGATCGCCTTGTCTTGCACGCTATCAAAATCAAGCGTACGAAGTCCTTTTTTGTCGTTTACGTAAAACATTTCGTAGCCGTTGCGCGTAGGGATGATCGGCGAAAATTTACCCTGCTCGACGTTTGTGACGATGTATTTTAGCCCCTCATCCATTTGATTGGCCTTGAGGGTGCCCTTCATCACATACACGTCGCTTGGGCGGAGCTTCGGATTTGCGCGGATCTTATCGAGCGGAGCTTGTGATTTTGCGATATAGCGGGTGAGAGTGATGCTATCGAAGGTCGTAAACAATGAGCTATTTTGGCTGTAGAATTTTTTGACATTTTCGGGGGTCGTGCGGTGCTGTACGTCTGCGAATATCGAGCCGTAGAGCTTTTCTTCAAGAAGTGTGCGGCGGACATTTGCTTTAAAGTCATCGTAGTTTATACCTTGCTTTTGCACGGCGGTTTTGAGCTGGTCTAAGCTAAGCTTATTTTGATCGGCGATCGCTTTGAGCCTCGCGTCGATCTCCGCGTCATTTACCGCGATGCCGCGGCGTTTAATCTCGGATTGTTGTAGCTTTTGCCCAATTAAAATTTCCATCGCAGCTTGCGGCGAAGCGCCCGTTAGTTTTTGAACTTTGGCTAGTTCGTAGCCGGTGATCGGCTCATTATCTACCACGGCGATGACACCGTTTACTACTTCGGCATTTGCACAAACAGCACATATCATTGCGGAAAAAAGCAGTTTCTTTATCATTTTTAACCTTTATTTAGTCTTTTTGCTTTATAATTACAAGGTCGCGATTATAACATTAAATGGTAATTTTTGCAAAGGAATTTTTATGATAGTAACTCGTTTTGCGCCGAGTCCTACGGGATATTTGCATATCGGTGGACTTAGAACGGCGCTTTTTAGTTATCTTTACGCTAGAGCAAACGGCGGCAAATTCCTGCTGCGTATTGAGGATACCGATCTGAAGCGCAATTCGCAGGAGGCTGCTAAGGCGATCGAGGAAGCCTTTAAGTGGTGCAATCTAGACTATGACGGGCAGATCGTGTATCAAAGCTTGCGCTTTGATCTTTACAAACAATACGTCCAAAAGCTGCTAGATGAGGGCAAGGCATACAAATGCTATATGAGTAAGGACGAGCTGGATGAGCTGCGCGCGCAGCAGGAAGCTCGCAAAGAGCGCCCGCGCTACGATAATCGCTATCGCGACTTTACCGGCACGCCGCCTGCTAGGATCGAGCCCGTAATCCGCATCAAATCCCCGCTTAGCGGCACGATAGAATTTAACGACGGCATCAAGGGCGAGATAAAATTTAATGCCGCCGATATTCTGGACGATTTCATTATCGCGCGCTCCGACGGCACGCCCACGTATAACTTCACGGTCGTGATCGACGACGCGCTGATGGGCGTCACGGACGTGATCCGCGGCGACGATCATCTAAGCAACACCCCGAAGCAGATCGTGCTGTATAATGCGCTAGGCTTTAAAATCCCTAAATTTTACCACGTCGCGATGATCAACGGCACCGACGGCAGCAAGCTAAGTAAGCGTCACGGCGCTACCGACGTGATGGAATACAAACGCATGGGCTATCTGCCGCAAGCTCTGCTAAATTTTTTAGTACGCCTGGGCTGGAGCCACGGGGATGATGAAATTTTTAGCATGGAGGAGATGAAGCGATACTTTGATCCTAACCATATCAGCAAGAGCGCTAGCACCTTCAATCAAACCAAGCTTGAGTGGCTAAACGCGCATTATATTAAAAACTCGAGCGATGATGAGCTTGTCTTGCAGCTTGTGGAATTCGGCGTCGATATTCGCTCACATGCGAAAAAACATCTCATCGCCCAGCAGTACAAACAGCGCGCAAAGACGCTAGTGGAGATGGCTGAGGGTATTAAAATCCTTCTAAACCGCCCGAGCTGCTATGACGAGAAGGCGTATAAGAAATTTGTAACCGAAAGTTCGCTAAGCTTACTCGCAAAATTTTCGGATACTCTAAGCGCAAATTTAAATGCAAAGGAGTGTGAGGAAAGGACGATGGAGTTTTTGGACGCAAACGGCGCCAAGCTAAAGGATCTTGCTCAGCCGCTGCGCGTTGCGATCACGGGAGGAAGCGTAAGTCCGTCGATTTTTGAAATTTGTGAAATTTTAGGAAGCGACGAAGTTAAAACGAGAATTTCAAATTTAATCAAAAAAGGATTATAAAATGGCTAAAGTAAACGTTGAAGCGGCTTTGAAGTACCACATAGGCGGTAAAATCGGAACGAATGTAAAAACACCATGTGCTACAGCGGAGGATTTGGCGCTTGCATACACGCCGGGCGTCGCGGAGCCTTGCAAAGTGATCGAAGGTGATCACGAGGCTGCGTTTAAATACACGAATAAAGCCAATCTCGTAGCCGTTATCACTAACGGCACGGCGGTTTTAGGCCTCGGAGATATCGGCGCGATCGCCGGAAAACCCGTAATGGAGGGCAAGGCGGTTTTGTTCAAAAAATTCGGCGGCGTAGATGCCTTTGATATCGAGATTGACGAAAAAGATCCTAAAAAGATAATTGAAATTTGCAAAGCGCTTGCGCCTACGTTCGGCGGTATAAATTTAGAGGACATTAAGGCTCCCGAGTGCTTCGAGATCGAGTGCGAGCTGCAAAAAGCCGTCGATATCCCCGTCATGCACGACGATCAGCACGGCACCGCGATGATTACGGGCGCAGGGCTAATCAATGCAGCCCTTATCAGCGGCAAAAAGATCGAGGATATGAAGATCGTAGTCAGCGGCTCGGGCGCTGCAGGCATAGCGTGCGCAAAGATGTATCGTAATTTAGGCGCCAAACACATCATAATGCTCGATTCCAAAGGGGTGATCCACAAGGGCCGCACCGATCTTACCGAGCAGAAGAAAGAATTTGCCCTAGACACCGCAGATCGCACGCTAGAGGATGCGATGAAAGGCGCGGATATGTTTTTAGGACTTAGTAAGCCGGGCGTTTTAACCAAAGAGATGGTAAAGACTATGGCGCCGCATCCAATCATTTTTGCGCTTGCAAATCCGGTACCCGAAATCTATCCAAGCGAGGTCGAGGAAGTAAGAAGCGACGCGATCGTAGGCACGGGCAGAAGCGACTTTGCAAATCAGATCAATAACGTTTTGGGCTTTCCGTATATCTTCCGCGGCGCGCTTGATGTAAGAGCCAAAAAGATCACCGAAAATATGAAGATTGCGGCCGCTCGCGCGATGGCGGATCTTGCTCGTGAAGAGGTTCCTGAAGAAATCCGCAAGATGCTGGGCAAGGATAGCTTGAAATTCGGCAAAGACTGCGTGATCCCAAATCCTTTCGATCCGCGCGTATTTGCCGTGATCTCGACGGCGGTCGCAAAAGCTGCGGTAGATGACGGCGTCGCTCGCGTCAAAGACTTCGACGCTGCGGCTTATAAAAAAAGCTTAGAAGCCAAAAAACTATGATTTTTTGCTCCTGCGCGAGGCGAGATTAAATTTAAGAGGCGTAAATGAAAGATTTGGCTTTACTTACCGATTTTTATCAGCTTAGTATGATGCAGGGCTATTTTTTTACAAAGCCCGATCAGACGGCGGTTTTTGACGTTTTTTATCGCAAAAACCCAAGCGGCGGGGGTTACGCGATATTTTGCGGCTTAAACGAGGTCGTGGATTATATCGAAAACTTAAAATTTAGCGAGGACGACATCGCGTATCTAAAAAGTTTAAATTTCTTTAAGCCGGAATTTTTGGAATTTCTAAGAGGCTTTAAATTTAGCGGCGAAATTTACGCTATGGACGAGGGGCAGATCGTATTTCCGCACGAGCCGCTAATTCGCGTCAAGGCAAATATCATGGAGGCGCAGCTCATCGAGACCGCGATCCTAAATACTATAAATTTCCAAACTCTCATCGCTACGAAAAGCTCGCGTATAAACTTTAGCGCCAAAAATGATTCGGTGATGGAGTTTGGCTTGCGCCGTGCTCAGGGGCGAAGTGCGGGCATCTACGGCGCAAAGGCTGCGATTATAGGCGGTTGCAGCGCCACGTCAAACGTGCTCGCCGCAAAGAAATTCGGCGTGCCCGCGATCGGCACCCACTCGCACTCTTGGATTCAGAGCTTTGATAGCGAGCTGGAGGCATTTCGCGCTTACGCTAAAATTTATCCAAACAGCGCGCTTCTGCTAGTCGATACCTACGATACTCTCGCAAGCGGCGTGCCGAATGCGATCAAGGTTTTTGAGGAGCTGCGCGCAAGCGGTCATAAGCCGCTTGGAATCCGCATAGATTCGGGCGATCTGGAGTATCTAACCAAGCAGGCGCGCAAGATGCTCGATGCTGCGGGCTTTAATGACGCAAAGATCACTGCGTCGAATGATTTGGACGAATACGCGATCGATCAACTCAAGCTTTTTGACGCCAAAATTGATAGCTGGGGGATCGGCACGAGGCTTATTACGGGCGGAGATAGTTCGAGCCTCGGCGGCGTGTATAAGTTAAGCGGTATCGAAAAAGATGGCGAGATCGTGGCTAAGATCAAAATTTCAAATGATCCGCGCAAGATCAATAACCCCGGCTATAAGCAGGTCTTTAGACTCTACGACAAAGATAACGGCATGGCGCTTGCCGATCTGATCGCGCTTGATGGAGAGAGCATAGACGAGAGCGCGCCGCTTGAAATTTTCCATCCGCTTTACACCTATAAGCGTAAAATTTTAACGAATTTCAGCGCGCATAAGCTCTTGCGTCCCGTTTTTAAGGAGGGCAAATTCGTAGGCGCCCGCCGCACGGTAAGCGAGATCGCGCGTTTTAGCAAGGAGCAAAAGAGCAAATTTTGGCTCGAGCACCTTCGCAACGTCCATCCGCAGAGCTACAAAGTGGATCTCTCTCAAAAGCTTTGGGATATCCGAAAATCACTCATCAACGAGTGTAACCTAAATTTAAAGGAGAAATATGTTTAAAGTTCTATCGTGTGCCGCTTTGGCGTTAGTTTTGCTAGGATGCGGCTCAAACCAGCTCCGCCAATCCCCGGATAGCGCTATGAATAAGCAAGCACAGAGCGAAAAAACCATAACTCAAGAGAACGCAAAGACCTTCTATTTCGTCGATGACAAGGGCAAAAAACTTTCGCTTAGCTCAAACGATGATTTCAATACCGCCGTGTTAAAGGACGATAGCGGCAAAAGCTACGATCTTAAGCGCGAGCGCGCCGCCGACGGCATCTATATGGAGAATAAAGACGGAGTGAGCATCCACTTCAAAAAAGGCGAGGGCATAGTGGAGTTTAGCAAATACAAATCCATCCCGATCACCGAGGTCAAATAAATCCTGAAATTTTTGGTTAAATTCCGATTTAGCGCTGGAATTTAACCTCTTTTCCTGCGCTAAATTCGGAGAAAGTTATGTTATTAGGCAAAATCGATTATCTAAATTTGCTCCCATTTCACGTATTTTTAAAATCACTTCCGCTGCCGTCTTATGTTAAAAAATCGATAGAATTTAAAAAAGGGGTGCCGAGCAAACTCTGCGCCGATCTTTATAGCCGCAGGATAGACGCTGCGGTAATCTCTAGCATTGAAAGCCGCCGTGCAAAATACCGCAAGCTGCCTCTTGGAATCGTCGCAAAGCGCGAGGTTTTAAGCGTACTCGTGCGCAAAAACTCGGCGCTCAGGCTTGATCCCGCGTCGATGAGCTCAAATATGTTAGCCCGCGTGCTGGATCTTAGCGGCGAGGTGCTAATCGGCGATAACGCTCTAAAGGCGCTGCTTTCGCAGGGTAGGGATAAATTTTACGATCTTGGCGAAATTTGGCAGCAGCGCACGGGCTTGCCCTTTGTTTTTGGGCGGCTGTGCTGCGTGAAAAACGATAAGGCTTACTCGCGCCTGGCGACGAAATTTTTGCGTTCGCGCATTAAAATTCCAAGATATATCCTGCAAAGCTACGCCTTTTCGCGCGGCATAAAAGAGCGCGAAATTTTAAATTATCTGAAATTTATCGGTTATGAGATCGGCGTCCGCGAGGAGCTGGCGCTGAAAAAATTTATCGCCAAAGCCAAAAAGTTAAAATTTAATCCGGTTCAAAAGGAGGGGCTATGAAATCTTACATCGACGGCTTGCTGCTAAATTTAAAGCGCGCCAATCCCGGCCAGGAGGTCTTTATCCAAGCATCGACCGAGATTTTATACTCGCTCATACCGCTTCTAAAGCGCGACGAGCGATACGTGAAAAATAAAATTTTAGAGCGCATTTTAGCGCCCGAGCGCACGATGATGTTTCGCGTCGTCTATATGAGCGATGGCGGCGAGCCCTGCGTGCATACGGGATATCGCATAGAGTTCAACTCCGCTCTGGGCCCTTACAAAGGCGGTCTGCGCTTTCATCCGAGCGTAAATTTGGGCGTTTTAAAATTTTTAGGGTTTGAGCAAATTTTTAAAAATTCCCTCACGGGTCTTAATATAGGCGGCGCAAAAGGCGGCGCAAACTTCGATCCCAAGGGCAAGAGCGACGGCGAGATTATGAGATTTTGTCAAGCTTTTATGCTTGAGCTTCACCGCCTAATCAGCTCTAATACCGACGTGCCTGCGGGCGACATCGGCGTGGGCGGTCGCGAGATCGGCTATATGTACGGCGCGTATAAAAAGCTCACCCGCAGATTCGACGGCGCTCTTACGGGCAAGGGGCTAAGCTGGGGCGGTAGTCTTGCGCGCACCGAGGCTACGGGCTACGGATCGGTCTATTTTGCAAACGAGATGCTCGCTACCAGAGGCGATTCGCTGCACGGCAAAATTTGCACGATCTCAGGCGCCGGCAATGTCGCGATCTACACCGCCGAAAAGCTATATCAAATGCAGGCTAAGCCCGTTACAGTAAGCGATTCTACGGGCTTTATTTATGACGCCGAGGGAATCGACGTGACGCTGCTTAAAAAGCTAAAAGAGCAGCTGCGCGTGGGGCTTTGCGAATATATCAAGAAGCGACCCGACGCAAAATTTATCCCCGTAAGCGCCTATCCCGCGGGTCGCAACGGCGTGTGGAGCGTACCGTGCGACGCGGCGTTTCCGAGCGCTACGCAAAACGAGCTTAATCTGCAAGACATAAAGACTCTCTACGCCAACGGATGTCGCATGGTTTGCGAGGGCGCGAATATGCCAAGCACGCTTGAGGCGATCGATTTCATGCTCGCGCAAAAAGACTTTCTTTTCGGTCCTGCGAAGGCGGCGAATGCGGGCGGCGTGGCTACGAGCGGACTTGAGATGGCGCAAAACGCGCAGATGGCGTCGTGGAGCTTCGAGGAGGTCGATAGCAAGCTGCGCGAGATCATGCGCCACATATTTCGCACCAGCTACGAGACCTCGAAGGAATTCGGCGCGGAGGGCAACCTCGTGCTAGGCTCGAACATCGCGGGCTTTCGCCGCGTAGCCGATGCGATGCTGGATCAAGGTCTGGTTTAAGCTTAACTCGCTTTATTTTGTCAAAAGTGGCAGCTCGCTTTTAAATTTACGGCGAGCTTTTTGGCTGCAGCGGGCTTGATAAAATTTCAATCGTTTGTGCTGAGGATATACAGCTCATCGCTATAATTCGCCTTATGTGCCTTACGCTGGCATCGTGTGCGCTGCGTAAATTTTAAATGGCACTCAGGCGCAATGCGGTTTTAAAATTTTAGCTCGTCATAGCGTCGCTTTTAAATTTAACCGCAAGCGCGCAAAGTCCGCCGCTGCTAAATTTTATCTTTAAATTTGGCGGGTAAATTTTGCCAGTTAAATTTAGCTTTGAAATTTGACGTTTAAAATTTAACTCGAAGCCGCTTTAAATTTAGCCTAAATTTTATCTCAGCTCGCCCACGCAGCGCGTAAATTTAAACCGAGCGCAGGCTGAGCGTTTACCGCAGTTTGGCATAATGGCGCAAATTTTATCCAAAGGTTGCAATATGAAAAAATTTATGGTTTTACTAGCCGCTGCGTCGCTGTCGCTTGCGCATGCGGACGTAACGGATATCCTAAAGCAGGGCGCAGACGCGCTCGGTGCGACTAGGAGCGGGAACTACAAAGAGCTGCTCGCTTCCGCCACGAACCGCGCCGTAGCCGAGCTCGCCAAGGGCTACATCCACAGCAAGACCGCTAAAATCGAGCTTCCTCCTTCGCTGAAAGCTGCTGCGAAGCTTGCGAGAAAGGTGGGCGGCGATAAATGGGAGCGCGAGCTCGTCGTGAGTATGAACGATGCCGCTACCAAGGCGGTGAGCGGCGCGAGCAAGATATTTTTGCAAGATCTGAAATCTATGAGCGATGCCGACGTTAAAAAGCTCATCGGCGGCGGCGACACGGCGCTTAGCGAGTATTTGCAGAGCAAATCGGGCGCGAAGCTGCGGGCGGTTTTCAGACCGATCGTAAGCGACATGATGAGTAAAAACAGCTTCGCGACGGCGTATAACGGGCTAAATTCCTTCGCGCAAAATAAGATCGCGGGCAATGAAGCGGTGCAAAATATCGCGCGCGGGCTGGGCGCGAGCGAGTATCTGCCTAAGCAGGGCGAGGATTTGAACGATTACATCACGCAAAAGACGCTGGATGGGCTATTTGCGGTGATGAGGGAAAAAGAAAGCGCGCTTCGCGGCAGCGCCGTCGGCAAAGGTGCCGGGATTTTAGGCAAGGTGATTAAATAAAACTCGCGGCGAGGCTTTGGCGTAAATTTCGCCGTATAGCTACTTTCGGTTGCTTCGCGCTGCTGCCTGCGTAGTCTAAAGCTGCGCGCAAAGTGTCCGCTCGCGCGAAGCGACTGCTTGCGGCAAATCGGGCGCGCGGCGAAATTTAGAAGTTCGTTTGTCGCGCGCTTCGAGCCTATTTGCTTTAGACGATAATCTTAGCGCGGAGTTTAATCCGCGAAATTTGAAACTGTAAAATTTAGAAATTTAGCAAGACGCAAAGGATTTGAAATTTTAAAATTTCACGCGGAGTTTTAGAAATTCGTGCGGCAATTGAATGCGCGTATATCTAGCACTTACATCTGAAATTTTAAGAAGCGACGGAGTATCGGAAAGTAGGGCGGTAGTCGATAAGGAAGCAAGAGTAAGTAAGAAAGCCGTCTTGTAAATTTCGCTTCTTTCATATCTCTCTTTATTGTTCCGCAAAAACCGGTTTACTCATTAGTTCTATTATTTTCTGATTCCATTCTTCTTAATTCTTTAAGCGCTCTATTATGGACATTGGCTTGCTTGCAAACTCTACCTTCAGCAGCAATATATCTTACTAAATTTATATCATTTGTATCAATGGCTATCAATAATCTACCCATAAGCCTTTCCTCTACAAAAAACGTATAATCGCACTTTGCACACAAAGTACTTTCATAAATTATAAATAATAACAAAACTACTACGGCACAAATTATAAATTTTAATACTTTAACCATATTTCCTCCTTGTGTGTATTCTTGCCCGTATATATTGTTAATGTCGATTGGCGAGGCATTATATCACTTCTTATTTTTAAATTTAAATCTCTTTTGCTTAATCTTTATAAAATTTTCCAGTTGCTTATCGGTAAAATTTAAAACCTCTTTTCGATTTTGTAAATTTACATA
>CAUSAC010000011.1:0-54791 GCA_963529615.1 uncultured Campylobacter sp. | reverse complement strand
CCAGGTAACCCAGCTAGAGGATGCGGCAGCTCCTTGGGAGATGAGGGCGGCGGTTTTAGAGGCTACGTTAGCGGTAGCTAGAGCGATATTTGATAGATAGTATTTCTCCTCGTCTTTTACGTCCTCTATAATGTTTTGTAGGTCTTCGATATCGGAGTAGTCTATGCCTGCCTCTTTAGCCTTATAGCGGTTCTTTAACTCGACAAGCTTGTCCTGTAGAGCATTTTTCTGATCCTTATACTCCTTATATTGCTTTTTGGTCTGATTTAGCTGTTTTATCGCTTCTTGCAAGGCGATAGCCGCAGGGGCGAGCTGGGCGTATTCGTTTTGAACGGTAAGAGATATGGAGCCTTCCAGATGTTTAGAGTTAGATGAGGAGCTTGCAGTGTCGGTGGAATTTATTATATTTATATTTCTATCTTTGGATATTAAGTTAAGATCCTCCTTGGCCTTTAGGTTTGAACCTATAACGCTTAGGCCATTATCTCCTCTAAGAGTTATATTTTTAGCTTCCATATTAGAAGAGACGGCCTTGGTACCGTATAAGTTCGTATTGGATTTATCGTATGAGGCATCGGCTAACTTTACTTTGATACTGGTATCCTTCTTAAGCTCATCTAAGGACTTAGGCTTCATCTGACTTAGAATATCTTTTACTTTAGCAACAGATACAGAGGTGCTTTTTTGCAAGCTTTGTTCGCTATATTCGTTAGCGGCAGCGGATATCGTTAGGTTTTTGGCGTCTATATTTATATCTCCGCCCGCTTTCATATTCGAAGTTATAAAAGCTGTAGGAGAGTTTAAGCCTATATCACCCGCGGCTTTGATATCAGATAGTTTCGATATACCTTCTTTTACCTGCTTGCTATTATAATCCGATCTATATATCTCAGTAAAGGTCTTGCCGCCTATCTTTTCTACTCCTATAGCAGCTATAGCATTTTCCGGAGCTATGATAGATGCTGCTACCAAACCGGAATATGTTAGAACCGATATAGGGTTGAATCTTATTCTTTTATGGGCACTTAACTCCTGCTTATACTCCTTGGCCGCTAGGATATTTATGGAATTTCCCGCGCCTAAGTTTAGATTGCGTCCGCTTGAAATATCCGCAGATATTAAGCTTAGATTGTTCTTCGCTCTTAAGTTTATATCTGCTGTTTCGCTAGAGAGGGAGGAGCTTTGTAAATTTTGCTTATAAAGCGAGTACATATCCATACTAGCTTTCAATCCGCCCAAAGAGGATTTGGAGCTATTTTTATAGTTTAAGGAGTTATAGCTTAGAGGCGATATATTGATATTGTTTCCCGCTTGCATATCTATGGCTTCTTTAGCTTTTAATGCAGAGCCTGCTATATTGATATCAGCTTCTTGCGAGCTAAGCATTATATTTTTAGCCCTTATGCTAGTAGGCACTACGCTTTGACTTAAAGCTTTAGTAGTAGTGCTTTTTTTAGATGCAAAGCCCTTTTCTTTAAATTCGCTCTCATAGTAGTTGCTATCGATATCCCCACTTAGATTTATGGAGTTCTTTGCCTGCAGCAAAGCATCACCGCCGCGCGCATTAATATCCGCTCCGCTTATGGCTATACTGCCTGCTTTAATTAGGATATTATCTTTGGCGTTAAGCTTGGAGCTTGTATTCTTAACGATATCCTCTTTATAATATCCCCCTTTGCTTTTAAAGTTATAACTTAGCTTCTCCTCCACGCTATTTATATTTACGTCCTTTGCGGCGTTTAGGATCAAATTTGCAGCAGAGTCTATGCTCGCTCCGCTTACGGTTATATCGCGAGCCGCATTTAAGCTTACGCTGCCTTCGGTAGATTTTATATTTGAGATAGTGCTTATATAGGTGCTGCTTTGATCACCGTAGGCTCTATTTAGGTTTATCTCTTTACTTAGAGTTTTATGTACTATATCTCTGCCGGCGTTTAAGTTTACGCTGCGTCCTTGCATCAAAGAGGATGCGTTTATTATATCCTTATTAGCCGATATGCTTAGGGCGTTCGCGGCGATGATGGAGGCGGAGTTTAAATTTGATACGCTGCCGGCTTTTAGGTTCATATTTGATCCCGCGTAGATTATCCCTTCGTTTCTAAGATCGCCGTTTACGCTTAGATCTATGCTGCCTCCTGCGTATATCAAAGAAGGTGCGGAGCTAAGTAGAGTGCCGTCATCTTCCTCCTCTGAAGGGTTCAAGGATGTCCTTTTTTTATCATAAAGCAAACTTAGCTTATTGTGCATGTATGAAAAATCCGGTATCAGCTCGCTATAAACGTAGAAGGTGTTATAAAATTTACTGCTTATAGGCGAAAAGAGATTGTTTATATAGCTAGGTCTAATGATATCTTGCATATCCGCTTCATTATTAAGGCTAGGCGCAAGATCGTTTTTATTTAGATTTAAAGCGTTAGGATTACCGAGCCCCTTGCCTATTAGAGAGTAATCTATTTTAGAAAAAGCTTCCTTTATAAGAGTAGGAGCGTTACTAGAGTTTATCTGCCCGTGTGAGTTTAAATTTGAAATATCGCCCGCATAGCCTTTTATATCTTTTTTAGCTCCTATTATGGAGATAATAGCAGGCTGGGAGTAGTAGATATTCTTTTGGTCGCTATAGCCGCCTTTACCGCCGTGGCTTTTATGTTTCCATCTATACTCCGCCTGACTCGTTATACTATGATTTAGACTTAAAGAGCGGTTGTTTAGGCTTTTTACATTTAAGAGCAGATCGTTATAGGCATAAATTACGCTCTTATCGTTATTTAGCTCATCTATGTTAAGGTTGCTATCCCCTGCGGAGATTATGTTTGAACCCATAAATTTACTTAGGCTATCTTCCGTTATATACTCTTTATTGATGCTGTAGCTTATCTGCCTTAATCTCTCCTTCTTATGAGGCTTGCTTCTTCTTATGCCGAAGAGATTGTCTTTTAAATTTAACGTTATAGCGTCATATAGTCTAGTATCCTCCCCCGGAAGCCTAGTATTTTTATATAAGCTTAATACATATAGATTCATATCTTGCTCGCTAAGCTCCTCCATGATCTTAGCGTTTAGCTCGTCCTGGCTAATATTAGGATTTTGCTTAAGGATGCGCTCTTTTATCTCTGCCGCATTGACCTTTAAAGGGATGGCTACGCCGCTGCAACCCCAACCATCCCCATTGCAGGTAAAATCTATATTATAACCGGTGCTTTGAACCCTCTTTACGGGCTCGTTAACCGAGCGGTTGTTTAGCTTTTTAGCACCGATATTAAGAGTGCCCCTTGCATATATCAAAGAGGAGGCGTTAATGATCTCGTCCGCCTTGCCCTCCCCGCCTCTTTCATTAAAAATATTTAAATTTCTTTGAGAGATGATGTTGGATAGCGCTTCGTTGCTAAGATAGCTTGTATTTAAAACTATATCCCCTCCGCTAAGTATATTGGACGCGTCTTGATTGAGGATATTTTTAGCGTTTAAAGCTATGCCGTTTTGTGCATAGATGAGAGCTTTTTTGTTAATTAGGCTTTCAGAGTTTGTTATCAGCTCGCCGCGCGCGATTAAAGAGCCTAAATTTAAAATTTGCTCCTTTGTTTTTAAAGCCAAATTTCCAAGTGCGGCTATGATGCTTTCGTTTTTGATACCCTTTGCGTTTATGATCAGATCTTTATTGGAGATCAGCCTTTGCAAGGCGATAAAATTTCCTTGTAGGTTTAAGTATATATCGCCGTTTGCGTAGATCCCTCCGTTATAGCTCAAATCGTCCTTTAGCCCCAGATATAAACTACCGTCAGAGCTTAGCTTACCTAAAGCGCTAAGACTATCTAGGTTTAAAGCGAGATCCCCTTTGGAGCTTATCAGCCCCTCTTCATTATTAAGAGC
This sequence comes from uncultured Campylobacter sp., assembly GCA_963529615.1. Classification (GTDB taxonomy): domain Bacteria; phylum Campylobacterota; class Campylobacteria; order Campylobacterales; family Campylobacteraceae; genus Campylobacter_B. The sequence continues at coordinate 50,924 of CAUSAC010000011.1, read as the reverse complement.
GCCTTTGTTTATGATTAAATTTCCTCCGCTTAGGATAGAACCCTTAGAGTTATCTATGCTGTCGTAGCCTAAAAGAGCGCCTCCTAGGGAGATGATCTTTGAGCTTTCGTTGCGTAGATTGTTGCCGCGCAAGCTTAAGCCCTCTTGCACTATAAAGGTAGAACCTGAAAGGTTATAAAAATTTGGAATTTCAGAATCCAACGCCCTTAATACCATTAGGCTATTATCGTTTAAGAGACTCTCTTTTATATCTAAATAGCTTTCGTTTGAAAGTATCGCTCCGCCTATATTTGATATATGATCCGCGCTTATTATGCTAAGCTCGTTTTTGGAAGGAGGAATAGCTCCTGTTTTAAAAGAGTCTCTGCTCTCATCTAAGCTTAACTCCTTTAGTCTTTCGCTCTTAGCCGCTCCTATTACGGCTCTATCTTTGTTGCTTAGGCTTTTCGCCTCTATCTTTAAGGCAGAGCTTGAGCTTATGGAGCCTTTTATATTATCTATCCTATCCGCTTTTATCTTTAGAGTATTAGCCTGTATATTTCCTCTGTTTTCTACCGAGGAGGCTTTTATACCCAGATTGGGGGCTGAAATTTTAGAGCCCTTTTGGTTGGAGACGGTCTTGGAGCTGATTTGAGTCTGTCCGTTGGAGCCTAGCTTTCCTTCATTTATCAGATCTCCGTTAGCATTTATCTTTAAAGAGCTGTCCGCTAATATAGCCCCTTTATTGTTGATGCCCGCTCCATCTTTAGTAGATATTATATTTATCTTGCCTGCATACATTCCCCCTAGGGCTGAGGAGTCTATGGATACGCCCTTAGGATGCGATCCCCCTTCTTGCTCGATTTTCAGATTATCCTGCCTCAATCCGGAGTTTGTATTTTTTAAAGATACCTTACCGTCAGTCGCTACTACGTTGATCTCGTTTGCGTAAATTTTACCCTCCAGCTTTAGGCTATTAGATATTACGTTTAGATAATCTCCGTTATCGTTTAGGCCGTTCGCTCCTATATTTATAGAGCCTTCCTTGCTTATGTTTAGGGATTTAAGATGTCCGTTTTCATAGGTGGGTGTGGCGGTGCTTAATGTAGTAGAGGAGGAATTTATTATGGTAGCGCCGTTTACGTTGATGCCGCTAGGATTAGCGATGATGAGATCGGCTTTTTTACCGGCTATTTCTATATTGCCCTGCAAATTTGAAGGAAGAGGCGAGTTTACCTGATTGATTATAAGCTTAGCTTCGCCGCGATTGAGCCTCGGATTTGGCGGTATATAGCCTGCAGTTTTACTTATGGCTCCTGCTTGAGAGTTATTAAATACCGTACCCTCTTTAGGAGTGTTAAGCTTGGAGTATTCGTTGATAGAAATCCCCTTATCGTTAGGAGAGGCGATATCTATTTGAGTAGCGGGAGCATTAGGAGTTTGAGACACAGAAGCTCTATGATTTACGGGGGCGGAGTTATCGGGTATTATCTCGCAATATGAAAAACAAGGAGCCAGCAAACCAATAAGCAAAAGAGCGGCAAGGCGTTTCTTTGCTTGGGTAAAGACACCGAAATATTCTTTTATATAAGTAGGGGTGCTAAGACGCCTTGCGCCATTAAAAATAGAGCTTAAACATAAAATTTGCATACTAATAACCTCCGTTTGCGATGGGTTTATATCTTAAATTTCTTGAATACTTTCTTAAAAAAATAGTAAATTTAGGATATTTTATTTAAAATTTATTTGAATTTATTTTAAGCTTCGGCGCGGGAGCAGGATTGCTATTTCTCGGCTCTTAGTATGGCGTATCTGCACTAAAATAGTTAGTAAAATTTACTAAGCGTTATATAGTCTTAGTTTATATTAAACGCCGCGGTAAGCACCGATAAAATTTCGCTAAATTTAAAAGTCGTAGCTTAAAGAGAAATTTAAAGCGGGACTATCCGTTTTAAAATTTTTCGGTTTGCTAATAGGAAAAGCCGCCAAAAGATCATAGCTAAAAGAGCCTGAAATATTTCCTCTAAGGCCCACGCCTCCCCCGCTAAGCATTTCGCCCTCTGCGGGATATTCTTTCCCCTTAGAGCTGAGTTTGCCGACATCAAAGGCCAGGTAGACGCCGTTGTTTTTAAAATACTTATATTCCAAGGTATTTCTTATGTAAAAACCGCTATCTCCAAGCAGGCTCATCTGAGAATCAAATCCTCTAACGCTATAGTATCCGCCGATATTTAGCCTATCTATGGGGCTAAGATGAGTGCTGGCTCTTCTTGCGTAAAGCTCCAGTTCGTAGCTTAAAGGGATAGCGGAGGATCTGGTTTTAAAATTTAACGCGGCGTTTATCAAATGATATCTAGAGCTTCCGCCGCCGAAGTCTTCATCAGGCGCCCTTAGAGCGTTAAACGCCCCCGTGGATTTTAGGTACGAAAGCATCATCTCTACTGAAGAGTTATCAAAAAATACCTTGGATTTTAGTCCCGCCTCATAGCCCCCTTCGCGCTTTCTTTGGTTGCTAAGTTCATAATCTTGTATATAGTTTTTATACTTTTTTTGCCAAATTCTAAAAAACAGGGAATTTTTGGAGTTTTGATTTCTAAAATATACGTAGTTAAGATCCAAATTTCTTCTAACGCTGCTTCCACTATAGGTATAAAGCTCATAAGCTCCGGGCACTATTTGATCATAAGTGTATCTGTTTTGCCAAAAGGACAGAGAAAAGTATCCAAAAGGTATACTAAAGCCCGCATAATAGTTAGCTGATCTTCCGCTCTTGCTATCATCTCCTAAAGATTTTTTATCTCCTCTTAAAAAATTTCTACCGTAAGAAGCAAATACGCTCTCGTTTAATCCAAGCAAATTCAGGCCGTAAAGCATAGCCGCGCCTTGGTATTTGCCGCTAGATTTGGAGCCCAGATTATCCGCGCTTAATCTAAGCAATAAAGGAGAGCTTTGCTGCTTAGAGATATTGATATCGGAGTAGCCCTGCTTTGCGGAAGGGCTTAAGCTTATCTCCGCCTCGCTTCTTGAAGCGGCATTAAAATTTTCCATAGCCTGCTCCATATCCCTTAAGCTTAAAATCTCTCCCCTCTTATCGCCGCCGAATGCGGTAAAGATACTTCTTTGGTTCTTGGCTTCAGAGTCGGGCTCAAGTGAAATTTCGCCTATGCGTCCGGGATGCAGAGCTAAAAGAAGGGTGCCCGAGGAGATGTTTTGCTGGGGGATGGAAACGGAGGTAGTAATAAAGCCTGCGGATATGATTTTATTGTTATACGCTTTTGCCAGAGCTAAAATTTCATCGCTTCCCAGACAGTCGCCGCTTTTAACTTTAAGCTCTTTGAGAGTGGAGTTTAGAATTCTTCCAAACCCGGGCGGAACGGAATGATCGGAATTCGAGGTAGGACCGATGGACTTAGCGGGAGCTTTTACTTTCGCGCGCCCCAAGTTTTCATCATTCGGTTTATAGATAATGACGCCCGAGCCGGCACCACCTTTAGGGTTGACGGCTGGAGTTTTCAGATCGTCTTTGTTTTTAGATTCGTAATCCGCTTCGTTAAATTTAGAATCCGCGCTACTTTTCTGCTCGTTTTGCACTTCTGCGTTAATCAGTTTGATCTCATAAATTTTAAAGCAAATTCCTGCTTTCTTGGGCTCCGCGGTTGCGCTTGAAGTGGGAGACTCTTCGCTGCGTATCGTTATGAAAGGATCCTCGGCGCCTTGTCTAATTGATCTTATTCTTTGTTCTTCGGAGTTTATGGCTCCCGAAATATCGGCAGGAGTAGCAATTAAAGCTTTAGGAGCTAGGCTTAAGCTTATAAAGATAGAGGCCAGAATAAGCTTGACGCTTTTAACGCCGCGGGGTTGCAAAGAGGCTCCTTTAAATTTACTATCGTAGCGATAAAATAATGGTTTTTTATAAAACATCGATTGCACCTATTTTTTACGATCGGAATATCGCCGCAAAAGAAAACTTTATAGCTTGAGCATGACAAAAGTGTCTATTGACTATATTCGCTTTTTATAGGCTTTGTCTTCCGCTAGGAGCTATCAATTAAAATTGGTAATAATACATTAATTTTTTAAATTTTCGGATAAGGCCTCTTGGATTTTAGTGCTAATTGAGATTTTAGATTTTATTATGCCCATAATTTCGATTTTTAATATATAGTAGTTTCTCTTAAACTACCTGCATAGTCTAGCGTTTTTAGTATTTGAAATTTTTTTGAAAAAATTTGAAAAAGCCGTAAAACAGGGCTTTTAAAAAAATCAAAAAACTAAAAATAGGGGGAAAATTTGATAGATGGTGTCCCCGACAGGATTCGAACCTGTGACCTCAAAATTAGGAATTTTGCGCTCTATCCTACTGAGCTACGAGGACAAAAATCGGCAATTTAATCGCCGATAATATTCATAACGTCGTCTAGTTTTTTGTGAAGATCTTTGTCATTGATGGGCTTTGTCATAAAGTCATAAGCACCCTTATTTAAAGCCTCTCGTTTAGCGGTCTCGTCCGTCGTAAGGACAATGACGGGGATATGAGCTATACTTTCTCTAGCGTGAAGATTATCTAAAAATTCCAGCCCATTCATCACAGGCATTACGATATCTAATAAAATCAAATCAACGGGCTGAACTTCGAGTACGGCAAGGGCGTCCAAGCCGTTTTTGGCTTGGAGTATGGTTTGGAATTTGCCGTATTTTTTTAGCATAACTTCAAGTAGCTTTAAATTTATAGCGTCGTCATCAACCGTTAAAACTTTCAAATCTCTCATTTAAGACCTCATCCTTATATATATTTTTGTGCGAGTTTCTCAAGACCCGACTTGGTGATATTGTAACTAGCGACTTCGCTAAATAGTGGATTTTCATCGTTGTCGTTAGAAAACAGAACTAGCTTGGTCGCAGACGCTTTTCGGCGTAAGCTCTCTAACGCCGCTAAGTCTAGCCCCGCTAGCTTTTTATCAATCAAAACAAGCTTATAACTACCCGTAGCCGCCATAGAAATAAGCTGGTCGAAATTGCCCGCAATTTCTACGTCTTTATACTGATGTTTTAATATACTGGCAAAAATTTTACTTTCCATAATGTTTGCCTTGCATATAAGTATATCTTTTGTCGGCACGCGCGCACCCTTAGCTTTCACTACGTCATCAGAAACTATGCTTTTTTTAGGAACTAGCTTCATTACCGTCTTTGGCACTTTGACAGTTTTAATGACCGTCTTAGGTACCTGGCGTTTTACAAGCTTTTTAACCAGCTTCTTTGTAGTTCCACCGGCAGGCGCTGCATCAGATCGTTTATCACCGATAAAATTATCTAGCATTTGGGCTAAGATATCCTTTTTGATCGGCTTGGTGCAGTATTCGTCAAGCCCTGCTGCCATAAATTTCTCTCTATCGCCCTTTAGCGCATTGGCAGTAACAGCCACGATCGGGATGTGGCGGAGATTATTCTCGTGCTCGTATTGTTTGATCTGCTTTGTAGATTCAATACCGTCCATAACAGGCATCGAAATATCCATAAATATGAGATCATAGTCGTTATTGGCTTTTCTGGCTTCCAGCGCCAAAAGTCCGTTTTCGACTATCGTCAAATTCATATTAAAGCTATTTAATGTATGCTTCATAAGCTTTTGGTTGATCTCATTATCTTCCGCTATAAGAATTTTGGCGTTATATTTTCTATTGACCAAAGGTACATTTTCATCGGCAGGATTTCGCTCTACCGGCACTTCAACCTCTTCTTCGACTTCGACATCCTCTTCGACCATAATGGTTTCTTCCTGTTGCTCGTCTTCGTATACGGTGACGGGCACCTCGACCATCTCCTCTTCCTCAGGCTGCGGGATAACTACCGGTTCGACTTTTACGCTAACAGGCTCAATCTCCGGCTCTTCGACATGAACGTTTTGAGTAGCAGGCTCTGTCTTTGGAATAGACACCGACTCCGGCTCAATACTTGGCTCTTCGGCAGGAATATTTTGAGCTGCCGGTTCTACTACTGGCGTTACCGGTTCAGACTCGATATTTGAAACCTCTTCAAGTTTTGGCTCTATAGGTTTTAGTTCAGGCTCAATTGCTACCGGCTCTGGCTCAACAGCGATAGGTTCTGGTTCGATTGTATTTTCAGTTGGAATTTCAGGTTCTGAAAGTTTAACACTTGAAATTTCATCTTCATGAGCAGAAACACTTGAAGTATCAGGCTTTGAAGCTTTAGCGATAGGAATTTCAGGCTCGGTTTTAACTGCTACAGGAATTTCTTCTTCTATGCTTGGAATTTCAACCTTTTTGGCAGGCTCTTGCACCTTGGCGCTCGGTTTGATATCCGAAAGATCGATATCTATATCAGGAATTTCAATCTCAGCCTTAGGCGTCTCAACCTTAGCCTTTGGAATTTCTACTTTTGCAGGCTCAGCCCTTACTTCTTCTTCCTCTTTTTTAATCTTAGGAAGCTCTATTTCGATATCGGAAAGATCAATGCTAGGAGTTTCGGCTTTAGGAGCCTGGGTCTGCGTTGCATGTGTTTTGAGTCCCACAAAATCATCAGGAATTTCCAAAGATATAGGCTCATCGATATCGGTCTGGGCATCCTTTGTGCTTGAAGGCTCTACTTTTGGCTTTTCTGCGTGCGGGATTACTATTTCAGGAATATCTATATCGATCTTTGGTGATTCAGGCTCTATCTTTTCAATCTTAATATCACTCATAGGCTCGATATCTATAGGCTTAATGACCGGCTCTTCTGCTTTAGGAGCTTCTTTTTTGAGCTCTTGAGCGATACTAGGCTTGCTAGCAGCCTCTTCTTTATGCGCAGAATGAGCCTCGGCATCATGCGTACGCCTTCTGCTTTGCAAGATAGCGCGTAGCTCGTCTGCCGACGAAGTAGTAGCATGTCGTAATTCATCGAGTTTGTTGATGATAGGTCTTTCTTTTACTACCGGCTCTTCCATAATCATTTCATCAGGGGCGATAGGCTTTTCTACCTCGGTATCCAGCTTAATCTCATGCGTCTGTGGAGCAAAATCCGATCTGCTTAGAGCAATTCCGGATTTTGAAATTTTATCTAGCGTCTTAACAAATTTAGTTAAGTTAAAAGGCTCTGTGAGGGTAAAAATTTTAGAATTTGAAATACTAATACTTTGAAGCTCTTTTGGCTTAAGAGTTAAGATCGTAGGCATACTCAATATATCGCTAACCTCGCCGTAATTCTTAAATCTAGTGATAAGAGCGTCATATTTGTTATTATTTTGCGCTGAGCGGAACTGTGCGTTCGTATTAAATATCGAAATTTTACCACCTAGCTTGCTGATGTAATTCTTAACGATATCGTTATACATCGTATCGGCGCTATCGGCTAAAAGCGCAAAATTTAACCCTTTGATGCTTTCAAATACTGCGTCTGCATCGGTCTTTTGCGTCTCTTTAAAAGCAAGGGTAAAGTAAAATCTAGTACCTTTTCCTACGGTAGATTTGACCTGAAGTTTACCACCCATCATCGCTACGTATTTAGACGAAATCGTAAGTCCAAGACCCGTTCCACCATATTTGCGCGTGATTGTAGAGTCAGCTTGAGAGAAGGCGTTAAATACATTTGCGAGCTTATCTTCAGAAATTCCAATGCCGGTATCTTCTACGCTAAACGTTACGATCGCCTCTCCCGGAGCTTTGCTAGGCTCTCTTAAAATTTCAACTACGATAGTGCCGTGCTCAGGCGTAAATTTGACCGCATTTGACATGAGGTTGATAAGAACCTCTTTGATCTTCGTGATGTCTCCGTATAGGTGGTGCACGAGTGTAGGATCGATGTAAAGCAAGATGTCGATATTCTTTTCGGCAGCCTTGGCGACGTAAATTTCAACTGCGCTTTCGAAATCTTGTATAGGATTAAATAAGATATCCTCAAGCTCGACCTTATTGCTTTCGATCTTGGAGACATCCAAAATGTTATTAATGATCGTTAGAAGGTTTTCGGACGATTTTTCGATGGTATCAACGTAATCGCGCTTCTCCTCGTCCAAATCGGTATTTTTAAGAAGCTCCGTAAAGCCGATGATGCCGTTAAGTGGCGTCCTGATCTCGTGAGACATATTAGCTAAAAAGATCGATTTTGCCTTGTTGGCATCCTCCGCAGCGCCCTTTTGATACGCAATCAAATCGAGCGCATCCTCGATAAGCGAATATGCCTTGTTAACACCCTCGCTAGTCCTAACGTCGATATGCTCGTGCTGATTCGTCAAATCGCCGATTCGGCTAAGCACGTTGCCGAGGTCGGTAACGTTCTGTCTTAAACGTCTTGTGATACCCAAGGCAAAAACGACCAAAATAGCCGCTAAAACCCATATGCCAAGAGCGATAAATAGGTTTCTTAGTCTTTGCGCTAGATAAGTATCGGCATGCGCCGCAAGCTCAGCATTGATCTTTTCAGAAATTTCGCTTAGCTTTTTATATTTAAGTGTAGTAGAGGCAAACCACTCTTGAAAAGGTACGCTATAATGTCCCTCGTCCGCTTCTTGCTGCAATGTGGCTGAAATTTTAGCAGTTTCTCTTAATGCGTTTTGAAATTCCTCTCCGTCTAGAATTTTTAAAATTGCAGCTCTAGCATCAGATTCCGGCAAGAAGTAGTAATTAGGAAGCGAACTAGATAGATTGAAGCTAGCCCAAGTCCTTAGCTGCGCCTGATTCATCGCCTTGCTGCCGATAATGTATTCGATAATATAATCGCGCTCCGATGCAGTGGCATCCATCGCCTCATAAGTATTAAGCAACGAAACCGTCCAAACGGTGATATTTGAGCTTACAAGACCCTCTCTTAGCACTCGTTGGATTGTTTTTACATCATCGTCGAATTTTTGAAAATATGAGCTGAAAAGCTCACCGAAGCTTTTGCTTTGAGCATCGACATCCCTTCTTACCTGCGGAAGTTTGTCTAATAAACCGTCTATATTGGTCTCGGCAGCCAAAAGCTCGTCATTACCGGTGCCGTAAGCGAAAATATCAAAAATAGTCTTTTTTACGACGTTTTCACTGATATTTTTACTTTCTTTATACTTTGCAAGCGCATCGTCGGTTTTTTTACGTTGGCCCGATAGAAGGGTTCCCATACCGGGGTTTCCCTCGCTACCCAAAAACGCCGAAGTGATACCGCGCTCTTTATCTATCTGCTCTACTAACGCCGCGAGATTGCTGTTTTTAGCAATTTGCTGCTGCAAAATTCCCACTCTGGCGTAATCCTGCAAAGAGATAAACAAGAAATATGATGCAAACGCGAAAATCAAAAGTAGCGGGATACCGCTAACAAGTCTCAAAGCACTTGTAGTATTTAAATTCATACAAAATCCTTCAAAGCGCAGCTTACGCGACGTTAAATTTTATTCAACCGGAGAAACGAAGTCGCTTCCGTCACGCTAGGCGGAGACGATTTAGCCGTCCTGCAAAGTTAATGGGTGATTTTACTAAACAAATCTTTAAATATAGCTTTTTGCGTTAGGTTTTCGTTAATGATTGTTTAAAATTTTTTCCGCGGTTTGGATATTCGTAAGCGATCTGATCTCATCGAAGCTCGCCGCATAAATGCTCTCAAAATCGCCGTAAAAGTCCAAAAGCTTCTTCAGGCTTCCCTTGCTAACGCCCAAGCTTAGCAGTTTTGAGCTTTGCAGATCGAGTTTGCGTTTGCTTTTTTGGTGAAACGAGATTGCAAAGCGGTGCGCTTCATCGCGCAGGCGTTGAAAAAACTGCAACTTTTTATCGTCCGTCGGCAGCGAAAAAATCCCGCCCTTCGTGCAAATTTTATCTTTTGCGGCTCCCTTTGCGCGGTGAGCTTTAGCGTCGATCTTTTCTTTAGAAATGGCGATTATATCGACGTTTGCTCCGACACTGCAGATTATTTCCTCCGCCAAGTTTAGCAAAGCCGTTCCGCCGTCGATGAGCCACAGATCGGGCGCTGCAAGCTCGTCAAATTTAAGCGCGCGGCTAGTTAGGTACTCGCGCATCTGATCGTAGTCGTTATTTGAGCTAAGGTGCTTGTGGCGGTAGTTTTGCTTGTTAAACTCGCCGTCTTGAAAGCTTATCATAGCTCCCACGGGCGCGGCGCCGAACATATGCGAATTGTCGAAAACTTCGATATTTACGGGCAAATTCGTAAGATTGAAATAATCCTTCAGCTCCTGCAAGAATGCGTAATCGTGCATTTTTAGATGCTTTTTGATATTGATCTCACAGTTTTGATATGCAATTTCGCAAATTTTACGCTTCTCGCCGATTTTCGGCGCGTAAATTTTAAAGGCTCTTTCGTGCCGCTTGGATAAAATTTCGCATACCAGATCCGCATCGTCAAACTCGTCGTAAACGTAAATTTTAGCGCACGCCACGGGAGCCGCAGCCGGGAAGGCGCTTAAGATCATCTGCTTGTAGGCGTTTGCGATATCATCGGCGCTTGGGGCTTTGCAGTTGATTATATGCGAGCTTGAGGCTGAAATTTTACCCTCGCGTATGCTAAAATGCACGGCGCAGACAAGCCCGTCGCGTGCAGCAATCGCAAAGACCTCGAAATCATCGAGCTTTGCCAGATCAACTTCAACTTTTACGTTCATCTGCTTTAAAATTTCGATCTTATCGCGGATCTGTGCGGCTTCCTCGAAATTTTCGCTCTGCGCGAGCCGCGCCATCCGATCCTGAAGCTGCGGCACCATCTTTTGCGGATTTTTCAGAGCCGCAAGCGCGCTTTGCACGATACGAGCGTAATCCTGCTTTGAAATTTTATCCTCGCACGGAGCGGCGCAGCGCCCGATCTGATGGAACAAACAGGCCTTTTTGCCCTTGACGCAATTTTTCTTCTGCACGAGCGGAAACTGCATGTAAAGCGTCTGTAAAATTTCCTTCGCGCCGTGAAAATAGGGGCCGAAGTATCTGATGTTTCTGCCCTTTATGATCTTTCGCGTAATCTCAAAGCGCGGAAAGTCGTCGTCTAAATTTACGTAGATATACGGGTAGGTCTTATCGTCGCGCAGTAGGATGTTGTATTTTGGCTTGAGCTGCTTGATGAAGGAATTTTCTAGTATCAGCGCGTCGCTCTCGCTAGGCGTTACGATATATTCTAAATGCACAGCCTCGCTTATCATCTTGGCGATGCGCGCGCTCAGACGGGGGCTCGGCGCGAGAGCGGGCGTAAAAGAAAAGTAGCTTTTGACGCGATTTTTTAAAATTTTTGCCTTGCCGACATATAGCAGCTTGCCCGCGACGTCGAAGTACTGATACACGCCGGGTGCGGCAGGCAGGCTCTTAATCTCCTCTATTAGCAAGGATCAGCCCTCTTATCTCTTCAAAAATTTTATAAATTTGTGGATCTTGGATTTTGTTTTTGAATCCTCCATTCGAGCGCTCGGGCGAGAAAATTTCGCTGCTTCGGCGCATACTCATTTTAAAGGCTTGCGCGCGTCTTTTATTCATCAGCCTGCTTGCGACAAAAATTTTAACCTCGCGGACGCCGCAAAGCTCCGCCGTCTCTCTAGCGGCTACGAAGCGCTTTAATACGTCTTTTATTAAATTTATATTACTATCGCGTTTTAGTTCGCAAAGCCCAGCCGGGTGTTTCGCGGCTATCATCAAAATGCCATCTTTGACGTAGATGAAAGCGATCAGCCTTTGCCAACTAAGCGGCAAAATCGCTAAAAACTCGCCTCTTTCTCGCATCTTGGCATATAAAGGATCTTTTCTGATATGAGCGATTATTTCTCTTGCATTTTCCATAGACGGATTTTAGCATTTTTTATCTTAGTTTTGCTTAGCGGCTGCGGATACAAAGCTCCGCCGTTTTACTCGGACGCAGATGAGCAAACCGCGAACGCAGAGGCATCTGCCGCGGATGACAACAAAACAAACGACACGAAAGGCGGCGTTAGAATTTTACGCGATAAATAGCCTACTTTTAGCTTTGCTTTGTTATACTTTTAAAAATTTTTACAAAGGAATTTCATGCAAACGGCAGACATTTTAGTGCTGGACTTCGGCTCTCAATACACCCAGCTGATCGCTAGGCGCTTGCGCGAACAAGGCGTTTACACCGAGCTGATCGCATACGACGCACCGATCGATAAGATAAAAGCGAAAAGCCCCAAAGGCCTTATTTTAAGCGGCGGGCCCGCTAGCGTTTACGCCAAGGATGCGTATTTTTGCGACGATAGAATTTTTGAGCTTGGAATTCCAATTTTAGGTATCTGCTACGGCATGCAGCTCATCGCGCATAAATTTGGCGCCAGTGTCGTGCCTGCGGGCAAAAAAGAGTATGGCAAGGCTTCTTTGAAACTGCTTCGCGCTAGCAAGCTATTTGGCGGCGTGGAGGATAACTCTACTGTCTGGATGAGTCACTCAGACAAGGTCGAAAGCCTGCCGGAGGGCTTTGAGGTGATGGCAAGCTCGGATGAAAGTGAGTGGTGCGTATTTGGTGACGAGACCCATAAAATTTACGCGCTGCAATTTCACCCCGAGGTCTGCCACAGCGAGTTCGGCGATAGAATTTTAAAAAATTTTGCCAAAGAGATCTGCGGAATAACCAGCACTTGGAATATGGGCAGCTTCGCCAAAGAGCAGATGATCAAAATAAAAGAGCGCGTAGGCAGCGCCAAAGTGCTTTGCGCGGTAAGCGGCGGCGTGGATAGCTCGGTCGTAGCGGCGCTTTTGGCGCATGCGGTGCCACAGAGCCTGATAGCGGTTTTCGTCGATAACGGACTACTTCGCACTGGCGAGCGCAAGGCGGTAGAGGAGATGTTTAGGCTCAAACTCGGCGTGAGCTTGGACGTGATCGATGCCAGCGAGCTATTTTTAAGCAGACTAAAAGGGGTGGTCGATCCCGAGCAAAAACGCAAAATCATCGGCGCGACTTTCATCGAAGTTTTCAGCAAAGAAGCGGAAAAACACAAAAACGTAAAATTTCTAGCCCAAGGCACACTCTACACCGACATCATCGAGAGCTCGGTCGCAGGCTCAAGCAAGACGATCAAAAGCCATCACAACGTAGGCGGCCTGCCTAAGGATATGAAATTTGAACTGATCGAGCCTCTGCGCGAAATTTTTAAAGACGAGGTTCGCCAGCTGGGGCTCGAACTGGGTCTTTCGCGCGAAGTCGTTTTCCGCCATCCATTCCCCGGCCCGGGCCTTGCGATCCGTATAATGGGCGAGGTAAATACTCCGAGCCTCGAGCTACTGCGCAAAGCCGATGTGATCCTACGCGACGAGCTAAAATCAAGCGGCTGGTACAACAAAACTTGGCAAGCTTTCTGCGTGCTTTTAAACGTAAATTCAGTCGGCGTCATGGGCGATAACCGCACCTACGAAAATGCCGTGTGCGTGCGCGTGGTGGACGCCAGCGACGGAATGACGGCTAGCTTCTCGCGCCTGCCATACGATCTGCTAGAAAACGTCTCTCGCCGCATCATAAACGAAGTAGACGGCATCAACCGCGTAGTTTACGACATTTCAAGCAAACCGCCCGCAACGATAGAGTGGGAGTAAGATGAAACAAATCTGCGTCATCCTGGCACACCCTTACGAAAAAAGCCTAAATGCGGCTATTGCAAACGCAGCGGCAGAAAAGCTGCAAAATAGCGGCTACGAGGTTAAATTTCACGATCTACATAAGGAGAAATTTAATCCGATCCTTAGCGGTGCTGAGCTCGTGAGCGACGAAAGCGATGACGAGCTGTTAAAGGTGCATCAAAAAGACATCGCAAACGCCTACGGCATCGTGATTGTCCATCCGAACTGGTGGGGCGAGCCGCCCGCCATCCTAAAGGGCTGGATCGACCGCGTGCTAAGGCAGGGAGTAGCCTACGATTTTGCGCCGGGCGATAACGGCGGCGGGCTTCCGATAGGGCTTTTAAAGGCTAAAGCCGCCGTAGTTTTCAACACCTCCAACACCCCCGAGGCCAGAGAAAACGAGATATTCGGCGATCCGCTGGAAAGAATTTGGAAAAGCTGCATTTTTGATTTTTGTGGCATAAAAACCTTTGAGCGGCTGATGTTTAGAGTGGTCGCAGATAGCGACGAAGCTGAGCGAAAGGTCTGGTTAGAGCAGGTAGCGCAGACGCTGGGTAGGTACTTTCCGAAGCAGATATCGCTTTAAATTTAAAAATGCGCTGCTCGCAAAATCCGCGTGGCGTAGAATTTTGATTGCCTATTTTAAACAAATGCGCGCAAAAATTTTGTCCGCGTATTCGGTACAAAATTTATAAAATTCAAGGAGGCAATTATGCTTAGATTAATTGCTGTGATAGCGATCTTAGCGGCTCTTATATACTTCGTGATGGGAGGCAGCGGCAAAAAGACGATCAAGGATTACAAAAATTTCAGCCGCGAGGAACTGGAGACTTTATGCCTCGAAAAGAACGATAAAATCGCCTGCCAGCGTATCGCCGTGGACTATATCAAAGAAAATAAACCGAAAAAATGATCTAAATTTGCGAGGCTAATTTTGCGGTTTCGCTCAAACAGCGCGCGGTTAAATTTCTTTCTAGCCCGGTCCAAACGCTGCGCGGATAAATTTGCCCGCAAAGCACGGCTTAGATGCCGATTTGATCGGTACCGAGCGCCGCGCAAATAGCGTAAATTTAAAAGCAATAATTCAAGGATTAGCATGCGCGCCGATAAAACCGCTAGCGCAAATTAAAAGCAATAAATCGCGCTGTGTTCTTTGCGCACAAACAAAAGGAGCGACGGATGAAAATTTTATGGCTAGTCTCGCTTCAAAATAGACTTCGCGATATCGGTGAAAACGTCCTGATAAAGGGCGATCGTGCACTTTACGTAGGCGATAACGACGAGCAAAAGCAGATGAAGCTTAGAAAATTCTCGCTCGCAAGCGGCGAGCAGCTAGCTAGCGCGCTTTTCCGCGATTTTACCCGCACTGCAACATTTGATGATGATGGCCGCACGCTCGTAGTTTTGGGCTTTATAGACACGATTTATAAATTTAACGCCGCGGATCTCGCGCTCATCTCAAAGCATAAAAAGGGCGTGCTAAAATATGGCAACTTTATCACGCTAAGTAGCAAGGGCGGCGATAAAAAGGCTATTACGGCGACAGACGACACGCTTTTTATTTACGATTTTGAGACGCAAGCGGGCACGCGAAAGCGATTAAGAGGCTGTGCGGCGATTTTTAAGCAAGATGAGCTAAATTTCTTGATTTTTACGCGTTCGGGTCAAATTTACCGCTTAAATTTAAGCGGTTGCGAGCTTAAAATCATTGCTAAAACTTGCCCTATGGCGCAGGTGCAGCGCGCGAGCGGCGGATATTGCATTCGCGTGGGCGAGGCTGGCGAAAACGGCGAAATAGAGGGTGCTAACGAGCTTGTTTTTACGGACGCAAATTTTAACGTTAAATTCCGCGTAAAACTGGACTTTGATTTCGATAAATTCGAGCTTGCGGCGGATGGATCGGACGGCTGGCGCGGATACTTTATAAACGAGCCGAATGAGCTTAGGGTTCTTGATCTGCGTAGAGAGGCGGACGGCTTCGAGCACGGCAAAACGGGCGACCTCGAGAGCGGCGAGCACGACGACTCGGGCAAATTTGCGCACGATAAAGCCGAGAAATTTAGATGCGACGAAGCGGACGAATTTAATCGCGGCGGCTCGGGCGAATTTACACAGGGCAAGGCGAGCAAATCCGGATGCGAAGCGACGGATAAATTTGAGTACGACGAGCCCTTTAAATTTAAACTCGGCGAGCAGGTCCAATACCTCGCGGCAAAGTCCGTGTTGACGCATAAATTTAAACAAAAGGGTGCGAGAATTTTAGGCGTCGTTACGGCTGCTTCTTGCCGGGCTGCGAGCACAAAATACGAAGCGAAGCAGAAGGGCGCATTTGCCGAGCAAAATTTAGCGCCCGAAGGCGACCGCGGCATCGAAAACCTTGAATATTCACTCCTCGCTCCCGGTAAAAATGAAAAACGCAGGCATCGCACGCCCGAGCGCGCCCTCGATCTCGTACTAGTCGACAACGCTTACGACGAGGACGCGGAGCAAATTTTAACCTGCTATGAGATCTAAGCCATGGTCCAAGCACACCCATGTTCCTGATTTAAAATTTGCAGCCGTGATTTCACGCCTTTAATTAAGGCAGGTTTGCTAAAAATTTTGCAAAAATTTTATATAAAATTCTACCAAGACGCGGCAAATACCCGTTTAAAAATTCTACGACATGCAGGCGAGACCGTTGCAAAAAATCGCGGCTAGCGATAAGTATGGCGCGACGGCAAGGACAAATCTCAACGCCCTAAGTGCGAGCAAATTTAAAGCGCAATCTCAAAGAGGTACGCACGAAATTTTATCCCTAGCAGCGGGCTAAATTTCATGACTCGCGCGCCCGCACCCTATCAAATTTAAAATTTCAGATCAACGACGATTTGTACGGCGCGACCGCGCCCTTTCGCCGCTATCAGCACTTGACGTTTTTCGCCTTGCTGTCTTGCATCGCGCGGAAAAATTCCGCCCTGCTTAGCGGGATTTCGTCCGGATGGGCGCTTCTGAAATGGCGCAGATAGCCCTCGTAATCGCCAAGCCCGATGAGCGGCGCAAGTACGGCATCCGCGCGCGCCAGAAACCTCGCCACGGCCTTCGGGGCTGCGAGTGGATTAAATTTAAACTTTTTCATAAACGCCCCTATCTACGTACTCGCTTTCTGCTAGCTTGAAATATCCCTCGCTCGCGCCGCCCTTTGAAATTTTAAGACACATTCGGATCGTTTGGACGATGACGATGATCGTAACGACGACGAAAAGAGCACATAGCACGGCGTCGATGACGTTATTTCTGATGATAGCCTGCGCCTTTTCGATCGCGGCAGGATCGCTTAGACTAGCGAGCTTGGCGGCGGTATTTTGCGCGATAGCCACGTGGCTTACCGCGTCGTGCACGCGCTCGCCGTTAGCCGGCATCAGCTTTAAGATCGCCGCATAAAGCGTGGTTATAAGCACCCAAATCGCAGGAGCGATCGTGACGAAGGCGTATTTTTGCTTGCCCATTTTAAAAAGCACCACCGTAGCGAGCAGCAGCGCGATGCCCGCGAGCATCTGATTGGACGCACCGAAAAGCGGCCACAGCGTGTAAATTCCGCCCATAGGATCGGTAACGCCGCTGTAGAGCAGATAGCCCCAGCCCGCCACGCAGATCAGCGTCGCAATGATGCCGTAGAGGAAATTTTTGGTATCGGAAAACGGCTTATAGACGTTGCCTAAAATTTCTTGCACCATAAAGCGCCCCGTGCGCGTGCCCGCATCGACCGCGGTCAGAATAAACAGCGCTTCAAACAAGATCGCGAAATGGTACCAAAACGCCATCAGCTCCTTGCCGCCGATGATCTGATGCAGCAGCATCGTTAGTCCCATCGCAAAGGTAGGAGCGCCGCCCGTGCGGCTCATCATCGTGGTTTCGCCGACGTTTGAAGCCAAGGCGCCGATCTGCTCGGGCGTAATGCTAAATCCGATAGAATTTATATATGCTGCGGCGCTTACCGCGTCTTTACCGAGTACTGCGGCTGGCGAGTTGATAGCGAAGTATTCGCCCGGGCTTAGGATGCACGCAGCCACAAGCGCCATTACGCCCACGAGGCTCTCCATAAGCATCGAGCCGTAGCCGATGAAAAGAGTGTGGGTTTCGCGCTCAACCATCTTAGGCGTCGTGCCGCTGGAGATCAGCGCGTGAAAGCCAGAAATCGCGCCGCACGCGATCGTGATAAATAAAAACGGAAATATCGGGCCTGCAAAAACGGGACCCGTGCCGTCGATAAATTTCGTCGTAGCGGGCATTTTAAGCTCGGGCGCGATAAAGATTATCGCAACCGCCATGCCGATGATGACGCCGAGCTTAAGGAAGGTGCTTAGATAATCGCGCGGCGCAAGCAGCAGCCACACGGGCAAGATCGCCGCGATAAAGCCGTAGCCGATAGTAAGAAGCGCGAGCGTTTCGCCCTTTAGCGAAAAAACGTCGTGCCAGTACGGATCGATTGAGACGTAATGCCCACCCCAAAGCGCAAGCATCAGCAAAACAAAGCCGATGATCGATGCCTCGCTGACCTTGCCCGGGCGCAAGAACCTCATGTAAATTCCCATAAATATGGCAATAGGAATCGTCATCGCGATCGTAAAAAGCCCCCACGGCGAGTTCGCGAGCGCCTTTACGACGACCATCGCCAAAATCGCTACGATGATCAGCATGATGAAAAAAATCCCGATCATCGCGATGCCGCCCGTGAGCTTACCCATCTCGTCTTTTATCATCTCGCCGAGGCTCTTGCCGCCGCGTCGCGTGGAGAGCACGAGCACGATGAAATCATGCACCGCGCCTGCGAGCACGACGCCCACCAAAAGCCAAATAGTGCCGGGTAGATAGCCCATCTGTGCGGCCACTACGGGACCTACGAGCGGTCCGGCGCCAGCGATAGCGGCGAAATGGTGGCCGAAAAGGACGTATTTGTTCGTAGGGACGTAATCTCGTCCGTCGTTTCGGATCACTGCAGGAGTTGCGCGGCGATCGTCCAGCTCGAATACGCGATACGCGATAAAGCGCCCGTAGAAGGTGTATCCGATCAGATAGATGCACGCGCTGGCCACTACGAGCCAGACGGCGCTGATGCTCTCGCCTTTATTTAGCGCAAGCACGCCGAAACACCACGCCCCTATGACGGCGATCGCCGCCCAAAGGATCTTTTGCCAAAATTTCATGCTCACTCCTTAAAGCTTAGCGAGCGGCTTTGGCGCAATTCGTCGTTTAACAAAACGGTTTACGCCTTTAAAGCGGGACTCGTTAAATAAAATTTAGTGCGTATTTTATCGGCGTTTTTATAATTTAAAGCTGAATCGCGAAATTAACAAGAGCTCTTTCGGCGTTTAAATTTAGCGCCTAAATTTTGAATTTCAAATTTAAATATACGGCTTGGCGGCACGCGAAATTTTAATATCTAATCGTCCTAAATTTAACCCCGCAGCTTTTAGCCATTACGGAATTTATCGCGGTTTAAGAAATCAAGCGATAAAATCCCATGATAACGATTTTAATTTCTTAATAAAAATCGCGAATACTTTTAGGAGGAAATTTATGCTGGATCAGGTGTGCGGCTACGTACTTTTTCGCGCTGATATCAAAAGCTATGCAAGCTTCAAAAATAATTGCGCCAGCCGCGAGAATTTCATAAATTCCGCGCGTATAAATTCCTGGCACCGCTTAAATTTTAAAAATATTCGCCGCGACGAAATCTGCGCGCATAGTTCGCCTGGTGGGCTATGAGCTTTAAATTTTATCTCTTTCTAATCGCAGCTTTCGTCTTGCTTGCTTTAGTAGCCGTAAGTAGCGGCGGAGCGAGCATTTCGCTAGGCGACATCGCAAAATTTTTCACCTTCGGCGAGATAGACGAGACCAAGCAGCTCATCTTGCTGCAAATGCGCCTGCCGCGCCTAGTAATGGGCATCTTAGTGGGGGCGCTGCTAGCGAGCTCGGGCGTGGTGGTGCAAAGCGTGTTTTTAAACCCGCTCGCAGACCCATACATCATCGGCATCGCCTCGGCAGCGACTTTCGGCGCGGTCATAGCCTATCTACTAGGGCTTAGCGACGTTTTTTACGGAATTTTCGCGTTTTTAAGCGCAAGCGCGCTGTCGATCGTGATCTTTAAGCTCGCCGCTCACACCCGCTCGATCTCAACGCTACTGATCGTAGGTATCGCCGTGTCGTCATTTTTGGGCGCATTTACCTCCTTTGCGGTTTATCTCATCGGAGAGGATAGCTTTAGGATTACGGCGTGGATGATGGGCTATCTGGGCGGCGCAAACTGGCAGAAGATCGCGCTTTTGCTGCCGCCGCTGCTGTTTTGCATGGCGTATTTTTACGCGAAGCGCCACGAGCTAAATATCATCTTAAACGGCGACGAGGAGGCGAAATCGCTGGGGCTCAACGTCGAGAAGTCCAAAAAAAGCCTGCTCATCGTCTCTTCGCTCATCATCGGCTTTTCGGTCGCATTTACGGGGATGATAGGCTTTGTGGGGCTCATCATCCCGCATACCTTGCGTATAGCGCTTCGCACGTCTAGCAACGCCGTGCTGATCCCCGCTAGCGCGCTTACCGGCGGAGTTTTTTTGGTTTTTTGCGACGTAATCGCTAAAAACGCCCTTTCGCCGGTAGAAATTCCAATCGGCGTGGTGACCTCCTTTTTCGGCGCACCCTTTTTTCTATACCTCGCGTTTAGGAAGCATGCATGAAAATTTCAGCGCTAAACTTCAGCTACGGCAAGCGGGCGATTCTGCGAGGCATAGAGTTAAATTTAAAGCGGGGTAAATTTTACGGGATTTTGGGCCCTAACGGCTGCGGCAAAAGCACCTTGCTAAAAAATATCTTGCAAATTTTAAAGCCCGCAAGCGGCATCATCGAAATAAACGGCAAAAAAGCAAGCGAATATAGCCTCAAAGAGCTTGCCACACTTATCGGCTTCGTGCCGCAAAAAACAGCCCTCGCAGCCGCGCTAAACGTGAATGAAATTTTACTTGCGGGCAGATTTTGCCGCCTAAAAAGCGCATTTAGCGGCTACGATGCGAGCGACCGCGACAAAGTAGAGCAAATCGCCGAGCTTTTGGACGTGAAGAAATTTTTAAATCGCAGCGCGTTTGAGCTAAGCGGCGGCGAGTTCGGGCGCGTGCTACTTGCTAGAGCGCTTGTAAGCGAGCCTGAAATTTTGCTGCTAGATGAGCCCACGGGCGCGCTTGATATAAACTACGCGATCGAGGCGATGAGGATCTGCGAAAATTTAACCAAAACGCTAAATTTAACAAGCGTCATCGTGCTGCACGATCTAAATTTAGCCTCGCTTTTTTGCGATGAAATTTTGATGCTAAAAGACGGCGCAGTGAGGTATCGCGGTAGCGCGAGTGAGCTTTTTACGCCGCAGATCATAAAAGAAATTTACGGCTTTGACGCCCTGATAGTCGAAAATTTGGGAACCAAATTTATCTTACCGCAAAAGGAGAAAATGTGAAAAAAATTCTTATAGCTTTGCTTACGGCTGGTTTTGCGCTCGCCAAAGGCCTGGTAGTGCTCGACCCCGCCGCAGTCGAGATCATCTACGCCTTAGGGGCGCAGGATCAGATCGCTGCGATCTCAACTACCTCGATGAGCAAGATCCGCCCGGAGGCAGAAACCGCGAAACTACCAAGCGTTGGCACCTACGTAAAGCCCAATCTAGAAAAAATCGTCGAGCTTAAGCCCGATCTGGTCATCACGAGCTTTCACTCTGCAGGCGTTAGCGAAAATCTACAAAATCTAGGACTTAAGAGCCTTGCGATGGATGCAAACTCTACCGCAGACATCTGCCAAAACGTAAAGAAGGTCGCAGCGATCGTAAAAAAGGAGAGCGAGGCGGATAAAATTTGCGCGCAGATGGATGGAATTTTTGCAGACAAACCCGCTCTTCGCGGCAAAAAAGTAGCGCTATTTTTCGGCTCAAACGCCACTATGGCCTTTAACGATAAAACTCTAGCGGGAGATATCTTCGCTCGCCTAGGCGCCAAAAACATCGCAGACGGCCTAAAGGGCAGCACGCCTTCGGTATCTGCTGAATACATCTTGGAGCAAAACCCCGATATTATGATCATCGTAGGCGGCGAGACGGAGGATTTTTTAAAAGCAAATCCGATCCTTAGAAATACCAAAGCGGCAAAATCGGGCAAAATTTTAAAGGCCCCGACGCTTATCTTGCGGGGCAGCCCGCAGATCGGCGAGACGGTGGATGAAATTTACGCAAAGGCGGCCAAATAGATGTTTAAAGAACGCATTAAATCCCACCATCGCTCCAAGCTTTTCGAGAGCGTCTCCGCGAGCGAAAACGAGCTGTTCGATGCGCTGGAGCAGCCCGCGAAAGACAGCGATTGCGTGATCTATCTGCATGTGCCGTTTTGCGACAACATCTGCTCGTTTTGTTCGATGATGCGCTCCAAACTCGGCGACGAGCTGGACGAGTACGCTAAATTTCTGATCCGCCAAATCAAAGACTACGGCGAGATGCCCTACTTCAACACCAAAAAGATCAAAAGCATCTACTTCGGCGGCGGCACGCCGAGCGTCTTTAGCGAAGCGCACTTTGAAAAGGTTCTGGACGCGCTGCATAAAAATTTCAATATCGCGGACGACTGCGAGATCAGCATAGAGACCACGCTGCATAATCTAGATACGCAAAAAGCGCTCGCCCTGCAAAGCTTCGGCGTAAACCGCTTTAGCATCGGCGTGCAGACCTTCAGTAGACAGGGGCGCGCGCTTTTAAACCGCGTGCATAAGCCCGCTCGCGCAATCGAGCGACTGAAGGATCTTAGAGAAAAATTTGACGGCATGCTCTGCTGCGACATCATCTACAACTTCCCGAACGAAAGCGTAGAGGAGGCGATCGCAGACGCTAATTACGTAAATGAGCTCGGACTTGATAGCGCCAGCTTTTACTCGCTGATGTTTTTCGAAGGCTCGGAGCTATCCAAAAAGATCGACACCTCCTACTACGATCTGCCGACTGATAAAAAGCTGCACCATGCCTTTGCAGAGGCGCTGCTGCAAAGCGGGAATTTCGAGGTTTTGGAGCTTACCAAGCTTGCTCGAAAAGGGCGCGATAACTACGGCTACATCAAGCTGAGCCACAAGGGCACGGATATCCTGCCTATCGGCAACGGCGCGGGCGGACACGTAGCGGGCTTCGGAATTTACGGCGTTTCGGGGCACAAGATGATCTCGCGAATCGATGAGCGCGAAGCAAAATACGGCATGCTAAGCAATCTATTTCAATACCCGATCGTAAGCTTAAACGAGCTAAAAGAAGCCCTAAGCGCGAATATTTACGACGAAGTAGTACAAAAGCTGAAAGAATTTCAAAGCTGGGGGCTTTTGGAGCTTAAGGATGAAAAATCGGTCTTAAGCTTGGACGGAATTTTTTGGGGCAACAACATCAACGAAGAGATAGCAAACATTATGAAAAAGGATTTTGTATGAAAAAAATCGTGCTTTACACCTCGCAAACGGGCAACACGAAAAAAGTGGGCGATGCGATCGCCGAACAACTGGGCTGCGAAAGCTTAAATTTCCGCGACTTTGAAGGCGAGGTCGATGACTATGACTTTATAGCCTTGGGCTTTTACGTCGATAAGGGCGAGGCCGAGGCGAAATTTACGCGCTTTATACGCAAGATTCACGGCAAGAAGCTTGGCATTTTCATGACGTTGGGCGCGGAGCCGGACGGCGAGCATTCGCGCAAATGCCTGGATAGCTTTGAAGAGGGGCTTAAGGCAGACGGCAACGAGATCGTAAGGGAGTTTGCCTGCCAGGGCGCGATCGATCCGAATCTACTTGAAACGATGCGCAAAATGGCCTCTAGCGGCAACTCGCCCCATCCTATCACCCCCGAGCGACTTGCGCGCTGGGCGGAGGCTGCGAAACACCCCGACGAGAAGGATTTGGCGGACGCAAAGGCAGTATTTGCGGGGATAAAGTAAAATTTAATCGCGTTGCGCCGCCTAAATACTGCGCGACGCGAACAAAATCAAATCATTATCCGTCCCCTCTCGCGATTTACACGATTTGAAATTTTATCTTTTACTAAATTTGGACGATAAATTTCATTCCTACAAGCAAATTTGCCGCCGCAGGCGCAGGTCTTGCTCTAGAATTTAAACGATAAAATTTCATTTCGCACGCAACAGATCAAATAATGCCGCCGACCTTGCGCCGCTAATGCGCGCTCTGAACGCGAAAAGCGCTTTTGTAAGCGAGCTGCTTGCGAGCGCTGCGAGCGCCGCCGTCATCCAATACACCGCCCGTCGCCTTACGGCGACCTGAGCACAAAAAATCCGCTTCTGCGAGCAAGTAGCCTGCGAGCACTGCGGTCGCGATCATCGGCTACCGCCCGTCGTCACGCGCTGTAAGGTGCCGCTGTCGGGCGCCGTCCGTCCGCCGCGCGATACCTATCCACCGCTACTAACCGCCTGCACGACAACCCGTCGCCGCTAATCGCCGCGCCGCTTTGTCGCAATACCGAATCCAAACCGAACCGCTAAATTTTAAATTCTACAAAAGTCTCATCGCGCGTAAATTTTAATTCGGCAAATGCGCAAAATTTAGGTAAAATTCCACCCAAACGCTTTGACGGTCAAAATTTAAAGGGGCGAAAATGACGAATTTCGAGTACGCTAGTCGCATTAACGAGGCTGCAGGGCTAGATTTAAGCTTAGATTGCGAAGAGATCGATCTGCAAGATAAGCTTTACGGGCTTTTTCAGTGCTTTATGCCTGACGGCGTCGGCGTAGAAGCGGTGTTTGCGCCGCTGCAAAACGGCGAGGCGCTGCAAGCGCGCATAATGCCAATATACGCAGCCACGGAGCAGCAGACGCGGAAGGCATTCGATCAAGGCGTGGCGCCTGGGTATTTTTGCCCGCCGCAGGATCCGAAATTTGATGACGAAGCGCTTAAGAGCTTAGCTTTAGCGTACGTTCGAAATTTAAAAATTTTCGCAGAATTTCTAGGCAGGAGCGAGCTTTCAAAGATGCTTGAACAGATAAAATCCGCTCGCGTGCAGGAAGGTTTTGATTTTGCGCATAGTAAAGACGAGCTTGCGGACGCCGTCTATGAGGCGATCACGGAGTGGATGATAGATACGCCTAAGCTCGATGCGAAGCTATGGGTGCTCGGCGAGGCGTACTATTCGATCAACTGCGACTACCTACTCTCGGCGTACTTGCAGTATCCAAACTACGCGCAAAGGCCGCAGGAGGACTTTTTGAAGCCCTACTTCGAGCTATATCTAGCGGGACGGCAGATCGCGTTTGAGCACGGCGAAGTCGTGGTTTTTACTCGCTAAATTTACGCGGGCAAGGAAGCGAATGGGCGCTCACAGGCGACTAAAATTTGAGTCTTTCAAAAAAAAGGAAGCGAGCGACGTCCACGAACGGCTAAAATTTAAGTTCAGCAAGTATGGGCACAAATGCTTATCGCATATCCAAAAAATCTGCGTCGTAATCAAGCAATCTAGCAGGTTGTCTACGTCGCGTCAAGTCGCTTAAAATATTTCTGTCTTGCATAGCCACTACTTTCAGCACCTTGCTAGAGCAAAATCTCCGCACATCGTTGATGTTTGGATAATTAAATTTCTTCCATCACCCTGCTGCTCTCACTTTGTATGAGGTACCCAAATAATTTACTTGCACTAACGCTTGCTAGTTAGAATTTATCTAAATTTTAAAGAGGAATTTTGACGCAGAATTTTATGGAATTTCGCTGCCGCAAATCTCGCAAGCGATAAAATTCTATCGATTTACGCTCTTAAATTTACTCAAATCGCCGCCTGTTTTATAAAATTCTTCAGCGTCGATCATAGTGCCGTCGGGCAGCTTACAAACGGTGTAGTCCACGCCGTTGCCGTCTTTGCGGACGATCAGCTCGCCGCCGTTTTTGATACAAAAATCCCCCGCGGCGCTAGCCTCTGCGCTCACCGAAGCGAAAGCGCCCGCCACAAGCGCTACTGCAAAAAATCTCTTAAAACTCATTTAAATCCTTTCGTTTAATTTTGCCTGTTTTTAGGGTTAAGCTTAAATTTAGGCGCTAGATACGCTAAACCTGCGCCTACATAAATAAACCGCCTTCCATCCTCAAATACCGATAATAACGTTTTAAATATTAAATCCTACCTAATAAATCCCAGTAGCGCCAAGTTCGCTCGCCGCCGCAAAATCAAAGCCACCAGACTTCATCCAATGCAAAATTTTAACATCATAAATTTTGTCTTCAATAAAATTCTAGCAGCGAAATCCAAGCCGAATCAAAGCTATTTCTGCCGTAAAATACCGGCTACAAAAGCGAGGACTGCGGCAAATACCAGCTTAGCGGCAAGGCAAGCGCGGATCCTAAACAATCTCGTCTATAAGCGCGAGCTGCGCTCAAACCCTATAAATTTAACCGCCGCTAGCCGTTTTTGCGCGCAAACTCGCTCATAAAAGCGACTAGTTTTTCAACGTCCTCGTAGTTTATGGCGTTGTAGATCGAGGCGCGGATGCCGCCTAAAACGCGGTGTCCTTTAAGCCCGATCATCCCCGCTGCCTCCGCCTGCGCGACGAAAACGGGCTCAAGTGCGGCGTCTGCGATATTAAAGCTCACGTTCATCAGGCTGCGGCTCTCCTTTTGCGCGTGGCCGCGGTAGAAGCCACCGCTAGCATCGATCGCGCCGTAAAGTAGCGCCGCTTTGCGCTTGTTGCGCTCGTGCATCGCCGCGAGCCCGCCGATCTCGTCCTTGATCCAGCCGAGCATTAAATTTAGCATGTAAATTCCGAAAGTATTTGGGGTGTTGCTCATAGAGTCCGCGTCCGCCTGCGTCTTGTAGCGCAGGATCATCGGCGTTTTGGGGTTCGCGCGATCCAGCAGATCCTTGCGGATCGCAACCATCGTAACGCCAGCGGGGCCGCCGTTTTTCTGAATGCCGCCGTAAAACATCCCCACGCTGCTAAGATCCACGGGGCGCGAAAACAGATCGCTCGAGCTATCGACCACGAGCGGGCAGCCGCACTGCGGTAGCTGCGGATACTGCGTGCCGTAGATCGTGTTGTTTGAGCAGATGTAGCCGTAGTCGGCGCCGTCAGAAAATTTAACCTCGGGGATGCGGTCGAATTTACTCTCCTCACTGCTTGCGACCACGCGGTAGTTTATGCCGAGCACGCCCGCTTCCTTGATCGCCTTGCTCGTCCAGTTGCCTGTGTTGGCGTATTCTGCGACGCCGCCTGCGTATAGGTTCATCGGCACCTGCGCGAACTGAAGGCTCGCACCGCCTTGTAAAAACAAAATCGTAAAATCGTCCGAAAAGCCATAGAGATCGCGCACGCGGCTCATCGCGCTATGCAAAACTTCCTCGAAAATTTTAGTGCGGTGCGAGATCTCCATTATCGAAAATCCGCGCCCTGCGTAGTTTAGCAACTCCTCTTGCGCCTGCTTTAGCACGCCCAGCGGGATGGTGCTAGGTCCTGCGCTAAAATTTATTACTCTATCCATTTTGCCTCCTTTAGATGATTTTTGCGTTTTTGCTGAGCTGCTGCGAGCAAAGGACGAACTCGTCGCCCGCGGCAAGCTCACCTAGGGCCACCGTTTTGCCGCTCTTTTGGATTTGAACGAGGTCTTTTGTGATCTCAAAAAATTTCGCCTTTTGCACTAAAAGCTCGTCCTTTGCGCTAAGCGCGTGCTCTGCGGCGCTTAGCTTGGAGTCGATGAAATTTTTAAATTTAAGCTCGAAATTTAAAAGCCTCGCGAGCGAGCCTGAAATTTTTGGCTCTATAGATTTCGATTTAAGCTCTAAAGCTGCGAGGCTCAGCACGTTTTGTGCGGATGAAATTTTATCTTTTATCAGCCTATTGAGTGCGTCGCTTACGCCGTCGAGGCTCTGAAAGATCGCGCAAATATCGGGCAGCAGATCGATCATCGCGGCGGTGGGCGTGAGGCTTCGGTGATCGGCTACGAAATCGCTGATGCTAAAATCGATCTCGTGCCCGACAGCCGAGATTACGGGCGTTTTGGCCGCGTAGATCGCGCGCGCCAGAGCCTCGTCGTTGAAGCACCACAGATCCTCGCGCGAGCCGCCGCCGCGAGCGATTACGATCGCATCGTAGCCCTTCTTGTCGGCTACGCGCAATGCACTTATGATCGAAGCAGGCGCGCCCTCGCCTTGCACTAGCGCGTTATACAGATCGATCTTGCAAAGCGCGAAGCGGTCCTGCGCCGTGCGAAGCATATCCGCTTGCGCCGCGGAACCCGCGCTCGTGATGATCGCGATGCTTTGGGCAAATTTCGGAAGCTGTTTTTTATGCGCGGCATCAAAAAGCCCCTCTTTGCTAAGCCTCTCTTTTAGCGCGGCAAATGCCGCTTCCAGCTCGCCCTCGCCGCTTTTGCGGATGTTTGATACCTGAATCTGATATGCGCCCGTGGGGGCGTAGAGCGAGACCTTGCCGCTTACGATGAGCTTATCGCCGACGGCGGGGATAAAATTTATCCGCGCGGCGTTAAATTTAAACATAGCGCAATCGATCGCCGCGCTCGCGTCTTTGATCGTGAAATACCAGTGTCCGCTCGTGCTTTGAATTCTAAACTTAGATATCTCGCCCTCGACCTCGACGAAGCCAAAACTTGTCTCCAAAAGCGCCTTGGCTTGGGCGTTTAGCTCGCTTACGCTAAGCATTGTCGCTCTTCCGCGCGATTTTCTCCGCTATGAAAAGCGTGCTGACGTCGAAGCTGAAGCCCTTTTGCACGCGCAGCTCAAAGCCCGCGTTTTTGAGCTTTTCGCTAAAGCTCGCGGCGTCTAGGAAGCTGCCAATGGAGCTTGGCAAATACTCGTAGGCTTCTTTGTTTTTCGAGATAAAGGCGCCGATTTTGGGTAAAATTTTGCTCACGTAAAAATCTCTGATTTTAAACGCAAGCCCGCCGCTTGCGGCTTTGGTAAATTCCAAAACCACGAGCGAGCCGCCGGGTTTGATGATGCGATTAAACTCCGCAAGCGCCGCGTCCAGCTCCACGACGTTTCTTATGCCGTAGCTGATGCTTAAAATATCCACGCTCGCATCATCTAGCGTCGTGACGCCCGCGGTTGCTTTGATAAACTCGCAGCCAGGGAATTTTTGCCTCGCTACCTCGAGCATCCCTTCGCTCGGATCGATCCCTACGATCCGCTCGATCTGCACGCCGTGTTGCGTCGCGCCGTCGCGCCACGAGCTTATCATATCGCCCGTGCCGCACGCGACGTCGGCGATACTCACGAGCTTTCCTTTAAGCTTTTCAAGCGTCAGCTCAACCGCTTTTTTGCGCCACGAAACGTCCACGCCGAAGCTGATGGCGCGGTTTGCCAGATCGTAGGTAGGCGCGATCTCATCGAACATCTTTATGATTTTTTCCTGTTTTTGCACGGGCTTTCCTTATTCGTATGCTTTGATTTTGCGCAGCGATCTTTTCAGCGCGCGCAAAAGAGGCTCTTTTTCATTTAAAATTTTTTCCTCCAGCTCGGCGCGGCGGTCGTTTAAGCGGGCGTCCAGAGCCAGCAGATACGCAAACGCGACGCCGCTTTTATCGCTTGCTTTTTGATAGATCGCGATGAAATTTTGCCACACGCTGATATCTTGCAGCGCGCCGAAATCCTCGCAGGCAGCCTTGGTGCGTTTAAACAGCTCCCTGACGCAGCCTTCATCAAAGCTTCTTGCAAAAATTTCAAGCGCGTATCGCAGCCTCTTTAGTCCTATGCGCGCGTCGTGAAATGTCTGCAGCGGCGAGCCTTGCTTTAAATTTTTTAGCTCTGCGCGCAAGCTTTTAATTAGCTTGCAAAGGCGGGCGGAGGCGAACTTTTTTGAAATTTTTTCATATTCGCTGCGTGCGTAGATGCCGTCCGCGCCGCTTAAAAAGCCGCTAATAGAGCCGCTTAAATCCGTAAATTCCGCGCTAGAAAGAAATTCCAAAATTTTATCCTCCGAGCGCTTTGCGATAAGATTTAGCTGCTGTAAAAAGCTCACAGGCGCGTCGTCGACCTTTAAAAACTCCGCAAAAACGTGAAGGTCTCGCAGCTGATTGGTGCGGCTCATAAATTCTGCGAGGAGTTTTAAAATTTCATCCTTTTTTTCAGCTTCGAAAAGCGGCGCGGACATCTTCAAAACGGCTCTAAATTTACGTATCTGCACGCGCATCTCGTGAAGAGCTTCGGGGGCCAGGCTTTTTTGATACTCGCTCTTTGCGCCGCACGCTCTCGTCCACGCCAGCTCAAGCGCCAAATGCGCGAGCTTAACGCTGTCCGCATAGGGCGGCGCGAGAAATTTAACTCGGCTAAATTTTTCAAAAACGCTGCGGGCGTGTGCGAAATCAAGAGATCGCGGCGGGATGCCGTAGCGCGCCAGATAGCGGCTTTTGTAGCGGTAATCGTCGGTAATCTCGCAAAAATCGCTGTTGCCGAAGGTTTTGGCAAAATCAAAATTTGCGCTTGCCGCCTCGCTTTGGAATTTCGCTCGTAAAATCACGAGCGTGCTTAGCTCGCCGCCGTAAAGCTCTAGCCAAAACTCCGCTTCGTCGTTAGCAAAGCCGTAGCGGTTTTTTTGCACGACGCGGGCGATCCTGCTTTTTAATGCTTCTTTGAAGTCATCTTTTGAAATTTTAAAATTTAAAGTTTGTCTGTCGAGATCCTCTTTTTTATGGTGCAAAGAGCATTCGTCGTTTTGGCGGATGTAGTAAATTTCGGGGTAGAACGAAGTGTAAAACCAAGCGATCTTTACCTTGCGACATTTCAGCCCCGCACGCTCTAGCGTCCGCAGAATCGAATCGTCGCTCAATAAAAATTTACGCTTAGTTTGCATACCCGCTCCAAAAATAAAGTGGGTAATGATAGCAGAAAATTCTTTAAACTATCTACACTTTTCGCAGTCTTCGACCGTAGCCGTGATATTTAGCTTGCGGATGAAATTGCCCGCTTTGCGCTCGATGTTTTTCAAAACGTCCTTATTAAAGGCATCATCCATGAAAAGATCCGTGACGTTACCGCATTTTTCGCATACGACGTGGATGTGCGGCATCTGATAAATGTCGTAGCGACTCTTTTTATTCGGCGCATTGACCTCGACTACGACCCCTTCGTCAAGCAGGGTATTTAAATTTTTATAAACAGTCGCTAGCGAAATGGATGGATAATCCTCTTTGATCCCCTCGTATAGGTCATCTATGCTTGGATGTTCGTGGCGATCGAGCACCTTTAGGATGCACAATCTTTGAGGAGTTGCTTTCAAACCGCAAGTTTTGAGTAGTTCTACGTGGCTCATTTTTGTCCTTCAAAAAATTTTAAAGTGATATTATCAAATTTTACTTTAAACAAAGTTGATATTAACTAATACTTTTTATCACTTAATATTCGCTCGGCCAGAGTTTGGATATCCAAGCCCAAGCTACGCTCTACGTCGGCGGTCTTGCCGTGCGGTAAAAAGATATCAGCAAATTCGAAGCTCACGATCTTTACGTCCGAAATTTCATTTTCTTGCAAAAATGCGCTTACAATTTCACCGACGCCGCCCTTTTTGGCATTATCGCTAAAGACGTACCAAATTTTATCTTTGCGAGCCAAGCTTCGCAAAAACTCGGTATCCAAAGGCTTTGCAAAGACTAGATCTATGACATCCGCCTCGATCTGCCCCTCCAGCGCCTCGGCCGTTTTATACGCTCTGCCAGCGCCGTTTCCGTAGCCGATGAGCGCCACTCGCGCGCTATCGCTGCGCTTTAAAAATACCGATTTTGCAAGCTCTCCTGCAGATGCACTAGTCTCGTCGCAGCCCAAGATAAAGCTTCCGCGCGGATAACGGATCGCCAAAACCCCTTCGTGCGTGTAGGAGTACTCGATGATCCGTTTAAAGCTCGCCTCGTCCCGCGGCGCGCACATGCTGACGTTCGGGATCGCGTTTAAGAAGCTCACGTCAAAGACCCCCTCGTGCGTCTCGCCGTCCTCGCCCACGATGCCCGCGCGATCCATCGCAAGGACTAAGCTTAGATTCATAATCGCCGCGTCGTGAACGATCTGATCAAACGCGCGCTGCATAAAGGTCGAATATATCGTAACGTACGGCTTAAAACCTTCGCGCGCCATCGCAGCCATCGAGCTTAGCGCGTGAGGTTCGGCGATCGCTACATCCCAGAAGCGGTGGGGAAATTTCTCGATCAGTTTATCCATGCCGGTGCCGCTTGGCATCGCGGCAGTTACGCCCACGACGTTTTCATGCTTGGCGGCCAAATTTAAAAGCGCTTCGGCATAAATTTGCGTGGCACTTTTGGCGGCGGATTTTTTCTTAAATTCTCCGCTTTGAATGTCGAAAGGCCCTACGCCGTGCCAGCTCTCCAAATATCCCTCGGCCTTGTCATAGCCCTTGCCCTTGATCGTTTGAGCGTGCACGACGACGGGTTTGCGCGCGCTTTTTGCCGTTTTTAGCGCCGATATGAGATCGGCTAGGTTGTGGCCGTCCACCGGGCCGATGTATTCGAGCCCCAGCTCCTCAAAATACATCCCCGGGATGATGAGCTTTAAGGAATTTTCAAAACGCTTTGCCATGTAAGTAGCGCTTTGCGGAGCGTGGGAGAGCAGCTCTCTTACGTGGGATTTAAATTTTTGATATGTCTCGCCCACCATCGCTTGGCTTAGGTATTTGCTAAAGGCACCGATGGGCTTGCTGATGCTCATTTTGTTGTCATTTAGAATGATGACGCAGGGCAGGCGCAGATCGCCGAGCTCGTTCATCGCTTCGTAAGTCATGCCGCCGCTCATCGAGCCGTCGCCGATGAGTACGACCGGCACGCGATCCTCGTGCTTTAGGTTTATCGCTTTTGCCGCGCCCACGGCTAAAGAGATCGACGTCGAGGCGTGCCCTGCGACGAAGTAATCAAATTTACTCTCGCTAGGCTTCGTGTAGCCGCTGATACCGCCGAACTGCCTAAGCGAGCCGAACTCCTCCCAGCGATCCGTTAGAAGCTTGTGCGCGTAGCTTTGGTGGCTCACGTCGAAGATAAACGGATCGTTCGCGGCGTCGAATACGTAGTGCATCGCCACGATGAGCTCGACGGCGCCCATATTTGAGCTTAGATGGCCGCCGTTTTTGCTAACGACTTCGATGATGCGCGCTCTGATCTGCGTGCAGAGCTCCCGTAGCTCCTCTAAGCTTTTATTTTTAATATCCACTCAAAATCTCTCCCAGAGCGCCCAAGACGCGATCGTTTTGCTCAGGCGTGCCGATCGTGATACGCACGGCGTTTAATCCGTAGCTTTTTAAATTTCTAATGATGATGCCGCGGCGCAGAAGCCTATCGCAAAGCTCGCTACTATCTAGCGGCGGGCTAAGTTTAAACGTGATGAAATTTGCGTAGCTAGGGATAAATTCCAAATTTCGCTCGCGCGCAAAATCCTCGAAGCGGCTCATCTGCGTGGCGTTGTTTTGCAGGCTCCTTTGCACGAAAGCCTCGTCTTTTAGCGCCGCGATCGCCGCTGCGAGGCTAAGCGTCGTGATGTTAAAGGGCGGTCGCAGCTTATAAAGCGCGCTTATGATTTGCCGCGGCGCGATGCCGTAGCCTACACGCATACCGCCCAGGCCATAGACCTTCGAGAAGGTACCTAGATAGAGCACGTTTTTAAAATTCTGAATTAAAAGCTTAGGATCAAGTCTCTTGCGCTCGTCTTTAAACGCCGCAAATTCGTTGTATGCGGCATCGATCACTAAAAGCGTGTTCTCATCCACGCTGCGAGCGAACTCATACACAGCCTCCGCATCCAAGCACTCGCCAAGCGGATTGTTCGGCACGCACAAAAAGATGACCGAAATTTCATCTCTATGCGCGTTATAAATTTTTAAAAGCTCAGCCAGATCGTGCTCCTGCGCGCTCGTTTTGTAAATTTTAGCCTCGCAGTGGCTTGCGTAGATGCCGTACATCGCAAAGGTAACGCCCGCCTGCAGTATCGCGCGGCGCGAATTGAGCTTGGCGTGCAGCGCAAACTCGATGATCTGATCGCTGCCCGCGCCGATGATGAAATTTTGCGGCTCTACGCCGAATTTCGAGGCGAGCGCGTCCTTTAGCTCATACATCGAATCATCAGGGTAAAGATGCGCGCGTGCCGCGTTTCGTGCGATTGCCTCCTGCACCGCCTCGCTCGTGCCGAAAGGATTTTCGTTGCTGGCAAGCTTTAGCACGTCCTGCTTGCGGATACCAAACTCCCGTACCACAAGCTCGATCGGCTTGCCCGCTTCGTAATTGCTTAGATTTTCTACAAATTCGTTAAATTTCATCACTCCCCTCCGTTTATATAGCTTCCCAGCCATGTGATTTCGTGGCCGTTTTTCTGCGCGTTTTGCAGCACGCGCGCCACGCGTTCGTCGTCGATGTGCCCCTCAAAATCGACATAAAAGATGCATTTAAAATCCCTAAGCTTAACAGGGCGGCTTTCTAATTTGGTTAAATTTATCCCCTCGTTGCGAAACATCTGTAAAAAGTCCACAAGTCCGCCCGGGCGGTCGTCTGTTTTGGCTAGGATGCTCGTTTTGTTGCGGTCGCTCTTTTGGTTTTTAAAGTCGCTCAGTACGAAAAATCGCGTGCGATTGGCAGAGTTGTCCTCGATCTTTTGAAACATCATAGGCACGCCGTAAAGATCGGCGGCAATCTTGGAGCAGATCGCGGCGGAGTGCGGCGTGGCAGCCGCCATCTGCGCAGCAAGCGCGGTAGATTTGGTCGCGGTAAATTTAACGCCGCTAAGGCCGTGATCGTCTAGAAATTTAAGGCACTGATTGTATCCCTGCGGATGCGAGAATATCTGATCTACCGTGCTTACGTCGTCGCAGTGGCTCGCAAAGCAGTGGTGGATATCCATATAAATTTCGGCGACGATCTTGACGCCCTCGTATTTTCGCAAGCAATCAAGCGTCGCTCCCACCGCGCCTTCGGTGTTGTTTTCGATCGGCACGACGCCGTATTTGGCCTCGCCGCTATCAAGCTCCTTAAAGACCGCCTCGATGTTTGAGAGCGGCAGATAGGAGCTTACCGCGCCGAAGCGGCTCTTGGCGGCTTGGTGCGAATAGGTGCCGAAAGGCCCTAAAAAAGCGACTATCTGCGGCTTTTCTAAATTTCGCGAAACCGAGAAAATTTCAAAAAATATCGCCTCGATCGCCTCTTTGCTTAGATTTCGCGCCTTTCCGCCGTCCAGCCTGCTGATGATCGAGCGCTCGCGCTCCGGGCGGTAGATCGCGCTACCCGCAGTCTGCTTCAGCTCGCCGATCTTTTTGACAAACCCCATGCGCTCGTCGATAAGGCGCAAAATTTCATCATCCAGCTTGTCGATACAAACGCGCAGATCATCGATGTTTTGCATCACAACCCTCCTTTTGCTCGCCCCTAAATTTCGGCGCGAATTTTAGAAATTTCACGCCGCCTTTTTTGCCGCACGCTTTGAAATTTTTACCGCGCGAGCTTAAAATTTCATCGCTTAGGACGGCTGTGCCGCAACTTCCGCGCACTAAGAAGGCGCGATAAAATTCGTCGCAGCGGAATCTGAAATTTAAAGAGGCGCGGTTAAAATTTAAAACGGGGCTTCGTTTTGTCGTAAAATTTAGAGGCGCATTTTGTTCGGATTTGAAATTTGAAGCAGGGGTGCATTTAGGCGCGGAATTTAAAGCAGCGGTGTGTTTAAAATTTAGGACCGCGCTTGCTGCTGCGTTAAAATTTAAAGCCGCTGCGCGCTCGGATTTGAAATTTAAGATCGCGCCGCGTTTTAGACGGCTTGCCGCGCGGATCATACGAAATCCTTTTCGAGCGCGATTAGCTCATCAAAGCTCTCGCGCTTTCTAATCAGGCGGTCCTGTCCGTCGTAAACTGCGATCTCGGCGGCGCGGGGGCGGGTGTTGTAGTTGCTCGACATCGAAAACCCGTAGGCGCCGGCGCTTTTGATCGCGAGTAGATCGCCGCTTTGCAGGCTAGGCAAGCTCACCCCTTTGGCTAAAAAATCGCCGCTTTCGCAGATCGGGCCCACGACGTCGCAGAGGCCGGCTTCAGCTAAATTTGCGCCGCTCAAATTTTTTTGATCCGCACACGAACCATTTTTTTGATCCGAGCCCCTACCGCCTAAATTTACTTCGCTCGCATCGGGTTTATCTAAATTTACATCCCCCGAAGCGCTAACGATTTCGATGGCGTGGTGCGCGCCGTAGAGGCTCGGGCGTATGAGATCGTTCATCGCGCCGTCAACGATGACGAAGCGCTTGCCGCAGTTTTGTTTTTCGTAAAGCACGCGAGTAAGGAGGACGCCCGAAGCTCCCGTGATGAAGCGCCCTGGCTCGCACACGATCGTGACATCTAGACCGCTTAGGCTCTTTAAAATTCCTTGCGCGTAGTCGTAGAGCACGATCTGTTTTTCATCCTCATAGCGGATGCCGATGCCACCGCCCACATCGAAAAATTTTATATCGATCTCAAGGGCTCGCAGCTCTCGCAGCAGATCGCTTACGATCTTTGCGGCGTCGCAGATCGGAGAAATGTCTGTAAGCTGGCTGCCGATGTGAAAGTGGATACCGACGGGATTTAAAAATTTGCTCTTTTTGGCGTAGATATACATCTTGCGCGCGGTCTCGATGCTGACGCCGAATTTGTTTTCGCTAAGCCCCGTAGAGATATAGGGATGGGTCTTAGCATCGACGTTTGGATTTACGCGGATGCTGATGCGAGCGGGCTTATTTAGCTTTTGCGCGATCCGCTCCAGGCGCAGCATCTCGGCTTCGCTTTCTAAATTTATCAGCAAGATGTCCGACTTTAGCGCAAACTCGAGCTCGCTATCTTGCTTACCGACGCCAGAGAATATGATCTTATAGCTCTTTGCGCCGATATACAGAGCGCGGCGCAGCTCGCCGATACTGACGCAGTCAAAACCGCTACCCAGATCTGATAGAAATTTTAAAATGCTCAAATTCGAGCTTGCTTTAATCGCGAAGCAGACGAGCGACTTGCGCGCTGCGAAGGCCTCTTTGAGCGCTATGAAATTCTTTTCTATCTCGTTAAAATCGTAAACGTATAAGGGGGTGCCGTATTTGCAGGCTAAGCTTGAATAATCCATAGAATTTCCACCGATAAATTTTGCGCCATTCTAACAAATCAAGGCTTAACGATGCTTAAAAACTAAAAATACTGCAAAGCCTAATAACGCTGTTATGGGCACGATAATGCCAAGTTCTGGGATGATGACTCCGTTGAGAGAAAATCTAATTAACACGAAAAGCACGCCCCAAGCGCATAGCGTAACGATAAAAAATCCAAAGCTTAGTAGCGCGAGATTAAAAAATCGCCCCGTAACGGGCAGATAATAATACAGAACCAATACCGCCAAAGGTGCAAACAACGGGAAAAATATCATATTATAAAGGCTTGCTTTTATAGTGGAGATATTCACGCCTTGATGCGAAAAGGTACGGATCGAACGCAGAGCATCCCTGATCGAATATACATTACTCGTATCATAAACGCTTGCAATTGAGCTTGGATCAAAGCCCTTAAGCGCCTCGCTCTGCGCACTAAGCTTACTTTTTAATCCACTTCCTCCAAGTTTAAGCTGCGCTGGTAAAGTAGTAGTATTTACGTCGCGCAGATGCCAAATTTTACCTGCGTATTCGCCAGAGCTTGCATGCGAGCGTGAAGCAACGGAGTTATCACCCACATCAAAGATCGTTATATCATTTGCGTTTTTGCCGTTTAGAGCTTTGATGTAGATATATTTACCCTCAAATTTCAAAAACATATCTCCCCCCGTAGGCGATAAATCGGTTAAATTCTTTTGAAATTTTAGCGCGTATGCAAACGGGGTAGAATTTAAAGCTATAAAGCCCGCAGTAATCGTAAGTGCGATCAAAAATGGAGGGATTATCAGAGCGTTTTTGCTAACTCCAAGCGCATAAAAGCTCACCAGCTCGTTGCTACGGATCATATTAAAGCCCATCAAAATAAGCGCAAAAATAAGACTTAGCGGCAGCGTGTAGCTAAGCGCGACCGCTGCGGTTAGAGCAATATACAAAAGAGCGGTATTCGCGCTTGAGGGAAAATCTTTGAGATTGGTAAGCACATCGATGCCTACGTAAAAGCACTCAAGGGCTATTAGAAGGATAAAAAAATACTTCAGATAGGAAAGAGCCGCGTATTTTACGTATAACTTCACACCCTAGCCTTTTTAATCGTAAATTTTTGCGCGATCTGCTCTATATCCGAGCAAATGAGCTCCTCTACCGCGCGCGCGACGTAGGGTAAAATTTCACTCAGCTTCTCGCGCTCGCTTTCGTTAAAATTTCCAAGCACAAAATTTGCCGCATCCTGGTCCTGCCGTTTTTTGCCCACGCCAATACGCACGCGCTCGTAATCTGCACCGATTAGTGCATCGATCGATTTGATGCCGTTGTGCCCGCCGCTACCGCCGCCTTTTTTAAATTTAACGGCGCCTAGATCTAAATCTATATCGTCGTGAACCACAATGATGCGCTCGGGCTTATAAAAATCGTTCACCGCCTTTACGGAGTTGCCGCTTAAGTTCATAAAAGTTTGGGGTTTTAAAAGAAGAAGCGAGCCCTTTTTAAAGAGCTCGCCTTGGAATTTAGACGAACCGAGCTCACTAAAGCCGCCCGTCTTTAAAATTTCGTCGATTAGCATAAAACCGACGTTGTGTCTGGTGTCTGCGTATTTCTGAGCAGGATTCCCAAGTCCTGCGATCAGTATCATAGGCACCCCTATTTAGCCGAAGTAACTCCGACTACCGCTACTGAGCCGTCTAGGATGATGCTGACGCCCTCTTTTACCGGAATGTCTCGGATCAAAAGTGAATCGCCTACGTCAAGATCACTCACATCTAGCGTAAAATCGTTTGGTAGATCTTTGCCTGCGCATTTTACGGCTATACGGCGCTTGGATTGCACCAAAATACCTTTGTTTTTTAGCCCTTTAGCGACGCCAGTTACCTTAACCGGCACTAAATATTTGCTTACTACGTCATCCTGAACTACGCGCAAATCTACGTGGGTTAGGGTGTTTGTGACGGGGTGTTTTTGGTATTCTTGCACGATGACGCGATATGTCTTACCGCCCACGCTAACCTCGAAAGGAAGATCCTCTTTTGCGCGCATAGCTTTGATAAAGTCGTTTACTTTAAACGCTGCGTTAATATTTTCAAATCCTTTCGCATAAATATTAGCGATTAGATAACCATCTCGTTTTAGGGATTTTGAAGCCCTTTTACCGATACTATCTCTAACGATACCTTCTAACATTAGGTTTCCTTTGTGAAAAAATGAAGCGTGATAATAGCTAAATGTTGCTTTAAATCTATTTAAGCGCCACGATGAAATTTAGAAGTAAAGCCGCACGGAATTTAGCCGATTAAATTTACGCTAAATCCCACAAAGCACGGCATATTTGTACGCAATAGGACAGACGAATTAAATTCCGCCCGCGCGGCGGCAGGCAGAATTCTTTAAAATTTTAAATTGCAAAAATTTAGAATTTTAAAATTTACGACTTAGCGGATCTCTTTTAGCTGTACGACTTCGCCGGCGAGCATCTCCTCGGCGCTCTCTCCCGATTCCGCCGCCAAATCCCTTTTTTTGGCAAGATCCACGTTTTTTATCTGCAAATCGAGGTCGTTTCGTTTAGAAGCCTTATCCAGCGCCTCCTCGCGGGTAATGATGCCATCTCTGTAAAGATCGAGCAGGTGCTGATCGAAGGTCTGCATGCCGTAGGTGTTGCGACCATCGGCGATCGCGTCAGGAATTTCATCGTCACGCGCATCAAGTATCATATCCTTAATACGCGTGTTTTTGCGCAAAATTTCAACGACGGCCACGCGCTTGCCCTCGATAGTACGGGCAAGACGCTGAGAGATGACCGCCTCTAGGACGGACGCTAGCGTCATTCGGATACGCTCCTGCTCAGCCTGCTCAAACATCGCAATGATTCGATTTACCGTCTCTTTTGCGTCAATAGTGTGCACCGTCGAAAACACTAAGTGACCCGTCTCTGCGGCATGAAGCGCCGTCTCGATCGTCTCCAAATCGCGCATCTCGCCCACAAATATAACATCCGGATCCTCTCGCAGCGCTGCGCGAAGCGAATCTGCGAAGTTGTTGCAGTCCTCACCGATAGCGCGCTGATTGATGATGCATTTATCGTCTTTAAATACGAACTCTACGGGGTCTTCGATCGTAACGACGTGGCTGGTTCTTTGTCTATTTATGCGATTGATCATGCTTGCGATCGTTGTCGTCTTTCCGCTTCCCGTAGGTCCCGTAAGTAGCACGACGCCGCGCATAGCCGTGTCGCAAATATCTTTGATCGAAGGCGGCAGACCTAGATCGTCGATCTCTGGAATTTTAACCGGGATCGTTCGGAAAACCGCGCTGATACCATCGATCTGAAAGAAAATATTAACGCGGAAGCGATAATCTTCGTTTAGCTTGTAGGTAAAATCCACGCTCTTTTTCTCGATAAGCTCAGGAAAGCGCGTGATGAGAAGCTCCTTAGCTAGCGTCATCGCATCCTCTTTTAAAAAAGGCGTTTTGCTAAATTTTACCAGCTCGCCATGGATGCGCCCTCTAATAACTGCTCCCGACTTGATATGAAGGTCACTACCGCCGTTTTGGATTAGAAATTCCAAATATTTATTTAGCCTATCTCGCTGTTTAAAATCCAGCGTAGAAGCGTCAACTTGATACTGCGAATAATCTATAGAACCCGCCATCATTTCTCCTTTTTAAGTGTTTTTATTATCTCTTTAAATGCCTCTTCAAAGGCTATTAGACCGTCATCCAGCAGCTTTTTATACGCCTTTTTCATATCGATCTTCGCCTCCGCTACGCGCGCGAAAAATTCCTCTATCTGCGCATCGCTCGGCGGCGTTTTGGGTTTTTGATCGCCGCTTACAAAAGCCTCTATGGTATCAAGTGGAGCGGTGTTTACGCAGCTCGGATACATTAGCTCGCTTACGTAGTAATCCTTCGGCAGATCGTCTCCCTTTACCCCCGTGCTCGCAAACAGCGGCTTTACGTAGTTTAAATTTTCTTTAGCAATGATATTGTAGCACTTCGCGGCGTTCATCGTGCCGATTTTACCGGTAGGACGACCCGCCGCTGCCATTTTTTCATCCAGTAACCTATCGAAGCGGCTAACGAAGATGCTAATTACGGTTTTTGGTAAATTTGCTTTCGGGAAGTAGCGACGAAAGCCCGCAATCCCCTCTTTTATCGCCTCGATACATTTTGCGGCCTGCTCCGGCGAAAAAACCAAGGTCGCGTTTACGCTGATCCCCTTTTTTAATAGATCGCGCATCGCTTCGTAGCCCGCCTTCGTAGCGGGGATTTTTATCATAACGTTTGGCATGCCGATCGTGCTATATAGGTGCTTGCCCTCACGATACATCGCCTCGGCGTCATCTGCGAAATATGGATCAACCTCGATACTCACAAAGCCGTCATCACCGTTAATGAAATTTTTAAGTAGGCTCTCCGCCGCGCTTCTGATGTCTGCGGTGGCTAAAATTTCATACAGCTTTTTAGGCTCTTTTTTTCTAAATTCCTCTTTGGCCGCATCGTATGCTGGGGAGCTTAGGATCGCGTTTTTAAAGATCGCGGGATTGGAAGTAGCGCCGTTAATTATCCCTTTTTTGATCAGCTCGTCGAAATCTTTATCAATAAAATCGCGCTCCAAAAAGTCGCACCAAAGGCTGAAATTTAGGGCTTTATCATACATATTTCATAATCTCCTTCAAATCCTTTTTTTCAATGCAGACGCTCGCGTGCTCTTTTAAAATTTCATTCGCGCAAAAGGCGATTTTAAGTCCCGCCTCGCGAAACATCGAAACGTCGTTCGCACCGTCTCCCACGCACATTACCTCGCTCGTCTCTAGACCCATCAGCGATTTAAGTTGCGCAAGCAGCGCGCCTTTTGAGTATCCGAACATCATCTCGCCGCCGAAAAGCCCGGTTAAAATTCCGTTTTTTTCATGCAGATAGTTCGCAAAGCTCGCGTCAAAGCCTAGTTTTTTCTGCGCGGCGTCGGTGGCTAGATGAAATCCGCCGCTAAAGACGATCACCTTTATGCCTTTATTTTTCAGATACGCGATGATCTCGCTAGCGCCGCAAATAAAAGGCAGGCTTTCTGCGATAGCTTTAGCATCGCTAAGCTTCATCCCCTTTATCAGCGCCACGCGCTCGCTAAGGCTCTCGAAAAAATCAAGCTCTCCCGCCATCGCGCGCTTCGTGATTTCGCTAACTTGTCGCTGCGTGCCCATTTTAGCGGCGAAAAAACCTATCGTCTCGCCGTCCATCAGCGTAGAATCAAAGTCTAAAACACAAAGCTTTATCATAAATATCCTCGCAAAAATTTAGGAATTATAGCTAATTTAAGTTTAAGTTTTTTGGAATTAGCATAAATTTTTCGCTTTTTACGACCTCGTAAATTTTACTCCCGGCCCCGAACGAGCATAAATTTATATATTTTTTTTCGCCAAAATATAAAATTTCATCTTGATGATAGTGCCCCTCGATGATTAAATTTGCCGCGTAAAAATCGATCTTCGGCGCGATTATGGCCTTAAAATCCGGCATTTTTCTGTAGAGGTTTTTCCCCTCCTGCGATTTTAAGATCATCTTTGAAATTTTAAATTTTAAAGCGCGATCGAGCAGATCCATAAATTTTAAAAAAGCTCTGTTTCGCAGCGAAAGCAGCGCAAATTGCGTCAGACGCGGCAAAAACAGATCGCCGTGCGCAATCTGTACCGCCTCGCCGCTCTCGCAGATAAATTTAACGGGCTGCGCGCCGTTTGGATAAACTTTTGCGCGGGGAAAAATTTCGCGCAGATTAAAATCGTGGTTGCCCTCGAAGTAAAAAATTTCGCATTTTCGCGACAGCTCGTTTATTAGCGCGATCTCCTCTTCATAGAAGCGCTGCACGTAGGTCGTATTTGCCAAAAAATCAAACATATCGCCCATCATAAAAATTTGAGGCGGCGGCGCGGGTTCGGCCTTCAGCGCGCGCAAGAATTTCAAAAATTGCGGTCTGCTCGCGCCCGCGTGCGCATCGCCGATAAAGATCGCGCCCGGTTTTATCGTCTGAATTTGATCATTTTGCATCTAGGCTCCCGCGCGTGACGGCTTTTGCAAAAAGCACATCGCTTAAATTCCGTGTGCGATACGCGGCAACGCCGTAGCTTCGGCGAATCCGCACATTAAATTTGCATTTGCGACCGCCTGCGACGAGGCTCCGCGCAAAAGATTATCGATCGCCGAGTTGATCCAAATTTTATCGCCCGCAGTTTTTACAAAAATATCGCAAAAGTGCGTTCCTGCGACGTTTTTTATGCTCACGGGCTCGCTTCGGACGCGCACGAAAGGCTCGTTTGCGTAAAACTCCCGTAGCACCGCCTCTGCGTCCACGCTCTTTTGCAGTACGCCAAACGCGCTAACCAGCATTCCGCGCGTAATCGGCAGCAAATTCGGCACGAAAAGCGTGCTAAACGCACCGCCTTTTAAAATTTGCAGCTGCTCTTTGATCTCGTCTGCGTGGCGATGCGAGATCGGCGAGTAGGCATTTGCGTTTTCGTTCACGCTTACGAAATGGCTACTTGCTTTAAGAGCCTTGCCTGCGCCGCTTACTCCGCTTTTTGCGTCAATAAATACGCCGAGGGCGGGGTCGAGTAGCCGTACGAACGGCGCGAGCGCCAAAATAGAGCAGGTAGGATAGCAGCCTGGGTTTGCCGTAAGCCGCGCCGTGCGGATCTTTTCGCGATTTAGCTCGGGCAGTCCGTAAACGGCGTGGGCTAAATTACGAGGGTCTAAATGCGCGGTGTAATTTTTCTCGTAAAGCTCGCGGCTTAGGCGGTAATCAGCCGATAGATCGACTACCTTGACGCTTTTAAATTTTAAAATTTCGCGGGCAAATTCCATCGCTTTTTCATGCGGCAGCGCCAAAAAAATAAGATCGCATCTTTGCGCCGCGACGCGAGCATCCGCGGCTTCTACGTGCATCTCAAACACGCCGCGAAGCTGCGGAAAAATTTCGCTTATCTCTCCATCTGTCGAAGCGCCCAAATATGAAATTTCAAAGTTCGGATGAGAAAGTAGAGCCTTAATCAGCTCAAGCCCCGTATAGCCGCTAACGCCGATGATGCCTACTTTTT
This sequence comes from uncultured Campylobacter sp., assembly GCA_963529615.1. Taxonomy (GTDB): domain Bacteria; phylum Campylobacterota; class Campylobacteria; order Campylobacterales; family Campylobacteraceae; genus Campylobacter_B. Next base: position 7,220 of record CAUSAC010000011.1, on the reverse strand, counting down.
TCACGCTAATTCTCAAATTTTATCGGCTTGTATTCGACGCTTAAAATTTCCACATCGCGTGTGCCTGATGGTAGCTGAAGCACCACCTCATCGCCCTCGGCTTTGCCTAAAAGCTGGCGCGCAAGCGGAGTGTTTATATTGATGAGTTTGCGCGAGATATCCGCTTCGCTAAGTCCTACGATGACGTAGGTCTCCTCCCGCTCGGTCTCTACATCCATGAAGGTAACGGTGGAGCCGAATTTTACGCGGTCGTGCTCGTAGGTCGAGGGGTCGATGATTTTACTTCGAGAGACGATGTCGCTAAGCTCGGCGATACGCGAGAGCAAAAACGCCTGCTCTTCGCGCGCCGCGTGGTACTCGGCGTTTTCTTTCAGATCGCCGTGTCCGCGCGCGATGTCTATCTGCTGCACGATGTGGGGCAGCTTCACGCTCTGAAGCTCCTTGAGCTCGGAGGTGATCTTTTCATATCCGTAAAGCGTCATTGGTTCTGTCGTCATAATCTTCCTTTCTTTTTATCAAATTATATAAGCTTTAGCCTTAAAATTTTAGCTCGCAGGCTGCGTTAAAATTTTTGCCACGTTTTCGCTGGAGCCGAGCTTTAGATAATCTCGCAGCTTCTCGCTCGCAAGTTTAAATTTAGCGGAGTCGCAGCGCTCGTATGCAGAAAGTAGGTTTTGCGCGCTTACTTCGCCTTGCAAAAGCTCCTCGTGCAGAGGCTCCTCGCCCAAAAAATCAAAAATAATATTCGCAAGCCCCACGTGCTTTAGCTTTACGAGCTTTCGCGCAAGCCAAACGTCAAACGCGCGAGCCTTGTAGCACAGCACGAAAGGAGTGCCGATGAGTGCCGCCTCAAGCGTCGCCGTGCCCGAGCAAATGAAGGCAAAATCGCAATCCTTAAGCGTCGCAGGAGTATCGTTTGCGATGCTAAAGCCGTCCAGAGACCCGTAAATTTCATCTCTTTGATTCATCAGATGCGGCGGGATTATCAAGACTCGCTCGCTATTTTCAAATTTAGGCGCAAGGGCTCTAAAAATCGGCATCAGTCTTGAAATTTCAGCCCTGCGTGAGCCCGGCATAAAAGCGAGCTTGCCCTGTTTTTCGTAACTTGATTTTTGGAATTTTATCTCATCAAGCAGCGGATGCCCCACGAAAGAGTACTTTGCGGTTTTGGCGCTTTGCTCGCTTGGGTGCGCGGCATCCTCTTTCTGCGCGGCGTCTTTATCTTTTGTTTCTTGTAGTGCAGCGTCTTTGTTCTCCGCTTGTTGCGGCACAGCGCCTTTATCTACCTCGCAATTCGCGCCGAAAAATTTCGCCTCAAAAGGCCAGATGGAGAGCAGATTGTCGCAAAACACCTTCAGCTTCTCCGCTCTGCGCGGCTTCCACGCCCAAACCTGCGGCAGGATATAATATGAAATTTCCGCGCGCGCGCCGCTTTCTTTGATCGCGCGAGCAAGCGGCAGATTAAACGCGGGCGAGTCGATCAAAAGCACGCGATCGCACTCCGCCGCAAGCCGCGTCATCTGCGCCATCGCGCGCTTGGCTTTTAAAATCAGCGGCAGAATTTCAACAAAGCCCATCGCCGAAAATTCGCTGCTTTTGTATATCGGCGAACCCAGCTTTTCATCGAAAATTCCGCAAATCTCGCAAGCGGGATCGAGCTTTTTAAGATGCTCAAAAACCCCTTTAAAATGGAGGTTCGCAGAGGGCTCTAGGCAAGAGATTAAATATTTCAAATTTAGCCTTTTAAATTTTTGTTAATTATAGCAAAATGTGCTAAAATTAAGCCGACAAAGGATTTAAGATGAAAAATTTTAAAATTTTAACCGCAGCGGGGGCGTTTGCGCTTTTGCTTTGCGGCTGCGGCGGCTCGCCGGGGTACCAAAAACAGCAGATCTCCGAAGACCCCGCTAAAACGGCGCACTTCGAGGCGCTTAGTAAGCTAGGCTCGCCCGCACTCGTCGCTAAAGCCGCAGCTAGCGAGATCGCAGCAGACGTAGGCGGCACCAAGCCTCACGTTAAGGTCGCGCAGTTTGCCTTCCTCGAAGAAATTAGCGCGCAAGGAAGCGATCTGATCTATGCCTACTCGCTAAGCCCTGGCTGGGCGAGCTTGAAAAGCTCCGATCGGCAAAAATATCTCAAATTGCTAGCCAAGGATATTACCGAAAATGACTGCAACGCACCTAGTACGCGAGCTTTATTGCGAAGCGGAGTGCGTGAAGTGCACCGATTTTTCTACGATTATCCAAGCTCGCACCTACTTGATTCGCAGGTAAGCGAGGAGATATGCCGCAAAGCAGGGTTATAGATAAGTCTAGCGTAATTTTATGCCGCGGATTTGCATCGGCGCTAAAGCAAAATTTCGTGGTGTAAAATTTTACGATAATTTAAAAGACAAATTTTGCGGCGAGTTGCGGAGTGCGGTCGCAAAATTTAATTTAAGAAATTTCGAAAGTGAAATTTAGGCGATGAAATTGCATAGCAGGCTATAAAATTTGTAGCGTAAAGGCGGAATTTTTCTATGAATTTTGCGATTTAAGTTCGCATGGAATTTTATTGAAAAATTTGGGGCGACGGAATTTATGCCACGCAAGCTAAGTAGCAATTTTTGCATAGTAAAGAATTAAGCGTTAGATTTTTAAAGACGAAATTCCGCTCCGATAGGTCTGTCGTGAAATTTTAGTTAAAGAGAGAATATGAAAGAAATTTTAATCACCAATGACGACGGATTCGAAGCGCGCGGACTTTTAGAACTCGCAAGCGCGCTAAGATCGGTCGCAAACGTCACCATCGTAGCGCCAAGCTCGGAGAAATCGGCATCCTCGCACTCGCTCACGCTCACGCGCCCGCTTAGATTTGTAAAGCTCGACGACGGATTTTTCAAACTCGACGACGCTACGCCTGCAGACTGCGTGTATTTGGCGCTCCGCGCGCTGTATAACCGAAAGCCCGATCTAGTGATAAGCGGCATAAATCACGGCGCCAACGTCGCGGAGGACGTGACCTATTCGGGCACTTGCGGAGGCGCGATGGAGGGGGTTTTGCAAGGCATTCCCGCGCTTGCGGTGAGTCAGTTTTACGTCGCGGATTCGCTGCAGCGATACGGGTTTGATCTAGCGTGCGAGCTTGCGGTTGATCTAGTGGGAAAAATTTTCAAAAACGGCTTTCCGTTGCCGCCGAAGCAGTTTTTAAATTTAAACGTTCCTGCCGTTTCAAAGCAAGATTTCAAGGGACTAACGGTTGCGCCATGCGGCGAGAAGCTCTACGACACCGACGCGCAGCTAAATCGCGATCCGCGCGGGATGGAGTATTATTGGCTCGGCAAATCTACGCTCAGTTTTGATGCGAGCAAAAACGAAAACAGCGATATTTCGGTGCTTTTTGAGGGGCGGGCGACGCTAAGTCCGATCAAGCTAAATTTAACCGCGCACGAGCAGATGAGCGCGCTAGAAAAGTGGATGAAAAACGATGAGTGAGGTTGTAGTGGATCGCTTTTCGCGCTCGCGCCTGCTTTTCGGCGAGGATTTCGCGCGATTGCAAAGCGCTAAAATTTTAATCTGCGGCTGCGGCGGCGTGGGCGGAGCGGCGATAGAGGCGCTGTACCGCAGCGGCGCGGTAAATCTAAGCGTGATCGATTGCGATCGCTTCGAGATCACCAACCAAAACCGCCAGCTTGGAAGCGAGTGCCTAGGCGAGCTAAAATGCGAGGTTTTCGCGCGCAAATTTAAAGGCGTGATCCCGATCGTCGCTAGGATTGATGAGGAATTTTTATCTAAATTTGATCTGGCACAATTTGATTTCGTAATCGACGCGATCGACGACGTGGGCGCTAAGATCGCTCTTGCGCTGCGCTGTAGCGAGGCGGGCGTAGGATTTGTAAGCTCGATGGGCGGCGCAAAGAGGCTCGATCCCTCTAAAATCGAAATCTGCTCAATCTGGCAGACGCAAGGCGATCCGCTCGCGCGCAAGATCAGATATGAGCTGCGAAAGCGCGGCTTTGCGGGCGATTTTGACGTCGTTTGTTCAAGCGAGCCGCCGCGCGTCAAATCGATGGGCAGCTTCATGGGCGTGACCGCGAGTTTCGGGCTTTTCATCGCAAGCTACGTCGTGCGCAGGCTGATAAGCAAGCGATAAATTTAAACGCTTAAAATTTTATAGCGTTTCGGAGTATGGATCTGTATGATCGTGTTTAGCGGTTAAATTTTAGATATTTTGAGCTTTGGATCCGAGCGTGCTCTGCGTGCGGTACAGCGCGGCGGGTGCTTTGCGGCGCGCGTGCGGTTAAAATTTAAAACAGCGAAAGCGGAATTTTACCGAACGACGAAGATAAAATTTACTCGGTGCGAAAGTGAAATTTCGTTCGCTGCAAAGGATAAAATTTTATCCGCAAAGATCGGCGCAGGCTCGGCGAGAGATAAAATTTAAAGATCACGCAAGCTACGCGTGCATATCTATAGTATGCGGTGCGCCGTTTTAGCGGGCGCCAAATAGCGGTCTAGGATTAAAATTTAAATATGCGGGCGTGAGCTTGCTCGTGAGCGAAATTTTGATTAAATTAAGTTCGCGCAGCTATCCTTTACGGCGGATTTTCATAGCAGCGCGGTAAAATTTTATCGCAGTTTCGCGCGCTTTTTGATGCAAAAAGAGGCGCGCCCAGGCAAGTAAAACCAAATCAGCGCGCATCGGCCGCCGCGCAGCGTCTAAATAGCGCAAAGTGTAAGCAAGGCTCAAGCAAATGCAGCAGCAATCTTATTTCTAAATTCCATTTTTTACCGCTCGCAAAAAGCGGAATTTAGAAATTTAATTTAAAGGAGCAGCGATGAATGAAATTTTTACACGCACGAGCGTGCGGAATTTTACCGAGAAAATGCCGAGCGACGATCAGATCGAGCTCGTGCTAAAAGCCGCGATGCAAGCCCCTAGCGCGGGCAACCAACGCTCATGGGAGTTTTACGTAGTGCGCGACCGCACCGCGCTTACGCTACTTAGCAGCGTCGGCACCTACGGCGGCTGCACGAAAGATGCGCCGCTTGCGATCGTAGTTTGCACGCGCAAAAGCGGCTTAAAATTCCAGCCCTACGCTCGCTACGACTGCGCTTGTGCGGCAGAAAATCTCTGGCTGGCGGCGCACCATTTGGGGCTTGGCACCACGTGGCTGGGCGTAGCGCCCGATATTTACGCGATGGAGCGCGTAAGAGAAATTTTGGATCTGCCTGGGCATTTAGAGGCATTTTGCATTATGCCTTTAGGTTTTCCATCTCGCGTCACAAAGGCGCACTCGCGCTTTGAGCCCGCTAAAATTCACTTCGTAGGCTAGACATGTTTATTTCGCAGAGTAAAATCGACGATCTTATCGCAAGCGACGGCGCGTTTTTGGACCTTACGACCGAGCTTTTGCAAGACTTCGTGGATCTAAACGCGCCCGCGAGGCTTTCGATCGTAACAAGGCAGGATCTGATCTTTAGTGGCGGAGGAATCGCGCGCGAGGTAGCGGCGCGCCTTGGTTGCGAGACGCAACGGCTAGCACGCGAGGGAAGCGCATTTTGCGCAGGGGATGAAATTTTTAGCGCGCAGGGGAGCTTCGAGAGCTTGCATAAAGCTTGGAAGATCGTTCAGATCGTGCTTGAGTACTCCTGCAAAATTTCTACTTACGCGCACGAGATGGTTGCGCTGATGCGAGAGGCGAATCCGCGCTGCGTGCTGGGTGCGACGCGCAAGAGCTTTCCTTTTGCGAAGGAGCTTTGCGTAAATGCGCTGATCGCGGGCGGCGGGACGATGCACCGTCTAGGGCTGCACGACAGCGTCCTGTTTTTTTCAAACCATATCCGCGCGTTTGCGAGCTTTGGCGAGTTTTGCGCGCAGATCGCTAAATTTAAAGAGCGCGCGCCCGAGCGAAAGATAATGATCGAAGTAGCGAGCGAGCGCGAATTTAGCGAGCTCTTAAAATACGCGCCTGATGCGATAATGTGCGATAAGATGAGCCCTGGCGAGCTTAGAGCCTGCGTTTTGAAGCGAGATGAGACGGCGCCGCAGATTAAAATTTGCGCCGCCGGCGGTATAAATAAAAATAACTGCGCGGAGTTTGCAGCTACCGGCGTGGACGTGCTCGTAAGCTCGGCAGTTTGGAATCAAGGTGTGTGCGATCTTAGCGGAAAGATAGAGCTTATATAAATATTAAATTTTAAATTTTAAGGCGTGAAAGTCTAAAATAGGATATAGAAACGCGATTTATTAATAAATAAGATTATATTTTGTAAAATTCTTAAAATTTCAAAAAAGGATTTTCATGAAAAAAATTGCATTTATTTTGGCGCTTGCGGCAAGCGTTTCGTTCTGCGCGGATCAGCTGATAATCGCGGCCGGCGGCGGATACAAAAAGCCCGTCTCGGCCGTGATCGAAAATTTGAAAAAAGAGGGCATGGATGTGGCGGGGTCATTTGCCAACCTCGGCCAGCTCGTCATTCAATCGCGCGAGAATAAAATTTCATTCATCGTAGGCGACGAGGCGTTTTTGAAAAAAAGCGATCTAAATATCACGAAATTTGAGCGTATCGGGCGCGGCACGCTAGTTTTAGTAACGCCAAAAAATATTAAAATAAACGATGTCTCCGAGATCGCAAAGTTCGATAAGATCGCGATGCCGGATCCTAAAAAGGCGATTTACGGTATCAGGACGAACGAGTTTTTACAAAACGCCAAGATGGAGCCGGTAAAAGATAAAATTTTAGCCGTCGCGGGCGTGCCGCAGGTGGTCGCATACGTCATCAACGGCGAGGTGCAGGCAGGCTTTATCAACAGCACCGAAGCGATCGCCAAGAAAGATGAGTTCGGCTCGATCATCTACATCGACGAGAGCCTCTATAGCCCCGCATTCATCGGTATCGCAAGGCTTAGCGCGTGCGGCGAGCAGGCGCTTTGCGAAAAGGTGATGGAGGAGTTTAAATCGGACCGCTCAAAAGAGATTTTTTCAAAATTCGGTCTTAAATGAGCAACATCGCTTGGATCGCGCATCCTCTGATACTAAGCGTCAAAGCCCTGTTTTGCAGCTTTTTGCTGCTTATTTCAATAGGGCTGGCAATTGCGTATTTTTTAGCTTTCAGTAAAGCTAAATTTAAAAAGATCGTCGAAATTTTGGTAATTTTTCCGCTCATCTTCCCGCCGATCGCGACGGGATTTTTGCTTCTTTACATCTTCGGAAAGAGCGGATTTATCGGCTCTGCGTT
>CAUSAC010000010.1:0-55868 GCA_963529615.1 uncultured Campylobacter sp. | reverse complement strand
TCCACGCAAGCGCGTCTGTCAAATCGGCGTTTAAAATTTCAAAATCCGCCTTTTTCGCGGCGTAAAAATCGGTATCTGCGATGATGCCCGCTTGCGGGATTATGGGCTTTACCGAAAACGCCTGCGCCCACATATCGCTTAAATTTGCTCCTCGTTGCACGGCGATGCCCGATACTTTGCCCTTTAAGATCATGGCGCTTGCTAGCGGCTCTACCGTGATCGCGACGTCGTAGTCCTTGGCCAAAAACAGCTGCGCGCTCTCTGCGGGGCTGGCGGTGTAGTCGATGTTTAGTCCGCTAATGCCCTGCTTTTTCGCTATGGCTCGCACGATGATGTCTAGCATGTCGTTTTTAAAAGGCATGACGATCTTTTTGCCCTTCAGCTGCGCAAATTCCGTTATCTTCTCGCCCTTGCTCATCACGAAATTTAGCCCCTCGGTGAGGATATTTACCATACCGATCTTGCGCCCCTGATTTGCGAGGTTCACCCCTACGTTGCTAGGGCTCATCATGACCTTGTACTCGCCGTTTGCCACGCCTGCGCGCAGCTGATCGGGATCGCGCCAAAGCTCCAACTTCGCGTCGTATTTTTTGCCGATCTGCCCCTGCATGCACGCAACGCCGATGATGAGGCTAGGCATCGCAGGCGCGCCGTAGATAGTAAAAGCTTCCTTCGCAAAAAGAGGGCTAGCAAGCCCGCTAGCCGCCAACGCGGACGTTAGTTTTAAGAAATTTCTTCTTTGCATCTTTTCCTCTTTTCATTCCTGCTAAACGGCAAGATTTTGATAATCGATGTGCAATTATATCAAAAACAGGAGTGATTCGGTTTGATTAAGCTCAATAGTCCCGTTTTAATTTTAATGCGCTAAAATTTAAAACGTCCCGCAGCGGTAAAATTTTATGCTAAAATGGCGAAAATTTCAATCCAAGGACAAAAAAATGAGAAGCGACATCATCAAAAAAGGCTATACGCGTGCGCCGCACAGAAGCTTGCTAAGAGCGACCGGGCTAAAGGACGAGGACTTTGAAAAGCCATTTATCGGCGTAGCAAACAGCTTCATCGAGATCATCCCGGGGCACTTTTTCCTCAACAAATACTCCGAAATTTTAAAAGACGAGATCCGCAAAAACGGCTGCGTGCCGTTTGAGTTTAACTGTATCGGCGTGGACGACGGCATCGCGATGGGGCATGCTGGGATGCTTTATAGCCTGCCTAGCCGCGAGCTGATCGCAAACTCGATCGAAACGGTGATGAACGCACACGCCCTAGACGCACTCGTGTGTATGCCAAACTGCGATAAAATCGTGCCCGGCATGGTGATGGGCGCGCTTCGCGTGAACGTACCGACGGTTTTTGTTAGCGGCGGCCCGATGAAAAAGGGCTACACCAAAAAAGGCGAGCCGATCGACCTATCTACGGCGTTTGAGGCGGTGGGTAAATTTGAAACCAAAGAGATCAGCGCCGAGGAGCTAAAAGAGATCGAGTGCGCCGCCTGTCCGAGCGGAGGCAGCTGCTCTGGGATGTTTACGGCAAACTCGATGAATACGCTGTGCGAAGCGATGGGTATCGCGCTAAAAGGCAACGGCACCGTGCCTGCGCTTACGCCCGAGCGCGAGGAGCTTATCCGCAAGGCTGGACGTCGCATCTGCGAGATCGCGCTCGATGAAAAGTACAAAATCCGCAACATCGTGAACGAAAAATCGATCCAAAACGCCATAGTCGTCGATATGGCGATGGGCGGCAGCAGCAACACCGTGTTGCACATCCTAGCTATCGCGCGCGAAGCGGGGGTAAATTTACAGATCGCGGGGCTCAACGAGATCAGCCGCAAGATCGCTCACATCGCCAAAATCAGCCCGAGCCTGCCAAACGTGCATATGGAGGACATCGACCGCGCGGGCGGACTAAGCGCCGTGATAAATGAAATTTCGCGCCGCGACAATGGACTACTGGGTCTAGACGCGCTAACCGTCACGGGCGAGAGCCTAGGCGAGCGCGTCGGAGCGAGCGCCATAAAAGACGAATCGGTCATCCGCAAGGTCGAAAACGCCTATTCGGACGTGGGCGGGCTGGCGATTTTGTTTGGAAATTTAGCCGAGCAGGGCTGCGTCATCAAGACTGCGGGCATCATCGGCGAGCGCAAATTTAGCGGCAAGGCCGTGTGCTTTAACAGCCAAGACGAGGCGATAGAAGGCATCTCAAGCGGCAAGGTAAACAAAGGCGACGTAGTCGTCATCCGCTACGAAGGGCCGCGCGGAGGCCCGGGCATGCAGGAGATGCTAAGCCCGACATCGCTCATCATGGGGCGAGGGCTGGGCGCGGACGTAGCGCTGATCACGGACGGCAGGTTTAGCGGCGCTACGAGAGGACTAAGCGTCGGGCACGTGAGCCCGGAGGCTGCCGAGGGCGGCATGATCGGGCTGCTGCAAGACGGCGACATCATCGATATCGATGTGGATACGTACGCGATCAACGTGCGCCTAAGCGAAGCCCAGATCGCCGAGCGCAGAGTTAAATTTAAGCCGATTGAAAAACCGCTGCCGTATCGCTGGCTACGGATGTATCGCAAGCTGGTAACAAATGCTAGCAACGGAGCGATTTTGGAGGCGTAGAATTTAAAATCGGTAGGTATCGTAGTTTTAAAAATTTAAATAAGGAATGATTTTTTTGTCTGAGAGAAATTTTACCTATAAGGATTTAGAGCAAGTAGAGACTGAAATAGAAAATATACATGAGGCGCTTGCTAATGTCTATAATAATAAGTCATGTATTTGGAAAATTAGTAGAACTCTTGACAAATTAAAAAATTCAAATTTTTCTAGTACGGAAAAATATATAATAGCTATATTTAAATCTGAATATGCCAAGCGCATGAATAGAACCGATGAAGCCATCAATTTTCTACAAAAATTTATAAAACAAGATGATTTTAAAATTTTATCTGATACGACCCGCGGTCTTATTAATGAAATAGAACAATATTTGTTGGTTTTGAAGCAAGATAATATTTACTCAGCCAGTAGAACTGCATTTAGAACCACTATCATAAGGTATATTAAATCGATTAAAATATTAAAAGAAGAGAAAGAAATTATCGAAAGGTACATAAAAAGTAGAAATATAAAGGAACAAAAAAATCTGAATTATGAATTTTTTGAAAAAGAGAATGTATTGTATGCTGTTTATAACAATCTTAGCAATATACTTGAAGATGTAAGCATTATGCAATCATATATAAGACATATGAAAAATTCTATGTATTTTAATTTTCTTAATTTGTTTTCTATTGCTGCGAGACATACAGTTTTATTATTTTGGATGGTTGTTTTTATTGGAGGGGTATTTTGTTTGCCTTACTTTTTTAAAATTGGAATACCACCGCAGATTAATGTTAATGAAATAATTCCGTTATTGCTTTTTATTGGTATTTTAGGATTAGCGTATGTTGTTACGGTAGGTTTACTTTCTTTTATAGGTAGCTATTTTATTTTTAATGTCAAAACTAATGAAAAATGGATAAATAGATATTTTATAATTACACAAATTTACTTATTTGCAATTCTTACTATTCCATTTCTATATGAAATTAAATTTTTTAGTAAATATTTAAATCTTATACTTAATAATTTCGGCACTATTCTAGTTGTTTATTTTATAGCATCTATATCATATTTTATTTTATCTATGTTTAAAACCGGAAAATTTAAAGATGATGTAAATTTATTTATATTTTTACATCCTCTTTTTGACTTTCTTCTCATAGTAATAGTTTATTTTGGATATAAAGATATAGTACTACCAGTATTTTTGTGTTTTTTTCTAATTATTCTTGTTACTAGAATAGCTGCTTTTTCAAAATACTTTGATTATAAAACAGTTTTTTGGCTTTCTTTCTTTATTGGGTTAGGTCCAATTTATCTTTTAAGTCCCGATTTTGTAAGAATGATCAAGCTTGCGAACTATAAAGCCAATTTCATAGTAAAAAATGAATTTATCGAAAGCGAGAAATTGGATAAAATCCCGCTATGTTTTCAAGACTATAATGATACTTGCAAAAATTTAAAATTAAGTGATGATAATAAAACAGCAATAAATAGCCTCATAGTAAAGGTCAAATTTGATGAGCAATATTTTTTTAAAGCCCAAGTACCAAAAGATGAATTTAATATAACAAAAGAGCGCGTCATACGCTATCAAGATGAAAATTTGACTGATATTTCACAGAAAATGTTTAAAATTTTTAAAGTAAAAGAATGCAAGTATAACTCTACTGCTTCTTGCTATATCCATAATGACAAGGAGGGTAACATAACCATAAAGCATTATCATAAAGATATGGAAAATATTATACAAGATGAAAATGGTAAATATTTTATAGAGTTTCCGGTAAGAAAAGAAAATATATTAAATTGAGCGTTATCTTGCCTAAAACAAGGTACATTATCCAAATTTATAGTGATTTGGCTACAAAATTTCTGAAATAATCTAACAGCTATCTTAAATGTATGGACGCTTTAAATTTTACGATAAACACAAAATGAGCAGATCCGCAGATTTTTCAAACCGCGCAAAGCGGAGGATTTGTCTTACGCGGCTAAATTTAAATTTTAAAACCTACAAATCCCGCGGATCGGCGATCTTGCCTGCGACGGCGCTAGCTGCGGCGACGGCGGAGTTTGCTAGATACACTTCGCTCGTTCTATCGCCCATACGACCGACGAAATTTCGATTAGTCGTGCTTACGCAGCGCTCGCCCACGCCCAAAATCCCCATATATCCGCCCAGGCATGCGCCGCAGGTCGGGTTGCTCACGACTGCACCCGCTTCTACGAAAATATCCCACAGCCCCTCTTTTTGCGCGGCCAGAGCGATTTTTTGCGTCGCAGGCGTGATGATGAGGCGAGTTTTGCGCGCGACCTTGCGACCTTTTAAAATTTGCGCGGCGATCCGCAGATCACTCAGGCGGCCGTTGGTACAACTGCCGATAAAGACCTGATCGACGGCGATATCATCGCGCACCGCCTCGCGCACACTCTTGCCGTTGCTAGGCAGAAACGGATACGCAATCACCGGATCAAGCTTACTCACATTGATCTCTAAAATTTGCTCATAATTCGCGCCCTCGTCGGAGTAGTGAAATTTCGGCTCGGCGCGCAAATTTTTATCTGCCAAAAATTCCTTCGTGATCTCATCGACCGCGACGATACCGCTCTTGCCGCCCGCTTCGATCGCCATATTGCAAAGCGAAAATCTGCTATCCATATCCAGGTACTCCAGCGCGTCGCCGCAGAACTCCAAAGCCTTATAGCGCGCGCCGTCCACGCCGATAAGGCGGATCACCTCTAAAATAAGATCCTTGCCGTAGATGTGCGGCGCGGGCTTGCCGCGAAAGATCACTTTGATCGTAGGCGGTACTTTAAACCAATTCTTGCCCGTTATCATCGCGAAAGCTAGATCGGTGCTGCCCATACCCGTCGCAAATGCCCCCAGCGCGCCGTGGGTACAGGTGTGGCTGTCCGCGCCGATGATGACATCGCCGGGTACTACGAGCCCCTTTTCAGGCATCAGCGCGTGCTCGATACCCATATCTTTTTCGTCGAAATAGTTTTTCAAATCGTGCTTGTAAGCAAATTCGCGTGAAATTTTAGCTTGATTTGCGCTTAAAATATCCTTCGTAGGGATGTAGTGATCCATCACGATCGCAAAGCCGTCCGGGTTGGCGAGCTTTTTTGCGCCGCTAAGCTCAAACTGTTTGATCGAAATCGGCGTCGTGATGTCGTTGCCGATGACCATATCGATGGCGCTTTCGATGATCTGTCCCGCGAAAACCGCCTCGCCCACGTGCTCGCTAAAAATTTTCTCCGTGATCGTCTGCTTCATAAAATCTCCTTCGTATCGGTTAAATTTGCGCGATTTTAGCTAAAAAATCATAAATTTTTGCAATTTTATGTATAATTGAGCCGCAAGGAGCGAGATGATGGAAATTTTAGATATTTTTGCAAACCGCAGAAGCGTAAGAAAATATGCGCCTAAGCCGCTTGAAGATGAGGCGCTGGATAAAATTTTAAAAGCGGGCCTGCTTGCGCCGTCGGGATGCGCGCTCTGCCCGTGGGAGTTCATCCTCGTACGCAACAAACGGATGCTTGAGCGGCTAAGCGCATGCCGCGAAAGCGGAGCGAATATGCTAAAACAGGCCGCAGCCGCGATCGTAGTGATCGCAGATGCGCAGAAACAGGACGTCTGGATCGAGGACTGCTCGGTAGCGCTAGGCTACATACACCTTGCTGCAAGCGCGCTAAATCTCGGCAGCTGCTGGGTGCAGGTAAGATTGCGCGTCGCTGCGGACGGACGCAGCTGCGAGGAGTTTTTGCGCGAGGCGCTGGGCTTTCCGCTAAATTTCAAAGCAGAAGCGATACTAGCCCTCGGCGTACCGCAACAGCGCCCTAGCCCGCACGATCTGCAGAAGCTAAATTTAGCCAAAATCCACAAAGAGAAATTTTAACGCGCATGAAGTATCAAAACTTAATTCAAATTTGCGAGTATCTACGCGCCAAACGCTTCCTTTCGCACATTAAGCGCGTAGGAGATAACCTTTTTAAAGTCTGCTTTGACGGCAATGAGATGCTGTTTTTTGATATGAATAAATCAGGCTGCAATATCCACGAAAATGACGCTTTTACTGAAGGTAAGGTTTACGCGGCGCCCTTTGACGTGCTACTTGCCAAGCGCTTAATAAAATCGCGCATCACTTCCGTTAGCGTGCCAGAAAATAATAGAATTCTATGCCTTAGCGTAAGCCAAAACGCAAGCTACAAAACCCAAAGCTCAAATATCTACTTCGAATTTACCGGGCGATTTACCAACGTAATAATCACCGATGAAAACGATGTGATTTTAGAGGCACTACGGCACTTCGAGACGGAATTTAGACAGATTAAGGTAGGAAGAAAGCTCCGCCATCTGCCGCCTGCAAATATTAAAGAAGCCCCCGTGCCAAAAATTTCGGACTTTAGAGCATTTTTTCGTGCGGAATTTAACGCGCTAAATGCGGATCGCTTAAACTCGCTCAAATCCGCAAAAATCACGGCGCTAAATAAAAAGCTAGACTCGGTGCGCGAGGCTTTAGGCTCTTTGCAAAGCAGCGCCGAACTACTTCGAAGCGCCGAGCTTTTAGGTGCGAAAGCTGCCTTGCTAAAAGAAAATATCTATAAAATTCCAACTAGCGCGCGAGAATTTACGCTGCAAAAAGGAGACGCCGAAGCGGTGGAATTTAAGCTACAAAAGCCTGCAAGCGCCGCTTTGGGCGAGCTTTACTCCGAGGCAAAGCGTCTGCGCCAAAAGGCTGCAAATATACATATCGAAGAGCAAAATTTAAAGGAGAAACTCGCGTTTTATGAGAATTTAAAATCGCTCATTCTTGCCGCACAGGATGCACACGAGATCGAAATTCTAATGCCTAAGCGCACGCAAATTAGGCAAAAAAGCAAGGAAAAAAATAGCGAATATGTAGCGAGCTTTTATCTCGGGGATTTTAAAATCAGCGTCGGTAAAAACGAAAAAGGCAATGAGTTCTTACTAAAAAATAGCTCCAAATCCGACTATTGGTTTCATCTTAAGGATATTCCAAGCGCACACGTCATCGTAAAGACAAATAAGCAAAGTCTAAGCGAAGAGGTGGTCGAATTCGCCGCTAAAATTTGCGTGAGCTTCAGTGCAAGCGGCAGCGGAAAATATCTCGTCGATTACACCAAACGTCAAAATGTCAAAATCAACGAAGGTGCTTTCGTAAACTACGTAAATTTTAAAACAATCGGCGTTTTAAAGCCGTAATAAGCGAGCTTGCGATATAATTGCTCAAAATAAATTCCAAGGAAATTCTATGAAGCAAAGAATAATCACGGCAAGCATTTTACTCGCCGTATTTTTGGCTCTAATTCTCATAAACGCTAGGTGGCTAAATTTCGCCGTATTTGCGTTGATACTCGTGCTTGCGTTTTTTGAAAGCCTCAAGTTATGGGGTCTAGAGGAAACTAGCAAAAAGTGGCTTGCGCTGGCGATCGCGTTTTTTGCGCTGCTACCATTTACGCAGACCGATGAGCCTTTCGTCTCAGCGCTAAAAGTTAGCATCCTAATGATCCTATGCGTCGCCTCTGTCGTAGCCTTTACCAAGGGCCCCAGCCTAAAGATCACGCTTCCTTTTATCTATCCCGTTGCGCCGATATTTTTTATGTGGGCGGCTTACGATGATTTCGGGGAAGTTTTTCACTTCGTTTGGCTGATCTTTATTATCGTAGCTAGCGATAGCGGCGCGTATTTTATCGGAAGAGCCTTCGGCAAAACTCCGCTAAGCGCTAGCTCGCCAAATAAAACCGTAGAGGGCGTGCTAGGTGGTCTTGCGCTCGCGCTTATCGTTAGCCTCATTTATGCGCGCATCTTTACCAATATGCCGCCGCTTGAAATTTTAGGAAAAACCATCATCATAGCAATTTTTGGCGTATTCGGCGATCTGTTTGAGAGCTACCTAAAGCGCGCGGCAGGTCTTAAAGACAGCGGCGCGCTCTTTCCCGGACACGGCGGGATCTTAGACCGCATCGACGGCTATATGTTCGGCGCGATCGCGATGGCGATAGTCTATTCATGGTAGTTTTAGGCTCCACTGGCTCTATCGGCACAAACACCCTAGACGTAGCCGCGCGCAGCGGCAGTATGATCGAAGCGCTTAGCTGCGGGCGCAATATCAAGCTTTTAAACGAACAGATCGCAAAATTTCATCCTCGTCTCGTCTGCATCGCGGATGCGGAGCAGAAAAGCGAGGTAGATCACGAGCGGGTATTTTGCGGCGCAGATGGAATTTTACAGATGCTTGCAGAGTGCAAAAGCACGACCGTGGTAAACGCTCTCGTAGGCTTTGCGGGCATGATGCCCAGCCTAAAAACCCAAGAGCTCGGAAAGAGGTTGTGCCTTGCCAATAAAGAAAGCCTTGTCGTCGGCGGGAAATTTCTGCAAACGGATAAAATTTACCCGATCGACAGCGAGCATTTCGGGCTGAAATTTTTACTTAGCAATGCCAAAATCCCCGTTTCGCGCCTAATCATCATGGCTAGCGGCGGCGCGTTTTACGACGTGCCGCTAACGCAGCTGGGTTCGCTCACGCCGCAAAACGCCCTCAAGCATCCCAACTGGAAGATGGGCGCGAAGATCACGATCGACAGCGCCACGATGGCGAATAAGCTTTTTGAGGTGATCGAGGCGTTTTGGCTCTACGGCACGCGCGAGATCGATGCGCTTATCGAGCGCACCTCGCAGATCCACGCGCTGGTCGAATTCGCAGACGGCTCCACGACGGCGCACATTAGCAGGGCCGATATGCGCCTAGCCATCGCGCACGCGATGTTTAGCGGCGACGTACGGGAGCAGATCACCGCGCCCGTGGATCTGTGCTCGCTACGACCGATAGAATTTAAACCGATTAACACGATGAAATTTCAAATTTTTACCCTCAAAGACGCGCTGTTAGCGAACCCCGATCTCGGCGTCGTCATCAACGCCGCAAACGAAGCGGGCGTAAATGCATTTTTGCAGCAGCGGTGCCGCTTCACCGACATTGCGCGTGTCGTGCTAAAGTGCGCGGAGAAATTTAACTCGCCTAGCGTAACGGACGCGGACGCGCTTGCGGCGGTAGACGCGAGCGTGCGAGCGTATGCAAACGAACTGCTGAAATAAGCTTTCCAATCGCGAGATTTTTATATGCTGCGCTTGAGCTTGGCGGCAAATTTCACTGCGCGCAGCACGTGCCGTATCGGGCGCAGATTTACGCTGTGCCGTAAGGTTGCGCCGTTAAATTTAATAAATAGAGGTTGGGCGTGGATATTAAAACCGTCATAGAGTTAGAAAAGCAGCGCAAACGGCTTAAGAAAAGTCGCAAACTTTGGAAAATTTTAAGTTACCTCGTAGCGTTTGCGGTTTTCGGTCCGATGCTCGCGTTCGCATTGATAATCATCTTTCTCGATTTTCCCAAACTCGATCTCGGCATAGAAAGTTTATCCTTTTTGGTCATGTCTATTTTGGCAATAATCAGTACGAGAGATGAATTTTACGAGTGGATTTTCGAGCGCAAAACCGAGCGATTTTTGATGCGCTACAAAGAGCTTTATCTCAAACCTTATATCGAGAGTCTGGGCTTTTTGTATAAAATGGGCGCACTTTTTCAGGAAAAAGAGGTAAGGGCAAGCGAGATATTTGACGGATTTGATAGATTTCGCGCGGATGATCTGGTTTGCGCGAACGTGGACGGCGTGGATTTTATGTTTTGCGACATAAGGCTGGAAAAGGACATCGGCACGGGAATTCCATTTATTTTTAAAAATAATTACGCCACATTTTTCGAAGGACCCTTTTTCGTGGCAAATTTTAATAAAAAAATCTGCTCCGACGTTTTTGTCTTCTCGAATACGACACTGCCGCCGTCTGAGTTGCAACACAAACTATTGGGCGGTCGCGAAATCCCGATAGATAACGCGGACTTCAATCAAAATTTTACGATCTATGCAAACGACGCAATGACGGTTATGTATGTCCTGACGCCCATGCTAATGGAGAAAATTTTATCTCTTAAACAGCTCGTGAAATCGAACATCTCGCTGAGCTTCAAGCAAAATAAAATTTACATCGCTATAGCTCGAGGTGCCGATAGTTTCGAGCCGAGCCTGGATCAGCCGATACTCAATGCTCGCATCGCAAAGGATATTAAAGCGGATCTGGACGCGATGCTGCAAATCATAAAAATTCTAAAGCTGAATGAAAAAATTTGGACGTCTTAACGGGTGCAAGGCGGAGAGGTAGGCGGGTGAAATATGACATGGTAAAGCAAGGCGGACGGAATAAAACAAGGTAGTAAAACAAGACAAATGTAGAGTAAGGCGGGCGAGACGGAATGCGACGAATAAGGCGCGCCGCGCGAATGCGGATGAAATTTCACGCGAAATTCCATCGTAGCGACTAAACCCTACGCAGAATTTCGGCGGAATTTTACGAAAAATTAAAATTTGCTTGCTATTGAGAGATTTTTTTGATATACTGCCGTTTCTTTTTGGCCCCGTAACTCAGTTGGTAGAGTGTCACCTTGACATGGTGGAAGTCGTTGGTTCGAGTCCAATCGGGACCACCACTTAAGCTATTTTCAAATTTTAACCGCTTCATTTTCGTGAATAGCACCTGTCTTAAATTTCGTTATTCCAACATCTTTCATTTTTATTTTAGATATAATTTTTCCCGAAATACTATGTGATCGATTAACCGATCGATGAGGTAAATTTTATATTGAACTAATTAAATTTAGAAAGGAGTATTGGCGATATATGGGGCAGTATGTTATAAAAACATTAGATTACTGCACAGAAAAGGGACTGCAGCTACAATGGAAAAAGGACTTCGCGATCTCCGTCAATGCTCTCGAAAACGAAGTTACTATAAGGGCAAATAAAAGCGGGCTTATATCTCTTGCTAGGCATTTGCTTACTTTAGCGCAAGATTCCGTGCCGAAACATTCGCATATACATCTGGATGAATATAATTCGCTTGAGGAGGGCTCGGCGGAACTTATAATCCAAAAAGATACCGAGCGATAAAGATAAATTTTTATGCTAAAGGAAGGCGACAATGAGGGAGAAACACATTGTAGAGTTATTATCCTCCGCAATCGAAGGAGACGGGATCATATCCGTAGTATTTAAATTTTTCCATATAGATTGGGGATACACGCTAGAGGAGCTCGATCTCATTATAAATTTTGGTATAAAAAATGGTGATCTTCTTATAGAAGATATGCATGATGAAAACAAGCGCTACGACAAAATAGATTGGCGGCTAGATAATGTGTATCAAGAGATCGTTATGGTAGATATTTACAAATATATGCCATTGCTATTTTCTAAACATCCGACGGTACCGGATCCTTATAAGCAGTTCATTACGGAATGAAATTTGCGTATGACAGCACGGATAAAACTATAAAATTTAAAGGATCGGACGGTATGGCGCAAAACGCTATGAATAAAGCAAAGCATAACGAAAAGGAGCAGCAAAATGTTAGATAGAATTGCCGCTTGTTTAACGGGCACAATGTGCTTATTATATCTTATAAATTTTATGGTACATAAACATGTAAAGATAGGCGAGAAATATATTAAATTTGATGATGCGGGTATTTTGTGGATATTGCCCGCAATCGTATTTTTAATAATGGGTATTTACGGCTTTTATTTCGCCTTTCGCTCCGAAAAGAGCATAAAAAGATACCCAGAGTATATGTGGTGTGCAGACTGCGGTAAATTTTACCGATACGAGGACGTCAAAAACACGGATCAAATTTGCCCGGACTGCGGCAAAAAGCTTACGGAGTATAATGACGGCGACTATTGGCGAAGAAACGCTCCTCATCAAGGCGTTAAACCGCCAAAGCCCAAAAAGCGTAAATTTAAAAAGCGATGAAATTTTGATTTGTTATAGAGGGATGTATAAAAATGCTAAATAGAATTTTCGCACTAATCGGCTTTTTTGCTTTTTTCGCATGGGGACTGGCGGCCGCTTTATTGGGGAAAGTCGATATAAAGCCTGGCTTTATGGCATCGGTAAAATTTGATAGCGCGTATCTGCGTATCATCATAGGAATTTTATGCTTTGCGGCGTGCGCTTTCTTTGCGTATCTCGCATTTCGCCCTGAAAAAAGCGTAAAGTATTATCCTAAATTTATGCGCTGCAAAGGGTGTCTTAAATTTTATAATTTCTCGGACGTTAAAGATAGGAGTGTTTGCCCTAAGTGCGGGGGCGAGCTGCAAGATTATGCCGAGATAGAAAAGTGGAATCAAGCGGAAAAGAATAAAAAGCTTGAAAGATATTATAAATTTTGAAAAAGAGTGGCTAAAGAGGGTGAGCCATGATAAAAAATAATTGATGCGCAAGCAAAATCAAAAAGTCTTAGGAATAAAAAATGAGCGCTAGGATAGGTTTAATACTTTTGGTCGCATTTTAGACGGGTATGATTTTAGGGATTGAGTAAATTTTAAAAATTCCAGCTAGATTTGCTTTGCAAATTTGCCGCTTTAAGAAATAAAAACCGCTAAAGAGTCTAAATTTAAAACCGAAATTTTACCGCGCCCAGCAAAACGCTCGAAATTAAAATTTCATCCAATCTACGCCAAAATTTTAAAAAATCTATCTTTAATCTTTGAAATTTATTATTATTTAATCAAGAGATATTATAATATAGCATTTGCAAATCATTCGCAAAATTCTAATTTTGAATAGGGGAGAGTGATGGTTAAGAAATTTTATCTTTCAAATGCCGCGATCGCGCTAAGTTTGTGCGCCGCATTACAACTAAACGGAGCCGAAAACAACGCTACGTCCGCAAATATCGCGCCTAGCGCGCAAGCGGTAAATTCCGCAGTTCCTAAAAACGCTTCCGGCGCGAACGCCACAAAGCTGG
The DNA here is from genome assembly GCA_963529615.1 of uncultured Campylobacter sp. Taxonomy (GTDB): domain Bacteria; phylum Campylobacterota; class Campylobacteria; order Campylobacterales; family Campylobacteraceae; genus Campylobacter_B. The sequence goes on along the minus strand of CAUSAC010000010.1, from coordinate 42,382 downwards.
GCACCATCGTAGTTACCGCGACGGGCTTTGAAGATATGCTTAAAAACGAGGTTCGCAACGTCTCGGTCATCACCGCGGAGGATATGGAAAACCGCGGCTACCGCGATCTGCGCGAAATTTTAGAAAAGGCGCCGGGGGTTAGCTTTCACGGCGATACGGTCGATCTGCGCGGACAGGGCCAGAAGGCAAATACCTCCGTCAAGGTCCTTCTTAACGGAGTCGCGCTCAATATGATCGACACGACGCCGACGAGCATCCCGATCGATCTAGTTCCGATCGAAGATATCGAGCGCGTGGAGATCATCCCCGGCGGCGGTAGCGTGCTTTACGGCAGCGGCACCAGCGGCGGCGTGATAAATATCATCACAAAAAAGGGCGCCAGATACCCCTACGCCAATATCTCGACCAAGATCGCATCGTATAATTACAATGATTTAAATTTAGGGCTCGGCGGAGGCGTAAGCGATAATCTGTTTCTAAAAACCGCCGTTAAGGGCTTTAAGCAGCGCGGATACCGTAAGGGCGAGAAAAATACCGGCTACTACGGCTCGCTCGGGATGCATTATAAAATTTCGGACGATCAAAGCATCTCTTTCGATCCGAGCTTCTATCGCGCCAGAACCTATTCCGTGCCTACTCTGGGTCTTGCCGAGCTTAGGGAGGATCGCCGCCAGCAGGGAGGCGAGAGGACCTTTACCAAAAGCACGCGATCAAATTTTGATCTAAGCTATGCGGTGAAATTTGGCGACAAAGTGGAGATGAATCTACATCCTTATTATCAAGATATCAGGAGCATACAGCAGGGATTTGTAATGAAAGACCGCAAAGAAGGTGCAAATTTAAAGGGCAAGCTCGACTACGACAGCGGCGAGTTCATAGCGGGATATGATTATCTCAAAAACAAGGGCTTTCGCAGGATAAATTTTGACGCCGCGATGAATCCTATGATGAGCCGTTCACAGCTTACGATCTTTGATATGCAAAAGCTTACCCACTCGGTCTATGCTTTAGAAAAGCACAATTTCACCGATCTGTTTTCGCTTAGTGCGGGCGGTCGGTTTGAGCGCGCCGAATACAAAGTAAATCGCAGGGTTTCGACTACTATAAAAAGGATGGGAAACATAATCTCGCAGACGCAAAATAGTACCCGAGTAAGCGATCATAAAAACAACTACGCTTTTGAGATCACGCCGAATTTTAATTATTCCAAAGACGGCAATCTATATTTTAAATTTGAGCGCGGCTATATCTCGCCGGCCCCTAATCAGCTCATCGACAAGCTTAGTCGCAACGGCCCTTATGTGCTTAATAACCTAAAATCCGAAACCTTTAAAACCTATGAGATCGGCATGAAGGATCTAATCTACGGGCAATACGTAAGCGCTACGATCTTTTGGACCGATACGAAAAACGAGATCGTAAACGAACTGCTCGGCAGCGACATTATGCACGGTTGGCATTTTATCAATATCGACGAGACGCGCCGCAAGGGCGTGGAGCTGTATGCAGAGCAAAGCCTGCTTTCAAATTTAAAGCTCAGCGAGACCTTTTCATACGTGGACGCCAAGATCCAATCCGGCGCGAATAAGGGCAAGCAGGTTCCGTTGGTGGAGCGCTCGAAGTTCGTTTTAGGGCTCGATTACGAGCCGATTAGAAATTTAACGCTAATGAGCGATTTTAAATATTTCTCATCATCGCACGATACCAACCACGATAGGATCGACTCGCGCACGATCGTGGATCTGGGCGCTGCGTACCGCTTCGCAAGCGGATTTTTGATAAGCGCGGGAGTCAAAAACGTCTTTGACGAGGAGTACAATTACAACCAAAATTTACGCGCAGACGACTATACCCCGGCTCCCGGGCGCAACTACTACGTGGAGTTTAAATACACCTATTAGCGTGCGTTTAAATTTAAGTGGGATTTTGAGCTGCGGACTTTAAAATTTACGGGCGAAATTTAAAATTTTGCTGCGACGTGCTTTGCCGTCGCGAGATTAAATTTAATAAAAGGAGCGAAGATGAAACCGGACTATAAAAATTGGGTGCCTAAGGGCATGATCGCGTCATTCGCCGCGGGTGCGGGCGTGGCGTTAGTTTTGTTTTTGATTTTCGGCGTTTGCGGTTTGGGTGTTAGTGGTGCGCTAAGAGGCGTGCTAGCCGGGCTTTTCGGCGCAGCGGCGCTGGTTTTGATCGGCTTTACGATCTACTGCGTCGTGTGGTACCGCGCGTTTGATTACGGCGGCAAGCGTCAACTCTCTCGCACGATCGTAGAGGGCACAGCGAAATACGTAAATCTACCCGAGGGCGGGCGCGGGCTGGACGTAGGCTGCGGTAGCGGCGCGCTAACGATCGCCGTGGCTAAGCGCAATCCGCACGCATCGGTGCTAGGCGTCGATCGCTGGGGCTTTGAGTACGCGTCTTTTAACAAGCAGCTGTGCGAATCCAACGCGCGCGCCGAAGGGGTGCAAAACGCTAGCTTCGAGCAGGCCGACGCCACGCAGCTGCCCTTTGAGGGCGGCAGCTTCGATGCGGTTACAAGCAACTACGTATATCACAACATCATGCGCAAGGACCGCCAAGAGCTGCTTTTAGAGACGCTCCGCGTGCTTAAAAAGGGCGGCAGCTTCGCGATCCACGATCTTTTCTCGCGCGGAAACTACGGCGACATGGATGCTTTCATCGCACGTCTTAAGGAGCAGGGCTACGAGCGGGTCGAGCTCATAGACACGACGCAAGGGCTTTTTATGGGCCCGCGCGAGGCGAAATGGCTGATGCTAGGCAGTTCAAAGCTTCTGGTGGGTAAAAAATAAAAAGCCTTCGTAAATTTTGAAATTTGAGTTAATTTAGAATTCCTAGGCGACGGTTTTAAATTTAAGGCCCCGAGCGCTTTTATGAAATTTCGCTTTTAAATTTTGAAATTTTATGTTTTTAGGCGTAACGGCACGACGTGAGTTCGGGCGTAGAACTGCGCTATGAGAGATTAAAATTTAACGCTGCGAAGGAAGTGTGAGCAAGACGATCCTTCGGGTAAATTTGACCGCGGATAAAGCGGATTTGACGCCGAATCACTATCTTTAAGTTAAGCTTTTGTTTAAAAATATATAATCCACATTTTATTTAATCTCAAAGGAGAAACCGCGAAAGGAACTATTTTGGCTAAGGGCGTTATCCTTGCCGCAGACGAGAGCCGCTACTCATACCAGCAAGAGGATGTGAAATCGGTAAACGAGGATGGTGGGCCCGTCGTTTTGAATCAAGGCGATGAGGTTGATTTTATCGCAGAAGCTCAAACCGCAAAGGAGATATACCTTACAAAAACAAAGCTCATTAACATAGATCTCTCTAATTTTTCTCTTGGGAGCGATAATTTATCTACCATCAGAACGCTTGGATTAGCAGGATCGGCGCTACCGATTTTAGGCGTTATTCCGTTTATCGGTTTAGTTTTCGTCATTGCAGGTTTTATATGTATATTGCTCGCTATCATCAAGCTTTCAAATAAAGCCGCCAGCCCTACGCTTAAGAAAAACTACATCATTTATCTAGTAGCCACCGTCGTAGCGACTATACTTATCTTTATAGGTGCGACTATGGGGGTATTCGCACTGATAGGCGCTAGCGCTAAATATGGCGGTGCCAGCGGTATCGGCATAGCCATCGGCGTCATTTTCTTCATCGCCGGCATAATCGGTATGATCTATGCGTTTTTTAAAGAATTCCAAGTTTATAATGAGCTTTCAAGAATATCGGGCGATAAATTTTTCCTCTATTACTTCATTTGCACGGTCGTCAGTGCGCTAACGGTTGCTATCGTTATCGGATATTTTATACTGTTAGCGGCGTTTATCTTACAAATCATCGCTTGGTATAGATTGCGAGAGATTAAGGCGGCTTAAATTTTTTGTATTTTTGATCGGCGGGTAAATTTACGCGAACAAAACCCCGCCGATAAATTTTAATTTTGCGAGTTTATGCGCAAATCCGCATTGTAAATTTAATGGCTCCGTGATATTTTAAATTTAAACGCGATATAGACTAAAGCAGCCGTAGTCGGTGCGCACGGTCAAAAATTCCTCGCCGTTTATGCGCTCAAATTTCGCCTCGCAGCGCTTAACGACGTGCGAGAGCTCAAAGCTAAGCTGCAAATTTCCGCTTTTTAGATCGATGATGCGGGCTTTGTCGTAATTAATTAGCGCCAGCCTCAAACCATCCGCGCTAACGCAAAGCTCGTCCGCCTCGGCGCATTCGCCTTGTAGCCATGCAGGGTTAAGCCGCTCGCCGCTTGCAGCGTCAAGGCAAACTAGCTTGCCCGCGTAGCGCTCCTTGCCCAGCATCGAGCCGTCCGCCAAAAAGCAAATTTTATCAAAAATGCCGAAATCGCCTTTTATCTCGTTTAAAATTTCGCCGTTTAGCGTGCTTAAAATTTTGATCTCGTTTTGTTTGCAATGAAGCGCCAGCCGCGCGCCGTCATCGCTAATCGCGGCGCACAAGGTCGGTGTATAGCTTTTCATCTCGGATTTGTACTCGCTAAGAGGCGAAATCTCGTCGCCGCGCAAAGTAAAAATTTGACCGAACATCGCAAACACCGCCGTATCTTTCGCAGCACAAACGAAACTCGTAAATTCTTTACTATTTTTAAAGCTCAACCATTGAGAGAGATCGCTAAATTCGCCGCTCGCAGGATCAAATTTAAAGATAAAATGATCCAGATCCAAAAGCAAAACCTCGCCCGCGCGCTCCGCCTGCCATGCAAGCGGCTTTGGCAGGACGATCTGCTGCTTTACGGCGCCGCTCGCGTCTAGCCTGATGAGAAAGTCATCCAGCGCGCCGCCCTCTTTGTAGCCGCCGCATTTATAGACGAAAAGCTCGCCTTCCGCACCCGCAAAAGCCAGCGCGCCCGTATATCCGCCGCCGATATAGACGTGCAAACTCGCCTCGCCCGCTTTGGCGCCCGCGTTTTGCAGGACGTAGCCTTTCTTTAGGCTCTCCCACTCCTTTTTCACGCAGGCTTTTTGCGCTTCGTCAGCGCTAGCAAACTCCTTTTACGTTTGCCTCGTTTTGCCATTTTTGACGCTCTCGCTGAGTAAAATTTGACCCTCTACGCGCAAATTTAGGCGATCGCCGCCGCTTAAATTTATTAAATTTTTCATTTTCGCCCCTGCGGATTAATTTTAAAAATTATCGCAAAGAGGCGCTTAAAAGCCGCTAAATATCGATAACGCCGAGGTGCGAGAGTAAAATTTTAACCCCGATTAGTATCAAAATCACGCCGCCTAAAACGAGCGCCTTTGAGTGCAGGTATTCGCCCGTTAGCTTGCCTACGTAGCACGCCGCGACGCACAGCGCGAAGCAGACGAGCCCGATTATGCAACAGGCGTAAAGGATGTTTATCTCGCCAAACGCAAAGGTCACGCCCACGGCCATCGCATCGATGCTGGTAGCGATCGCGCCCAGCACCAGCTCCTTTGTGCTTAGACGTAGAGCTGGCTCGTCCTGCTCGCGGCGGGATTCCGCGATCATCTTAACGCCTAAAAACGATAAAATTCCAAACGCGACGAAGTGATCGATCTGCGCGATAAATTTTACGAAATTTATCCCCAAAGCATAGCCTGCAAGCGGCATTATGAACTGAGCCGCCGCGTAGAAAAACGCGACGCGCGCGATCTGCGCAAATTTAAAATTCGGATATTTCGCGCCGTTTGAGATACTAAGCGCGACGCTGTCCATCGCAAGCGCAAAAGCGATGAGTAAAAGCTCCATATTTAGCCCTTTTGGTATTATAAAAGCGTTGATTATACATTAAAATTTCTGAAATAAAATGAACAATCTTAAATCGGGAAAAAGCCTTGCTTAAAAATCTAATTCTTTGCCTTTTGCCGCTCATAGCGGCTGCGAGTTGGGAAGAGGTCGCCGTAAAGGGGCTGGACGTCGTCATCAGCGCAAACGTGGGCGATAGCGAAAATTTTAAAAGCTCGCTAAGCACTCTGATCGAACGCGCTGCAAATGAATACGAACGCACTGGCGTACAGGATTACGAGCTCGATCTGCCTAGCTACATTACCGAGCGCGCGGGCAAAAAAAGCATCGCCTTGCAGAATATGCAAAGGCTGGCGAGCAAGAAGCTAAGTCTTGCCGTAGAACCGATCAAAAAGCTCGTACTCGCTAAAATAAAAGATATGTCCGAAGCCGATACCAAGGCAGTAATGAGCGGCGAGGTGCTATTTAGCCACTATCTGCGCACCAATGCCTTTGATGAAATTTACGAAATCATTCGCCCTTTGGCGCGTGAACTAGGAGCCGACGCGAGCTTTGCTAAAAGCTTTAAAAGTGCCGTCGGACGCGAGCCTGGAGACGATTTTAGTAGCGAATTTAGCAGCGCCTTCATTAACGAAAGCTTCGATTTTTTAAGTAAAAACGAAAGGGAGTTTCGCAAAAACTCGGGCGCGATTTTAAACGCCATAAAGACGATCAGATAGGCGCGACTGCACTAAAATCTCGGCGAAATTTTACTTTAAATTTATGAAAAATTCTATCTCTGAGCTCGCGGAAAATTTTAATTCAAAATCCGTTTTAAATTTTATCTCAAATCAGACGTGCGAGCGCGCGAAAGACACAGCTTTAAATTCTGCTTCAAATGCGGCGTTTGCGTGCGCGAAAAACACAGCGCGCGACGGTGCGACGAATTTTGCTCCCGTTCCATGCCTCAAAAAAAATTTCAAATTTCAAGACGCAAATGTCCGGTTAAATTCTATCCGCGGAAGAAATTTAAAATTTTATCCCGCTTCGGCCGGTTTTACCGCACGCAATCTCGTCGCGCTCTATTCCGCTTCGCACGTCAGAAATCTCGAAAAAAAAGTTGCTTTAAATTTTGCGGCTCTTGTGCTAAATTTGAAGTCCGCGCAAATTCTAAGCTGCGCCGAAAACAGGGCTTTAAATTCCACGAAATTCTCCAAAACAGATTCTTGCGAAAATTCCACAAAGAATTTCAAGCGAAATTTTATATTAAATTTTTCGAAAAATTTCACTCATAGCAGTGCAAATAGCGCAAGCTCGTTAAGCCGTGCGAGCGCCGTAGACGAGCCAAATTTAAGCCCCGCAAAAAGCCTCGCCGCCGCCCATACGCGACGCTCAAAGAAAAATTTTACCGAGACCCTTGCAAACGATCCATGCTTCGCTCATACGCCGCATAGCTTTGGATTGAAAAATTTTAAGGCGCGGAATTTTGCGAAGAAATCCAATTCGGCACAGAATTCTAGCTCCGCTCGAAGCTTAAATTCCGCGCAGAATTTCGATTTCGCGCGAAGCTCTAATTCTACGCAGAGCCCTGCTGCCGCGCAAAATTCTGCCTCTACGCAAAACTGCACGCAAAGCTCGAATTCTGCGCAGAGTTTCGGGCAAAATTCTAATTCTGCGCAAAGCCGTGCGCAAAACCCAGCTCCGCCTAGCAGGCTGTGGGATCTGGGGCTACTTTTCGTAGCGATCGTTTGGGGATGCACTTTCGTGCCGGTTCAGCGCGCGCTGCATAGCGGCGACGTTTTTAGCTTTTTATTTTGGCGCTTTTTGGCGGCGAGCATTTTTACCTACCTCGCCTGTCTGCGCTTCGGCGTCAAATTTGACCGCGGCACGATAGGGCGGGGCGTGTTTTGCGGGCTGATGCTGTTTTGCGATTTTTCGTGCCAGACCATAGCGCTTGATTATGCGCTATCATCGACGGTGGCGTTTATTTTGGGGCTCAACGTCGTCATCGTGCCCTTTTTAATGCTTGCGTTTTTCGGCAAAAAAGTCGGTGCGAGCGCCTTTGGCGGTGCGGTCGTGGCGCTTTTAGGGCTGTATTTTTTAAGCGGAGCAAGCGGCGCGGTGGGATTTGGCATAGGCGAGCGACTGACGCTAGTTTCGGCGTTTGCATACGCGCTTCATATCGTATTTACGGGCGTCTGCGCGCGCAAAAGCAACCTCTACGGCTTTGTGATCGTGCAGTTTATCTGCGTCTGCGTCTGCGCGCTGATCGCGGCAGTTTTCACTCCGCACGCGCAGTTTGAAGGCGAGATAAAGGTGTTAGGAAATTTAATCTTTTCGCCGAGCTTTGATTTCGTTTTCGCGCTGGTTTTGACCTCGATCTTTGCCACCGTCGCGGCGTTTGTGATCCAAACGATGGCGCAAAACCGCGGCGTAAGCGAGATAAAAACGGTGCTGATTTTCGCGCTGGAGCCCGTAAGCGCGGGCGTGATGGGGTATGCTTTCGGCGAGAAGCTAAGCGCGCTTCAAATTTTAGGCGCGGCGCTGATACTAGCAGGCATCCTGCTTAGTGAGCTGGGCGGGCTCTTAGGCGCGAAGTTTGCTAAAGATCGAGCTTGCGAAAAAGCAGACCGAGGCGACTAGGATTATCGAAGCGCCGCTGGTTAGGTTGAGCTTAAAGCTCAAAATAAGCCCCGCCGCACAGAAAAGCGCCGATAGCGCGCAGCTTATCGCCATCATCGAGCCTAAGTTTTTTGAAATTTTTTCGGCGATGAAGGGCGGGATCGTCATCAGCGAGATCACTAAGATTAGCCCTACGATCTGAATCGACGCGACCACCGCGAGGCTCGCCATCACTACGAGGACGTAGTAAAAGACGCTCGTATTCACTCCGCGCAGCAGGGCAAATTCCTTATCGAAGCTGATCGCTAAAAACTGCCTGTAAAAGCACGCCGTAAGCGCCGCAAACGTAGCGCCGCAAATGCCGATGAAGATTAAATTTTCGTGATTTATCGCTAAGATCGAGCCGAATAAAAAGCTCATCAGATCGGATTTGTATCCAGGCGTGAGATCGGCGAAGATTATCCCCAGCGCCATTCCAAACGCCCATATCGCGCCGATTACGGCGTCGAAGCGCTCGGTATTTCGCAGCGTGACGTAGGCGATGAGCAGCCCCAAAAATAGCGCAAATACGCTAGCTCCCAGCACGGGCGAGATGCCTAAAAATAGCGCGATGCCGATGCCGCCGTATGCGCCGTGCGCGATGCCGCCTGCTATGAAGCTCATGCGATTTATCACGACTAAAGAGCCAACGACGCCGCAGACTATACTAACTAAAAGCCCGCCGAGTAGGGCGTTTCGCATGAAATCGTAAGATAAAATTTCAGCCATTTTCGCCCTCCTTGCAGTAACATTCGTTAAGCGCGAGATCGACGGCGCAGAAGTGTCCGTGCTCGCGTCGTAGGTGATCTAAAAATTCCGCTCTACCTCCAGGATCGATCTCGTGAGTGTGCGCCGAGCCGTTTGCGACGTAAAGAGCGCGGTTTACGTAGTTTAGCGCGAGCTGCACGTCGTGGCTGATTAGAATTATGCCGCAGCCGCCCTCGTTTAGGGATTTCAGAAGCTCGTAAATTTGAACCTGCCCCATCGTGTCGATGCTCGCTAGCGGCTCATCAAGAAGTAAAATTTTAGCCTTTGCACACAGCGCCCGCGCGATGTAAACGCGCTGTCTCTGTCCGCCGCTAAGCTCGCTGATACGGCAGTCTGCTAGGTCTTGCATACCTACGCGCCCTAATGCTTGCATGGCTTGCTCGCGCTCGAATTTGGAGTAGAAGCCTAAAATTTTCTTATCTATCAGCCCCATTAAAACGACTTCGAGCACGCTTATGGGAAAGCTTTTGTTTATCGCTATAAACTGCGGTACGTAGCCCATTTGCGCCCTGGCAAGCGCGGGCGATCTGCCTAAAATTTCGATCGTGCCCGAGCTTGGTCGCAGTAGCCCCAAAAGCAGCTTTAAAAGAGTGCTTTTGCCGCCGCCGTTGGGCCCGAAAATCGCTAAAAAATCGCGCATCTCGTAGCTTAGGTTTATATCTTTTAAAATTTCGCGTTTTTCGTAAGCAAAGTTTAAATTTCTTATCGTCACGTCCGCCATGAACGCCCTTTCGCCTAGATTTTGAAAGCATTTATTATAGCCCAAATTCGGAAAAATTGCCAAATTTTGCTATTATTACGAAAAATTTAAAGGCGAGCGGTGAGGAAAATCGGCGAAAAATCAGATGAAAATAGCTGGGATAAAAAGTCCGAAAGTTACGCTAAATTTAGCGGCGAGCTAGGGGATTTCGGCAAACGGGTGTTTGAGATACTGCGCGGCTGGGGCGTGAGCTTTGCGGGCAAAAGCGTGCTTGACGTGGGCGCCGGCACGGGGGTTTACTCGCTGTATCTCGCGTCGCTGGGCGCAAAGGTCACGGCGATCGATAACTCAGAGGGGATGCTGCGCGAGCTAAGGCGCAGCGCGCAGGAGTTTGACATCCCTTTGCAAAACGTATTAAATTTAAGCTTCGCGGAGTTTTGCGAGCGGCTGAGCTGCGATAGCTTTGCAGACGCGGCGGGCGAAAATTTTAAAATTTATCCGCGCTCGCAAAGTAAAATTTCAAATGCGAAAGCTCAAGAAAGAGCCGCACAGGCTTTAAATTTAAAAGACGCTGCGGGCAAAAGCCGCGAGAGCGAAAATTTTAAAATTCCCGCAGCTTTTGACATCGCGTTTCTTACGATGAGCCCCGCGCTAAAAAGCACGGAGGATTTTGAAGCGTTTTTGGCTTTGGGCGAGCGCAAAATTTATCTAAATTGGGCGAGCGAGCGCAATTCATCAATGCTAGCGCCGCTGTTTGAGCGCTTCGGCACAGGGCACAAAAGACTTGCTACCGCCGCCGAAAAGTTTGAGGCGCTGCTCGGGGGGCGCGACATCAAGTTTAAAAGCGAAATTTTAACCGAGAGGCGCGAGCAAAAACGCAGCCTGCAAGAAGCTGTGCAAAACGCCGCGTGGCACCTGCATATGGACGGCGCGGAGGCTAGCGAGCGCGAGATCGAGGAGATTTTGAAAAAGCGGGCTAAAGGCGGGATGATAAGCGATGAGATCGAAGCGAGTTTTAAGCTGTTTTATATTTAGCCTGGCGCCCGTTTTGGGGCTTTGTGGCAATCTTTTTACGCCGCTTGAGATGCCTAAATACGATCCGCAAAAGGCGCGGCTGGGCGCAAAAATTTTTACCGACGTAAGATTTAGCCGCAAAGGCCGCTCCTGCGAAAGTTGCCATAACTTCTATCTAAACGACTCAGGCGCTTCAGTGCGCGACGGACGCGTGCCTACGCTAATAAATTCTTATTACTTTGATCGCTACTTGAGCGATTATAATTTCGCGGGCTTTGAAGCGCGGATCGCGGCTTCTGTTTTTGGCAAGAACGAGCTTGATGCGAGCGAAGATAGAATTTTAGAGCTTATCAGGAAGAATTTAGCCTACAAGCAGGCTTTTGAAAGTGCTTACGGCGAGGCGAATACGGCGAACTTCATTGATGCGCTGAAGGAATTTTTAAAGTCCAAAACGGCGATAAATTCCAAATTTGACCGATTTTTGCGCGGCGAGGTTAAGCTAAATGATGCCGAATATAACGGATATGTGCTTTTTGTGCGGCTATGCTCGGCATGTCACAACGGCGTTAGCCTAGGCACCGGCAGCTTTACCAAAATTCGCCCAAGCGCGGAAGAGGAGGATGCGCCTAGGCATAGGTTCACTTCCGACGGATTTGAGTTGCGCCGCGTGCCTAGCTTGCGCAATATCACGCAAACCGCGCCTTACGTAAACGGGCAGACGGATTTGCGTCTTGCGGTGCGGCAGATCACAAAGGATCTGCTAAAATACGATCTTAACGATGGGGAGCTTGATGCTTTGATGAGCTTTTTGGCTACACTTAAGGGCGATATGACGGAGGCGCAGGATGAAAGATAAGATAATGTGGGCTTTGATGGTGGGGATTATGATATTAGGCATAATCATCGCCGGGAATTATTTCTCGTCGCTAAGAGATGTAGCGAGATTTAGCACGATTTCGCGCGAGCTAGCTTTGATCGATAACGCCGATAACCGCTTAAATATATTATTTGATGCAAAGATCGCAAGAAGGGACTTTTCGATTGCAAATGCCGATATGCGCGGCATCTATCAGGTGCTGCAAGCTTTACAAAAAGACAAAATCATCGATAAAATCGGACTTAGCAGCGATGTGCGCGCGATCGGAAGCGCTTTTAGCGATAAAATTTCACTTTTGGACGAGCTTGGGGCTTTAAATTCGCAGAATTTAATCCTTTTTCAAAGTCTGCAGCAAAAATTTTTATCCAGTGGCGCAAATGCGCAAAGAGCAAATCTCTACTCTCAAATTTTGGGGCTTAATTATAAAAATCGCTCCGAGATCTCTGCTTTAAAAAGCGCGTTAGAAAGCGCAGATGCGTCAAGCCCCGACGAAGCTGCGTTTATAGGAATCGCACGACAAATTTTAAGGAATTTCGAGCGGCAAAATATCATTGTAAGCGATAATCTCTCGTTGCTAAACGAGCGCTTCGCAAGCCTGCGCGAGCGATTTTCTTACGCTAGCGAGGAATTTTACGGCTCGTTTATGCAAATGACGATGCTTTACACGGCGGTGTTTTTGTCGTTTTTACTGCTTACTTACATCATAAATTCCAATGCTTTGCGTAGTAAACGCGCCCTCGCGCCCTATCACGCACTATGCGAGCAAGCAGGCGAAGCGATAGTTTTAGCAGATCAAAACTTTAAAATTTTATACGCTAATAAAAGCGCGCTTAGCTTAAGCGGCTACGAACAAAGTGAGCTGGAAGGGAGCGATCTTGGAGTCTTGATGCCCAAAGATAAAGGGATCGAACTTCCTACGATGGTAAATAAAAGCGCCAAAGATACGCGCCTGCTTCGCAAAAACGGCGAACTAACTGATGTGAGCCTAAGGCTAGCAAATATCGCCACCGCATCCAAGCCGCCGCTATATGCGCTTTACGCTCATGACATCGGCGAGCGCGAGATTATGAAGCTAGCTCTTGCGAGCGCGAAGGAGAGCTTAAACAATCAAGTCTATATCGATCATCTTACGGGCCAGGGCAACGAAGCAGCGCTATATGAGCTAATAAACGCCGAAAAAACAGGCGTAGCGATCTACATCACTATCGTAAATTTTGCAAATTTACGGCTTTTTTACAAGGCGGAGACGACGAATGAAATTCTGCGCTCCTTTGCGCGCACGCTTGCGATGTGTATCGAATCGCACGAGATCAAAGCTAGTATCTTTCGCATCCAATCGGATGAGTTTTGCCTATTTTACGAGGGACTAAATGTCGCGCGCGACGTGGAGATCATAAATAAATATTTCACCGACAAGGTTTTTAATCTCCATACCACCGAGGGCTTTGCCTCCGCACCTTTAAATATCACTATGGGCGTGAGCGAGCGTGCCGACGTAGCGGGTGGCGCAAATAGGGTCTTTCAGGCGGTTATGGCGATGTATGAGGCGCAGAGCAAAAACGAGCACGTGGGCTTTTATTCGCGCCCAAATGCGATTGAGGAAAAATATCTTCAAAACCAGATTATGATCAACACCATTCAAAATGCGATCAAGAAAAATCAAGTCTTTGTGCTTGTTCAGCCTATATTTGATATTACCCACCGCGATCCTAGTGGTAACACCTACGGCACCGAGGGTGGTGATTATGTCCCGTTGGTATATGAAATTCTAATCCGCCTAATCGATCGTTCGGGCAAGACGCGCTGCCCGGGTGAGTTTATCGACATCGCAAAGCAAACCTCGCTCTACATCCCGCTAACTCAGGTCGTAATAAACGAAGCCTTTCGCTTGCTAGACCGCTTCGCAGGGACTTGCTTTAGCATAAATCTTTCATATTTTGACATCGCAAACGAAGGTATCAAGGAGCTTTTAGAGCGCAAGCTCGCATCCAGCCCAAATGCTTCAAATCTATTCATTGAAATTTTAGAAAGCGAGGAATTTGACGATTACGAGAGCCTACGCAGCTTCATCGCCGTAGCTAAAAACTACGGCTGCAAGGTCGCGATAGACGATTTTGGCAGCGGATACTCCAACTACTATAGAATTTTAACGCTCGATGTGGATTACATAAAGATCGACGGAGCGCTCATCAAAAATATCGCAAACGACAAAAACTCGCGCGCTATCGTCGAAACCATCGCTAACTTCGCGCGCAAGCAGGGCTACGAGCTCATCGCCGAATACGTAGAAAACCACGAAATTTCAATCATCTTAGAAGAGATGGGGATTAAATACATGCAAGGCTACTTCTACAGCAAGCCGATGGAGCCTTCGAGGATAAAATTCTAATCTCATCTCGCCGCGACTTTATAGCCCGCCTCTTTAAATTTATAGCCCAAAGGTCGCCTTCGTAAGGCGATAAATTCTGATTTAGCAAGCTGCTGCTTTAATACGAAATTTATCTTGGCAAATACTACGCGGTTTTATCGCGAACTTATGGCGCGCCTTATAGCTAAATTGCCAAAAAAGCTTACGCATGACAAATGAAGTGAGAGCTAAATTTAAAATTTAATAGCGGATTTATGGACGAAATTTTGCAAAGTCCAAAATTTTAAAATTTCAAGCCGTAGAATTTTAAAATTTGAAATGCGCTAGCTGCAAATTTAAGGCTAAATTTTAAAATTTCGTAGCGATAAATTTTAAATTCCGCGCCTTAAATCCGCCTGCAAATTTTAAAATTTTACGGCGCAAATTTCGATCTATTCGTTTTATAACATTTCGCGCGAGCTTTACAAAATAAAATTTTAGCACGCCTTGCTTTAAGTAACGATAGAGCTTTCAAATGCAGGCGGAATTTTTAAGTGCAAACTTTCCCGCTTCAGCGAGAATGAGCTTAAATTTTAGGCTTTAGCGCATTAGCTCAAGCAAATTCGCTCTAAGCCTTCATACTCCCCGTATCCTTAAATCTTTGATGCCACGACAGCGCCTCACTTAAGATGTGTGGAGTATGCCCCGCACAGGGCTGCGCACATGCCCGCTCGAAATAATCTCTCAGCGCATCTTGGTAAGTGGGATGTGCGATGCTTATCATCGCGCGAGCCCGTTCGCGAGGGCATTTACCGCGCAGATCGGCGATGCCGTATTCGGTGATGATGACTTGGGTGTCGTGTTCGGTATGATCGACATGGCTTACGAAGGGCACGATAGCGCTAATCGCGCCGCCTTTAGCGAGCGATGGGCTCAAAAATAGCGACAAATATCCGTTGCGAGCAAAGTCACCGCTACCGCCGATGCCGTTTTTCATCTGCGAACCCATGACGTTGGTAGAATTCACATTGCCGTAGATGTCTGCCTCGAGCATGCCATTCATCGACACGACGCCAAGCCTTCTGATGAGTGCTGGCGAGTTGGAGACATCTTGTGAACGTAGTATGATGTGCTTGCGGTAGAAATCGATGTTTTTTTGAAATTCCTCGACACCTGCGGGGCTAAGCGATAGCGCTGTGGCACTTGCAGTGCCTACGACGCCTCTTTTGATGAGATCTAGCATGCCGTCTTGGATCACCTCGGAGTAGCACTGCAGCCCTTGATAGCCGGCGTCTTGTAGCGAGCTAAGCACGGCGTTAGCGACGTTGCCGATGCCCGATTGTAGCGGCAGTAGCTTCTTTGCGGGAAGCCTGCCGCAAGCTTCCTCGTTTTTTAGGAATTTTACGACGTTTCGCCCAATCGCGCTTGAAATTTCATCCACGGCGGTGAAATTATTGACGCGATCATGCGTCCTAGCCTCTATAACAGCGATTACTTTAGCAGGATCTACATGCATGTAGGGGCTGCCTACGCGATCGCCTACGTGCTTGATCGGCAGATCCTCAGCATGCGGCGGTAGGCGCAGATCTGTAACGTCGTGAATGCCCTCCAGCTCAAGTGGCTGGTAGTAATTCACTTCTAAAATCACGCGATCGGCGATATCGAGCCAGGCTTGGTTGTTGCCTAGCGATGTGGACGGCACGAGCTCACCGCTTTCTTTAATCGCCACTACTTCGATCACAGCAAAGTTTAGATGTGGAAAAAAGCCCGCCTTAAGCTGCGCGGCAAGGCTTGATAGATGCACGTCTGCGTATCGCACGGCGCCGCTATTTATCGCACGGCGCATATCGGCATCCGTAAAAAACGGCGCGCGAAAGCTCACGGCACCTGCTTTTGCCAAAACTCCGTCTAAAAGCGGATCGGTCGATGCGCCTGTAAAAATTTCGATTTGATAGGGCTCGCCTTTTTCGTGCAGCGCTGTCGCTCGTTGCGCCAGAGCCTGCGGCAGCGCTAGTGCGCAGCCCGCCCCAACAAAGCCGCTAAAGCCCACCGATGCGCCATTTGGGATCAGCTCGCAGGCTTCCTCGGCGCTCATAATTTTTGATTTTAGATATTCGTTTTGCACGCGTGAGTTCATTTTCCGTCCTAGCCGTGATTTGGGCGAAATTATAATATTTTTGCGCTAAATTTCAAAATCTAAATTTCGTGCGCGAGCTAGGCTATAGAGCAAAATATGAGGCGCGGTCGGTTGGGATACGCCACAAACGCTTCCGATCAGGCTTTTTTTGCTTCGGCGGTTTGCAATACCCGCTTGCACAAGCGCTCCGTAAATAGGGTTTTAAGCGTGATTGAAGCTTAGTTGATAGTCTCGCTGCGATACTGCAAATACTTATCGCGCACCCAATCTTGCGAAATTTAAACGCAAAATTTCATCGCATAATTTGTGAGCTGCGATATTTAAATTTAAGCTTCCTTTTGCAATTTAATCGCTCGCCGCACTCAAATTTAAATCCCCGCCTCGCAATTTTAAAATGGATGTTTTGAAATTTATCGCTCGTGGCGTTTAAATTCCGCGTCTAGCGAGCCTTGAACTCATATTTGAAATTCCATCACTTGCGATGCACGCATTTGCCCATCGCACCTGTATTTTAATCCGCATTAATGAAATTCCCTCTGTCTGAAATTTTAACCTCTTCGCACAATATGGCAGTTTAAAATTTCAAATTTCTCGCTTTTTTTTTGGGAGCGGCTCGACATAGATACGTAAAATTTTGATAAATTTACGCTTGCGAAATTCTAAAAAATTATATCATCGCCGCGGCTAGATTGCAGATTTCGTTTAAATTCTAGTTCTTAAAATTTTAGCCTGACCGTCACGCACGATTTGCAATTCAAAGAGCCTTGCCGCGTAAATTCTAATCTCTACTGAGTTCAAAAATTACAACGCTTAAGACACAAATTTAAACGCGTTTTAGAATTCAAAATTTAGCCCGCCTTGTTACCATTTTCGGTCGAGCTTTATAAAATTTCGGCAAATTTTATACTCGTGGAATTTTAAAATTTTATCGCCGTAGAAGCCAGTAAAATTTTACTTCTGCGGCTTGCCGTCGCCAAATTTCGCGACTATCTCCTCGCTGCAGCTCTCTTTGGGCGCCCAGCCATCGCGCTTCATCCGCGCCAGATTGTCGCACGCCTCCTGCGATCCGCCCTCGCAAAGCTCGTCGTATATCAC
Organism: uncultured Campylobacter sp.; assembly: GCA_963529615.1. Classification (GTDB taxonomy): domain Bacteria; phylum Campylobacterota; class Campylobacteria; order Campylobacterales; family Campylobacteraceae; genus Campylobacter_B. The sequence continues at coordinate 25,044 of CAUSAC010000010.1, read as the reverse complement.
GAGGCTGCGGCACTGCCCGCTCGCGAAACTCTCCAGCGCCGCGGCGTTGCCTAGGCAGGCTCGCTCGCGCAGATCGCTCATCGCCCGCCCGCCTGCGCTGCCCGTTTTGCCTCCCTGCCTCCGCTCGGCGAGGGTGGCGAGCTCACAGGCGTCTGCGAAAAAGCCCTGCGCCTTGAAGCGGTTTCGAACGACGCCGCGACCGCCCAGATCGTATCTCATCGCCGCTTCGTAGCATGCGGCGGCGTCCTTTTTGCTGCATTTTGCTAAAAGCGCGCCGGTTTTTGCGCCGCTAAATTTAAACTCTTTGGCTTCACCGTCCGCGTTTGCCAAACTAAGCGCCAGCGCCGCCGCCAGCGCAAGCTTTAAAGCTTTCATCTTTGCTCCTTTTTCGTTTATCCGCTCGCACGCTTCGATTTACCGCCTCATCGCGCACTGCACTCGCACAGCCCGCTAAAATTTTAAAGGCTCGCGCGCTCCATATCCAGGTCGTAAAGGTTGTGAAAATCCACGTCGTTAAATTTATTTTTTGCCACTTTCGCTCCGTTTAAATTTTAATATCCGGCTTCATTTAGCTTTTTGTAGTCGTCGCAGCCAAACTGATCGCCCAGATCGCATGCTTTGCCAAAATACTCTTTGGTTGTTTTGAAATTTTGCTCCACGCCTTTTGCCTCAAGATATAAAGAAGCGACATCGTAGCAAGCGTCAGCGCCCCCTAGATCGCAGGCCTTTTGATAAAGCTCCATTGCCTTTTTGTAGTCTTGTTTCACGGCTTTACCGCTCTTATATGCAAAACCAAGCTGAGCGCAGCCAACAGCGTCTTTTTTATCGCATGTCATTTGCCAAATCTCTATCGCTTTTTTGTAGTCTTGCCTCACACCCTCGCCGTTGTAATAACTGATACCAAGGAAAGAGCACCCATTGATACTTCCTTTATTGCAAGCGCTCTCAAAGTGCTTTGCCGCTCTTGCCAAGTCTTGATAATAAGATGCCTCCAATCCATATTCAAGCTCTTTTTGCGCCGATAATTCAAAGGCAAAGGCAAAATTTAATAAACCTGCCAAAGCCATCATCACAAAAATAAATTTTCTCATCATTAATCCTTTAAATTTTTATTGATATTTTGATCCGCGTCGGTTAAAAAGCTTTCATCTTTGCTCCTTTGTTTCGTTTATCTGTCTGCTCCGATTTGCTGCTTCATCGCGCGCTGCACTCGCACAGCCCTCTAAAATTTTAAAGGCTCGCGCGCTCTGTTTGCGCTCGAAGCTCGGAAATTTATCGCTTTTGCCGCGCTAATTTTTCGGCAGCAGATCGAGCACTGCGCAGGCGCGTTTGTTGTGCATTTTGCACGCCCTGTCTAGCGCCTGCCCCGAGAGCTCAAAGCTCTGAGGGGTGCCGATTCCTTGGAGATATTTGACCGACAGCTCGTAGCAAGCTTCGCTGCTGCCGGCATCGCACTGCTCGCGAAAAAGCTCGAACGACGCCATGACGTCCTTCTCCACGCCCAGACCGCGCCCTAGCGCATCTGCGTAGAAAAAGCACGACAGCTGATCCTTTCGCTCGCAGCCGCTTTTCAGACCGCGCGCGACGCGCTCGCAGGAGCCTTCGTCGCTTTTTACGATGCAGCTTTGCAGATCCGCCCGCGAAATTCCGTCCGTTTGAATGACCACATCGGCGCTGCTTTGCGAGCCGGCGCTTGCTTCGCCGCTCTTTATAAAGTGCGCGCTTTGGGTCTCGCCGATACTCGTTGTTTTGTCTGTTTTGCCCGCCGCAGAAGCTTTATCCGCTGGCGCGCTCTCGCCGCAGTTTGCCGCAAGTGCGCAAAATAGCGCCAAAAATAGAAATTTTTTCATACCCGCCTCCGTTAAATTTAGCGCCATTTTAATTAAAAATGCTGAATTTAAGGAAAATGCGCTCTGCCCTAAATTTCAGCTTTGTGTCGCAGCGTGTTTGAAGCGCAAATTTAAAGCTCGCCGCCGAAGCGATCGATCACAGGCTCTTTAGCGCCGCAAGTACGTTTTGCGCGTCCTGCTCGGGTTCAGCGATACGGCTAAAGCGCTTTATCTCCTTGCCGTCTTTAAAAATCAGGGTTTGGCGGTGGTAAAATTTCTTCCCGTCGCCGGTGGTGAAGGTTTCTAGCCGCAGCGGCGCTTCAAGCTCGAATTTTTCGTCGTTTATGAACTCAAACGTGGCGCCCGTAGCGCGCTTAAACTCGCTCGTGCCCGCCTCGCCCATACTGCCTACGGCGATAAGCTCGAAGCCGAGGGCTTTTATCTGCGCAAGCGCGCCCTCGTAGGCCTTGCACTGAAGCGTGCAGCCTGTAAGCCCTGCCACGTCGCGTAACTCTGCGGGCAAAAATTTGCCGCTATCGCCCATTTTCGGATAGGTAAAAACCACGCAATTTTTCGGTAAATTTATCATCTCTTGCCTTTTGATCGAAATAGGTCACAAAAATAGCATAAAAAATCTTAAACCCGCTTAATGGATGAAATTTTGCAGCTTCTTGGTATCATTGACGAGCTGTGTTTAAGTAAGGATTTTTGGCGGCGCAAACGAGAGCGGTGAGCCCGTAAGTGGAATTTTACTACCAAATAAGCGGGAGTTAAAAAGATTGCGCGACAAAGATCTCAGCGAGCATACGCGGAAATTCCTGCTGAATATGGAGAGCTTTTACGACGGATACGACGTCGAACCCTATACCTGCGAAGTCGCCGTATCGCCCAAAATTTTAAAATTTTTCGAAGCAAAGAAGTTTTTTCGCTAGCAAAAGATCGAAGGTAAATTTAAAAACGGCTGGAGCCGCCTAAGCTACGAGATCAGCAGCGACGATATGATTTTGATGCTCGCGCAAAGATTTTTTCCGCATTTCGTGATTCTCTCTCCGCGCACCGCCCGCAAAAAATTCGACGCTCAAATCCGCGAGTATCTGCAAAATGAGAAGCTTGAATTCGATTAAAATTTAAACGCATTTTTATGTAGCGCTAGCCTGGTTTCAAATGGAATTAAATTTAATATGATAAATTCCATATATACTGAACTGGCATAAAATTTTATCTTAAATCGAAGGAGGCGCGCCGCGATGCAGAAGAATAACGTTGATATAAATGGCATAAATATAGTCTATTATAGTGCGGGCAATGCGAGCGAGAGCATTTTCTTGCTACACGGAGGCGGGGTTGATTCTGCAATGCTTTCGTGGAAAGAGATCATACCACTACTTAGCAACGAATATCGCGTCATAGTGCCCGATTTACCGGGATACGGCGATAGTGATAAGATAAAGGGCGAGTATTCTTTAAAATTTTATACGGAAATCTTAAAAGCCTTTATTGAGAAATTAAGCGATGGACCTATAGTTTTGGTTGGTATTTCGCTAGGCGGCGGTATTAGTATAAATTTGAGCTTGAACTATCCTGAGTTAATAAAAATTCTAGTGCCACTCGATGCATGGGGATTATTTAAAAAGCTACCACGTCATAGGCTTTTGTACTGGTTCGTGCATTCAAGGCTAAATGATAATTTAAACGCTTTGGTTTGCAAATTTCCATCTATAATCAAATTCTCGCTTAGATATAATCTTTTCGGTGATAAGTCTAAGATTAGCAATGAATTGGTTTGCGAAATAATCGAAGCGATGAAAAAACCGGACGCCGACAGGGCTTTTATTTCGTTTCAGCGAAGCGAGATAAAAAAGGAAGGAGTTGCAACCGATCTGTTCTCGCGACTTAATGAGATTAAAATCCCAGTATTATTGGTCCACGGATCTTTGGACAAATTAATACCGCTAGAAGGAGCCGTCCGGGCGAGCAAAATAATACCTAATTGCGAAATTTATATAATGCAAGGCTGTAAACACTGGCCCGCAAAAGAAAGACCGCAGGAATTCGCTGCTGTTTTAAAATCGTATATAAAGAGGCACAATGGTCGCTTGCACTTTAGAACTTAACGCCCGTTAATTCCGCGCGGCACCGCAGAATTTTACCTAGGAATTCTCACTCGTTGTTTCCCGCGATCGTTTCGATTAGTTTGCGTTTGTTGCGGCGGTTGTAAAGCACCGACGAAAGGAGCGATAGCGCGATAAATAAGATCCCCACGGTGCCCGTTATGATCTCGCTTACTTCAAATTTCAGCTTGGCAAACATTATAAACGCCAAACACGCGATGGCGTAGTGTGCGCCGTGCTCCAGATACGCGAAGTGCGACAGCGTGCCGCGGGCGATGAGATACAGCGTGATGGAGCGCACGAACATCGCGCCAGCACCTAGCCCCAGCATAATGATGAAGATATTATCGCTTAGCGCGAATGCCCCGATCACGCCGTCGAAGCTAAAACTCGCGTCCAGGGTTTCTAAATACAAAAAGCCCACAAGGCCGTTTTTTACGCCGTCCGTGCCGAAAAGGCGGTCGAAGCAGGAGATGAGCAGATAGAGTAAGATCGCGCCGAAATACGCTGCGCCTAGCGTCGCCGAGTCCATTTTAGCAAGCAGCACGAGCCCCGCGGCTAGAGCGATCAGCGTGGGCGCGTTTGGAATGCGCTTTAAAAATCGCACGAGCCCGTTATTTTCGATTATGCCTAGCCAGTGTAGCTCGCGCTGCGCATCGAAGAAAAAATCGCAAAAGACCATCAGCAAAAACGCGCCGCCGAAGACGTAAATTTGCGCTTCGTTCTCGCTTAAAATTTCATGGTAGCGCTGCGGCTGCTTAAGCGCCAGCACGAGGGTTTCCCAAAGACCCAGATGCGCGCTAGCCGCGACGATTAGCACGGGGAATAAAAACCTCATGCCAAAAACCGCGATCGGAATGCCCCAGAGGATAAATCTGCTCTGCCACACCGGCGCCATATCTTTTAGCACCTTGGCATTGACTACAGCGTTGTCGAAGCTGAGGCTAATTTCGAGTGCGCATAAAAGCGCGCAGATGTATGCAGCACCCGCACCGCCGATATAAAACGCGATAGCAAGCGCAATTAGGCTTACTACAAAAGAGGAGTAAAAATATTTCATCGCTGTCCTAGCCGATTTTTTGCGCGATTTTAGCAAAATTTAGCCCTAAATTCTATATAATTGCAAAAATTCCAAAAAAGGCAAAAGATGCTTACCAATCCCGTATTTATCAGTATCTGTGTAATGTGCGCGCTGTGCTTGCTGAGGTGCAACGTAATGCTTGCGATCCTAATCGGCACGATATGCGCCGTGCTCTCAAGCAAGATCCCGCTGGGAGATGCCATAAATTTATTCATAAACGGCAATCCCGAAAACGCCGGTAGCCTCGGCATGGGCGGAAATTTAGAAACCGCACTTTCGTATCTGTTGCTAGGCGTCATCGCAAGCGCGATCTCAAAGACCAACTTAACGGCGATCTTGGTGCGCGCGGTAGCAAATTTAATCAGCGACAAAAAATACGTCTTTATCTTTTCGATCGCCTTTTTTGCGTGCTTTTCACAAAATTTAATCCCCGTGCATATCGCCTTTATCCCGATTTTGATCCCGCCGTTAGTCAAGATCATGAACTCGCTAAAGATCGACCGCCGCGCCGTAGCGTGCGCGCTGACGTTCGGCCTGCAGACGCCGTATATGGCGCTGCCGCTGGGATTTGGACTTATCTTTATGGGACTAATCGAAAAAAATATGAACGCAAACGGCATCGCAGTAAGCCTAAGCGACATATCGAGCGTGATGTGGCTAAGCGCCGTGCCTATGCTCGCAGGTCTCATCCTAGCCGTGATCTACTACCGCAAGCCGAGGGAGTATGCCGAAACTAAAGAGAGTTTGGATGCGCATTTTAGCGAGCTTAAGATGGGTATGCGCGAATGGGGCGCTCTAGCGGGCATCGCGGTGTGCTTCGCGGTGCAAATTTGGATCAAATCCCTTCCGTTTGCCGCGCTTAGCGGAATTTTAGTAATGCTTGCGAGCAAGGGCATCGAGTGGAAGAAGCTGGATAATGTATTTGACGAAGGCGTGCATATGATGGGCTATATTGCGTTTTTGATGCTGATCGCCGCAGGATACGGCACGATCTTAAAAGAAACCGGCGGCGTGAATGAGCTGGTGCACGTAGCGAGCACTTTAAGCGGCGGCAAGCTAGGCGGTGCGCTGCTGATGATCGGCATCGGACTACTCGTGACGATGGGCATAGGCTCGAGCTTCGGCACGATCCCCATCATCGCTACGATATACTGCCCGCTAGCCGCGCAGCTGGGCTTTAGTACGGCGGCGACGATCTTTATCATCGGCGTGGCAGCGGGTATCGGCGATGCGGGCTCGCCTGCGAGCGATAGCACGCTCGGGCCTACCGTGGGGCTGAATATCGACGGCGAGCATAGCCATATGTGGGATACCTGCGTGCCGACCTTTATTTTCTTTAATATCCCGCTAATCATATTCGGCATAATCTTTTCGATGATGCTTTGAAATTTTATAAAATTTATCCGCGCGGCGGTACCCGTAAATTTATAAATTTACGGACGCAAATATTTTTAAATTTACCCGCGCGATTTTGCCAAATTTATTTGCGTCGCTCGCACGATCGGCTTAAATTTAATCGCTCGTGGCGCGTTGATGAAAATCATTGCTAAAATTTGAAATTTCGCATAAAATGGGCAAAATTTCATAGCAAGGAGCGGTGGTGGAGCAAATTTATCCTTACGTGCAGATTGTCCATCTCATCTGCGCCATTATCTTTTTGGGTTACATATTTTTCGACGTCGTGATTTTTATGCGGCTTAAAAGCACGCTGGGCGCGGATTTTGAGCGCGTTAAAAAGGCGATTGGCTCGCGCGCGATTAAAATCATGCCGGTTTGCCTTTTTACGCTGATAATCACCGGCGGAATGATGATGAGCCGCTGGGTCGGTAGCGCTAACGGCGGGTATTTCGGCACGCCGCTTCAAAAAATCTTTATGCTAAAAGTCACGCTCGCGCTCATCATCGCCGTGTGCGTAGCGATAAATTTGAGCTGCCGCGCGATGGGAAGGCCCGCGCCTGAGTTTTTGCGAGCTAACATCCATAAGATCGCTTTTGTATTCGGCTTCATCATCGTGCTTTGCGCCAAGCTGATGTTTGTAGTATGATTTATAGCGCAAATTTAGCACTGGCAGCGTGACTTTTATTGCGAAATTCTGCAACGTGGCAAAGATTTAATTTTGCTTGCTTTTGAATTTTGTCGTTTGCTAAAAATTTTAAAATTCCAATTTATCGAGCGGGCATAGGGATTTAAGAATTTTAAATTCCGCCGTGTCTGCACCAAAGCACGAAATTTTAAAATTTCACTCCTTTTTTGTGCTGTTTTGTCAAATGCAATCTGCAAAATTTAATCTCATAAAATTTTAAAATTTCATCGCGAGTTTTAAAGCGCTCATAAAATTTCTCATCCAATTCTGCAGCTTTAAAATTTTGCAAAATTTTAAAAATTTTAAATTTTACCGCTAGGACGCGGATAAGAATTCTAAAAAACTCGCGCAAAATCGAAGCAAACAATGAAAAAGCGAATTTATTTGACGACTTTACTTACTATTTAATAATCATTAAAGATATAAAAAGCTAAAATTGCTTTTCGCCTGCGGGCGAATTTAATGTCTGCTTGCCATTCGGGCGGGATTTTGAGGTTTTCCGTAGCCGTGGCAATGGTTTTGAAATTATTTATGAGAAAGGAAAAGGATGAAGAAATTTCTCTTAAGTCTGCTCGTCGCAGCTTTGGCTAGTAGTGCGCTTTGCGCCAGATCGCTCTCCGAGATCAAAAGTAGCGGAGTGCTTAGAATAGGCGTTTATGACGCGCAACCGCCGTTTAGCAAGATAGAAGACGGCGTGCATCAGGGCTTTGAGGTCGATATGGCAAACGCCATCGCTAAAGATATGCTTCCATCAGGCGGGAAGGTGGAGTTTACCTCCGTGCTTGCAAATCAGCGTATAAAATTCCTACAAGAAGATAAGGTGGACGCGGTTATCGCAACTCTTACCGTAACTCCGGAGCGCGAGAAGCTGATCGATTTTACGACCCCATATTTTAGTGTCAATATAGGCATTTTGACCCGCATCGAAGATAAGATTAAATCCTTAAACGATTTACAAGATAAAACTATTTTAGTTCTTAGCGGCGGTACTGCAGAAACATACTTTGAAAAGCAAGGCTATAATATCGCCAGATGCGATAACGCAAACGCTTGCTACAAGGCGCTAAAAGCTGGACAGGGCGACGGGTATGCCGACGATAACCTAGTCGTGCTGGCTTATCCGGTATTAGATAAAAAGGTTGAAGTAAATATCAAAAATTTAGGCACTTCGGATTTCTTAGCTATCGGCGTGAAAAAGGGCAATTCGGAGCTTTTGGATTTTCTAAACGGCGAGCTAATCAAGCTAAGCAAAGAGGGCTTTTTCAAAAATTCGTTCGATAATTTCATCGAGCCTTACTACAAAGGAACTGCAGAGAAAAAGTATTTCTTGCTAGACGATCTTTATAGCTTGCTGTAATTTTAAAAAGGGGGACACTATGAAAAAGATAATCCTAGCATTGGTGCTGGCTGTGTGCTCGCTTCTTAGCAACACTTTGACTCAAATCAAAGAAAAAGGGGTTATTCGCATCGGTATAGATGGCTCGTCTCCGCCGTTTAGTGTCGCTAAAGCCGGCGAATATAGCGGGTTTGAGATACTCTTAATCGAAGGGCTTGTTAAAGAAATTTTCGGTGATAAAGGCAGCAAGATACAATATGTCGTAACGGTAGGCGATGATCGTATAAAAGCGGTGCAGGATAACAGAGTCGATTTAGATATCGCGCTAATCTCGGTTACGAAAGAGCGCGAGAAGCTGGTAGATTTCTCCGATCCATACTTTAGCGTAAATATCGGCGTGCTAACTCGTAGCGACGATAATATCAGAAAGGTCTCCGATCTAAATGGAAAGACTATACTGGCGCAGCCCGGCACTACTGTGTTTGATTACTTTACGAAACAGGGCTATAACGTAGTACCGTGTGCGAGCGCGAATGAATGCTTTAATGATCTAAAATCGGGTAAGGGCGACGGATACGGCGATGATAATCTACTTGTATTTGCTTACGCTGTAGTCGACCGCAAAGTCGAAGTAAATATCAAGAATTTAGGCTCGACGGACTTCCTGGCCATCGCGGTGCAAAAGGGCAATACCGAGCTGCTTAACGCGGTAAATGCGGGACTAATTGAGCTAAGTAAAAAGGGTTTTTTTACAAAAATTTTTGATGAGAGTATTGAGCCTTTTTATAAAGGAACCATTGATAAAAAGTATTTCTTGCTGGACGATCTTTACAGCTTGTTTTAATTTAAAGTGGCGATGGATGGAATTCTATTCGCTGGCAAATTTTAGTAAAATTTAAAGGAATTTTATGAAAAAGATTATATTTGCGTTGTTAATCGCTTCATGTTCGTTATTTGCTAACTCTTTAGCACAGATCAAAGAAAAAGGGCTCATTCGTATCGGAATAGACGGCTCACTGCCGCCGCTTAGCGTATCCGAGGATGGAAGATATAGCGGTTTTGAAATTTCGCTTATCGAAGAGCTCGTGAAAGAAATTTTCGGCGATAAGGGCGGCAAAATCGAATATGTTGTAACTCTAGGCAACGACCGTATCACAGCCGTGCAAGATAACAAGGTCGATTTGGATATCGCAGCCATCACGGTTACGAAAGAGCGCGAGAAACTAGTGGATTTTTCAAACCCTTACTTTAGCGTAAATATCGGCGTACTAACCCGTAGCGATGACAATATCAAGACAATAAGCGACCTGCAGGATAAAGAAATTTTAGTAGAGCCCGGTACTACGGCTTTTGATTATTTTAATAAGGAAGGCTTTAAAGTTATCTCATGCGCCAGTTCGAGCGAATGCTTCCGTGCGCTAAAATCCGGTCACGGCAGCGGCTATGCAGACGATAATATGGTAGTTTTGGGTTATTCGGTCGTAGATCGTAAGGTAGAGGTAAATATCAAGAATTTAGGTACGTCGGAATTTTTAGCTATCGCGGTGCAAAAAGGCAACAACGACTTGCTAAACGCCTTAAATGACGGGCTTGTCAAGCTCAGCAAAAATGGCTTTTTCAAGAAAATTTTTAACGACAGCATCGATCCTTTTTACAAGGGCAAGGCTGAGAAAAAATATTTCTTGTTAGATGATCTTTATAAAATGTTTTAATTCAAAGGACAAAATATGAAAAAAATTCTACTAAGTATTTTGCTGTGTGCTGGCGCGCTTTGCGCTAACTCCTTAGCAGATATCAAGCAAGCAGGCGAAATTCGCATAGGCTTGCAAGATTCCCAGCCTCCGTTTAGCTTCGATGATAACGGCACGCTGAAGGGCTTTGAAGTTGATTTGGCAAACGAGCTAGTTAAAAATCTATTCGGCAATAAAAAGATCAAAATCGACTTTATCGCCGTAGCATCTAAAGATCGCGTTCCCTCACTGGAGCAAAACAAAGTAGATCTCATCATATCCAAGCTCACCGTCACAAAAGATCGCGTTCAGAAAGTCGATTTTTCTTACCCGTATTATTCAGTGCAAATTGGCGTGCTAAGCCGTAAGGATGATAATATTTCAAGAATCGATCAGATCGCGCATAAAAAGATTCTAAGCGTTAAAGGCACAACTGCCGAGGAGCACTTCAAAAACGCGGGCTATGAGATTGCGACATGTGCCGATGCGAATGAATGTGTCGCTAGACTAAAGGCTGGCGAAGGCATAGGCTTTGCCGACGATAATACGGTCGTGCTCGGATACGCTAGAAACGATGCCGCGCTTGATGCAAAAATCATCAACCTTGGCAAGGTAGATTATATCGCCGTCGCCCTATCTAAGGGCAATACCGAGCTGCTTGATGCAGTCAATAACAGCCTTGTAAAAATGTATAAAGCGAAATTTTTCCATAAGGCTTTTGACGAGGATATCAAGCCATACTACGGCGGTAAGATCGATAAAAAGCACTTCACGCTCGATGAGGTTTATAGCCTGTTTTAAATTTAGACGTATTTAATTTTTTAAGGCATCGCTTAGCATCCAAACATACGCGCAGCTGCGATATTTGATCGCAGCTCGCTTTTGTCGCCAAGGCTTCGGCGGCATTTATAATTTAAATTCCGTATTTTTGCGGGTCCGGTTGCGATATAAAATTTTATGAGATTTTGATATGCGGTTGCGAAAGAATGTGGCTTCTAAGAGATAGTCGGCCGTGCGAAATTCTAATCCGAGTAGTAAAATTTTATATCCTTTTTCAGTTGCGTCGGCAGCACGTTAAATTTAGTCCTAAAAATTTTAGAAAAATGCGATAAATTATTGTATCCGACCATTTTAGCAGCTTCGTTTACGCTGATTTGATCTAGACCCAATAGCTCTTTTGCAATCTCAAGCCGTTCATTTGTCAGCATCGCATAAACGCTCGTGCCGAAATATGCTTTAAAATCCCTTTTTAGTGCAAATTCGTTCGTAGCGCAAAGATGAGCGAGTTCTTTAATGCTAGGTGGATTTTGCATATTTTCGAGTAATATTTTCTTTGCTTTTTGAACTGTTTTTATGCGATTTTCATCAAGGCTAAGCGCATTTTCGGGCTCATTAAATTTATGAAAACTTCTATAAAGTATCTCTAAAATTTTACTTTCCATAAAAATTTCGCGTATTTTGCCGTCGTATATCGCGGCGTTTTCGAGCTCTTTAAGGATGATATTTTGCACGGCGCTTGTTTTAAATTTCTTCATGCAAACGGCTTGATCTAAATTCAAATTTTTTAAAATTCCCAGCTCATTTGCAAAAGCAGTGCTAAGCGCTATGCAGGAGCTTTTATAGTGTTTATTTTCAAGCTCGTGAACGCCACGCAATTTGCTTTGCATAGTTCCGAGCCAAAACTCATCTTTATTCAAAACGAATTGATCTTTATCCGATCTGAAGCAGATAGGATTTTCGCCCGTATTGAAAAATAAAAATGAATAGCGGCTACCTCGCTCGTGGCGATGCAAAAGAAAATCTCTGCAAATTATATCGCTGCTATAATATCCTATCTCTCCGCCCGTATAAAAAGAGCTAAAGTCGAATTTTATACTTTCGCTTTCAAGCTCGGTTTTGCTATACCTGCATTGCTTAGACGGCTCAATGTCGTTAGATATTTTTTGTAAAAAATCATCTAAACTTATCTCTTTACTCATCTTATCCCTTTAGCGTTTAAAAAAATCCCTCTACCGTTTAGTATTTCTTGATAATGCATATCTTATTATAGTAAAATGAGTTTAAATTTTAATAAGAAAAGGGGCGTTTGTGCGCGTAATATATAAATTATCACTGATCACTGCTGTAGCGACAGTCGGAATATCGAGCGAGATAGAAAAACAGGACAAAAGCGTAAATTTGGGTGAAATTACCGTAGTCAGTGCTACGGGCTATCGGCAAAATATTCAAGACGCACCCGCTTCTATCTCTGTTCTTACGCAAAAAGAGATACGAAAGCGCAACTACCAAGATATCTCCGCAATGGTAGAGGATTTGCCGAGTGCCTTTATCGCAACGCTAGGTGCTGCATCGAGAAAAGGCATAAGCCTAAGAGGTCTATCTCAAAAGTATACAAAAATTTTAATCGACGGCAAGCCTGCAACCAGCGATAGTGCTTATAAAGGATTAAGAAGTATCGGCAGTAGCCAGAATTTCTTGCCTCCCGCAAATGCGATAGAGCGTATAGAGGTCGTCCGCGGTCCTATGAGCTCGCTTTACGGCAGCGACGCTATGGGCGGAGTAATAAATATCATCACCAAGGGCTTTTCAAATGAGCTTAGCGGCAATGTAAACGGATACTATACTTTCGCTAAAAAATCGCAAATAAAAGGTGATTATCAAACGGGTTTTTATCTAAACGGAGCTATCGTCCCGGACGTACTAGGTATCGCACTTTACGGCAGATTTTTTGAAAAGATAGAGGACAAAGAGCCTTATGCGAATAGAAATAATGAAGAGACGAATATGGGCGCAAAACTGATGTATAACGTAACGCAAAACGATGAGGTAGCGCTTGATTATCGTAAAGTAAATAATAAATTTAGGCGTACATACGGGCGTACGCGAACAACCTCGGGAGGCAATAACGATATTGCGAAAGAGGATATGAAAGGCTACACTGCAAGCCTGTCTCATCAGGGAAAATACGATAAGTTTATGATAGATAGCTACGCAAATTACGATAGCATGAAAGAAAGCGGCGCCCAAGATCTGCGTCTTAGAACGACTACGCTAAATTCTAAAGGCTCATATTTTTTCGATTCAAATGCTTTGAGTTTGGGCGTACAATACCGAAGCGAGAGATTAAACGAAGCCGCCACTACCGCAGATGAGGCAAATGTCAAAAGATGGGATTATTCGATCTACGGCGAGGATGATTTTTATCTAACTGATGATTTAACACTAACCGGCGGAATCAGATATAACCGCGATAAAGACTACGGCGGCCATATATCTCCGCGCGCTTATGCCGTTTATCGTTTAAACGAAAGCTTTTCTATTAAAGGCGGCGTTTCGACGGGATATTCAACTCCGGATATTAAGCAGCGTAGCGAGGGCCTTGCCCTGCCGTTCGCAGGAGGTCAGGGAGCGCAGATCGGCAGAAGCTCTTTAAAGCCTGAAAGCAGCATAAGCTACGAAGGCGGGTTTTCTTACGACGATAACGATAAATTTAACTTTAGCGCTACCGCGTTTTATACCAAAATCAAAGATGGAATTTCTACCAAATTGATTTGCCGTCCAAGACCGGGAAATCCTTGCGTGCATAACGGCAAAACTTACAGACGCGGTATTTGGGACACTATAAATGTCGGAGAAGCCGAGGTCAGGGGTCTAGAGCTAAGTAGCGATTATCAAATTTTAGATAATTTGAAGCTGCATGCAAACTACGCCTATACGAAATCCGAGCAAAAAACGGGTAGCGAGAAGGGCAAAACCTTAAATAATTTTCCAATCCATTCGGTAAAGCTAGGATTTGATTACGACGTAAGCTCCAAGCTAAACTTATGGTCGCAAATAAATTATTATAGTAGGACGCGCGATAGCCTAAGCTACGATGAGGATATCCGCTCATACACGCTTTTTGATCTGGGCGCGAGCTATAAGCTCACAAAAGACGCAAGTTTAAATTTTACGCTTTATAACATATTCAACGAATTCGTACTAACGCGCTCGGGAAATTATCAAATGATGGTCGTAGACGGGATGAAGGCGCAGGTTGGATTTAACGTGAATTTTTAAATTCGCGGCGCATAAATTTCGTCCGCGGATTTAAAATTTAAGGAAATTAATGGCGATTCTAAAAAGGAAAAAATTTTGGTTCAACGTCCATCTTGTTTTGACGCTTATATGCTGCGTACCGATCTTAATCATAGCCCTTAGCGGCGCTATTATCTCGTATCATGATGAGATTATAGATGCGTTAAATCAAAGCAAATCTTTCGTGAGCCCGAGCGAAAAAGACGCTCTTAAACCCGCCGAAATTTTAAATATTTTCAGAAAAGCCAAGCCTGGTTTTACGCTTAGTTATTATAGAATTCCTCAAAACAAAAACGAAGCGATTAGGCTTTCCGGTACAGATTCTGGCGGTGAGTTTAAATCATATTTTATAGATCCTTATAGCGGTGAAATTACTTCGGAAAACATAGGCGATACGTTTATCGGCGTAGCGCTAAATCTACATACTAATCTGGGATTTGGGTTAAGTAAAAACGAAACTCTGCGGCTAATAGGCAAAAATATCGTGGCGCTTAGCACGGTTATGTTTATTTTAGTCTTAATTTCAGGCGTGGTGATCTATTATCCTAGCTTTAGAGGAAAGATTTTACGCGCATTTAGGATAAATTTTAAAGCGAGAGGTTACACGTTTTTATATAGCTTGCATGGCGCGGTCGGAGTTTTGCTGCTGCCCGTTTTGCTTACGATAAGCGCTAGTGGGCTTTATTGGTCGTATGATTGGATAGCCAAAATAACCAACAGAGCGCTAGGGGAAAAGGAAATTTTTAGAAAAACGAGCTTTACCGAAGTGCGAGGATTTTCGCTTGAGGATGAAGATAAAATTTTAAATTTGCAGACGGCATTTGATATTTTTAAGCGTGAACGCGGTGAAAACTACGAATTCTTTAACATCATCGCTCAAAAAGATGGAGAAAATTTTATGATCTTTTATTTCGATAAAGGCGAAGAGAGCGAAGAGCATATGAACACGATGAGCGTAAACGTTAAAAAGGGTATCTTGCGGCATGCTCGCTATGATGATGCGAAAAGTGCTATGCCGCGCCCTTTTGCTATACATAAAGCCGTTTTGAGCGTGCATTCGGGCTATATCTTCGGCGAGGCGGGTAAGTTCTTATTTTGCGTAGCGGCGATTTCAGTGTTATTTTTTATAGTTACGGGGTTTTGGATGAGCATAAAAAGAATTTATAAGAAAAGATAAATCTACGAATTCAAAGCGGAGAGATAGCTTATCCGCGGCGTAAATTTAAAATTTTATCCGAAGCGGTATCGCTTCTTTTCAGTTAATAAAATTTTATATACAGCGCTTTGAAATACTATATGAAGAGCCTTTGTGAACCTTGCGCCGCATCTTGATTTTGTTAAATTTGTTTCGGCGTTTCAACCGCGCTTATTTACCGCTCATAAAATCCCTAATATTTTGCGCGATCATCTTTATCAGCCGTTTGCGAGCCTCTATGCTCGCCCATGCGATGTGGGGCGTGATGATGACGTTGCGGCGATTTTTCACGCGCAGCAGCGGATGATCCGCCCTCATCGGCTCTGTTTGCAGCACATCAAGCGCCGTGCGTAGGCCTCGCTCGTCCACGGCGCGAGCCAGCGCCTCCTCATCTACAATGCCGCCGCGGCCGAAATTCATCAAGATCGCCCCCTCTTTCATCTTCGCAAGCTCCGCCTCGCCGATCAATCCGGCCGTTTTCTCATTTAGCGGGGCGTGGATCGAGATAATGTCGCATGCCCTCAAAAGCGCGTCCAGGCTCACTCTGGCAAACTCGCCGTTATCGTTCGCGCCGCTAGTGGAGTAATATCTCACGTTCGCGCCGAACGCGGCGGCGATGCGGGCGAGCTTTACGCCGATCTGTCCAAGCCCGATGACGCCGAATTCTTTGCCGTAAATTTCGCTGATGGGCGCGTCAATGTGAGTAAAAATTTCG
The DNA here is from genome assembly GCA_963529615.1 of uncultured Campylobacter sp. GTDB lineage: Bacteria > Campylobacterota > Campylobacteria > Campylobacterales > Campylobacteraceae > Campylobacter_B. The sequence goes on along the minus strand of CAUSAC010000010.1, from coordinate 8,887 downwards.
CTCTCGCACCATTTGCCACTGCTGCCGTAATCCGCGTAGTATCCGAGCGCGTTGGTTAGCGCGAACAGCGACGCGAAGGTCTGCTGCACGACGCTTTGCGTCGAATAGCCAGCCACGTTTTTCACTGCGATGCCGCGAGCCTGCGCTGCCTGCATGTCGATGTTATTCGTGCCAGTGGCGCTGACGCAGATCAGCTCAAGCGCGGTTTGCGCCATGATCTCGTCCGTGATTAGGACTTTGTTGGTTATGACGACGTCAGCGCCCGCTAGGCGCTGCGCGGTTTGCGCGGGCTCGGTCATCTCGTAGCTTTCAAACTCGCCTAAGCTCGCAATCTCGCTAAGATCGGCGTCGCTTCCCAGCGTCGCGGCATCCAAACATACGATTTTCATATTTTCCCCTTTGCGTTTTAAAATTTTAAGTCGTAGCAGCGCGGTTAAATTTAGCCGCTAAATTCCGCCACGCGGTCGGAGCGCGGCGCTTAAGCGGCAAAATTTTAACTCTGCAAATTTAGCTATTGCGGAAATTTGCTCGCGAGATTTTGCTATTGCAAAATTTGCTCTCGCAAAATTTAACTATCGCAAATTCTGCCCTCGCAAAATTTAATGCTCGCAGCGCGCGGCGTTAAATTTTAAAATTCTAACTCGCATCAAAATAAGCGGTAAATTTTACTGCCGTTGGAACCTGCGTCTAAATTTAAAATTTCAATTTGCGCCGAAGCGAAAAATCAATTTTTGCCGCTCGCGTTTAAATTTTAAAATTTAGCTCGCGCCGATTTAACCTGCACGAAATTTTATCCGCGCAGAATTCCAGTCGCGACGCTACGTTAAATTTTACCGTAGCCTCCTAGCGTTAAATTTTACTGCCAAGCGATAAAATTTACCGCCGGCAGAGCCTTGCTGCTAAAGTTATCGCCAAAATGCTCCGCCTTAAAATTTCTCAAATTTTATAAAATTTGCCGCGCCGCTACTTTGCATCCTCGATGTAGTGCCCCACAAATTTTGAGAGATTATTGAGTATCTCGCCGCCCTTGCGGAAGCCCAGCGCGCAGCCTTCATAGGCGAAAAACACCCCCGCTTGATAGCTCTGAGCGCGCTCGTCTTTGTTTAGCTCGTAAAATTCCTGATATAAAAATTTCTGATTTCCGTAGCCGCCTCCGTTTTCCTCTATCTTTTTGCCGTCGGCGTCGAAAATCGCCACATTCGCCCCCTCGCGCGCCAAAAACGGCTTTTTGATCATCTTTTTGCCGATTATCGGCGAAAAGGAGCTTTGTAGCAGCAGCGGGTGGTTCGGATAGAGATCCCACAGGATTTTCATAATCCCCTTGCTTTGGAAAAGCAGCGTGTATGCGGGGTTTAGGATGATCGCCTTTTGATTTTGCACGATGTTTTTTAGCAGTAACGCAAGCTCGCCCTCCTCGATCGCGATCGCCTCCCAGGGGATGAGCTTGAACCAATACTCGTAGTTTTCGCCGTCAAAAAACACGCCCTCTTCGTCGTTAAATTCCACCTCGTCCACGTAGGCAAAGCGCGTCTTAAAGCCCGCATCCTCCGCGGTCTGCTGCAAAAGCTTCGTCGTCTTTTCGTCCTCGACGTTGCCCGCGACGCTGCTAAATAAAATTTTCCATCCCTCGTAAAATTTAGAAAAATCCTCAAGTTCGCCGTCAAGCACCACGAGCCGCTTGAAATTATCGCGCAGCGCGTCGTAAAGGTCGTTGAACTGGCTCGCCTCGTCCATGCCGTTTTCTTTGAGCATCGCCCACTGGATGATCGCCGTCTCAAACACCGCCGTGGGCGTGTCGGCGTTAAATTCTATCAGCTTGATCGGCTTGCCGTCCAGCCCGCCCGCGAAATCGAAGCGCCCGTATAGGTGCCAGTGCACCTCGTTTTCCCAGCTTTGTTTGATTAGATCTACGAGGTTGAAAGGGATGCCGAGCTCGTGGAAGAGGTTGTTGTCGATGACATGCTGCGCGGCTGCGACAAACATCTCGTATAGCTCGTTCGCCGCTTCGTAATACGCATCCGCCTCCGCGGCGCTCACGCGTACGATCTCGTCGCTGACGTAAGGGGTCTCGTCTGCGTCCGTGTGCCAGTAAAAGCCGAGCTTTTCGAGATACTCGTTGCTTAACGGCGTTATCTTTTTTAGTTGCATAGATTTTCCTTTTTATATAAATTTTAAAATTCCGCCCGCAGCGCAAAACAAATATAGCGCTAGTCGCTGCCGGCGTATCTTGCGAGCGCGGCGAAGCAGAATAAAACGCGAGCTATGGGCTCGCACCTCTAAGCGCGCCGGTTAATCAGAGCTCGGCGAGCGAACGGTGCATTGCTCCGCTGCAGAGTGGCACCTCTTTTGCAAGAAATACACCCTTGCAAGTAGTTCCTCCTCGGCTTCCTCAAAAACTGCGGCACGTCTTGATCACGCGATGCTGCGACCTAGATTTCGCTCGGGTAAATTTACTCACTTTAGCACCGCTAGGCGATATAAAATTTGCCGCAAGAAGCGCTGCGATACGAAATCCGATTGCGGATGCGGTGATTAAAACTCCCGTCGTAGCACGGCCTCGCTCGCCTTAATGTCGCGTCGCAATATAAAATTTTATCGCACGACGCTGCCTTTCATATCAAAATTTCGCCCCGCGGCAACGCCTCAGTAAAAAATGCGATCCGATGCGCTCGGCAGCGGGCGCGAATTCCGCCTCGTCATGACGTCGCCGCGGCAATAATTACAAACTGCCATGCGCGTAGCGGCGCGGAATTTTATCTTGACAACCTCGCCGCGTAAGGATTGCAAATCACTACGCGCACCATAAAATTTTTTCTAGCGATAACGTAGCCGTAGGACATTGCCCCCGAGCGATACGGAATTTCGTCGTATCAAATTTCACCAAAGACGTGCAACACGGAGCGCGCTTTCGTTTTAGCTAAAATTCTGCTGCGACAGAATTTTGCTCGCTTTCAAGCGTCGCGCGTTAAAATTTAAACTCGCCGCGCAGAGCCGCCGTATGTTTCAAGGCGCGCTTAGCCGCCGAAAAATCCGCCGCTTTTGCCGCTTTTGCTTCCGCCGAAAAACCCGCTCTTGCCGCTTCGTGCTTTGGCGTTTTGCTGTTTTGCTTGATTGAAGCTATCGATGCTTCTGGAGTAGGCGCTCGGGCTTTTGTAGGCGGTTTGGCGCTGACTTTGGTAGGCTGGGTTGTTAAACAGCTTGCCGCCGATCCACGAGCCGATGATGGCGCCTGCAGCGCTTGCCAAGATCGCCTCGCCCAGGCTCATGCCGCCGCTGCTAAGCTGCGCATTTTGGTTGGTTAAATTTGAAGTGCCGGCGTCGATTTTAGCGTTTTCTTCGGCTAAAAGGGCTTTGGTTTCCTCATCGCTTAAAATTCTCTCCATGCCGTCGAGCGATTTTAGGATGATCTGGGTCTTTTCGCTCGGAAATTCCTCTAAAATTTTATATTTTCCCGGCGCGACCTCTTCAAGCCGCACAAGCGCGCCCTCTTGCAGACGGACGTTTTGCTCCTGCCCCCTATCGTCGCAGCCTGCTAACGAGCCCGCCATAACGAGGCCGAAGCCTCCTGCTAGCGCGTATGCCGCGATTTTGCGTAGTTTCATTTAGATCCTTTCAGTGATTTTATATCTAGGCTTTGATTTATCAAAAGTTCATTTCCCTCGACGCGGATAAACTCGCTCTTGCCGATGTTTTCGATGATTAGACTTTGCGCTTTGAGGCGCTTTTTGCGTTTGAGCGATTTTACGAATTTTGCAAGGCTCGTCCATTCGCTACGATCGAAGGTTTTTTCTTTGATTTCGACATCGTAGGGTTTGGCTTCGCGGCTTTTGCTCGAAAGCAGCGGTTTATCGAAAAATGACAAAAAATACCTGAGCTTCTCGTCGCGCTCCTTATACATCAGCTTGATTTCATCTTTTGAGGCGATTAAAATTTCCTCTTTTTCTTTGTGAAGTCTGTCCTTATCGCTTTGCAGCGCTTCGATTTTACCTTTTAGCTCGGAGATTTCTTTGATGAGATAGTCGATGAAGCTTTGAGTGCCAGCTGTGCCGCCAGTACGCGTGCTTTTTGCAGAGCTTTGCGAAGCGGGCTCGCTTTGCATTTCATCATCTAAAAGCACGTAGCGCACGCCGCTGCTTTCCTCGGCACGCAAGGAATTTCTACGGATGCGGTTGTAGACGGCTTCTTTTGAAATTCCTAAAATTTCGGCTGCTTCGCCGATCGAGACTTTTTTCATACAAAGATGCCTTTTAGCGTTTTAGGTAATTATTGCTAAATTTGCCTAAAATAGGCATTAAACGCTTCGTTTACAAAGATAGATTCCGCCTTGCCGCAGCCGGCGCGCGATAAAATTCCGCTCGCTTGCGCCCGCACGATATAAAATTTCGCTTCGCTTGCAAAGCCGCGTAAAATTATTTTTTGCTAAGCTTTTAGAATTTTAGCCTAATAATGTTGCTTAATTAAGTATATTTTTTATACACTTACAAAAAATTTTAGTATTTCAAAGGAGGCGAAATGCCCGAATCGCCTAAATATAAAAAATCCGAAATTCGCTGCAAGCTCATTTTAGACGCGGCGCTGGAGCTGTTTTTAGCCAAAGGTTACGAGGCTACGAGCTTAAGCGATATCATCGAGCTTAGCGGCGGCTCGCTATCGTCGGTTTATAAGTATTTTGATAACAAAGAAAGCCTATTTTTGCGCATCATCGAACTGCAAAGCAAAAAGCTTGATGAGCGAATGAACGAGCGCATGCGAATCAATAAAGACCTAAAATTGCGCGAGTATCTGCAGGAGTTTGCAGGGATTTATCTGGAGTTTCTTTTTGCTCCGGAGGCGATAAAATTCTACCGGCTGATACTTTTCAGCGGCTTTAACGGAGCGCTTAGCGAGAGCCCAAAAATCTTTTTAAAAAGCGGCGTGCTAGGTTCGCCGAATGCGCTAGATGAGTATTTGGCGGCGCATTCGGACGAGTTTGCGCCCGGGCGCACGGCAAAAAGCCTAGCGCTATATTTTTGCTTTTTGCTTAGAGAGCCGCATTTTAGCAGGCTGCTATTTTTCGACGAAAAGCTAAATTTCAAAGCGAGCGAGCTAATCAAGGACCGCATCGATATGTTTTTGCTAGGTGTAAAAAAGCGCTAGTAGCGGAATTTTACGGCGTAAATTCCGCGCTTTTTGCACCTTTAAATTTTATGAGCGGTTTGGGACTTGGATTTTGTAGCTTGGATTCTATCCGTTACCAAGCGCTATAAAATGCCACGTATCCCGCGCTTAAAATTTTAATTCTATTGATGCAGAATTTTTGAAACGATTAGAGCTGAAATTTTTATTTTCTGTATTAAATTCTGTGCCGAAGTTAGAATTTTGCCGTTAAATTTCGCGCCTCTTGCCTGCGCCTTTAAATTTGCGCCACGCAGATTTTAAATTTAATAAAACCTCTTATAATCCCGCGAAATTTTAGATCAAAAGGATAAAAAATGGATTATGATATCATCGTAATAGGCTTTGGCAAAGCAGGCAAAACCCTTGCCGCAAAATCCGCCGCGCTAGGTAAAAAGGTCGCTCTCATCGAGCGCTCGCCGCAGATGTACGGCGGCACCTGCATCAACGTAGGCTGCATCCCGACCAAGCGGCTAGTTACCGCGAGCAAGGAAGCTGGCTTCGTAAATTTCAGCGTGCTCGGAGAGTATTTCGTGCTGAGCATGCAGAAAAAGGACGAGCTCGTAGAGGCACTGAGGGCGAAAAATTTAGCAATGCTAAAGGGAAGCCCAAATATCGATGTAATCGACGGCGAGGGCTCATTTACGAGCGCAAATTCCGTGCGCGTGCTAAGTCCTGACGGGCAGACGCATGAAATTTCAGCAGAAACGATCGTCGTAAATACGGGCTCGAGGGAGGTCGAGCCTAGCTTTGAGGTAAGCTCGCAGATCGCTTATAGCAGCGAAGAAATTTTAAATTTAAAGATCCTACCGAAGCGTCTAGTAATCATCGGCGGCGGATTTATCGGGCTTGAGTTTGCCTCGATGTTTGCGGGATTCGGCTCTAAAGTCAGCGTGCTTATGCGATCGAAATTTATGAAAAACGAGGATGAGGACGTGGCTGCCAGCGTCAAATCCGCTCTGCAGACCCAAGGCGTAGAGATTATCGAGGGCTGCGAGTTTTTGAGCTTAAAGGGCGGCGAGCTAAAATTTAACCTCGCGGGCGAGAGCAAGGCAGTCGCGGCGGATGCGTTTTTATACGCCCTCGGTCGTCGCGCGAATACGAATGATCTAAATTTAGCCGCTGCGGGGGTGCAGACGGACGCGCGCGGCAATATCATCACGAATGAGCATCTGCAAAGCTCAGCTGCTGGCATCTACGCAGCAGGCGACGTGCGCGGCGGCGAGATGTTTACCTACACGAGCTTAGACGATTTTAGGATCATTTTTAGCGCGCTTTTCGGAGACGGCGCGCGAACTACAAAAAACCGCGCACCGCATGCAAGCGTGCTGTTTACCCGCACGCCGCTAGCTCGCATCGGCCTTAGCGAGCGCAAAGCAAGAGAGAGTGGGCGCGAGATCAAGGTGCTGAAGCTTTCGATGGCAGCGGTGCCCGGCGCCAAGGTCGTAGCGCACGACGAAGGAATGATGAAGGCGGTCGTAGACGCAGCTAGCGGCGAAATTTTAGGCGCGGCGCTTCACTGCGTAAACGCGCACGAGATCGTTAATGAGCTGGCGATCGCCATGGCGCTGGGCGCGAAAGCGGACTTTTTCAAAAACCAAATTTTTACGCATCCTAGCATCAGCGAGGCACTGAACGATCTTTTCGGACAATTTTGAGCTTTTAAACCTTTTAGCATTTAAAGCTTTGATAGCAAGCGGCGCTCGGGCTTGGCGATGCCCGGGCGCCTTAGCTAGGCAATGCCCTACTCCAAGCGCCCGGAACAAATTGATCGTGAAATTTAATGCGCTGGAGCGGGTTAAATTTAGACTGGGTTAAATAATTTGAGTCCTTGCCACCAGCTTCTTTCTTGGATACCAAAGTTGGCTATAAAAGAAATGATTGAAATAGTTAATTGATAAAATATCCGCGTTTAGGAATAGCAAGATTACAATCTATTTGGCACTCGGTAAGAGTATTCGGATAAAATTTCTTCTCGCAATTTATGCAGGCAAAAACGATTTCGTCCGTCGCTTCGTTTAACATAACTCTGTAATCGCTAGGCGACCATTGCGGGCATTCGCACGCCAAGTCCAAATCCACGCTAACTACCAAGCTATCGAATACAATCGAGTTTAATTCCTCGTAGACTAGTCTTAAGCTCTTTTGATCTTTCAATGCTCTAATTTTATTTATCAAGCGGTATTTGTCCGATTTGATGATCTTTACGCCAAAGAGATCCTTCGCTTTTCCGTCGCCGTAAATCGATAGCTCGGTCGGATAATCTTTAAAATTTAACTTTAACAGCTCGTCCAAGCCGCAACCGTCGTATTCTTTCATACGAAATAAAATTTTATTTTCAATAAACCATGTCGCTATGCAGCAGCATACTTGCTCAGGATCAAAAGGATGTAGATTTAAAATTTTATTTTCCAGCGATACACATAAATTTCTAATTTTGGGCTGCATTATTTTATCCATTTAACGGCTAAATTTTAAATTATACTATTTCTACCGATATTTGAGCGTCGATTTTGCCACCATTTTCTTTTAAAATTTCAGGAAATCCCAATTTTATAATCTGCTCTTCGGAGAGGCTATAAGAATAGTGGATATTTGCCTCTATGCTCAGCGGGCGGACTATTTTCGCAACTTCGCTAAAAGGCAGCTTAACGTCCAATAATGCCACGTAAAAGGCTTCCGTATCGCTATCAAAGACATTTATATAGCAGCTTTTTATATTTTTATCTCCGCCATTTGGAGCTTTGATTATTCTTTCATGGCTAGCATAGGATTCGAAGAAGTATGAAAAACCGGGCTTAACCATATCAATGCATCCAAAAGATCTCATCTGCTCTATGTTTAAGCTATAGCAATATACATAGTAGGGATCGTCTGCATCCGATTTTACGATTGGTTTTATATCTTCTAAATCAAGATCTATTTGCCGCGAATCGGCGTAGCTCTCATCGATACCGAAAGATGTTATCTCATAATATGTCTTATAATACATATCGCGTATATGAAATTTAATCTGCTTATCTCTTAAAAGCTTTGGATCTATTTTTATACCGAGTTTTTCCGCATCCGATTTCGCAATCAATTCAGGCTCGAATATAAATTCTTTTCCAAAACGATCGCTTTGCCCTTTTGGAATTTTAATCCAATACAGTTCTCGTCCATCTCTTACCGGAAAAAGATAACGGAAAATACCTTTTATACTTTTCATTTTTGAATCCTTCTTGTTTTATTTGCTTCTCAAGCCGCTTTAAATTTACGCTATGCTCACTTGGATACTTGGCGCGTATTGAAATTTATACCTTAAGACTGCGCCTATCTTTTGTATGGTACTATATCGCTCTTTTTTACAAATACTTTTATGTTGCTGCACTTTTCAACGACCTCGCACCACTTATCATCGCAATGGCTAATTACAAATATAGGATAATCGGGTCTTGCCAAAACATCATTTTCATTTTTGGATGCATAGGTTCTATATTCTCCCTCATAAAAATAACTATATTTATGCCTATCCTTAAACCAATACATATTCTTTTGAGCGGATTTATCATCGGCGCCGGCGCATTTGGCGGCATATTTCATAAAATACGGCTCACACCCGCAAAAGAATAATAACAATATAAAAGGTGCGAAATACTTCACAGCTCTCCTTTCAAGTATAAAATTAATATCTTTTTACTATATCGTCTTTCTTTACAAAATACTCTTTTTGACCGCAAGGATAGTAAATTTT